>CALXGR010000001.1 GCA_944387885.1 uncultured Clostridia bacterium
TGCATCAGTTTTGATTTTTTCAAAAAATTTTTTCCAGGAAGATTGTCCTCAAGTATTATAGCCAAAAAGTCCCTCTCTGCCAACGGATTTTTCAATTCTTTTTTGCAAAAAGAAAAAAGAGCCCGAGGGCCCTTTTCTCTTTGAAATATCATTCTTTATCCACCCGGTTTTTGATTTGGAGCAGAATCAGAACCATGCTGACTCCCAGAAGGATGTGCCCGATGCCGGCCATTCCTGAAATTGCAGCATTCATGCCGGTGGAAAGCTCCATCCCAAGAACCTGGGGAATCCCCCGGACCAGGAACATAACCCCGGCCAGGTTAAGGCCGATGTGGTAAGCCGCCAGGGCTTTGCCGGTTTTCTTCTGGGTAAAGGAGAAGTTCTTTTCCAACAGCAAAAGAAGCAGGAAGAACACCATCCCCAATACGAAATAATGGGTGTGGACTACTCCCAAAGTTGTTTTACCTGTAAATCCGTTGAACTTGGTGAACTCCCGGTAAAATACTCCTCCGGCCATAGCTACCAGGCTATATGCCAGGGCTGCGTTCATGTATTTTTTCATACTTGACCCTCCTTTATTTTACTTCCTTCTTCATGGCAAAGTAACCGATCAGCACGGTCCAGACGTAGGCGCAGGTCTTGGGAATCATCAGCATCCCAATCATGGGGATGGTATCGGCCCAGAGCACCACGGGAATATAGAATCCAAAGCTCAACACAATAGTCAGCCACATCCAGCGGAAAGCGGTGTCCTTATGTTCCCTGGCACTTCCATAGAACATCACAATGATGAGAAGGCCCAAAAGCGCAAAGGGAATGTTCCGGTAGATTCCCCAGGAGAGGGGTGCCTGAGCGCTGAGCCACTGGTTCTGAGGCATCATGCAAAGCAGAATCCGGATTCCGGCCAGTCCGTAGACTGCGGCGGTAATCACCTTTTTCCCCGTAACATGATACCGCTGGCGCCACACATAGTAGAGCAGAACATAGAAAATGGTCATGGTCACAGAAGTGATCCATTTTCCCAGTCCCAGAGGAACGGTATAGTTTTCCAGCCCGGTGGTGCAGAGCGCCAGAGCCCGGGGTACCAGATGGAAGGCATCCCCTGCCCCCAGGACCACGGCCATCCAGCCGAACAGCCGGAACTGGGAATTTCCTTTACATCCCCGAATCATCAAAACGCCAATGGTAATGACACTGGTCAGATAGACCGCATCAAACAAAGTTTCTACAATTGCCTGCATAGGTTATTCTCCTTATCTCTATCGTATTTTCAACTGCGGCTGCGGGAAAGAGCTGCTTTGCCGTAGTTGCAGCCAAACAGAATTCCGGCCAGAAGCAATGATGCTCCCAGTCCCGTATAAAATACGGCGATAAACACTTCCGGAGCAAGACCACCCGAACGCAGAGCGATTCCCCCGGTCATCATAATTGCCATGATGGCAAAGGACTTTCCATCAAAGAATTTCCAGAAGAAGTGCCGTTCCTCCTGGTAGGCAGTGATTCTGGTGGTGTGCTTTTTCACCAGCTTTCCGAAGATGAATTTCTGGAATACTCCAAAAACCAGCACAGACAGCAAAACATTCAGCAAAGATAAATAAGCCGGATAAGCCGCCAGCCCAATTCGAAGAATGTTAAATCCTGCTGCGCTCCATATAAGGCAGGCTAAAAGCAGCAGTGTATTTCGTTTTACTTTCACGAGTCAGCCTCCGTTTCTGAACATCGTTCATTTTGGTGGGTTAAAAATCCCACCCACGGTGGGATTCTTTTAATAGATAGTCCTGCGGACAATTTCCAGCACTGTGGTTGGGTCATAGTCCTGCCGAAGCAATGCAGAAAGCATGAGAGAAAACAGAACATCCGCAAATTTTTCCGCTGTGAAGTCCCGGGTAAATGCATCCTGGCGCACGGCAGGGTCATGTTTCAATACTGAACACAGACCTTCCAGAATATGCTGCCAGGTCTGCTGCATCTTTTCTTTTCCCGCAGATTTGTCCTGCCGCATGAACCCTAAAGAATGGAGATTAAAAAAGCCGGGATACCGGGCGCATCCGTACTCCATCCTTCCGTAGATCCATCTGATACAGGCCTGGGTATCCCGGAATACAGTAGTATCCTCCGGGCGGTGAAAAATCTCACACCAGACACTCTCCACTGCCGCACTTACCAGCTCCGTCTTGGAGCCGAAATAGTTGTAAATGGACCCTACCGATACCCCGCAGGCGGCTGCCACAGAGCGGATATTTACCGCTGACCAGCCCTCCTGACGAATCAGTTCCCGGCTGGCTTTCAGGATTTCCTCTTTGGATGTTACAATAGTGTTCATCCCATCACCTCAAACTGAACAATGTTCATTGTATATAATTTCCTCGTCCCTGTCAAGGGGAAACAGCTGCTTTTTCCTTCCAGTAAAAGGATTTATTCCTGGTGTGCGCTCTGGTAAGCCGCCCTGATTTCTCCGGGAAGTCCTTCCGGAATCATGGCCTTGATTTTTTCTTCGCCGCCGTCTGCCAGAGCCTGCTCATAGTACCAGCACTTGAATTTCAGCATATCCAGAACCTTATGCATTCGGGCGATTTTCCCTTCCACCTGTTCTCTCTGCCGCTCAAACAATGCCTTCCGCTCCGGGTAGGTGGCAGGCCCCCGGGCGCACCAATCAATAAACTGCCGGATGTCCTTTAGCTCCAGTCCGGATTTTTTCAGGCATTCAATCACCTTGAGGGTCTCTATTTCCTCATCGCCGAATTTTCGAATTCCGGAAGTTCGTTTCATTCCCGGGAAAAATCCTTGTTTATCGTAATACCGGAGGGTAGAAATAGGCAAGTTAAACATCTCTGATATCTGTCCTATGGTATACATACCCGCACCTCCCCTAATTTTTTCAAAATACATCTTGACCTAAAGTCAGGTTTAGGATTTATGATTAGTATATCAAATCATAAGCCGCACTTCAAGCCATTTAAAAGGAGAATCCTTATGAGCAAAAAAGTTTTGATTATTTCTTCCTCCCCCCGCAAGTCGGGCAATTCCGAAATGCTGGCCGATGCTTTTGCCAAAGGTGCCCGTGAGGCAGGGCACCAGGTCGATACCGTTTATCTTCGTCAGGCCAGTTACGGTTTCTGCAAAGGCTGCATGGCTTGCCACAAGCTGGGACACTGTGTGATTCAGGACGATGCCCGGGAAATTGCCACCCGGATGCATGATGCCCAGGTAATCGTCTTTACTTCCCCGGTTTATTATTACAGTATCAGCGGTCAGCTGAAAACCATGCTGGACCGGGCCAATCCCCTCTACGATTCCGACTATGCTTTTACCAAGGTTTATTTCCTTACCTGCGCCGCTGAAGATGAGCCTTCTACTCCGGAGGGAGCCATCAAAGCCATCCAGGGATGGGTGGACTGCTTTGACCGCTGTCAGTTTGTGGATACCATCTTTGCCGGCGGAGTGACCGAGCCCGGCGATATTCAAGGTCATCCCGCTCTGGAGAAGGCGTATGAAGCCGGAAAATCCCTGACCTGATTTTTCTGTAAACAGGAGGTTTTTGTTATGGAACAGTTGAATATGACCCAGGAATGGGACAAGGTTTTCCCTCTGAGTGATAAGGTAAATCACAGCAAGATCACCTTTCACAATCGCTACGGTATTACCCTGGCGGCAGACCTGTATTTGCCCCGGAACGCCTCCGGGAAGCTGCCCGCCATTGCAGTGTCTGGTCCCTTCGGAGCTGTGAAGGAGCAGTCCTCCGGTCTTTATGCCCAGACCATGGCAGAGCTGGGATTTGCCGCCATGGCCTTTGACCCTTCCTTTACCGGTGAAAGCGGAGGCAGTCCCCGGTATGTGGCCTCCCCCGATATCAACACTGAAGACTTCTGCGCCGCTGTTGATTTTCTTTCCGTTCAGGATTATGTAGACCCCGAAAGAATCGGCATCATCGGGATCTGCGGCTGGGGCGGTATGGCCATCAATGCCGCCGCCCAGGACACCCGTATCAAGGCCACTGTTGCTTCCACCATGTATGACATGACCCGGGTCAATGCCAACGGATATTTTGACAGCGAGGATACCCCCCAGGCCCGGTATGAAAAGAAGGCTGCCATGAACGCACAGCGCACCCGGGATTATCAAAACGGCACCTATGCCCTGGCCGGCGGTGTAGTGGACCCTCTTCCTGAGGATGCGCCTCAGTTTGTAAAAGACTATTATGACTATTACAAAACCGGCCGTGGATATCATCCCCGTTCCCTTAACTCCAACAACGGCTGGAATGTCACCTCCTCCCTGCCCTTTATGAACATGCCTATTTTGCAGTACAGCCAGGAGATTCGCTCTGCTGTTCTTTTGGTCCATGGAGAGAAGGCTCATTCCTGCTATTTCAGCAAGGATGCCTTCAAAAAGCTGACCGGTGACAACAAGGAGCTTCTCCTCATTCCTGGTGCTTCTCATGTGGACTTGTACGACCGGCTGGATGTAATTCCCTTTGAGAAAATCAAGAACTTTTTCCAGGAATATCTGAAATGAAAAAGCTTTTATCTTTATTTCTGTTTTTTACAATTGGGCTGGCAGCCACCGCCTGCGCCAGAAGCAGTAACAATCTTCCCACCCCCACCCCCACAGCGGAGGAGTCTGCCACCCCAACACCCCAAGAAAGTCCAGAATCGGAGGATAACAGCAGCATGAAAAATCTAGTACTCACAGTGGATGGAACAGAGCTGACCGTAAGTTGGGAGGACAACCAGGCGGTGGCAGAACTGGCCGAGTATGTACAGGAGAAAGACATCCTGGTCAGCACTTCCCGGTACGGCGGATTTGAACAGGTAGGCTCTCTGCCCCAGAGTTTTTCTTCCAGTGACCGGCAGATAACCACCAGCCCCGGAGACATTGTGCTCTATACCAGTGATCAGATGGTTCTCTTTTATGGTTCCAATTCCTGGAGCTATACCAAGCTGGGACATATAGAAGGACTTACCCGGCAGGAGCTGACCGATTTGCTGGGAAAGGATTCGGTAGAAGTCCGGCTTACTGCCAACTGAGTCTTCAAAATAAAAGAAAGCCCCCAAAAGTCTGGGGGCTTTCTTTTATTTCAGAGGGATATTGACCACCAGCTCAAAGAAGTTTTCTTTGGGGCCTGCTTCCAGGACCCCTCCGTACCGGCTGGTGATTTCCCGCATTCCGGGAAGTCCGAACCCATGGAGAAACTTGTCCTCCTTGGTAGTGGACAGGTCCGGTTCCCCATCCCCAGCCCAGGAGTTCCGGAGAAGAAGCATAAACATTCCATATTCCTCCTTACAACGGAGGAATATTTTTTTATCCTGAGATTTCTCCGCTCCTTCCATGGCATTGTCCAAAGCATTCCCCAAAAGGGCGCAAAGATCGGTATCTGCCAACAGCAGCTGAGGGGGCAGGGATATTTTCAAATCCAGATGAATCCCTCTCTCCTCCATTTCCTCTGCCTTGGAGGCCAGCACCACATTTACAATTTCGTTTTCGCAGACCCGCCGGGATTTTTGGAGAGCCGGAGATTCCGTAAGCGCTTCCAGGTATTTCTCCGCCCGTTCCTCCTGTCCTTCTTTCAAAAGTCCCCGTACCGTGTTCAGGTGGTTTCTCAAATCGTGACGAAGGGTTCGAATCTGCCTTTGTTCTTTTTGCAGGTTTTGATAATAGAACTCCCGCATTTGGGACAGGGTGGCAGCCTGGGCTTTCCTTTCGTAATCATCCAGAATCAGGATACTGAAAAGAATCATAACCGAAACCAAGATAGTCAGAGGCAGGATAAACGCACCCTGAAGCATGGATAAATCATTGGCCCGGGAATAGCCTTCCATCCAATAGGTGGGAAGAATCAGGACCGACAAAGTCACAACGGAAAGCAGGGTCAGCCCGGCGCAAAGTCTCCACAGCCGGTTCGGAAGGTGAACCGCCGGTTTTTGAATTTGCCGGAAAAATAAAAGATAAAGCAGTCCAAAAGCGGCCGGCCGCAGCGCCCGGGACACGCCATATCCCACAACAGGAATAAGGTAGGAATCGGTTATGGAACACAGGGCGGTAATCAGGCAGAAAAAAATTCCGCCCACGGTCAGCCTGCCCAGTCGGTTTCCTTTGGTTGCCAGGTAAAATGCAGTCAGATAAAAGGGCAGCATCAATGCAAAATTATTGTCGCCTATCCAGACCACCATGGTACTGGTCAGCAGGAAGGTACCAAACAAAAGGATTCTTGCCCAGCGGCTTTCCTTGTGCTCTGCGAATCTTCCGCAGATTCGGTAAAGGAAAAAAGCACTCATGGCGGCAAGGAGCATATAGGGTCCCACAAAAAAAATTGCTGCGTTTTTCATAGAAAGCCTATTCCTCCAGAGCAGTCCGGGTCAGGGCCAGCAGTGCCGCCTGGTGGCAGCTTCGGCTGATGGGCAAGGTCTTATCCCCCACCGTCACCTCGGTGCCGCAGATCTGGCGGATGGCAGCGCTTCGGACCAGATACCTTTGATGAATCCTTACAAAGCCCCAGTTCTCCACCTCCCGGGCTACCTGGTCCAGCTTCCCGTAAAAGCTGTATACCTGGTCCCGGGTCACACAGTTCACCTTCCGGCGGTCTGACTCAAAGTAGAGGATCTCTTTTGCCGGGATTCGGAACCACCGGTCCCCGTCCCGACAGGAGTACACCAGCTGGGATTCCCTGCAGAGCTTTCCCAGACTTCTGGTAAGAATCTCCTCCAGCTGTTCCCTTTTGGCAGGCTTCATCAGATACCCCAGAGCACCTACACCATAGCCATCAAACACATAGTCCGAGTAGCCGGTGACAAAAACCATCTGCAGCAAAGGATGCCGCTGCCGCAGCTGTCGGGCGGTCTCCATTCCGTTGATTTCTCCCATCTCAATATCCAGAAAGAGAAGATCAATTTCGTTGGGGTGCTTTTGAATCCAAGCAAGAAGGGTTTCCCCCGAGGAAAATTCATAAATGGTGTGTTCTGTATTCTTACTCTCCAGAATGCCTTCCAGAAGCCATTTCAGGCTTTGGCGGCTGTCCTGGCTGTCATCACAGATTCCAATGGACAGCAATGGTAACCATTCCTTTCTCTTGTCTGTTCCCTATTTTATCACAGCTTCCTCCATTTTCAAAACCGATTATTACCATCTGCCTGCCATTTATTACAAGTTCCCGCAAAAGATTCCCTCTCGGCTTCCAAAAATGACAACCCCCGTTGCAGCCCCTTTCCCAAGGGTGATATGGTGAAATCAAAAGAAAGGAGTGTTCCCATGTTATCGGTTCAGAATCTGTGCAAATCCTTCCTGGTAGGAGGAGAAAAATATCCTGTTTTGAAGGGAGTTTCCCTGGAGGTAAAGAAGGGGGAATTTGTAGGGGTAATGGGGCCTTCCGGGTCCGGAAAGTCCACCCTTCTCAACTCTATCTCCTGTTATATTCCCTCCGATTCAGGGAAGATTTTACTGGGCAATCTGGAGCTTTCTCAGTTGAAGGAGGAGCAGCTGGCCCGGGTCCGGAATGAAAAGCTGGGGTTTGTCTTTCAGGATTTTCTTCTGCTGGATGGTCTGACTGTCCGAGAGAACATTATGCTGCCCCGCATCATTGGGGGGAAAAATGTTCCGGCCATGGAGAAGAGCGCTGACCTTCTCTGTGATTTGTTTGGAATCTCCCATATCAAGAACAAGTATCCCGCAGACATCTCCGGCGGAGAGCGTCAGCGCACTGCCGTAGCCCGTGCCCTTATCAATAATCCCCAGGTGATTCTTGCCGACGAGCCTACCGGAAACCTGGATTCCAAATCTGCCCAAAAGGTGATTGACGCCTTTCTCCAGGCCAAGACTCAGCTGTCCGCCACCATCTTCATGGTGACTCACGATTCCTATGCCGCCAGCTTCTGTGACCGTGTCATCATCCTCAAGGATGGAAATGTGCAGATGACTTTGGAACGTGAAGAAAAGGAACGCCGGGAATTCCAGGATGCGCTTCTGGATTCCATCCGGGAGTCAAGTGAGGTGAAGGAGTCATGAAAAATCTTACTGCTGTCTTTGCAACATTGCGGAAGAAAGGGAGAGGACAGTATCTTCTCCTTTCAGGATGTCTCTTTTTTGCAGTTCTTCTCATCACTGCCTTTTCCATGATGATGTATTCCCCCACTGTCCAGACAGTGCTGCCTCAGGGCGGCGATTCCCGGAAACAGGTCATGATGATTTTTGTTCTGGCCGTCATCGGCTGCGGGGCTTTTTCCCTCTATGCGGCAGGACTCTTTTTTCGGTACAAATCCCGGGAAGCCGGTGTCCTGCTGGCTCTGGGAATGAGCCGCCGGGCTTTGAACCGCCAGCTCTGCCGGGAGGTCCTGGGCCTGACCTTGGAATCCTGCGGTGCGGGTCTGATTCTGGGGACTCCTCTCTGCTGGGGGATCTGGTCCCTTTTTCGGCTGTTTCTGGTGGATACCCCCGAAATGCTTTTCATCTTTAACCTGCGTGCTTATACCGTTCCCTTTCTCTTTTTTCTTTTTGTTCTTTTCCTGCTTCTCATTATGGAGAACCGCTTTCTTGCCCGGGTAAATGTGTTGGATATCATCCACGAAAGTCATCGTCCTGAACCGGTCCGGGCTGTTCCCTCCTGGTATGGGTGGGGTGGCATTCTCCTGATTGTTCTGGGCGGCAGCCTGGGGTACTTTGCCCCCAGTTTCTGCGTCCGGGTCCTTCAGTGGTATGCTCCCGGGTTGCTCACCGCTGTCTTTTATCTTCCTGCCCTGGTCGGGTTGTACTGGGTCCTTCTCTTCACTGTGGTAGGGGGCTGGCACCGTGGAAAACGCCGGTATGCCCATCTGATTGAAAGCGGCATGATGCAGTTTCAGGGCCGGCAAACCGTCCGGAATATGCTGGTGGTGACAGTTTTGGTGGCAGGTGCCTACTTTGCTTCCTTCTACACCCCCATGATGATGACCTCCAGCCAGGCCGCCCTAAAAAATCGTGAAGCAGACTACCAGTTCTTTTATCGGGCAGATCAGGAGATGATTTCTCAAGCTGAAATCCAGGAACTGGCCCAGTCCTATTCTGCTCAGGTGGTAAATTACCGGGAGGTCTCTTCTATCACACTGGCCATCGACGGCGAGACCGAGGTGGAGACCGAGGGACCTATGGGTGTAACATACACGGTCCAGTACCAGGAAATGCGGTCAGAAGGACGTTTTTTCTCTGTTTCCGCATGGAATACCCTGGCCAGAGATAATTTGACCTTGGAGTCCGGACAATGCATTGCCTCTTTAGACCGGTACGGCTATCCATCCTCTATCTCCCTGGTTACCAATCCGGTGACGGGACAATCTTTGAAGGTGGAAACCTTGCCTTCTCCTCTTTCCAGCCGTTTACTTTCCGACATCTACCTTCTCTCCGACCAGGATTACGCCCAGCTTATCCAGGGACTTACGCCCGAATGGCAGGAGGTACAGGTGGTCTTTGATGCGGAGAATGACAGCTATGCCCTGGCAAAAGATCTGTTTCACAGAATCGTAGAATCCTCCGGCCCTGAGACGGCGGTCTTTGACGGTTATGACCGAATCAGTAAAATGAATGCAGAAAAGGCCGGCGAAGTCTATTGGGGAGACCAGGTGGAAGAATTGAATCTCCCTGTTATCGACCTGACCCGGCCGGACAGTTCTTCCTTCCGCACCAACTGGCTGTACATGCCTCAATTCCAGGCGCTGGACGAGGGTGATTTTCTCTCCACCTATGCAGTCTATCTCCTGCTCTTTATCTTCATTTCCATTCTTTGTTTTGCAGCAGTCAGTGTAATTTTGTACACCCGGAGCCAAAGCCTGATTCTTTCCAACCTTTGGGTTTATGAAGATCTTCACAAGTTGGGTGCTTCCGCCGCCTATCGGCGGAAAACCGCCCAAGGCCAGGTCAAACGGGTATTTCTGGCACCCCTGCTCACCGGCACCGTTTTGATTCTCTGCTTCTATCTCCTCATTCTTCTGGGCAACGGACGGGTCTGGGGAATTGATGCCAATGAGGCTGTTGCTTTTGCTGTTTGTCTGGCCCTGGCCGCCATCTGTTCTACCCTGTTTTATCTGCTCTACCGATTCACCCTGAAACAGGCCTGGCGCTTACTGAAGCTGTAACCAATACAGGCCTATTTAATTGAGTAACTTAAAGAAGGACCGACTGTTTTATACAGCTGGTCCTTCTTTAATTATGATCATAGTTGTATCTGAATTTGATAAGCCTCATCTATCAGCAGATACTCCAACCCATATTTTTGAGCCTGTTCCAGATAATATGCGTTCTCCTGCATAACCGTGTCCATAGTACAGGAGTCGTCACTCACCCGATTTTCAATTACACCAGCATATTTCTTTATCTCGGAAAAATGCTCTTTAATATAGTTGCTGCTCATAACAAGGCAGTAATATTTTATCTGTGCAAGGTATTTCTCTTCAAAGTCCTTCTTCCAATCAAGAGGGATGTAACAGCCTTCTATGGTTAAATTCTGCCCATTTTCTATTGCAGTTTTTATGATTTCACGGAGAATTGGCCACAGATAATCTGTCAGCGCCTCATCCTCCACGGGAGTCAGCTGTGTGCATCCGCTGCGGATAAGTCCCATTTTCAAATGATCAATTGACAGGTAGGGGATTTTGTATTCTTCAAGGATTTTCTGGGCAAGGAGCGTTTTCCCGGTATGAGATGCCCCAGTTATCAATACTACCATTTCCTCTTCTCCTTTTCATTTATTTCTTCTGGTTGCATCAGAAATTCCTGTTTCTTAAAAAACGAGATTTTCACCAGGCCTGCAACACATTATCATCATATATACGGTTAAATAATACAATATCACCCAGCGTGATTTTTGTAAAAGCATATCATTGATAGTTATATTATGATATACTTAAAATCATAGATTAGGTTCTGGAAGGGAGCGGTGTATTTTGAATTGTCCATTTTGCGGAAAAGAAATGATGCAAGGTAAAGTGTGCAGCAATGAGGCCCTGTGGTGGCAGAGCGGACTGGATAAGTTCCGTCTTAATGATGAGGGCGGTGCTTTGGGACGCTTTAATGGTGACAGGATTACCGGATACCGCTGTGAGGAATGCAAGAAAATTATTATTGATGAAAAGTAATGTAATATAGCTTTCCGTGCATCAGGGAATCCATCAGAATAAATTCTGGTTCAGATAATTAACCCTTTATACGGAATCATTTCAGGGAATCAGCCGGCCTATTCAGGCTGGCTGATTTTTGTAAAACCCTTTTCACATAAACCATAGTCCGATACCTCCTACTGCGACGGTGCTTCTCGCCGCTATCTAAGATATTTCGGTATTACTCGGACAATAAAAATCAAAGTTCAGAAACATAAAACAACCCCGGAGATGCCTACTCTATCAGCATCTCCGGGGTTCAGTCTATTATTCAAACTCGATGGTGGCCGGGGGTTTACCGGTGCAGTCATAGAGGACACGGTTTACATGCTTGACCTCATTGACAATCCGGCTGGTGACGGTGCCCAGAACACTCCAGGGAATCTCGGCAGACTCAGCAGTCATAAAGTCAGTAGTGGTGACAGCACGGAGAGCAATAGCGTAATCATAGGTACGCTCGTCCCCCATTACGCCAACGCTCCGCATATTGGTGAGAGCTGCGTAATACTGGTTCACCTGCTTATCCAGACCGGCTTTGGCGATTTCCTCACGCCAGATAGCATCTGCATCCTGAACCATGGCAATCTTCTCGGGGGTTACATCTCCGATGATACGGATTGCCAGTCCGGGACCCGGGAAAGGCTGACGGCTGACCAGATACTCAGGAATTCCCAGTTCCCGTCCAGCCTGACGGACTTCATCCTTGAACAGGTCACGGAGGGGCTCCACGATTTCCTTAAAGTCCACATAATCGGGCAGACCACCTACGTTATGGTGGCTCTTAATAACGGTGGACTCTCCGCCCACACCGGATTCCACCACGTCAGGATAGATGGTTCCCTGTACCAGGTAATCCACTGCCCCAATCTTCTTAGCTTCCTCCTCAAAGACACGGATAAACTCCTCGCCAATGATCTTCCGCTTCTTCTCAGGCTCGGTAACTCCGGCCAGTTTATCATAAAAACGCTGCCGGGCATTGACACAGACAAAGTTCAGCTCATAGTTGCCTTCCGGGCCAAAGACCTGGCAAACTTCCTCAGCCTCATTTTTCCGGAGCAGGCCGTGGTCCACGAACACACAGGTAAGCTGCTTGCCCACAGCCTTGGACAGCATAACGGCAGCCACAGAGCTGTCTACGCCGCCGGACAGAGCGCAAAGCACCTTGCCATCCCCGATCTTGTTCCGCAGAGCCTGAATGGTGGTTTCCACAAAGGAGTCCATCCGCCAGTCTCCGATGCAGCCGCAGACGTTGTATACAAAGTTATGGAGCATCTTGGTGCCTTCCTGAGTGTGAAGCACTTCGGGATGGAACTGCACTGCATACAGTCCCTTCTCTGCATTTTCCACTGCTGCCACAGGGCAGTTATCAGTATAGGCACTGATAGCAAATCCGGGAGCTGCCTGGCTGATGTAGTCATTATGGCTCATCCAGCAGATGGTATCCTTATTTACCCCCTGGAACAGCTTGCTCTCGGGATTCACATGGACCAGGGTCTTGCCATATTCCCGCTCGGGAGCCCGCTCTACCTTGCCACCCAGCTGATGCATCATAAGCTGAGAGCCATAGCAGATTCCCAGCACCGGCACACCCCAGGTATAAATTTCAGGATCACAGGCAGCGGCATTCTCCAGATACACGCTGTTGGGCCCGCCGGTGAAGATAATTCCCTTGGGATTCTTCTCCTTAATCACCTGAAGATCGGTCTTATAGGAATAAATCTCACAGTAAACATTACACTCCCGGACACGACGGGCAATAAGCTGATTATACTGACCGCCAAAGTCCAGAACTATAACGGTTTCTCTTTGCTGCATCTTTTTTCCTCCTATGGCTGGATAATTTCTTACTGCTTATCATACCATTTTCCCTATGAAACGGCAAGTAAAATCCGACAATTCAGAAAGAAAAACCCCTGTCCCGAAGGACAGGGGTTTTAATAGCTTGGATGTTAATTCCAGATAACCGGATTAGCCCAGAATCTTGGAAACAACGCCGGAACCAACGGTACGGCCACCCTCACGGATAGCGAAACGCAGGCCTTCTTCCATAGCAACGGGAGTGATCAGCTCAACGGTCATAACAACGTTATCGCCGGGCATGCACATCTCAGTGCCTTCGGGCAGAGTGATAACACCGGTAACGTCGGTAGTCCGGAAGTAGAACTGAGGACGGTAGTTGTTGAAGAAAGGAGTATGACGGCCGCCTTCTTCCTTCTTCAGGACGTAGACGGAACCCTCAAACTTGGTGTGGGGGTTTACGGAACCGGGCTTAGCCAGAACCTGGCCACGCTCGATCTCGTTACGCTGAACGCCACGGAGCAGAGCGCCGATGTTGTCGCCAGCCTGAGCGAAGTCCAGAGACTTACGGAACATTTCCAGACCGGTAACGGTGGTCTTGGAACGCTCTTCCTTCAGGCCAACGATTTCAACTTCTTCGCCAACCTTGACGGTGCCACGCTCTACACGGCCGGTAGCAACGGTACCACGGCCGGAAATGGTCATAACGTCCTCAACGGGCATCAGGAAGGGCAGGTCAGCCATACGGTCGGGAGTGGGGATATACTCGTCGACAGCATCCATGAGCTCCAGGATGGGAGCGTAAGCGGGATCGCTGGGATCGTTGGAGGTGCACTCCAGAGCCTTCAGAGCGGAACCCTTGATGATCGGAATGTCGTCGCCGGGGAAGTCGTAGCTGCTCAGCAGCTCACGGATTTCCATCTCAACCAGCTCCAGCAGCTCCTCGTCGTCAACCTGGTCGCACTTGTTCATGAAAACAACGATATAGGGCACGCCTACCTGACGGGAGAGCAGGATGTGCTCACGAGTCTGGGGCATGGGACCGTCAGCAGCGGAAACTACCAGGATAGCGCCGTCCATCTGAGCAGCACCAGTGATCATGTTCTTGACGTAGTCGGCGTGGCCGGGGCAGTCAACATGAGCGTAGTGACGCTTGTCGGTCTGGTACTCAACGTGAGCGGTGTTAATGGTAATACCACGCTCGCGCTCTTCGGGAGCCTTATCGATGTTGGCGTAGTCCATGAACTCAGCGTCGCCCTTCAGAGCCAGAACCTTGGTGATGGCGGCGGTCAGAGTGGTCTTGCCGTGGTCAACATGGCCGATAGTACCAATGTTAACATGGGGCTTATCGCGGTTAAATTTTTCTTTAGCCATTGGAATTTCCTCCTTTAATCAAACACGACGGTTTAATTGTATGATACTAAATCTCTTCCAAAAAATCAAGGTGTTACCTGATTTTTTTACGAAATCAGTCTTTCTTGCGGCCGGCCATTACGGTCTCCGCAATGCTCTTGGGCAGCTCGGCATAGTGGCTGGGCTCCATGACGTACTGGGCACGGCCCTGGCTGCGAGAACGCAGGTCGGTAGCGTAACCGAACATCTGAGCCAGAGGTACCAGGGCGTTTACACGCTGAGTACCGTTCATGGCCTCCATACCCTGAATCTGGCCACGGCGAGCATTCAGGTCGCCGATAACGTCGCCCAGGTATTCGTCGGGAGTGATGACCACTACCTTCATGATGGGCTCCATGATGCAGGGATCAGCCTTCCGCATAGCTTCCTTGAATGCCATAGAACCGGCAATGGAGAATGCCATTTCGGAGGAGTCAACTTCATGGTAAGAACCGTCACGCAGGGTGACCTTCACGTCCACAACGGGGTAACCAGCCAGAACACCGGACTTCATAGCGCCCTGGATACCACTGTCGACAGCGGGGATATATTCCTTGGGAATGGTACCGCCCACAACGGCATTGATAAACTCGTAACCCTTGCCGGGCTCGTTGGGCTCGATGGTGATCTTAACGTGGCCGTACTGACCCTTACCACCAGACTGACGGGCATACTTGGTATCCTGGTCAGCAGCACGGCGGATGGTCTCACGGTAAGCAACCTGAGGTGCACCTACGTTTGCTTCCACCTTGAACTCGCGGAGCAGACGGTCAACGATGATCTCCAGGTGGAGCTCACCCATACCAGCGATAATGGTCTGACCAGTCTCTTCATCGGTCCAGGTACGGAAGGTGGGATCTTCTTCAGCCAGCTTGGCCAGAGCCACACCCATCTTCTCGTTGCCGGCCTTGGTCTTGGGCTCGATAGCCACACGGATAACAGGCTCGGGGAAGTTCATGGACTCCAGAATGATGGGGTGCTTGGGATCACACAGGGTGTCGCCGGTGGTGGTGTTCTTCAGACCTACGGCAGCGGCAATATCGCCGGCATAGCAGGTCTCAATGTCCTTCCGGCTGTTGGCGTGCATCTGCAGGATACGGCCCATACGCTCGTCAGTATCCTTAACGGAGTTGTAAACGGTGGAGCCGGCATCTACCTTACCGGAGTAAACACGGAAGAAGCAGAGCTTACCAACAAAGGGGTCGGTAGCGATCTTGAAAGCCAGGGCTGCGAAAGGCTCGGTGTCGCTGGAGGGGCGATGCTCCTCCTCGCCGGTCTCGGGATTGGTGCCCTTGATGGCCTCAATATCGGTGGGAGCGGGCATATAGTCAACAATAGCATCCAGCAGCTTCTGCACGCCCTTGTTGCGGTAGGAAGTACCGCAGATCACGGGAACGATGGTGTTGGCGATGGTAGCCTTCCGCAGAGCAGCCTTGATCTCCTCCTTGGAAATCTCCTCCCCTTCCAGATACTTCTCCATCAGCCCTTCGTCCTGCTCCACGATAGCTTCGATCATGGCGTCATGGTACTCCTGAGCCTTGTCCTTCATATCCTCGGGGATCTCCTCGACCCGCAGATCCTTGCCCATGTCATCATAGTAGACATCGGCCTTCATGTCGATCAGGTCGATAATGCCCTTGAACTCATCCTCTGCACCGATGGGCAGCTGGATGGGAACTGCATTGGCCTTCAGCCGCTCACGGAGCATGTCCACGCAGCGGTAGAAGTTGGCACCCATGATGTCCATCTTGTTGACGTATACCATACGGGGTACCTTGTAATCGTCAGCCTGGCGCCATACGGTCTCAGACTGAGGCTCAACACCGCCCTTGGCGCAGAGAACGGTTACGGAGCCGTCCAGAACACGCAGGGAACGCTGAACTTCAACGGTGAAGTCCACGTGGCCGGGGGTGTCGATGATGTTGATCCGATGCCGATTCTTCTTCATAGCAGCGGGATCGTTCTGAAGCTCGGTATGGCTCCAGTAGCAGGTAGTAGCTGCGGAGGTGATGGTGATACCACGCTCCTGCTCCTGAACCATCCAGTCCATAGTGGCGGCACCGTCGTGGGTCTCGCCGATCTTATGGTTGATACCGGTGTAGTAAAGAATACGCTCGGTAGTGGTGGTCTTACCTGCATCGATGTGAGCCATGATACCGATGTTTCGAGTCATCTCCAGAGATACTTCTCTAGCCATAATTCAACCTCCTAAAACAACGGATCAATAGCGGAAATGAGCAAAAGCCTTGTTGGCTTCGGCCATCTTATGGGTGTCTTCACGCTTCTTCACAGATGCGCCGGTGTTGTTGACGGCATCCATGATCTCAGCGGCCAGACGAGCAGACATGGTGCGCTCACCACGCTTGCGGCTGAACATGGTCAGCCAGCGCAGGCCCAGAGTCTCGCGACGAGCGGGGCTGACTTCCAGGGGTACCTGGTAGTTGGCGCCGCCTACACGGCGGGTCTTGCACTCCAGAGTGGGCATAATGTTCTCCAAAGCTTTTTCGAACATTTCCAGAGGATCGTTGCCGGACTTCTCCTTAACGATGTCAAATGCATCGTAAACGATCTTCTGGGCCACGCCCTTCTTGCCATCCAGCATAATGCTGTTGACCAGACGGGTAACCATTTTAGAATTGTAAATAGGATCAGCGATCACATCACGCTTAGCGATATTACCTCTTCTAGGCATCGTTCTTCCCTCCTTCATAGAATGATATCATCGGTACTCGAAAGTAAATTTACTCCCGTTGTGCCAAAGGGGTTTTCCTGAGTATATCTAAGAAAACAAGCCTTTGGGGGTGGGGTCAGTAATCCTTACTTCTTCTTAGCACCGGCCTTGGGACGCTTTGCACCGTACTTGGAACGGGCCTGGTTACGGTTGGCCACACCCTGGGCATCCAGAGTACCACGGATAATGTGGTAACGAACACCGGGAAGGTCCTTAACACGGCCGCCACGGATCAGTACGACGCTGTGCTCCTGCAGGTTGTGGCCGATGCCGGGAATGTAAGAGGTGACCTCGATACCATTCGACAGGCGGACACGAGCAACTTTACGAAGAGCAGAGTTGGGCTTCTTGGGGGTCATGGTACGAACAGCGGTGCAGACGCCACGCTTTTGGGGGCTGCTCAGATTGGTGTAAGCCTTTTTCTGAGAGTTGTAGCCCTTCTGCAGAGCGGGAGCAGTGCTCTTCTTATCCAGGACCTCACGGCCTTTGCGTACGAGCTGGTTAAAAGTAGGCATTGTTTTCTCCTTTCTTTTCGTTATGTTTTGTTGTTTATGCAGATTTACCAAACCGATTTTAGGCATAGTATACCCACAAACCACAACGGTCTTATATTACCCTAAAAAAAGGCCGCTGTCAACAGTATTTCCGTAAAAAAATCATAAAATCAAAACGGAATCCTGTATTCAGTCGGCCTTGGGCCTTTATTCTTCTTTTTCAGTGTCGGAAACCGGTTCCCGGTCCCGTTCCAGAATGGGTTTCAGGTATTTTCCGGTATAGCTGTCCGGGTGATCGGCCACTTCCTCGGGAGTTCCCTGGGCCACCACCAGGCCGCCCCCGTCTCCCCCGTCCGGGCCCAGGTCAATGATATGGTCTGCCCGCTTGATGAGGTCCAGGTTATGCTCAATCACAATGACAGTATTGCCCGCATCCACCAGCTTATCCAGCACCTTGACCAATTTGTGGACATCATCCACATGAAGGCCGGTGGTAGGCTCGTCCAGAATATAAACCGTGTTTCCTGTCTGGACCTTGGCCAGTTCCAGTGCCAGCTTGACCCGCTGGGCCTCGCCGCCGGAAAGGGTGGTGGCACTCTGGCCCAGGGTGATATAATCCAGGCCCACGTCCCGGAGAGTCTCCAGCTTCCGGCGAATCTTGGGAATGTTGGCGAAGAAGGTGCATGCCTCCTCCACTGTCATATCCAGCACATCCGAAATGGTCTTACCTTTATAATGGACTTCCAGGGTCTCCCGGTTGTACCGTTTTCCCTTACACACTTCACAGGGGACAAAGATGTCGGGAAGGAAGTGCATTTCCACCTGGAGGATACCGTTGCCCTCGCAGGCCTCGCACCGTCCGCCCTTCACATTGAAGCTGAACCGTCCTGCCTCATAGCCCCGCATTTTGGCATCCTGAGTCTGGGCAAAGAGGGTCCGGATGTCGTTGAACACCCCTGTGTAGGTGGCAGGGTTGGACCGGGGAGTCCGGCCAATGGGGGCCTGGTCAATTCCGATGACCTTGTCCACCCATTCCATTCCCTGCACATCCTGGTGTTTGCCGGGACGGATGTGGGAACCGTTCAGTTCCCCTGCCAGCCGCTTGAAGAGAATCTCGTTGACCAGGCTGGACTTGCCGCTGCCCGACACACCGGTGACACAGATGAATTTTCCCAGAGGGAATTCTACGTCAATGTTCTTCAGGTTATGCTCGGTAGCCCCAAGCACCTTGAGAGAGTGCCCGCTTCCGGCTCGGCGGAAAGGAGGCACCGGAATTTTTTTCCGGCCGCTGAGGTAGGCGCCGGTGATGCTCCGCTTCACCTTGCAGACCTGTTCCACCGTTCCGGCAGCTACCACCTCGCCCCCGTGGATTCCCGCCCCGGGGCCAATATCCACCAGATAGTCGGACTGGCGCATGGTATCCTCGTCGTGTTCTACTACAACCAGGGTGTTTCCCAGGTCCCGCAGCCGTTTCAGGGTATCGATGAGCTTGTCATTGTCTTTCTGATGCAGGCCGATGCTGGGCTCGTCCAGCACATACAGAACTCCGGTGAGGGCGCTGCCGATCTGGGTGGCCAGACGAATCCGCTGGCTCTCGCCGCCGGAGAGGCTTCCCGCCTCCCGGGCCAGGGTCAGGTATTCCAGACCCACGCTCTGGAGGAATCCCAGCCGCTCCTTGACTTCTTTCAGAATGGCGCTGGCGATTTTTTCTTCCTGAGGGGTGAGCTGAATCTGGTTGATGAAGTCCAGCTCCTCCTTGATACTCTTGGCGGTGAAATCACTGATGTTGATTCCGCCTACCGTCACGGCCAGACTGGTTTTTTTCAGCCGCTTGCCGTGGCACTCGGGACACTCCAGGCTGGACATGACCCGGGAAATATCCTCTTTGATCCACTCGCTGGAAGTCTCCCGGAACCGCCGTTCCAGATTATTGACGATGCCCTCGAATTCGTTCCGGTATTCCCCGCTGCCGAACTCGTTTTCCCGATGCATGGTGATTCGCTTGCCCTTGGTGCCGTACAGGAGTGCATCCCGGGCTTCCTTGCTCAATTCCTTGATGGGGGTGTCCAGGGTGAAGCCATACTCATCCGCCAGTCCCTGGTAATACATGGCTGCCACCGAGCCTTCCGCCCAGTACCAGCCGCTGGCCTTGATGGCCCCGTCCCGGATAGAAAGGTTGGGGTTGGAGATGATCAGGTCCGGGTCCACCTTCATAAAGGTTCCCAGACCGGTACATTTTTCACAGGCGCCGAAAGGGTTGTTGAAACTGAACATCCGGGGGCTCAGTTCCTCCACCGAGATATTATGCTCGGGGCAGGCGTAGTTCTGGCTGAACTGCATAGGCTCTCCCCCGATGACATCAATGGTCACCAGGCCGTCCGCCAGGTTGAGGGCAGTTTCCAGGCTGTCCGCCAGGCGGCTGCGCAGGCCCTCCTTGATGGCCAGACGGTCCACCACCACTTCCACCGTGTGGCGGATGTTCTTGTCCAGGGTGATTTCCTCATCCAGGTCGTACAGGTTTCCGTCTACCCGCACCCGGGCGTAACCGCTGCGGCGGGCTGCGTCCAGTTCCTTCTGCTGGGTGCCCTTCTTTCCCCGGACCACCGGGGCCAGCACCTGGAACCGGGTCCCCGGCTCCAGCTTGAGGATCTCGTCCACCATCTCGTCCACCGTCTGCTGGCTGATGGGCCGTCCGCAGATGGGACAGTGGGGAATGCCGATCCTGGCATACATGAGACGAAGGTAGTCGTAAATTTCGGTGACCGTCCCCACCGTGGACCGGGGGTTGTGGCTGGTGGTTTTCTGGTCAATGGAGATGGCAGGGCTCAGGCCGGTGATTTCATCCACATCCGGCTTTTCCATCTGGCCCAGGAACATCCGGGCATAGCTGGACAGGCTTTCCATATACCGGCGCTGTCCGTCCGCATAGATGGTATCAAAAGCCAGGCTGGACTTGCCGCTGCCCGACAGTCCCGTCATGACAATGAGTTTATTCCGGGGGAGGGTGAGACTGATATTTTTCAGGTTATGCTCCCGTGCCCCCCGAATGACGATTTTATTATTTGCCATACAGTTATCTTCCTTTTCTTCCACGCTTGGGTTTGGGGGTTTCCCCTTCCTGAGTGGGGTTCTCCCCTCTCCGGAGCCGGTCTATCTGGTCCCGCAGGAAAGCCGCATGCTCGAATTCCAGCAGCTTGGCCGCCTGCTTCATTTCCCGGGTAAGCCGGTCAATCATCTGTTCCCGCTCCACCTTGCTCAGGCGGCGGCCTCCCTTAAGCTGGGCGTTGGCGTTTTTGTCGCTGATTTCCAGCCCTTCCCGGACCCCTTTTACAATGGTCTTGGGCACAATGCCGTTGGCCTGATTGTAGGCCATCTGGATTTCACGGCGGCGCTGGGTCTCCAGGATGGCCCGTTCCATGCTGGGAGTGACGGTGTCGCCATACATAATGACGGCGCCTTCCGCATTCCGGGCAGCCCGTCCGATGGTCTGCATCAGGCTGGTCTCGCTGCGGAGGAAGCCTTCCTTGTCTGCGTCCAGGATGGCTACCAGGCTGACTTCGGGCATATCCAGGCCCTCCCGCAGCAGGTTGATTCCCACCACCACATCGATGGCGCCCAGGCGGAGGTCCTTGATGATTTCCATCCGTTCAAAGGTGTCCACCTCATGGTGCATATACTTGGTTTTTACTCCCTGCTCGGTAAGGAACTCGGTCAGGTCCTCCGCCATCTTTTTGGTCAGGGTGGTGACCAGCACCCGCTGGCCTTTCTCCCGGCGGAGATTGATTTCTCCCAGCAGGTCCTCGATCTGGCCTTCCACCGGACGAACCGAGATTTCCGGGTCCAGAAGTCCGGTAGGCCGGATGATCTGCTGGGCAATGACGGCGCTCTGCTCCCGTTCATACTCTCCGGGGGTGGCGCTGACATATACGATTTGATTCAGCTTTTCCTGAACTTCCTCAAACTTGAGGGGACGGTTGTCAAAGGCAGAGGGAAGCCGGAACCCGAAATCCACCAGGGTCCTTTTCCGGGCATAGTCTCCCCCGTACATGGCATGAAGCTGGGGCAGCATCACATGGCTCTCGTCCACAAAGAGGAGGAAGTCCTTGGGGAAATAATCCAGCAAGGTGGTGGGAGTACTCCCCGGGGCCCGGCCCGACAATACCGCTGAGTAGTTTTCGATTCCCTTGCAGATTCCCACTTCCTGGAGCATTTCCATATCATAGGAGGTGCGCTGGGCAATCCGCTGGGCCTCAATGAGCTTTCCTTCTGCGGTGAACTCTTTCACCCGCTGTTCCATCTCCTGCTGGATGGCCTGCAGGCCCGCTTTCATCTTTTCCGGGCTGACAATATAATGGCTGGCCGGGAAGATGGCTACATGGCGGACCACATTCTTCTTTTCTCCGGTGAGAGGATTGAACTCCAGTATCCGGTCCACCTCGTCCCCGAAGAACTCCACCCGGATGGCCAGGTCGTTCATATAGGCCAGGTTGATGTCCACCACGTCCCCCTTTACCCGGAACTTATTCCGGACAAAGTTCACGTCGTTCCGCTCGTACTGGAGCCGGACCAGCCGCTGGCAAAGCTCCTCCCGGGAGAGGGCCATCCCCGGGCGAAGGCTGATGACCATGCTCCGGTAATCGATAGGGTCGCCCAGGCTGTAAATACAGCTGACACTGGCCACAATAATCACATCCCGCCGCTCGCTGAGGGCAGCAGTGGCAGAATGACGGAGCCGGTCAATCTCGTCATTGATGGCGCTGTCCTTCTCGATGTAGGTATCAGTGGACGGAATATAGGCTTCCGGCTGGTAGTAGTCGTAGTAGGAGACAAAATACTCCACCGCATTGTCCGGGAAGAAATCCCGGAACTCGGTACAAAGCTGGGCAGCCAGGGTCTTGTTATGGGCCAGCACCAGGGTGGGGCGGTTGCACTGGGCAATGACATTGGCCATAAGGAAGGTCTTGCCGCAGCCGGTAACACCCTGGATGGTCTGGCTCCGGTTTCCCTCCCGGATGCTGGCCACGATTTTATCTACGGTATCTTTCTGAGGGGGAGTGATCCCAAAGGGTGCTTTCAGCTGAAAGGTTTCCTGTGCTTCCATGTTCCCTCCTGTTCTTATCTGTGCCGGGGATATTCCACCTCTCCCCGGAGCGGGTCATAAATAGGCATACACTGCCGCCTGGACATACTGGTAGCTTCTCCCTGAGCTACAACAATATGGTCCACCAGGTCGATTCCCAGCA
This sequence comes from uncultured Clostridia bacterium, assembly GCA_944387885.1. Lineage (GTDB taxonomy): Bacteria > Bacillota > Clostridia > Oscillospirales > Ruminococcaceae > CALXEN01. The sequence goes on from CALXGR010000001.1 coordinate 22,775, forward strand.
CCCCCAGTGCCTTCACCAGTTTGCCGGTGGTGACAATATCCTCCGGGGAAGGCAGGGGCAGTCCGGCAGGGTGATTGTGGGCCAGAATCACCGAAGTGCCTCCGGCCAGCAACACTGACTTGGCCAGTTTTCCGGCGGACACTTCCACACTGTTGGCCAGCCCCTGGCCCAGCTGTTCACACCGGAGCACTCCGTTTTTGTCATCCAGAATCACGGCATAAATCTGCTCTTCCTTGAGGCCCACAAAAAGAGGCTTTACATACTCCATGGCCTCTTCCTCAGTATTCAGGCGCTTGATCTGCCGGCGCTTTTCCATTTGGTAGTACCGGGAGACCTGGAGCAGGCTGTGGAGGAACCGGGCGCTGGCCGGCCCCATCCCCTCTACCTGGGCCAGTTCCTCCGGAGAGGCTTCCAATACCTGGCAAAAGCCCCCGAACCGGGAGAGCAGCCGGTGGGCTATGGGGTTGGTATTCTGCCGCGGGATGGCAAAGAAGAGAAGGTATTCCAGCACTTCATGGGCAGGCAGGCTTTCCAGGCCGTATTCCTCCACCTTTTTCCGCATACGCTGGCGGTGGTTTTTGTGGATGTTTTCCTCCCCCATCCGGCTGTCCTCCTTCCCTTTTATATTTTGACAAATTCGTTATTTATTATATACTAAAAGAATCCTAAAGAAAAGTGATGTGATCAGGGGAATGAAAAATTTTGTGGCCGGTCCCAACGAAGAAGGAGTGCGCCTTTCCCGGTTTGTGGAAGGGGTCACCCATAATATGCCCAAAAGCCTGCTGTATAAAGCCTTCCGGAACAAGCGGGTCAAGGTAAACGGAAAAAAGCAGGACCCGGACTACCGTATTCATCAGGGGGACTTGCTGGAACTGTATATCAACGATGAGTTCTTCCCTGCCCAGCCCCAGAAAGCTCCCTCAAAAAAGCGGCAGCCCAAGGTCCAGGTGATTTGGGAGGATGAGAACATCGCCATCCTCTATAAGCCCACCCATCTTCTCTGTCACAGTGACCGCACCGGCGACCCCAACCTGGTGGACGCCTTCCGGGCTTATCTGGAAGAAAAAGGCGAATACGACCCCCACGCTCCCAGCCGGTTTGCCCCTGCCATCTGCAACCGTCTGGACCGTGGCACCGAGGGATTGGTGGTAGCCGCCAAGAACTATCCCAGTCTCCGGGACATGAATGCCATCATCCAGCAGGACCTGCTGAACAAGACCTACCTTACCATCACCTTTGGCTTTCCCCCGGAAGGACGGCACACCGCCTACCTCTGGCACAATGAAAAGACCAACAAGGTAACGGTTCGTAAACGCCCCGCCGAAGGGTACAAGGAAATCATCACCCAGGTAAAGATTGAGGAAAAGAAGGGTCCCTTTGCCCTCTGCCGGATCGGTCTTATCACCGGACGGACCCACCAGATTCGGGCTCACCTGGCTTACCTGAATGCCCCGGTGCTGGGGGACATCAAATATGGCAACCGGACCATCAATGAGAAGCTGAAACAGCGGACCCAGAATCTCTGCGCCGTCAAGATTGCCTTCAAGGAGATTCCTGAGGAGAACACCCTTCACTATCTCACCGGCCAGGTATTCAAGCTGCCCTCCCCCGCCATTCTGGAAAAATTTCATCAGCTGGAAGGCTGATTCCCTTCCACCGCTTTGCAGCCCCGAAAAGTTTTTTCAGGGCTGCATTTTTTGTTGACAACTATATCGACTTCCGTTATACTAGAGATACGATATATCGGTTCTCGATATAAAATCAGAAAGGGGGAATCCCATGGGCGAAAATCTTGTGTTGACTGAATCCACCTATTATATTCTTTTGTCTCTCTACACTCCCCAGCATGGGTACGGCATTATGCAGCAGGCCCAGCAACTTTCCGGCGGTCGGGTCCGGCTGGCTCCCGGCACTTTGTACGGCGCACTCAGCGCCCTCTGTGACAAGGGTTGGATAAAGCCTTTGCCGCTTTCCCGGGAAAGCCGGAAAAAGGAGTATCAGCTTACCAGCCAGGGGCTGTTGGTCCTGAAACAGGAGCTGGCCCGGCTGCGGCAGCTGGTAGAGAACGGAGAGGCCATTCTGAAGGAGGAACAGGTATGAACGAGCACAAAAAAATCTTCCGTTGGTTCTGGGTCTGGAACTTTGACAAGGAGGAGCAGTGGCTTAACTCCATGGCTCAGGAGGGCTGGGCTTTGAATCATGTGGGGCTTTTTCTCTATGATTTTGTACCCTGCGCTCCGGGGGAATATACCATCCGGCTGGAAATGAGAAACCCTGCCCCGGAGTATCTGGAACTGATGGCCGAAAGCGGGGCGGAATATGTGGGGCGATTTACTCAATGGCTCTACTTCCGTAAACGGGCTGACCAGGGAGAGTTTGACCTTTATTCCGATCTGGATTCCCGGATGACCCATCTGCAAAAAGTGGGACGGCTGCTGGTGTTGATTGGGTGCCTTAACCTTTGCATCGGGTTGATCAACACCCTGAACACTTTCTCTTTCGGCTGGATCAATCTTGCCCTGGCCTCGGTCCTCTTTTACGGACTGGGCCGGATTCACGGAAAAATGGATGCTTTAAAAGAGAAACGGCTTCTTATAGAGTAAGGAAAAGCGCAGAGAGAAACTTCTCTCTGCGCTTTTTTTAATGAATCACAGGCTGAACAGGTCCACCTGGTTGGTAGCGGGCAGGTTGCCCAGAGCCCCCACGCTCCGCAGGGTCTCCATGACCGACCCGGACACGCCGCAGGCAGTTTGCAGTTCGTCAATGGAGAGATACTCCTGTCCGTGGAGGGTAGCATCCTCCAGCGCCTGGGCAGCGGTATCACCCACTCCCCTCAGGCTGTTGAAGGGCAGCCGGACTTTTCCGTCCTCCACCACATACTTGGTGGCATGGCTCTTCCCCAGCTGGATGGGGAGGAACTGATATCCCCGCTGGAGCATTTCGTTTTCCAGCTGAAGGCTGACCAGGATATCTTCGTCCTTGGCGTTCTTTTCCTCCCGCAGACGGGCGGTAACTTCCTTGATATGCTGCTTGGCCACAGCCTTGCCCCCGATGGCGGCCTCATAGTCAATATCCGAGCCCCGGACAGTAAAATAAACCGCATAGAATTCCGGGGGATGGTACACCTTGAACCACATGAGCCGGATGGCAGCAATCAGGTAAGCCACGGCGTGGGCCTTGGGGAACATATATTTGATTTTCCGGCAGGAATCCATATACCAGTCAGGTACCCCGTGGGCCTTCATAGCCTCCTCCCCTCCCGGGGGGAAGCCGTTCTTGGCCACCTTGCCCTTACGGGTAAGCTCCATAATATCAAAGGCCAACTTGGGTTCCAGGCCCTTGTGGAGCAGGTAGGTCATAATACTGTCACGGCAGCCGATCACCTCGGAAATGGTGCAAGTTTTTTCCTTAATCAGGTCCTGGGCGTTGCCGGTCCAAACGTCGGTGCCATGGGACAGTCCGGAAATCTGAATCAGGTCGCTGAAACTCTTGGGCTGGGCTTCCAGCAGCATCTGGCGGACAAAGTTGGTGCCCAGTTCCGGGATTCCGAAGGTACCGGTTTTACTGTCGATCTGTTCCTCGGTCACTCCCAGGGATTTGGGGCTGATCAGAAGATTGATCACATCCGGGTCATTCATGGGCACCTGGTCCATGGAGATACCGGTCATTTCCTCAAAGTACTTGTACATGGTGGGCACATCATGGCCCAGCTCGTCCAGCTTGAGGAGGGTGTCGTGAAGGTACTTGAATTCGAAGTGGGTGGTGTATACCCCCTTTTCTTTATCGTCTGCCGGGTGCTGGATGGGGCAGAAATCGTAGATTTCGCTGGTATCGGGAACGACCACCATGCCGCCGGGATGCTGACCGGTGGTCCGCTTGACTCCGGTACATCCCACCGACAGCCGGTTTTCCTCTGCCCGGTTGACGATTTTTCCCCGTTCCTCCAGGTATTTCCGCACATAGCCGAAAGCGGTCTTATCCTGAAGTCCGGATACAGTCCCCGCCTTAAACACATTCTCCTGTCCGAAGAGGGTCTCGGTGTACCGGTGGACCAGGCTCTGACATTCGCCGCTGAAGTTCAGGTCGATATCAGGTTCCTTGTCTCCGTAGAATCCCAGGAAGGTTTCAAAGGGGATGTCGTGGCCTTCCACCTTCATCTTATGGCCGCAGACGGGGCAGTCTCGGTCAGGCAGGTCAAAGCCGTCCGCCACACTGCCGTCCTGAATCCATTCATTGAAATGGCAGTTCTCACAGATATAGTGGGGCTGCATGCTGTTTACTTCTGAGATACCCGAGAAGTGAGCCACAGCGGAGGAGCCTACCGAACCACGGCTGCCCACCTGGTAGCCCAGCCGGTTGGACTCGGCCACCAGTTTAACGGCGATAACATACAGAACCGCATATCCGTGGCCGCAGATGGAGTTCAGTTCCTTTTTCAGCCGGTCCTCCAGAATCTGGGGCACCGGGTCTCCGTATTCCTTCTTGGCCCGGGTCCAGGTATCGCTGCACAGCTCCTCCACTGCGCCGGGCAGGCTGGGAGGATAGGTTCCCTTGGGGATGGCCCGCACCGTGTTATCAATGGTGGCGGCAATCTTGTTGGGGTTGGTGACTACAATTTCATAGGCCTTTTCCGGGGGAAGGTAACTGAACTGAGCCAGCATATCCTGGGTGGTGCGGTAGAAAAGGGGCGCCTGGTTGTCGGCATCCTTGAAGCCGTTTCCGGCCTGGAGCACTGCCCGGTAGATGGCATCCTCCGGCTCGGTAAAGTGAACGTCACCGGTGGCCACCACCGGTTTATGAAGAATCTCCCCCAGTTCAATGACCTTCCGGTTGAAGTCCATGATTCCTTCCAGGTTTTTCACCGTGTCATTCCGGACCATGTACTCGTTGTTTCCCAGGGGCTGAACTTCCAGGTAATCGTAGTAATCTGCGATTCGTTTCAGTTCTTCCATGTTCCGGCCCTGGACAATAGCCCTGTAAAGTTCGCCCGCTTCACAGGCAGAGCCCAGAATCAAACCTTCCCGGTATTCATTAAGAACACTCCGGGGCACCCGGGGCTTTTTAAAGAAGTAGTCGGTATGAGCCTTGCTGACGATTTTGTACAGGTTTTTCAGGCCGATCTGGTTTTTTACCAGAACGATCAGGTGGAAATACTTCTTTTTCAGCACCTCCCGGTTTCCGCCCAGGCCGGTGTTGATCTCCTCCACCCTTTTGATTCCCCGGCTTCGCAGGTCCGCCAGAAGTTTCAGGAAAATCCGTCCCAGAGCCATGGAGTCATCCACAGCCCGGTGATGGTTGAAGGGTTCGATTTCCAGATAGTTGTTGATGGTGTCCAGCTTATAGTTGTGGAGTCCCGGGAGAAGGGCCTGGGCCAGGGGCAGAGTATCCAGGTAGGAGTTTTCAAACTCAATGCCTGCTTTCTTGGCCGTCTGGTGGATAAACCGCATATCAAAACCATGGGCGTTGTGGGCCACCAGAACGCTGTCCCCACAGAACTCCTTGAAGCTGCGGATGGCCTCCTCCTGAGAGGGAGCATCCGCCACCATACTGTCGTTGATTCCGGTAAGCTGGACGATTTTTTCCGGGATGGGCTTGCCGGGATTTACAAAGGTGGAGAAGGTATCGGTCATCTGGCCGTTCTCCACAACTACAGCGCCAATCTCGGTGAGAGTCTCGTTGTTGGGGTCCAGGCCGGTGGTCTCGGTGTCAAAGATGACAAACCGTTCCTTCAACTCCCCTTTTGCCTTCCCGTACACAATGGGAATCATATCATCCACAAAGTAGATTTCGCAGCCGTAAATCAGCTTGAAATCCGGGTCATTGCGGCGGATATCATCGGTGGCCAGCATGGCTTCCGGGTATCCCTGGCAGACACCATGGTCCGTAATGGCGATGGCCCGGTGTCCCATTTTGTGGGCCAGCCGGACAATGCCGCCCGGGTCACAGAAGCCGTCCATGCTGGACAGCTTGGTATGAAGGTGAAGTTCGCACCGTTTTTCCGGCTGGGTATCGGTCCGCTTTTTCCGTTCCACCTTCAACACGTCATAGGGATAGATGACAAAGTCATGCTCGTATTTGTCGTAGGTGCAGTTTCCCCGGACCACCAGGGTCTCCCCGTTCTTGATCTGCCCCCAGCGGTTATACTGTTCCTCGTCGTCCCGGTTCATGACTTTCAGGTTGATGGAACCACGATAGTCGGTAATGGAGATGGTCCGGCTCTTGTTGAAGTTGCCCTTTTCCTCGCTGGCAAAGACTTCGCCCCAGACGGTAATTTTGCCGCCGTCCCCCAAATCGTTGAGGGGGGTGATTTCGCTGGGCTGGAAAAACCGGCCTGCAAAGAGAACCGCAGGCTTGTCCTCCAACGCCAGCCCCGCAATGGAGATGCGGGGGCCTTCTGCCGGGGAGGGGGTAAACTTGACCGGGGCCATCTTCCGTTCCATCCGGATTTTGGCTTTCTGGGCAGACTGGTTCTGGTCCACCTGAATCTCTACCTGGTAGGTGCCGCCAGTCCGTTCCCGAATCAGTTCCGAAAGGATACGGGGACATTCAATGTCTTCCAGGAACCGTTTACCCACTGCGGAATGAAGGGTGACTTTCTGGGTTTCCCGGTCCACCTCCACCCCATCCGGGGCCAGAAATCCGTTGATGGGCAGCTGGGTCTTTTTCAGTTCCTGCAGCATTCCCCACACAGCGTCTGCATCCAGCTGGTCGGCCCGGAAATAGTTCCGAATCTCCACCTTGGTGCCTGCAAACTCTGCCTGAGATACAGACAGGGCAAAACGCTCGCACAGTGCCTCCTGCAAAGGGGAGGCACTGCACAAGCTGATTTCGATGGTATTGTCCCGCCGATGGCGGACCACCTTGTCCACCAACACATTGCCAAAGGCGGCCCGGAAATCCGGGTCGCCTGCAAATTGAGGGAATATGTCCGTTACCAAAAATGCCACTGACTTTGTCCTTTACTGTTTACAGTTTATAAATTTCATCTACCAGCTGGCCAACGATATCGCCCCGGAGCATCCGAATCTTCTCGCCCCGGATGAAAAGGAGCGCCTCGTTGATGCCGCCGGCAATGCCGATATCTGCTTCCCGGGCTTCTCCGGGACCGTTGACCACGCAGCCCATGACGGCCACCTTGATGGGCTTTTTGTATTCCTTCAGTCGCTGTTCCACTTCCTGGGCAATCTGTGCCACCGGGATATTGGTCCGGCCGCAGGTGGGACAGCTGATGATTTCAGGGCCTTCCACTGCAAAGCCTGCCGCCCGGAGGATGTCGAAGCCTGTTTCCACTTCCTTTTCCGGTTCATCGGTAAGGGAGACCCGGAGGGTATCCCCGATTCCTTCCATAAGAAGACCGCCGATTCCCATGCCGGACTTGATCAGGCCCATCCGGTATGTACCGGCCTCGGTAACACCAATATGGAGGGGGTAATCACACTCTTCACTGAGAAGCCGGTAAGCCTCCATCATCCGGGGCACATTGCTGGACTTGATGGAGATGACAATATTATTGAAATCGTGCTTTTCCAAAAGCCGTACATGGCCCATGGCACTCTCCACCAGGGCCTGGGGAACGGGAGCTCCGTACTTGGCCAGAATTTCCTTTTCCAGGCTGCCTGCATTTACGCCGATCCGGATGGGAATGTTCTTCTGGTTGCAGATGTCCGCCACCTGCTTGACCCGGTCATCGTCCCCGATGTTGCCCGGGTTGATACGGATTTTATCCACCCCGGCCTGGGCGCAGGCAATAGCGGCCCGGTAATCAAAATGAATATCGGCCACCACCGGAATATCTACCGCATTCTTTACCGCTTCGATGGTCTTTACATCCTCGGGGGTGGGACAGGTGACCCGGACGATCTGGCACCCGGCCTGAGCCACCCGGATGGCCTGCTCCACATTTCCCTGAATATCCTTGACCGGCTTATTCAGCATGGTCTGGACAGCCACCGGGTTGGTTCCCCCAATGGTGATGTTTCCGATTTTAACTTCGCGTTTCAGTTTTCGCATGGGAGAAATCCTTTCTCTCCTCCCCTACTCAAAAGAGGAGTCTTAAAATATCCTGGTAGGTCGCAAAAATTGCCAGGAAAATCAAAGCCATCAATCCGGCCATGTTCACCGCATTCCGGATTTTTGCAGAGATGGGCCGCCGAAGCACCGCTTCCACCCCGGTAAAGATGATTTGCCCTCCATCCAGGCCGGGAATGGGAATCAGATTGAAGATTCCCAGGTTGATGGAAATGAGGATAGCCATATTGAGCACCTCATCCCATCCCATCATCACTGCCTCATTGATGGCAGATACAATACCCACCGGACCGGACAGGTTGTTGATTCCCACCCGTCCGGTAAACAAATCGAACAGAGAGGTAAAAATATATTTGGCGTAGTAAATGGTATATTGGAAGGCGGCCTTGGGGGTGGTAAGCAGTCCCGGTTCTACCCCGTACACCTTGAATCCGATGTCCAGATAGGAATAACCGTCCTCCATGGTGATACGGTCAAACTTGACATTTTCCAGAAGGACCTTTTCTCCGTTCCGCCGGACCAGAATATCTGCCTGGTCGTTGGCAGTCCGTTCCAGTTCATAATAAATGTCCTGGTACACAAAGCAGTGTCGGCCATTTACTTCCAGAATCAGGTCCTCGGCCTGAAGGCCGCTGGCTGCTGCCTGACTGTCCGGGTCCACCTGGGCCACCTGACGGGTAGCCAGCAGTTCCTGGCCCGACAAAAGCACCATCAGCAGGGCAAATCCCAGAACCACATTCATGGCCGGACCTGCCGCCAGCACCAGAAGCCGCCGCCAGGGGGCCGCGTCCTCGTAATAACTGCCGGGACCCGGCTCATATTCCGGGACTTCCTCCCCGGCCTGCCGGAGCTGTTCTTCCTCTTCCCGGCTGAGCATTCGGTTGAAGCCACCGATGGGAAGGAGCCGGATGCTGTACTCCGTCCCGTTTACCTTTTTGGACCAGAGTTTGGGGCCCATGCCAATGGCAAACTCCAAGACCCTGATTCCGTTTCTTCTGGCCAGAATAAAATGACCCCATTCATGGACCAACACAACTCCGCCAAACACGAGAATGGCGGCAATGGCTGTGAGTATGCCTGTCATTGAGCCTCCTTCCTATCCGCTCAAAGGTGGCTCAGCACATACTGCCGGGCCATCCGGTCACATTCGTATACATCTTCCAGGGTGTAGCTGCCGCCGTAGCTGTCGGCGTCCACCACCCCTTCCACCAAACGGCCAATATCCAGGAACCCGATCTTGTCTTCCAGGAAGAGGCGGACGGCCTCCTCGTTGGCGCCATTGGCAGCGCAAGGGCCAAGGCCCCCTTTGGAGATAGCTTTCTTGCAGGCGGCCAGGCACCGGAAGGTCTCCTCGTCCGCCACATCAAAGGTGATTTCTTTCAGTTTGGTAAAGTCCAGTTCCTCCACAGGGCTGGGCACCCGCTGGGGCCAGGTGAGAGCATACTGGATGGGGATCCGCATATCCGGCACTCCCAGCTGCGCAATAATGGAGTTATCACTGTACTGCACCATGGAGTGGATAATGCTCTGGCGCTGGACCACGATCTGCACCTTCTCCGGGGGCAGACCAAAAAGCCAGACTGCCTCAATCAGTTCCAATCCCTTGTTCATAAGGGTGGCACTGTCAATGGTGATCTTAGCCCCCATATTCCAGTTGGGATGCTTCAAAGCGTCCGCCCGGGTCTTCCCTGCCAGTTCCTCCTTCTTCATTCCGAAGAAGGGGCCGCCGGAAGCGGTAAGAAGAATTTTGGTCAGGCTCTTGGCGCTTTCCTTGTCCTGGAGACACTGGAAGATGGCGGAGTGTTCACTGTCCACCGGGAGGAGTTTTACCCCATGCTTTGCCACTGCATCCGTGACCAAATAGCCGCCCGTAACCAGACTTTCCTTGTTGGCCAAGGCCAGGTCATGGCCGCTCTCAATGGCAGCCAGGCTGGCTCTCAGACCGGCAATTCCCACCACACTGTTCAGCACCACATCCGGGCCTTCCATGGCGGCCAGCTGAGCCAGCCCCTCGGGACCTTTCAGCAGCTTGGGAGCCTGGGCGGTCCCGGCCAGTTCCCGGTCCATTTTTTCATAAGCGGCAGGGTCTACCACTGCCACCACCTGGGGGTGGAATTCTTTGATTTGTTCCAAAAGCAGTTCAACCCGGCTGTTGGCAGCCAGGCCGAATACTTTGTATCCCTGCATCCGGATCACATCCAGGCTCTGGGTTCCGATAGAGCCTGTGGACCCTAAAAGGGTAATGGTTTTATTCATATCCAAATCCTCTTAAAACAATCCGAAATAGAGGGCCAGCCGCACTGCCCCGGATACCAGGGGTGCAATAAAGAGCACGCTGTCAAAGCGGTCCATTACACCGCCGTGGCCGGGGAAAAGGTGGCCGTAGTCCTTGATCTGGTGCTGGCGTTTGATAACGCTGGCAAAGAGATCTCCCACCATTCCCAGCACAGAAGCCAGCGCTCCCAGAATGACCAGGGCCAGATAGTACCAATCCCCTGTCTCGGCCAGAATGGTCTCGGAGCCCATAGCGGCTCTGAAAATAAAGGTAAGGAGAAGTCCGCCCAGGATGCTGCCCAGCACTCCGCCAAAGGCTCCCTCTACCGTCTTTTTGGGGCTGACAATGGGAGCCAGTTTATGCTTGCCGAAAGACCGTCCGATAAAGTAAGCCCCGGTGTCCCCGCCCCAGGCAAAGCAAAGGCCCAGGAGGATAAAGTAAACGGCATCCTGATGATAAGTGTCGGCAGGAAGAGCGTAGGCAAACCACCGGAGGGAATAAAATCCCAGCAGGGCAACTCCGCTGAAAAACACCACCGACCCCAGCTTTTCAAAGCTGATTTCCTGGCTTTTCCGGATAAGGCAAACGGCCAGATACACGGCCATCAGGGTGACCATGGGGATGGCAATGAGCTGAAGGGTCTCCCCGGCGGTGAGCATGACCATCATATCCACCACCGCTACCGGGACCAGAAGATAAAGGTCCCGGGTCCCGAACCCTACTGCGTGGAAAATTTCCCAGCTGGCGATAATAGCCAGCAGCCCAACTGCCACCGGCAGGATAGGAGTATGGACCCACCACAGCACCGCTGCCAGGATCCCGATTCCTACCACAGAAGTCAGAATTCTTGTTTTCATAGCTTCCTTTCCGGGTCACACCCCGCCGAAGCGCCGGCTCCGGCGATTGAACTCTTGAATGGCCCGGTCCAGGTCCTCCCGGGTAAAATCAGGCCAAAGCACATCCATCTCCACCAGTTCCGAGTAGGCTGCCTGCCAGAGCATAAAGTTGGACAGGCGCTTTTCCCCGCTGGGTCTCAGGATGAAATCCGGGTCCTTCTGGCCCCGGGTATACATTTCGTTGCTCATGGCCTCCTCGGTGATCTGCTCCACCGTCATGTCTCCCTGAGCCACCTTCCGGGCCAGGGCTTTGGCTGCCCGGACGATCTCCGCCCGGCCGCCGTAATTCACCGCAATGTTCAGGGTCATTCCGGTGTTATTCCGGGTCCTGGTTTCAATATCGTTCATCAGCTCCTGGTGCTTGGGGTCCAGGGCAGAACGGTCTCCCAGAAAAACCACCCGGTTATTTTCCTTCTGATAATCGTAGGCCTTTAAAAGGTATTCCCCGAACAGGCGCATAATTGCACCCACTTCCTCCAGGGGGCGTTTCCAGTTCTCTGTGCTGAAAGCGTAAAAGGTAACGCTCTCCACCCCGATCTGATTGCAGTACCGGGTGATATCCTGGAATACCTCTGCCCCTTTCTTATGGCCGGCAGTCCGGGGCAGGCCCCGCTGTTTGGCCCAGCGGCCGTTCCCGTCCATAATAATACCTATGCTGAGACCCTTGGCAAAATCCTGCGGATGTTCCATAACCCGCTCCTTTCAAAAATTCCTGTGCCGCCGATGCGGCACAGGATACTGGTTTGAAAATGGGCCGGATTACAGCTCCATGATCTCCTTGGTTTTCTTCTCGCAGACAGAGTCCACTTCCTTGATGAACTTGTCGGTGAGCTTCTGGGTTTCGGTTTCCAGGTTCTTCTGGTCGTCCTCGGTCAGTTCCCCGGCCTTCTTCATAGCCTTGAACTTATCCATGGCATCCCGGCGGACATTCCGGACTGCGACCTTGGCATCCTCGCCCATCTTCTGCACTTCCTTGGCCAGCTGCTTACGCCGCTCCTCGGTGGGTGCAGGGAAAACCAGACGGATCACCCGGCCGTCATCGGTGGGGTTGATGCCGATATCGCTGGTCTGGATGGCCTTGGTAATGGGCCGGACCAGGCTGGTGTCCCAGGGAGTAATGGTCAGAATGCGGGCCTCGGCCACTGCCACAGCGGCCACAGAGCCGACAGGAGTGGGCACACCGTAGTAGTCTACGCTTACCTTATCCAGCACGGCGGGGTTTGCCCGGCCGGCACGGATGGCGGAGAGTTCCCGCTGGAGATGGTTGATGGCTCCCTGCATCTTATCTTCAAAGGGTTTGGTTTGTGCGCTCATAGTCGTAATCTCCTTTATATGTTTTGTTTTTAAAATTATTCTTCAATGACCAGGGTTCCGATGGAGGGATCCTCCAGAGCCTTGGCAATATTTTCGGGCTGCAGCAAGTCAAAGATCAGGATGGGCAGGCCGTTCTCCCGGCAGAGGGTGGCGGCGGTGCCGTCCATGACAGCCAGCCGCTCCTCCAGCACACGGCTGAAGGTAAGGGTATCGTACTTTACCGCATCGGGGTACTTCTTGGGGTCCTTGTCGTAAACTCCGTCCACCATGGTGGCCTTGAACATAACATCGGCCTTGATTTCCAGAGCCCGGAGCACGCTGGCGGTATCAGTGCTGAAGAAGGGGCAGCCGGTGCCGCCGCCGAAAATCACCACACGGTCCTGTTCCAGCTCCCGGATAGCACCTTCTGCGGTGAAGGTCTCCCCTACCTGAGGCATGGCCACGCTGGTCATTACCCGGGCGGGCACTCCCTGCTGGGCCAGACAGTCTGCCAGGGCCAGGCTGTTCATGACAGTGGCCAGCATACCGATCTTATCGGCACAGGTCCGGTCCATCTCACCGCTGGTGCGGCCCCGCCAGAAGTTGCCGCCGCCTACTACAATACCGATCTGAGCCTTCTGCTCCCATGCCGCCTTGATTCCGGCACAGATGCTGCTCATGGTTTCCTGATCAAAACCGGTTCCTTTTTCTCCGGCCAGAGCCTCGCCGCTGACCTTCAACAGAATCCTTTTATATTTTGCTGCCATCCGTAGCACCACCTCACTATGTTTGTACCTTATTGTACAATAAACAGGGCAAAAAGTAAACAGCAAAAACCGCCTCTCCCTCTTTGGCCCGGGACACAAAAAGACAGCCTCCGGTTTTTACGCCAAAGGCTGCCTTTGCATCCCTTGTGGGGAGGGATAACTTGATGGATATTCAGGAAAAAATCCCGCTTTTTAATGATGAAAAGACTGGAAGGCCAGGCTGAGTTTCTGCCTTGCCCAGGCGCTCTGGCGGCGTTCGGCTCCGGCACCGGAGAAGCAGTATTCCACCTCGCCTATCCTAACCTGGAGGGGCGGCGGAAGAAGCCGTACCCAGCTTGCATCCTCCCGTTTTTCCAGTTCAAACCGCCAGCCCATGGCCTGACAGTAGAGGCGGACAAAGAGAAGCCCGCAGATTCCCACTGCGTTCTTCTGCCCTGCTTCCTGTTCAGGATGGCTGCTCTGCAGAATTTCCTCCACCACCGGAGGAAGGAAGGCTCCTTCCACGGACAATTCCACTGCCCGGTCCCGGGTAACATTCAGGTGCAGGTCTCCCTGTCCTCCGTAATAGCAGAGGTTGGCCAGAATATTGGCGCAGGCGCTGTACAGGTACCCACAGTTCACCGAAGCATAGAGGGTGCTTTCCTGGGTATACCGGACAGTCCCCTTCCAGTGAATATCCTCCATCTGCTGCTGGGCAACCGAAGCAAACATTTCCATCTGCCGGGACACATCCGCCACCACGTTCTGGCTCTCCCGTTCCTCCCAACCGGCCAGGTCCATAAGGTCCCCGCAGAGCCAGTTCATCTGCTGCACAATAAAGGTCAGATTTTCCAGCCGGTCCTGGCTGCTCTCCCGGGTCAGTTCCGCGTCCTGGAGCAGCTGCCTGCGAAGTACCTCCAGCCCGGAAGTCAGGCTGCACATGAGTTGATCCAATTCCGCCCTTACCCCGGTAAGAAGCTGGGGACGGTATTCCTCATACGGGAAGGAGCTGCTTTTCTCCCTTTCCAGTGTTTCCAACATATTCTACTTCCTCCTCAAGGGAATCCGGCCAGCCGCCGGGACAAATTTCCAGGCGGACCAGCCCTGCAATGGCTGCAATAAATTTCAGGTTGCTGATATGTCTGCAATTTTCCGGCAGGTTGGCAGCCTTCAGCACCCGCTGCACCTGGGGGCTTTCATAGTCCAGATTGGTTTCCAGCAGTCGGCGGATAGCGCTATCCACCGCTTTTTCGCCTACATGGAACCGGGCGGCGATAACAGGGTAAAGTTCCTTTCCCGTACAGGCACAGCTGGCCTTCACCTGCTGGCAGACCGCCGTCTCCAGATACCAATATCCGTTTTCATCCCCGGGCAGATGAAGCTGATGAAGATTCCACCAGACCCGTTCCCGCAGCCGCCGCTGCAGATAAACCTGCGGTTCCAGAGATAAAGCCAGCACCGCATCCAGCAAGTCCTGTGCCCGGGCGGGTTTCCGGATGACCTGGTCCGCTCCGGCCGCCATAAGGGTCCTGGCCTGGGTGGGATTTACCGATGTACTTGTGAACACAATGACCGGACGGTTAGGGATATTCCTGCGGTTGAGCCGTTCCAGAAAAAGGCTGGGCGAGGAATCCTGCAAAAACAAGTCCATAATTACCCCGTGGTACCGTATTCCTGCCGACAATGCCTCCAGCAGTTCCGTGCCGGTCCGGTAGGCGTCGCACCGGTCTATCCCAGTATGAAGCCGGGCATAATCCCGCAGATTGGACAAATACCTCCAGTCCCCGTCCACCACAGCCAGGCGGACAGGCATGGAAATTTTCTGTTTTTCTTCCATTCCCTTACCCCTTTCTGGGGGTGAGAGAGACGGTAAGGTCTGTCACAACATCCTGCCAATTTTCCATGGGTACTGCATTTTCATACAGATACCGCACCAGAAGTCTCGCTTCCTCCAGGGTCCAGTCCACCAGCGAGATTTGCTGGGTCTCCTGCTCTTTCTGCCGGGTACAGGTAAGACGCACTGCAAGCCGCTCCTCCTGCCGGTCCAGGGCATAGCAAAGGGTATGGGCCTGCTGAAACCGGCCCAGATGGGAAAATTCCCGTGTCAATGAATAACCATCCTTCTCCAAGGTGTTCCACCCTTTCCACTGATTTTCTCCACAATATTAATATAATCGCATGATTATTCCCTGGCAAGAAAAACTTTTCTGCATTTTTCGTCAAAGCTTTTTTCTCCTTTGCGCCCTTGACTATTCCCCCCGTTGAGAGTATACTTGTCACATCCTTTTAAGGGCTCGTAGCTCAGCTGGGAGAGCGCTGCGTTCGCATCGCAGAGGTCGAGGGTTCGATCCCCTTCGAGTCCACCAAAAATTCCCGGATGCTTTTGCATCCGGGAATTTTTATTCACTTTTTTGCCGGCTTCCGTTGTTAAGCCTGCCGAACAGCCTGCGAATAAGAGGCGCTTTTAATCAATCATCCCATTCGGGATAATCAGGTGCCCATTCTGCAAAGCTCTTCTTCTGATATCGTCTTGCCGCATTATGTCTTTGTTGATGTGTGCGGTTCTGGTTGAGTTGGTTGCCCTGATTGTTTGATTTTGCTTTGTAGGCTTTGTTGTTGGGATTATTTTGATTCGCCCAATCATTCAGTTGTTCCCGGGTATGGGTTTTCCCAGACACTTTTTTCATGACTAACCTCCTTTCCGAGCCAAAAAAGCCACGCTCCTTTGTTATGAGCGTGGCAGCAAAAACCTAATATTGTTGCTTTACACGCACCAAAACAAAGCCAACGATACTCCATCTTTTGGCTCTAATCTGTCGCGTAAAGCAATGAAACCTAGGGGAACTACTAAAAGTCACACACACTACTTTCTCAATTCATAACGAGCATCTGAAAGAATTGATCAGTTTCATGGCTTACTGGTCTTGTTGTTGGGCACCCAAGGTTATTCACCTGGCCGATTTTATCCACTCGTTAGATAAGACAAAGCCATTTTGAACACCAATAAGAATACCCAGCTATGTTATAACATTAAAACGCAATAAAATCAACTTTAACAGAGAAAAAGAGGCACCTGTTTTACAGGTGCCTCTTTCTATTCATTTACAAGAAAGGTTTCTGCCGGTCAGTATGCTGCCGGGACCTCGATTTCCATATCCCCCTGGGGATAGGTCACACAGGGATGGATGTAACCAAATTTCCGGTCTGCTTCCCGGCGGCCGTCCCTGCCTTCTGCCACCGTATATTCCCCGCTGATCCACTTGCTGTGGCAGTAGCCGCAGCCGCCTGCCCGGCATTTGTTGGGCACATTCAGAGCTGCACGCTCCAAAGCGGTGACCAGGGTTTCATTTTCCCTGGCAGGGATGGTATAAACATCTCCCCGAATCCTCACGGTGAGTTGGAACGTCCGGGGCTCTCCCGAAACAGTCCGGTCCCCGCAGAAGGTGGCGTCCTTCCGGATTGCCTTCACCGGCAGGTCATAGGGAGCCAGCTCCTTTGCAATGAATGCATACATGGCCTGAGGGCCGCAGAGGAAGAAGGTAACTTCCCGGATGTCCAGGTACTTTTCCATGAGAGCGGCAGTGACAAAGCCGTGCTCATATCCCTCCCGTTCTTCATCACTGAGGACATAAATCACCTGTACGCCCTTTTCTGCCAATGCATCCAATTCAGGCTTAAAGGCAATGTTGTCCTGGGTTCTGGTGCCGTAGAAAAGGGTCATCTGATAGTCCTCGTCCCCCTCTACCATGCTCTTTGCCATGGACAGGAAAGGAGTGATTCCGCTTCCGCCTGCAATACAGGCGATATGCTTTTTATCCCGCAGGGTCTCATAATGGAATTCGCCGGAAGGCTCGGTCATAACAAACCGGTCTCCCTCCTTTGCCTGACGGCAGAGATATTCTGAGAAGAAGCCTGCCTCCTCCACCCCCAGCACCAGCCGGTTTTCCAAGGCTTCCTGGGGACTGGATGCAATGGAGTAGGGGCGGCTTACAAGGCTCTCCCCTACTTTACCCTGGAGAGACACATACTGTCCTGCCCGGAAGAAGGGAAAGGCATCTCCGTCCAGGCGGCGGAAGGTCAGTTCCACCATCTTTTCGGTCAGCTTCCGCTTTCCGACCAGTTCCACTTCCATATAGCCGGGATGAAGCCGTTTTGCCAGAAGATTGGTGCGGTATTCTTTTGGAAGGGGTGTATTGGCTCCGTTGGCCAGAGCTTCCCGACGGTTTGGCACCAGCTTTTTGAAGCGAAGCATATCCATAAATCCGAAGATTTGTCTCTTGAACTTCATTTTAACCCACCTCCTTTTTCAGATCGCCCACAGTCTGACGACCGGAAAGGTCGCCGGAAACATAGGAACTGGAGTAACCGCTGGAACGCATGGCATAGCCGCCGGCAAACCGCAGGCCGGGCATCAGCTCTGCGTCCTCCTTCATCATCATCATTCGGGGCATAAGACTATCCCAGTCCGCTGTCTCATAGCCATAGATGACTCCCTGGGGATGCCCGCAGTACCGGGCGTAAGTGGTTGGAGAAGCCACAGAGATTTCCTCAATGGCGTCCCGGATCTTGCAGCCGGTCTCCCGTTCAAAGACCCGAATCATATCATCTGCGATCCGGTCCTTGGCCTTGAAATACTCGGTCTCGGTCACATTGCCCCAGTCATCCGACATGAACATTGTAGTGAAGTACATCATGCAGGTTCCCTTGGGAGAACATTCCGGCCAGGCATTATTGAGACAGACGGTAGCCTGCACATGGTTGGTTTCCATCTTCTCCATCAGGTGGTACTGCTTGACGGAATCCGCCGTATCATAGATGAAGTAGTTATGGCTCTTGATTCCCAGTTCTTCAGCGGACTTGTTCAGGCCCAGGAACAGAGTGAAACCACGCCCTGCAAAAGTGCGGGCATTGGTGGCTCGGACCATCTTCTCGGTCACAGCCTTTTCCTCCAGCATCCTGCCGAACACCAGATGAGGTGAGCAGTTAGCAATCACATGATGCGTGGAAATCACTTCCCCGCCGGAAATCTGCACCCCGGTGATTTTTCCGTTGTCGTCGGTGAGGATCTTCTCGGCTTCGGTCTGATACCAGATGTCGCCGCCCAGTTCCCGAATCCGCTGGTCCATGGCCAGGCTGATCTCATGGGACCGCATTTTGGGCATCCAGGCATCCCGGGTGATATACCGAATCACCATGGAACCATAGTGGAGGAAACTCATCCGGTCCAGGTCTACCCCCAGATAGCACCAGTAAGCGCCCAGAATATCCTGAGCCCGCTTGGGCATTTTCAGGGATTCCAGCACCTGGTTGACAGAGTAGCTTCCTGCCCGGATAAAGTTGGGAAAATGCTCCTTCATATAGGCGGAGTCGGTGTTGCCGTTGACCGAATTAGAGTAGGTCTGGGCATCCCGCACCTCATTGCACAGTTCAAAGAAAGCCGTCATGGATGGGCGGGAACCGGGCACATACTCCTCCATTTTGGAGATAAATGCTTCAATCCCGAAGGGCATTTCGCAGTCGTATTCCTTGTCGGTGGTAATCATGTGATATGCTTCCGGAATCCGGACCCAATCAATCTTTTCTTCCACCCCAAGGCTCCGGAAAAGGGTACGGATGTCGCCCGGTTCCTCAGGGGAGCCGAAATCGTTCAGTTCATGGAGGCTGGCCTCAAACTCGAACCGGCCCCGCTTGAAGCTGGTGGCAAAGCCGCCGGGCAGGTTGTGCTTTTCCAGGAGCAGGCAGGAATATCCCCCCTGCAGCACCCGGATGGCGGCAGTCAACCCTCCGTTTCCTGCACCTATGACCACCACATCATAGGTTTTCTTCCCTTTGTTTTCCATAGGTTACCTCCTTTTGTTCAGTAAATTTTATATAGGTCATAGTGTTCCATTGCTATTGGTCAGCATAATTTTCCGGCTTGATTCATGCTCTGGTTTCTTGGCCATCTGTCCTTTTCTCACACTGCTTCCTCTGTTTATCCGATAATTTAATCATACCTTATTTTCCTGCCCGGCACAACTATTATTGTTCGGGACGACGCCTGTTTCATTCTTAATTTTTCTTTAGTTGAAGTACCTTCGGAAACATAGTATAATGAAAATGGAATCTGTTGAAGTTATCTGATATTTCTGCTTTGGAGGTGTACCATGAAAAGCATTAAGCCGGGAAGAGGTCCGTCCATGCTGGGAGGAATTGTAGGCTTGTTTATGATAGCCTTCGGCGTTTTCTGGACGGTTCTGGCCGCACAGGCAGGCGGGTTCTTTGCCCTGTTTGGTGTGTTCTGGACCGGGATTGCCGTGGTAAGCACCATCTACAATTTCAAAAACGCTACCGGGAAAAACCGTTACTCTGAGTACGACATCACCGATGCTCAGGAAGAACCTGATCCCTTCAACGAGCGGTATGGCATTTCCCGGGAAGACTATGAGATGCCGGAGCAGACCGGTTCTTCCGAGGAAGGCCCTCACAAATATTGCCCCTACTGCGGAAGTCCCGTAGGAGAGGATTTTGCCTTCTGTAATTCCTGCGGTAAAAAGCTGCCCTGACATTCAAGATACTCCCCGGCCGGACCTGGTGCCGGGGAGTTTTTTCTTAAAACACTGCCCTTCCGTAAACGAGGGCAAAGGAGGGATATCCATGAAGCGCACCATACTTATTGCAGAGGACGAGGCCGATATCCGGAACATTCTCCGGCTTTATCTGGAGGGTGAGGGGTTCCAGGTGGTGGAAGCCGCTGACGGCGAACAGGCTCTGGATGCTGCCCGGAAGCATTCCCCTGACCTGGCCGTCCTGGATGTGATGATGCCCAAGCTGGACGGGCTGGCAGTGACCCGTGCCCTTCGTCAGCAGAGCGATATTCCCATTTTGATCCTGTCGGCCAAAGGGCAGGACAATGACAAAATTCTGGGCCTGAACCTGGGAGCGGACGATTACATCGTCAAGCCCTTCAATGCCCTGGAGGTAGTAGCCCGGGTCAAAGCCCATCTCCGGCGGAGCGACCGGGCATTCTCCGCTTCCATTGTCCTGAACGGGCTATCCCTCAACACCGAGACATGTTCCGTTCTGAAAGAGGGAGAGCCTGTTTTCCTGACCCCCACCGAGTACAAGCTGCTCTCCCTTTTCATGCGTTCTCCCGGACGAATCTTTACCAAGGTTCAGCTGAGCCAGTTTCTCAACGGAGAATATTATGAGACTGATGACAACACCATCATGGTACACATCTCCAAGCTTCGGGAGAAAATTGAAGACAACCCACGCAAGCCCGCACGGCTGGTAACAGTGAGAGGACTGGGGTATCGCTTTGAAAAGAAATAAACTGACCAAATCCATTTCTGCCCTGCTGGCCCGGTATTTTGTCACCTTTACCGGCATTCTGATTCTTATTTTTGTCGGGCTGTATCTGTCCTGGGATTACTACTTTGAGCGGCTTTTGTTTGCCCCGGCCCCGGAAACTCTTATCGAGGCCCCGGCATTTCTTGAGGGAGACTATAAAGAGGTGGATGTTTCCCGGTATCTGGGTGAGGACAGCGGCTTTGCCGTATATGACGAACAGTCAAATCTGATTTACTCTTCCTCTTCCAAGATTCCTTCCCTCTCCCCTTCTGAACTGGAATGTATTTCCCTCTATGACAGCAGCGATTACACCATTCTCAGCCCCTTTACTACCCCCGAGGGAGAAGAGCGTTGGCTCCTTACCCGGGAAATGTATCTGGAAGACGGATCGCTGCAGGCCCAGGTAGCCATTCTGGACAGCGATTATCAGCTGGTTGCGGGACAGCTTGACTCCGGCAGAACCGGTTATACCCGGCAGGAACTTGACTATCTGACCAGCCAATGGTCCACGGAATATATTCTCACCCGAATAAAGGTGACCGGAAGCCAGGGCGAAGCTTTGACTCTGGTCCTGCTTCTCCCCCAAATGTTTAATTATTCCAACGCAGCCCAGAAGGCCGGGCGGCTCTGGCTGCTGGCCATTCCCCTTTGCATAGGTGTGATTTTTGCCTTTATCTGTCTGCTGGACCGGCAGCTCCGGCTGCCTTTGGCCAGGCTGGAGGAGGCTATCCGCCGGCTGGGGACCGGCGAGGAAGTCTGTGCCCAGAACTGCGGCGGTCCTGAAGAGGTGGTACAGCTGGGCCGCACCTTTGACCAGATGGCCCGGCAGCTGGCAGAGAGTCAGGCTGAAGCTCTGAAACTGGAACAGCAGCGGGTCCAGATGCTCACGGATATTTCCCACGACCTGAAGACCCCCATCACGGTTATAGCAGGGTATGCCAACGCCATCCGGGACGGAAAGATTCCACCTCAGGAACTGAATCAGTATCTGGCGACCATTGCCCAGAAAACCGAAAAGCTGAACGGTCTTATCCAGCAATTTTATGAGTACAGCCAGACCCAGCACCCGGATTTTCACCTGACCCTGACCAATACCGACCTATGCGAATTCCTCCGGGAATATCTGGCCGAGAAGTTCAATGAAATTGAACTGGCCGGTTTCTCCCTGGACGTGAAAATTCCGGACGGGAAGACCCTCTTCCTTTCTCTGGACCCCTTCCAGCTGGGTCGGGCCCTGGACAATATCCTTTCCAATGCCCTGCGGTATAATCCGCCCGGCACCACCATCGGTGTTTCCCTTTCCCGGAACCGGGAAGCCGCCACCCTGCTTCTCTGGGACTCCGGAGAAGGAATCCCCGCCTCCCTGCGGGAAAACCTTTTTACCCCCTTTGCGGTAGGCGACCAATCCCGTTCCAAAGGAGGCAGCGGCCTGGGGCTTTCCATCTCGGAAAAAATCATCCGGGCTCATGGCTGGTCTATCCAGCTGGCTCCCTCCACCCCAAAGACTCCCGGGACCGTATTTAAAATCCGGATTCCTTTAACTTGATATTAAAATCTTGGCAGCTGCCTTTTCAGGCAGCTGCTTTTTTTCTACCTTTCTGTTTCTTAAGGTTGCGTAAACGTCTGTTTAAGGCTGGCAGGATATACTCTTTTTCAGAAAAGGAGGAATGCTCTATGCCATCCCGTCCCGGACTGAAACCACTGATCCAGGTAAAAAATCTGCGGAAGGAGTACCCACTGGAAGATGAAACTGTGGTTGCCCTGAAGCGTATCAATCTGAATATATATCCCGGTGAAATCTGCTGCATTTTCGGCACCTCCGGTTCCGGCAAAAGCACCCTGCTCAACCAGCTGGCCGGCATGGAAAAGCCCACCCGCGGTTGTGTCTACATCGGGGGCGTTCCCATCTCCCGGCTGAAAGAGGAGGAGCTGGCTACCTTCCGACAAAAGCACACCGGCTTTGTGTTCCAGGCCTACAACCTGCTTCCCAACCTGACCGCCACCGAAAATGTGGCCCTGCCCCTGATGTTCCGGGGAATGGACCAGGAAAAACGGGAAGCCATCGCCCGGAAAATGCTCTGCCGGGTAGGGCTTTCCCACCGGCTGGACCACTTCCCGTCCCAGATGTCAGGCGGTCAGCAGCAGCGCACCGGCATCGCCCGGGCCTTTGTCACCCGGCCCCAGGTGGTATTTGCCGACGAGCCTACCGGGAACCTGGACTCCGCCACCACCGTGGAAATCATGGAAATGATCTGCGGATTTTCCCGTAAGCTGAACCAGACCATCATCCTGGTGACTCATGACCCGGAAATGGCATCTTATGCCGACCGGGTGGTCAAACTTATAGATGGAGAAATCATCAGCGACACCGTCACCCCCCGTGGAAAAGAAATGTTTCCAGAAAGAATGTGAGGTAATGACCATGTATATAAAAAGAATCGCAGCCCTCTGCTGCCTGCTCGTTTTTCTCTCCTCTGCCCTTCCGGTTTTTGCCCTGGAAGGCGAGGGCTCTTCCTCCACCTCCGTCATCTCCGAGGAAATGATTCTTCCCGGCTCCAGCACTGTGACCGAGGAAACCGCCCCTCCCGTAACGGAGACACCTCCCCCCGCAGTTCAGGAGGCTCCCCAGCCCCTGGTAGTCATTCGGGGCAGTCAGTCTCCTTCCTCCATTTCTGCCGACCAGGAGGCCCAGGTGACCATCACTGTGGAAAATGTGAACGGGAAAGAATTGATTTCTCCCATTCTCACCGTTACCCCCTCCGACTCCCTTATGATTCTGGGAGGCAGTTCCTCCTTCTCCATGGAGAATGTACCTGAGGGACAGAGCAAGTCGGTCACTCTGAAAGTCAAAGGGACCGGCGCCATTTCCTCCTCTGCTCAGAGCCTGGGAGTGGAACTTCGGTTCAACTATGACAACAATGTCACTCAGGTGCAGGCCACCGTCAGCGACCGTATTCCCATCTCGGCCCAGGTGAAGGCTCCTCAGAAGGCCACCCAGCCTGCTCCCCAAATCACCCGCACCCCTCTCCAGGCCATCCAGCCGGGGCAGGAATTTTCTCTGGTGGTCACCGTAAAAAATGTGGGGGATGCCGCCATGGACAACACTCTGGCCACCGTTTCCGCCCCTGACGGACTCATTCTTCAAAACGACAACTCCACCTTCTCCCTGGGAAGTATCGGCCCCGGCAAGTCTTCCATTCTCACCCTGAACCTGAAGGCAAAAAATGACCTGGCTTCCACCATGGAAGCGGTAGGGCTGGACTTGAAATACTCCTACTCCTCCGGAGAGGGCACTGTTCAGGGCAGCACCTCCGAGAAAATCAATCTTACCACCACTCCCTCCACCTCTGCCCCCGGTTCCGTTCCCAACATCATTGTGGACACCTTCAACTACGGAAAAGACCCGGTAGCTGCGGGAAGTGACTTTCCCCTCTCCTTCACCCTTCTGAACACCGGGAACCTGCCGGTGGAGAATCTGGTGGTCACGGTGGACGGCGGAGACAGCTTTACCATCGACGGGGGAAGCAATACCCTCTATCACCGGCGGCTTTCCGCTTCCGGGAAGCAGACCGAAACCATCCGGCTTCAGGCCCTTTCTACCGCCAAAACCGGAGCCCAGTCCCTGGCTATCAACTGCCGGTACGAGTATTCTGAAGGCGGCAAGCGTTCCCCTGCCACTGCCGACATCCGCCTCTCCATCCCGGTGATTCAGCCTGACCGGTTCCAGGTCAGCCCTCCGGTCATTCCTGACACCATCTACGCCGGGGAGGAGCTTACCCTCTCCCTGAACTATGTGAACAAGGGAAAAGGCGAAGCCAGCAACGTGGAAGCCATCCTGGAAGGAAACGTGGATTCTCCTGCCAAGACCCAGTATCTGGGCAATTTTGAATCCGGAAAAAGCGGAAGCATCGGCTTTGTTATGACCCCCAATACCCCCGGCCAGCTCCCCCTCACCCTGAAAATCAACTACGAGGACGGCAACCAGGAAGTCCATACCCTGACCTTCCCCCTCAAGCTGGAGGTGCAGGAAGCCATGGACCTTTCCTTCGATGACATGGACCTGCCTGACCAGGAGAAAAAGCCCCCTGTTTTTCTTCTCATTCCTGCCGGGCTCATCCTGGCCGGAGCAGGCGGATGGTTCTTCTTCCTCCACCGGAAAAAGTCCCTGGCTGCCGCTGCGCCTCAGGAGGAAGCAGACGATTCCTGGGATGAATGGGATGAGTTCGATACCCCGCAGCAGGACCTTTATGAGAGGGGCGATGAGGAATGAAGCGGAAAGACATCCTGAAAATGTGTCTGCAAAACCTCAAGCGGCGAAAATCCAGAACCTTTCTCACCCTGCTGGGTGTTCTCATCGGCTGCTGTTCCATTGTAATTATGATCTCCATCGGAATCGGTATGGCGGAGTCTCAGAAAAAACTGCTGGCGGAGATGGGTGACCTGAGCATTATCACCGTCACCTCCCGGCAGGGCAAGAAGGGCAAGGATCCCCTCAATGACCGTGCCATTGCCTCCTTCCGTTCCCTGCCCCATGTAGCAGCTGTCACCCCCAAAGTGGGTTTGGATGACTATGATTTTACCGTTACCCTCTATGCCGGGACCAACGACCGGTACACTGCCTATTGGAGCACCGTAGCCGGAATTGACCCTGCCGCCCTGGACGGGATGGGCTACAAACTGGTTTCCGGAAGTCCCTCCCTCAAGCCGGGAGAATTTCTGGCCGGGCAGTACCTGGCTTACGGCTTTGCGGATTCCTTCCGGCCCGAGGGAAGCAACATAGTCAATCGGTGGGGAGAAGATTTTTCCCTGGACGGGGAATCCTCCCCTCCACCCGACCCTTACTTTGACGCTTCCACCACCCCCGTCATCATAGAACTGGATGTGAACGGGAAAAAGCTGCGGAAAACCTTCCAGCCTGTAGGGATGCTGAAGGAAGACTATGTAAAGGGAGGCGAGACCTCCGAAGGGCTTCTCCTCAGCATGACCGACCTGGCCGCCATGATTCAGGAGGCTAAGGGCACCGGCAAGGAACTTTCCTACAAGACCGTTCTGGTCAAGGCAGATGACATTACCCAGGTGGCCTCGGTGGAAAAGAAAATCCGGGAACTGGGATTTTCCACCTCCTCCATGGAGAGCATTCGGGCTCCCATGGAAAAGGAAGCCCGGCAAAAGCAGCTAATGCTGGGCGGACTGGGCGCCATTTCCCTCTTTGTGGCTGCTCTGGGCATCACCAACACCATGATCATGTCCATCTCGGAACGGACCCGGGAGATCGGAGTCATGAAGTCCCTGGGCTGCCATCTGAAAGATATCCGGATGCTCTTCCTGGCAGAAGCGGGAGCCATCGGACTGATGGGAGGAATCGTGGGCTGTCTGGTCAGCCTGCTGATTGCCCTTATCATCAACCTGGTCTCCCTGGGAGCGGGCTTCGGGCCCTCCTCTCTCCTGTTGGCGCTTTTCGGAGGGGAAGGCATTACCCGTGTCTGTATCGTTCCCCCCTGGCTTTTGGCGGGCGGAATCCTCTTTTCCGTAGCCATCGGCCTGGGGTCCGGGTACTACCCCGCCAACAAGGCGGTACAGGTATCTGCCCTGGAAGCCATCAAATCCAGCTGATTTTCTCTCCTTAATAAAAGAAGAACCGGACCTTTTCCCTTTCGGGAGCGGGTCCGGTTTTTCTTGTTTTGTTCTATCTTTACCGGTTACAGAACCAGAGCATTGACTGCTTCCATCAGGTCCACGGCCTGGGACCGGGGCAGCAGGCCCACGGTCTGCCCGTCTACCTGGGCAAGGCAGCTTTCCCCGTCGTACCGGTTCAGGACGATTTCCATGGAGGGATGGGTCTCGCTGTCCAGAAGGACCTTGATTCGGATCTCCTCCTGTCCGTCGGCAGCCTGGTCGGTAAAGCTGTCCAGATTCAAAGCGGTGAGGGCAGTTACCAGGTCATCCCCTTCCAGTTCTTCCTCCTCTTCCCCGGTCAGGAAAATGTTGTCCTCTCCCTTGGCGGTCAGCGTGTAGCTCTCCCCGTCCAGGGTGATTTCAAGCCCTGTGATCTTTTCCGTGTCTGCGGTAAAGAGCTGGGTGTGGCGCAGATCATCATACCCGGCCTTCATAAGGGTCTGGTACTCTTCCCCGGTGATCTTATACACCAGGGCAGAGCCTTCCACCTGTGCATAGGCGGTGATGGACTCGGGTTCCTCGTCTTCCTGGGGTTCCTGTTCCGGGTCACGGCTCAGGTTGAGGGTAAAGGTCTCCTGCTGGTCCTCCTGGGTATAGCTTATAATATTTCAAAGAAAAACCCCCGAAGAGGAATCTTCAGGGGCTAAAGCGTTATCTTGTAAGGAACCAGGCGGCGGCAATCTGCAAAGCCAGAATCAGGGGAACGCCCAAAATGAATTTTTTCTTGGAAACTTTATGGTGGAAAAGAATCATCCCGGCCAGCATTCCCACGCTTCCCCCCACTGCTGCCAGCAGGAGGAGGGTCCGCTCCGGTACCCGCCACCGATGGCGGACGGCACAGAATTTATCCCAGCCGCAGACCACCAGGGCAATTCCGTTGATTATGGCCAGGTAATAAAGAAGGATGGTCATTTGTGGTACTTGATTCCTTTCGTGATGGTGAAAGCCCGGTAAATCTGTTCTGTCAGCATGAGGCGGGCCAGCTGATGGGGGAAGGTCATGGCGCTCATGCTCAGCTTGAGGGCGGCCGCCTGTTTGACCTGGGGTGCAAGGCCGTGGGAAGAACCGATGACAAAGGTCACGTCCCCTGCTCCGGAAAGAGCCTTATCCTCCAGGAAGGAGGCCAGCTGGGGGCTGGTCATCTGTTTACCCTCCACACAGAGAGCCACCAGAGCCGAGCCTTTCCGCAGATGGGAAAGGATGTTCTTTCCCTCCGCTTCCAGGGCTTTGTCTATGACCGCCTGGCTGCTGTTCTTTTCGTGGATGGTTTCTTCCGGCAGTTCAATGATCCTGAAATTACAGAAGGCGCCCAGCCGTTTCTGGTAATCCGCCACACCGGCGGCATAGTACCCGGCATTCAGTTTTCCAAGACAAATCAAATCAATATTCTGCATATCAAAACTCCAAGGGAGGGCTGACCTCATTTCGCAGCTGGACCTGGACCACTGCCTGGGGCGGCGGGGTGAAGCCTGCGGCTTCCAGGGTACGGTGAATCTCGCCCAGGGCCAGCTGGGGGGTGTTGTTCTGCTGGCTGAGATGGCACAGGGCAATCTTCTCGCAGCCATTCTGCATGAGTTCCAGCACCTTGGCGGCACATTCTCGGTTATCCAGGTGACCCCGCTGGCTCCGGATCCGCACTTTCAGGTGGTAGGGGTAGGAGCCGTTCATCAGGCTGGTCAGGTCGTAGTTGCTTTCCAGGGCTACCAGTGAGCAGCCCTCCAGGTGCTCGTGTACAACGGGGCTGATGAATCCCAGGTCGGTGGCAATGGCCATGGATTTCCCGTCCGGGGTCCGGATGCGGTATCCACAGCAGGGCACATCGTGGCTGGTGGGAAAAGCCTTGACCACAAAGTCCCCTACCTCCTCGGTACGGCCCTCAATGGCGATGGCCTCGGCGGCAGGGCTGAGTATCCCGTTCCATTCCAGCGCATCCAGAGTGGCGGCGGAACCATAGACCGGGATATGATGTTTATTGAGAAAGACCTGCAGGCCCTTTACATGGTCGCTGTGTTCATGGGTGACCAGGATTCCCTGGCAGTCCGATATATTCAGCCCCAGCTGTTTCAGCGCCGTTACGGTAGTACGGCAGCTTTTTCCCATATCGATAAGTAGGTATTTTTCTTCCCAGCGCACCAGGCTGCAGTTGCCTGAGGAGCCGGAATATAAACTGATAAATTCTGCCATTGTTTTCCTGTTCTGTTCTGGGGTTTACAGCAAAACAGGCGGCAAGCTGCCGCCTGTTGCCTGTTTCGGATTTCAGTTTGCCCGGACCAGATCTGCCATGGGCTTTTCTGCCCGGTGGATATCTGCGCCCAGAGCCTGGAACTTTTCTACAATGTTCTCGTATCCACGCTCAATGTGGCCGGTCTCATCAATTTCGCTGACACCGTTGGCGGAGAGAGCTGCTACCACCAGGGCAGCGCCTGCCCGCAGGTCGGAAGCCCGCAGAGGTGCAGCGTGAAGGCTCTTGACCCCTTCTACCACTGCTACCTGGCCGTCTACCTGGATGTTGGCGCCCATCTTGAGCAGCTCATCCACATACCGGAACCGGTTCTCCCAGATTCCTTCGTTGATGATGGAAGTACCGGTAGCGGTGCTGAGAAGTACGGTCATAAGGGGCTGCATATCGGTGGGGAATCCGGGATGGGGCATGGTCTTGATCTTGAGAGGCCGCAGTTCCCCTGTGGCGGAGACCCGAACGGAATCATCAAACTCCTCTACCAGAACCCCGGCTGCCTGCAGCTTTGCGCTGATGGGCTCCAGGTGTTTGGGAATTACGTTCTTGACCAGCACATCCCCCCGGGTAGCGGCAGCGGCAACCATGTAGCTGCCGGCCTCGATCTGGTCAGGAATAATGCTGTAGTCGCAGCCGTGGAGGTAGTTGACGCCCCGAATCTTAATTACATCGGTGCCGGCGCCCCGAATTTCTGCTCCCATCATGTTCAGGCAGTTGGCCAGGTCCACCACATGGGGCTCCTTGGCCACGTTTTCCAGAATGGTCAGGCCGGGGGTTGCACAGGCTGCCAGCATGGCGTTCATGGTAGCGCCCACAGACACCACGTCGAAGAAGATGTGGGCTCCGTGAAGCTCCTGACCGCTCACCTTGATCATCCCATACTCCACGGTATCCTCTGCTCCCATGGCGGTGAAAGCCTTCAGGTGCTGGTCAATGGGACGGGGGCCCAGGTTGCAGCCGCCGGGCATGGCCACCTTGGCAGTACCAAACCGGCCCAGCAGAGCCCCCAGGAAATAGTAGCTGGCCCGCATCTGGCGGCTCAGCTCGTTGGGGACCTGAGTGGAGGTAATATAGGTGGTATCAATTTCGTAGGTATTTTTATCCAGCATCGTCACGTTGGCCCCCAGCTCGCTGAGGATCTGAAGGGAAACCATGACATCACTGATGGCAGGAAGGTTTTCAATGACACACTTGCCCGCTGCCAGAATGGTGGCAGGCAGAATGGCCACCGCTGCATTTTTGGCACCGCTGACGGTTACTTCTCCATGCAGGGCCTTGCCGCCTTTGATTACAAATTTTTCCAAAACAGTGACTCTCCTTTGAGTACTCGTATAAGCACGGTCATACATTGGGCGCACTTTTCATTCAAGTATTATATATCAGATTTTCCATTTTGAAAAGACACATTCGTATTATTTGCACAAACTGTTAAAATATTATGAAGATTTCTTTGGATTTTTCCCACAATCACCAAAGAAAAAGCCAGACCCCGGAAGGATTTTCCAGGGGTCTGGCCCAAAGGGTCGCAGATTGGGTTATTTGGCAGGTGCCGACCCAAAAATATTCTTGGCACTGATGATGGTGCCGTTGTAACGGAACTCCAGATGGCAGTGGTTACCGGTAGAAATACCGGTAGAGCCTACCGCCATGATTACCTGTCCTCTGCTTACTACGTCTCCCACCTTTACATAAAGCTGGGAAGCATGTGCATACAGAGTCTGCCAGCCGTTGCCATGGTCAATGATAACATAGTTTCCGTAGCTCCAGTGGGAAGTGGCCGTTACCACTACACCGCTCTCGCAGGCCATAACATCGCTTCCATAGGCTGCACAGATGTCGGTTCCGGTGTGGTCAGGCTGCATCCAGCGGCTGACATAGGTGTAGGCTGGCACAGGCCAGAGCCAGTTGCCGCCGCCGTAGGCCGCCAGCATTCCGCTGGGCAGTTTGGTGCCCCGCTCCACAATGGCAGTGACAGGCTGGATAAGGACCTGGTTGCTGATGATCTGGCGGCCGGTTTCGACGCCGTCCACATAGGTGATCTCCGCCACATACTCCCGGACGCCTTCCTGGCCTTCCTGGATGGTGCGGCTCTTGCCGTAGTCCATATCATCGTTGCTCTGGCTCTCGGTCTCATAGGGGATGGGCTCCTGCCAGGTGACGGTGGCACATTCCACCAGCTCCAGAGCTCCGGATTCCTGACCAACTTCCAGATTTTCTCCGGTGACCGGCTCATGATCCGGGCCAAAGCCGTTCAGACTGCACAGTTCCTCCACAGTGATACCGTTGGTTGCCGCAATGGTATCCAGGGTATCCCAGGACTGCACCCGATAGTATCGGGTGGTGTCCTCCAGCAGAGAGATCATCTCGTCATAGTCTACAATGGAACTGTTGAAGTAAACGCCGCTCTGTTCCTCCCCGTGGTCGATGGTATGTACAAAAGCCACATAGGCATCAGACACGTCCGGGTCGTTTTTCAGCTGCTGGAAGGTGGGGCTTTCCTCCGCCTCCGCCTTCAACTGGTCCATATACTGGGTCAGTTTCTGGTTGTCCTCCTCGGTAAGGATTCCGGCCAGGTCGCCATCCACATAAACGGCTACACCATTCTGAATCTGGTCACTGCTTGCCCGAAGGATGGCGTCGGTCATGGCGTTCTGGGTCATGAGCGGCCCGTCCTGGGTGCCTTCGGTGGCCAGGTGGAAGGACAGGTCAATGGTCCATTCCTCGTCGCTGACAGTACTTCCTGTGGCCAGCAGCCCTTCCTTCGCGCTGTCAATACGGGCGCTCACCTCTTCCTTGGCGCCCTCAAAGTCCTGCTGATTCTGAACATAACCGATGGTCTGACCGTTTACCTCTACGCCCAGAATAAAGCTGGTTCCCATCAGGCTTCTCACCGTGACTGCAAAGATAACGAAGGCTGCCGTGGGAACCACATACGCCAGGGTCCTTTTTCCCAAGGGTGCATATCGAATCACGCCCTGGATGAAATGTTCCTTAACATTCTTCTTTTCACCCTGAGCCCGGGCAGCCAGCTGCTCAGCACGGATATTGTGCAGGCCCAAGACCAGGCGGCGGAAGGGCGCTGTGATTTCGGCAGTGATTCCTTTGATTCCCCGAAGGACAGGGAAAATCAACCGCTGGAGCAGCAGGGCTGCCTCCCGCCATACAAAGCCCAGAAGACGCTCCGCCATGCGGTATCCCTGGAGAAGTACATATTCGGTCCAGAAGCCCAGCATATACAGGTTGTTGGTAAGCTGCGCCAGCAGGGGGAATTCATGGATCTTATAGTAAAGGTGAATTGCTTTACGCTTCCATTTCTGGTGAACCTTATGCTTCCATACGACCCAGCGGCACTGTATGTGGCTGCGGCGGGCAGCTGCTTTCAGGTTAAATCCTTTTTTCATCCTTTCCAGCTGCTTCTGCTGGGCAGCCTCCGCCCGGTCTTTTCCGGAACCGCTGCCTGAAAGGGAATGTTTGGGGGATTTTTTTACGGAAATCTGCCCTTTCTCTTCCAGGGCCACCGGCTTCTTATTCGGTTCTTCCATGGTCTTCCCCCTCCTTTCCCTGATAATTTCTATATTTTTTCATCTGCTCTCCCATTTTTGGATTTCAGCCATATCCTGAGGAAGCGGACTGGTCACCCTTACCCGGGTCTGGGTAAAAGGCAGAGTAAACTCCATCAGCCCGCAGTGGAGGGCGTGCCGCCCTATGACAGTGCGGCTTCCTCCGTACAAATCATCCCCTGCCAGAGGATGACCCAGCCAGGAAAAGTGGACCCGAATCTGATGGGTCCGGCCTGTGATCGGGATACATTTTACCAGGGAGTACCCTCCCCGCACTTCCAGCACCTGGTACCGGGTGACACTGGCCTTACCCTGCGGGGTCACACACCGGCCAATGATGCTGTCCGGTCTGCGCCCGATAGGCGCCGATATCTCCCCTTCTCCCAAAGGCAGAGCCCCTTCTACCACTGCCAGGTATTCCTTGGTAACACTGGCTGCAAGAAAAGGAGCGCTGAAACTGTTCTGGGCACAGAGGACCAGTCCGCTGGTATTTTTGTCGATTCGGTTGACCGGACGGAACACCGCCGGGCAGCCCTTTGATTCCATATAATAGCGATAGCCGTTGGCCAGGGTATTTCCCGGATGATTCAGGGTAGGATGGACGGCAATTCCTGCCGGCTTATCCACCACCATGGCAAAGGAATCCTCATAGGCCACTTTAAGGGGCAGAGACTGAGCCTCCACTGAGGTATCCTTTTCCGGAGGAAGCTGAAAGAAAACTTCCTGTCCCGGCGAAACCGGGACCTTCAGGTGCACCGGCTGCCCGTCCAGGAAAAAGCCCTGGGTCTGATATTTCACAGATTTGATGGCGGCGGCGCTCATTCCTCCTGTGCGGAGAAAATCCCGGAGAGTATGTCCCTGGAACTGGGCAGGAATCTCCAGCCGAATCTCCATGGACTGCCTCCTTCCCCTTTTACGGCAATATACTTGTATAGTATACCATAAACTCAGAATTTTGCAAACCCAGTTCCTGGGAGTAACAAAACTTTCACAGAAAGCCACAAAAAAATGCCTGTCCCGAAGGACAGGCATAAAAGGTTCTATTCAAAGTATCAGTAAGCGATGCCCTGAGCCACCATGGTGTCAGCTACCTTCAGGAAGCCGGCGCAGTTGGCGCCTACCATCAGGTTGCCCTCCTGGCCTGCTTCCACGGAAGCATCGTAGGTGTTGTGGAAGATATTCTTCATAATGGTCTGAAGCTTCTGGTCCACTTCCTCGAAGGTCCAGCTGAGGCGCTCGCTGTTCTGGCTCATCTCCAGGCCGGAGGTAGCTACGCCGCCGGCGTTGGTAGCCTTGGCAGGTCCGTACAGAATTCCGTTGGCCAGGTAAACCTCAATGGCCTCGGGAGTGCTGGGCATATTGGCGCCCTCGCAGACCACCTTGCAGCCGCCTGCGACCAGAGCCTTTGCAGACTCCTCGTCGATCTCGTTCTGGGTTGCACAGGGCAGAGCAATGTCGCAGGGGATGGTCCAGATGCCCTTGCAGCCTTCATGGTAAGTAGCACCGGGATGAGTCTCGGCGTACTCCTTGATACGGCCGCGGCGGACTTCCTTCAGATCCTTCACATAGGGCAGGTCAATGCCGTTGGGATCGTAAATATAACCATTGGAGTCGGACAGGGCCACAACCTTGCCTCCCAGCTGGGTAGCCTTCTCGGTAGCGTAGATAGCCACGTTGCCGGAGCCGGAGATAACCACGGTCTTGCCCTTGAAGCTGTCGTTCTTCATGCAGTTGAGGGCTTCCTCGGTGAAGTAGCACAGGCCGTAACCGGTAGCCTCGGTACGAACCAGGCTGCCGCCCCACTTGAGGCCCTTGCCGGTGAGCACGCCGGTAAACTCGTTCTTCAGCCGCTTGTACTGACCGTACATATAGCCGATCTCACGGGCGCCAACACCAATGTCGCCGGCGGGCACGTCGGTGAACTGGCCGATGTGCTTGGACAGCTCAGTCATGAAGCTCTGGCAGAAACGCATGACTTCCATATCGCTCTTGCCCTTGGGGTCAAAGTCCGCGCCGCCCTTGCCGCCGCCGATGGGCAGACCGGTGAGGCTGTTCTTGAAGATCTGTTCAAAGCCCAGGAACTTGAGAACAGAAGCATTTACAGTGGGATGGAGCCGCAGGCCGCCCTTGTAGGGGCCGATGGCACTGTTGAACTGTACACGGTAGCCACGGTTTACCTGGACTTTGCCGTTGTCGTCCACCCAGGGAACACGGAAGAAAATCATCCGCTCAGGCTCTACGATACGCTCCACCACGCCGTACTTCTCGTACTCGGGGTGACGCTCCACCAGGGGCTGAATGCTTTCCAGCACTTCCCGAACAGCCTGCAGGAACTCAGGTTCTGCAGCATTCCGGGCAGCCAGGCCCTCGTATACACCCTTCAGATACTCGTTGGTAATCATACTTGGTTCTCCCTTCATTTACTTTTTCATATACTTACCCTTTTCCCTCCATAGGAAGAGAACAGGATAATAATACCATTTTTCCCGCTTTAATGCAATAGAGGGTTAAATAAAATATGACTTTTCCCCTTTTCGGATGCCCCCGGCCCCTTGAAAAAATTTCCTTTCTATGGTACAGTAGCTAGGGAAAACGAGTGAAACATACGGCGGCGGGGCGGCTTGTCCGCTCTGAGGAAAGTCCGGGCTTTTCAGAAGCATGGTAACTGCTAACGGCAGCCGGGGGTGACCCCAGGGATAGTGCAACAGAAAGAAACCGCCGCATTTTTGCGGTAAGGATGGAAAGGCGAGGTAAGAGCTCACCAGCGTTGTGGTGACACAGCGGCTATGTAAACCCTACCTGAAGCAACCTCCGTATGGGGCATGGGGCCTTTGGTCCCGGCGGAGCTTCGCGCGCCCCGGAGAGGGCTTGAGCTTGCTGGCAACAGCAAGTCGAGATAGATCGTCGTTTAATACAGAACCCGGCTTACGGTTCAGTCGTTTTCCCATTTAAAGAAATCACAGCGCCAGGAATTTTCCCGGCGCTGTTTTTTATTGTCAAGGCAAAATCCTTTACACTTTTATTTCTGAGGAAATTGTTCCCGGATTCGGTCGATGATTCCGGCGCACCGGAGAGAAGCCTCCAAAGGCATGACCGGGCTTTCGGTACGGCCTTCTTTCAGGCAGGACACAAAATGCCGGATCTGTCCGGAGAAATCGTCTCCCTCATAGGGCAGTTCCACGGTATAGAGCTTCCCTCCTCTGGACAGCACCGTAAAGCCCTGGCTCCGGTGCTGCTCATGGACGTGCAGCTCCCCTTCTGTTCCGTAAAAAACAGTCTCCCGGGGCTTCTTCTCATCAAAAGCGGCCTCCACTGTCACCGGGATATTTTCAAATTCCAGCCGGGCCCGGACATAACTGTCCACCCCGTACAGAAATCGGGTCTCGGTCTCTGTCACCCGGAAGTCTCCCTTTCCGAAATCCTCCGCCCAGCTGACCGCATAGATGCCGCAGTCCCAGAGGATCCCTCCTTGTTCGGGGTCAATGAGGTAGCATCCCGCCGGGATATGATCCAGCGAGTTATTGCAGATGGAGGCTGTCATTCCGGTGATGGTCCCGATTTCACCCGAAGCCAGCACTTCCCTGATTTTAGGGTAGGCCGGGACAAACCGGGTCTTCATGGCTTCCATAAACAGGGTGCCGTGTTCCCGGGCAGTCCGGGCAATCTGGGCCATCTCCTCCTGGTGGAGGACCGCAGGTTTTTCGCAGAGAACAGCCTTTCCGGCGGCCAGGGCCTTCACCGCCCATTCCCGGTGCAGGCCGTGAGGCAGAGCCAGATAAATGGCATCCACCTGAGGGTCGTCTATAAGGGCTTGGTGATCGGTATACCAAACCGGGTTCCCGAAAAGAGCGGAAAATGCTTTCAGCTTTTCCGGGTTCCGGCCGCTGATGGCTGCCAGCCGGCAGTCCGGTTCCCCGGCCAGGCTGGCGGCAAAGCGGTGGGCGATATTCCCCGCCCCCAGGATTCCCCACTGAATCATACAGACCTCTCCTTCACATCAGGATTCCCCGGGAAAACGAATTCCCGCGGCCAGCCGGACCCGGGTCATGACCCGGCAGACATTCAGGCTTTCCTCCAGGCACTTTTCCCCGAATTCATAGTCCTTGTCCCGGATGGCGTTCATGAATGCAGTGAACTCGGGGATTGCCCGGGTCTCGCACATTCCGTCGTCGTACTCTTCCCGGGTTCCGTCCCGCATGGTGAGGACTACTTTACCCACAGAATTGGGCAGTTCCAGGGACTGGATATACCCTTCCGTTCCCTGAATCATTCCGCCTGTGATTCCCTGGCCGTCCTTGGCGGCTACGCAAAGCCCCTGGAAACTGCCATAGTTCAGGTGAATGACACCGCTGGTGTCGCTTCCCAGCTCCATGTTGGGAAAATAGACCGCCTGTTCCGGCATCCCGAAAAGGTCCATTATAAAATGGAGGGTGTAGAGTCCCAAATCCATCAGCACGCCACCTGCCTGAGCCGGGTCAAAGGCGGGCACCGTCTTCCCCTCCCGGAAATCATCGTACCGGGGAGAATACTGGGTGAACTGGCTTTGGGCCAACTTGACGGGCCCGATCCGGGGAAGCCATTCCCGGATTTTTTGGTAGTTGCCCATATGAGGGGTGGTGATGGCCTCAAACAGGAAAAGCTGTTTTTCCCGGGCCAGGGCAGCCAGTTCCTCCGCCTCCCGGATGTTGGCGGTAATGGGCTTTTCCAGAATCACATGGAGCCCCCGCTCCAATGCCTTTTTGCCATATTCATAGTGGAGATGGTTGGGAACAGCCACATAAACGGTGTCCATTCCGGTAGCGCAGAGTTCCTCAAAGGTAGCTACCCCGTGAGGGATGCCATATTCTGCAGCCAGGGCTTTTACCTTATCCAGGCTTTTAGGGGTACTCATAATCCCTGTGATTTCCAATCCTTCTATTTTTGTCAGGCTGGGCAGAAATTCCTTTACGATTTTTCCTGCCCCGATGATTCCCAGTTTCATGGCGGTGAGCCTCCTCTTTTTCTGATTAGGCTCATTGTATCATCCCTCATTTTCACTGTCAATTTGCCTCGGAAAACCAGCAGCCCCCCGCCGAATTTCCGGCAGAGGGCTGTTTTTCAAAGAAGATTCAAAAGGAGCATTCCCACCACTCCGGGAGCTCCCAGCACCAGGCTGACCAGCACCGATAAAGGATTCAAAGCCAGGCTGACACCGGTGGCCGCAGCCAGGCCGTTCACCGCAGCCAGGGCTGCAATTCCTCCGATGGCGCTGGTAATAACAGCCCGAAACGGGTGCGGTTCCTGCAGGGCCGCCGCCAGCACTAAGGCCAGACAGCCTCCTCCTGCCATCCAGTAACCCATTACACCACCGCCCGCAATCCCAGGTCCCTGGCCCGCCGGAGCAGATACCGGTACCGGCACCGCAGGGCTTCCCGCTCATAGATTCTCTGCTCAATCAATTCCGGTTCTGTCTCCAGGTCAAACCAGTTCTGGTTATACTCCAGCTGGCGCAGACAGTCCCGCAGTTCCTGCTCCAGGTCCGGTTGATACCGCTGCAGCTCCGGATCATATTTCAAGCGACTGACTTTCATTTCTTCCTACTCCCACTTTCTGTTTTGGTCTGCTCACATTGTATGCAGGAGAGAAAGAAAAAATTCCCGGCAGACAAGAAAAAGTCTGCCGGGAATTTTCAATGCTTATTCTTCTTCCTGGGGCTTGGCGGGGACCAGGTCGATTCTGGCCATAGGCACCTGGACCGAAGCCACGGTGACCATTATGGGGTCTCCCAGCATCCAGCTCTTGCCCGAGATGGGGTCGGACACCCGCACTCCCTCATGGACCACAGGCTCTCCCTTGCACAGTTCCTCCACCGCCAGGCTGCCTTCCACACCGTTGGAAAGTTCCACAAAAGTCCGCCGGCGGGTGACCCCCGACACGATTCCTTCATAGCTTTCGCCCAGGTGGGACTGCATATACTCAGCCATATACAGATCATCCGCATCCCGCTCCATCTGCATGGCCTCCCCTTCCTTCTGGCTGGACTGAAGCCCTGCCTCCCGGACAAACTCCCCATACTCCTGCTTCAGCTGGGAAATGGGCATTCCGTCCAGGTAATCGGTGAGGATCCGGTGGACCGCCAGGTCAGGATACCGGCGGATAGGACTGGTAAAGTGGGCGTAGTCCTCCAGGGCCAGACCAAAGTGCCCCAGGGGCTTATCCTCATACCGGGCCTTTGCCATGCTCCGGAGAACACCGGTGTGGACCGCCCGTTCCAGGGTGGTGCCCCGGGTCTCGTCCAGCAGCACCCCCAGTTCCTTCTGGGTGGGGACTGCCTTCTTGAAGACCGGGTGAAGGCCGCAGGCTTCCAGCACGGTCTGGAGTTTTTCCATCCGCTGAGCGTCCGGTTCTTCATGGACCCGGTAGACCAGGGGGAATTCCTCAGTGCGGGCCAGATTGGCGGCGCACTCGTTGGCCAGGAGCATAAACTCCTCGATCATCTGCTCCGACAATCCCCGTTCCCGTTTCAGGATATCCACGCAGCGTCCTTCCTCGTCAAAAAGGAACTTGCACTCGTTGCTCTCGATCCTCATACCGCCCCGCTCATCCCGGAGTTTTTCCCGGAGATGATAAAGCTGGAGCATGGGGTCAAACTGCCCCGATACCTCCCCGTATTTGGCGTAAAGTTCCGGGGAAGCCTGTCCTGCCAGGATGGCGTTGATCTCCTCATACACGCCCTTAACCCGGCTGTGAATGACAGACTTGGCAAAACGATATTCCTTGATATTCCCCTTCAAATCCAGTCGGATAAGGCAGCTGAGGGCCAGCCGGTCCTCCCCGGGATTCAGGCTGCAGATGCCGTTGGAAAGCTGCTTGGGCAGCATGGGAATGACCTTATCCCCAAAATAAATGCTGGTTCCACGGTGAAAGGCTTCCTGGTCCAGCTGACTGCCCGGGGTAACATAATGGCTCACATCGGCAATGTGGACTCCCAGCTCATACCCTCCGGAGATTTCCCGGCAGCTGACGGCATCGTCAATATCCCGGGTACTTTCCGAGTCAATGGTAAAGATAGGCAGGTCCCGCAGGTCGGTGCGGCCCTCCCAGTCCTTGGAGGTGATCTGAACATTTTCCAGCTTTTTGGCTTCCTTCTTTACCAGGTCAGGGAACTGGCGCTGGATCCCCCGGTCATAAAGGAGTCCCTTGATGCAGATGGCGGCACTCTGGCTGTTTCCGAACCGGACCGATACTCCTGCCCGATGGTCGCTGTGGCTGGTCCCCCGTTCCAGAATCTCCACCGCAGCTTTTTCGCCGGGCACTGCTCCCCCGTCTGCATTTTTCCGGATGAGAAGCGGAGTATCCGGGCAGCGGTCAGGGATAAGGACCAGCCGCCCCTTCTCATTTTCGGCAACCACGCCGACAAAGCGGTTCTGCTCCTTGGTAATGGCCACCACTTCCCCTTCCACGCTTCCGGGGACCCGGGGCTTGGGGAAAAGGCGGACCAGCACCTGGTCCTGGGGCATGGCTCCCATCAGGCTTCTGCCGGGGATAAAGATATCTCCTTCCCCGTCATCCCGGGTGGCAAAGCCAAAGGTGGCGCCCAGTTTGACCAGGGTGCAGGGAATGGCATCTTCCAGCTCTGCCATCAGTTCCTTTTTACCGGTAAGAACCAGCATTCCGTCCCGCCGGAACAGCTTGCCCTGTTTTTCCAGTTCATTCACTGCGGCCAGAACTTTCCTGTCGTTACCCAGTTTCTTTTTCAGCTCTCCCATCCGCCGGGGGCGGCGGGACAGTTCCTGTATCACTTTACTTTTAATGGACATAGATTTTTTGTTTACCTTTGAAAAAAAGGACCCGCCCAGGCCCGGGCTCCACAGCCCAAGGTCCCACAGCGGGTCCGGTTGTTAAATCAAATCAGCCCAGTCTGCCGCTGATAATGCAGACGGCCAGGCAAACCACAGCAAAGATAATGCCGAACACCTTGGTCAGGTTAGCCATCTTAGCCTCGTTGGTTGCGCTGCGAGCGCCCATCATATCGGCAGAGCCGCCCATGATAGCACCGGACAGGCCCCGGCCCTTGGGATCCTGGAGAAGTACGAAAGCAATAATGATAACAGCGGCCAGAATGAGGATAGCGCCGCTTACGATCTCGATCATAGACATATTTAAACGCTCCTTCGGGTGTAATACGGATAATATACTATCACAGAAAACCGGGAAATGCAAGGGATTTTCCCATTTTCATCCTATACAACCTATGCAAATTACTTCTTTTCCGAGCATCGCAGAACAAAAAAATCTATTGCTCCAATCTTTAGTGGAAAGTATACCTGTCTCAACAGAAGCCAGAAACTCCTTAATTTCAACAGTTTCTATTCTTAAATCTCAACAGCGTTAATTATCCGAGCCAAAATCTGGCAAATATAACCAGGTTCATCGCTCATAAGAGGATACTGCTTTTCTCCAAACTGGAAGGATATACCATCATTATAAGGAGTAACAGATGAAAGAGCCGTAATCTTTTTATCAAAGGCTCCCTTACTTCCAGAAAAAATGATTCTCTTATTAGTAATGGTAAGTATACCCGGTGTCTTTTCCTGCACATCTCCTCTAATAGGCGTTGATTTAGAGGCTCCCACGCGATAGGACATTCCTTTCATTATCCTGATGTTAACACCACTACTTCCACCAGAATAACCGACAACCACATTTTTTGTTTTAACAAATACCGCAGGAGCATTATAATGACATATTTCACCCGCAGTCATCAATACATTACCAGAAGTCACAATAGGCAATGGCTCATCGTCAGCAAGCTGTCTTTGAACAATATCCATCCGCTGTTCTCCAATAATGCGTTCACCTTTAAGAGCTACTATAAAATATCGAATACAATCATAAATCCAACCAATTCCAAACAAGCCGCAGGTAAAGAAATACAAAATACCCATACCCACTTTTTTCTCTCTAAATTTATGTACACCAAACATGCCTAAAAACAAACAGATTGTAAAATCCACCCAAGCCATAACACGATTTCCCTCCATCCATCGTAAATATCCAGGCAGATTGTACCATATGTTGCGAAATTTTGCAATAAAAAACAAGGTCACTTTTACTAGACAATCTGGTAGGGAATAGCGTTCGATTACCATATAGAAAAATGTTTAGTTCCTTATCCATATTATTTTTTATAAGGCGCATTTACAAGTAAATTGCTATTCCCGGATGCTCATTTTCAAAAGCTATTACTATAACTATTTGCCTCTCCTTAATTTTAAAAATTATCAGGCAAACACAATATAAAAAACAGGCGTATCAGCTCTTTGAAAGAGCAAAATACGCCTATCGAGAACATCAAAGCAGAACACTTCTTTTGACTATTTAAAAATGTTATTTCTGTCAGATGTAATCAAAATTTTATTTTTTCCCTTACAAAGTCAGCTGCTGGACCAAATCTTCCTCCCGGAGCAGGGCTCCCGCTGCGGGAAGGGTCCGGACACGGTACCGGTGAGGGTTGGACAGTTCCATATTTTCTGCCGGCTGTACGCTCTGGATGGTCTGATTCTTTTTCAGAGTAATCACCGAAACGCCTGCGGTGTCCTTGGTTGCCTTGGCGGGAATCTGAGCGGTTCCCACCAGAAGCATCCGGTCCGCAGAGGTCCGGATGGCCAGCTCGGTCTCCTCCCCGATCTGGATGGCTGCGGCCAGGGGGGCTTTATCGCTGTAAGCTTTAAGCAGCTTCTTCCGGTTGGTCTTGGTGGCGTAGCTTTCCAGGGGAACCTTGGCGCATTTTCCGTTCTGGAAGAAGAAAAGGAGATAGCCCTGGTAATCGTCGGTCACCGCACGGAATACGGGGACCTCCCCCTCCTCCATGGACAGCTTGCTGGGAAGGTAATCACCCATGGCGCTGGCCCGGCAGTCCGCAAACTCGGACAGGCGGGTCTTGTACACCTGGCACTTGTTGGTAAAGACCAGAAGCTGGGCCGTGTTGTGGCTTTCCTGAGTAAAGATGATTTCGTCTCCCTCTTTCAGTTTCTGCTCACTGGCCATCCGAAGGGACTGAGGAATGATTTTCTTGAAATATCCCTCCCGGGTGAAGAAGATGTGGCAGGGATAGTCGGGGGTCTCGTCCTCCGGCTCCTCGTCCTCCTCCTGGGGCAGCTGGTAGAGAATCTGGCTCCGCCGGGGTTTGCCGTATTTCTTGGCAACCCCCTGCAGTTCCCCGATGATCACCTTTTTGATTTTTGCGGGAGAATCCAGAATCTCCTTGAGCTGGCGGATTTCCTCCTCCAGCTCCTGAATTTCCTGAGTCCGTTTCAGGATGTATTCCCGGTTCAGATGTCGGAGTTTGATTTCCGCCACATACTCTGCCTGGGTCTGATCAATTCCGAAGCCAATCATCAGGTTCGGGATGACCTCTGCGTCTTCCTGGGTCTCCCGGACGATTTTAATAGCCTTATCAATGTCCAGCAGGATGGCTTCCAGACCACGAAGCAGGTGGAGCCGCTTTTCCTTCCCCTTCAAATCAAAGTAGGTGCGGCGGCGGACACATTCGGTCC
The DNA here is from genome assembly GCA_944387885.1 of uncultured Clostridia bacterium. Classification (GTDB taxonomy): domain Bacteria; phylum Bacillota; class Clostridia; order Oscillospirales; family Ruminococcaceae; genus CALXEN01. The sequence goes on from CALXGR010000001.1 coordinate 65,355, forward strand.
GGAAAGCCACCCACTCGTTGAGGATTTCCCGCACTCCCATGACCCGGGGCTGACCTGCCACCAGCACATTGAAGTTGCAGCTGAAGGGGTCCTCCAGGGGGGTAGCCTTGAACAGCTTGGCCATCAGCTTTTCCGGGTCCTGGCCCCGTTTCAGGTCCAGGGTGAGCTTGAGACCGTTCAAGTCGGTCTCATCCCGCATATCACTGATTTCCTTCACCTTTCCCTGTTTGACCAGGTCGGTGATCTTGTCCATAATGGCTTCCACCGTGGTGGTGGGGGGAATCTGCCGAATCTCAATCATGTTCCCCTCGGGAACATATTCCCAGGAAGCCCGGACCCGGATAGAACCCCGGCCCTGGTTATACACCGATTCCATCTCGGCCTGGTCGTAGAGGATCTGACCGCCTCCCACAAAGTCGGGAGCCGGCAGAGTGGTGGACAGGTCATGGTCCGGGTCCTTCATCAGGGCCACAGTGGTCTCACACAGTTCGGTCAGGTTGAAGGAGCAGATATTACTTGCCATACCTACCGCAATACCCAGGGTATTGTTGGCCAGAATGGTGGGGAAAGTTACAGGGAGCATGGTAGGCTCGGTGGTGGTGCCGTCGTAGTTGGGGACAAAATCCACCGTATCCTTGTCAATGTCCCGGAACAGCTCCTCACAGATAGGCTCCAGCTTGGCCTCGGTATACCGGGCGGCAGCATAGGCCATATCCCGGCTGTACGCCTTACCGAAGTTCCCCTTGCTGTCCACATAGGGAACCAGCAGGCTCTCGTTTCCCCGGCCCATACGGACCATGGTTTCATAGATGGCAGCATCGCCGTGAGGGTTCAGATGCATGGTGCTGCCCACGATGTTGGCGCTCTTGGTACGGGTGGGGCCCAGCAGCTTCATCCCATACATGGTGTAAAGGAGTTTCCGGTGGGCGGGCTTGAATCCGTCAATCTCAGGCAGGGCCCGGGAGACAATAACGCTCATGGCGTAGGGCATATAGTTGGATTCCAGGGTATTGGTGATAGGGTCCTCCAGCACCGTACCGGCGTTGAGAATTTCCACCCCTTCTCCCAGCTGAGGACGGACAGGGGCAGTTTTCTTTTCTTTTTTTCTTGCCATTCTTTCCTCTCCTTTCTCAGCTTACATCCAGGTCGTCCATATACTCACTGCCGTGGTCTGCAATATACTGCTTACGGCCTGCCAGGTTGTCCCCCAGCAGCAGGTCAAACACCTGAGCAGTATGGTCTGCATCGGTGGGCTGGACCTTGATGAGACGGCGGCTTTCCGGGTTCATGGTGGTGAGCCACATCATCTCGGGGTCGTTTTCACCCAGACCTTTGCTCCGCTGGATGGTATACTTTTCCTTTCCGATCCGGGCCAGAATATCAGTCTTCTCCGGTTCGTTGTAGGCAAAGTAGGTGCGGTTCTTGGTGGTGATTTCGTAAAGGGGAGATTCTGCAATATACACATATCCCTCTTTGATAAGGGTGGGGGTAAGCCGGTAAAGCATGGTCAGCACCAGGGTGCGAATCTGGTAGCCGTCCACATCGGCGTCGGTACAGATAATGATTTTATTGAACCGCAGATTTCCCAAATCAAAGGTAGCCAGGTCTTTGCTCTTCTGTTTGCCGCCCAGCTCTACCCCGCAGCCCATGACCCGAATCAGGTCGGTGATGATATCGCTCTTGAAGATACGGGAATAGTCTGCCTTGAGGCAGTTGAGGATTTTGCCACGGATGGGCATAATGGCCTGATACTCACTGTCCCGGCTGGTCTTGACGGCGCCCATAGCGGAGTCGCCCTCCACGATGTAGAGTTCCCGGCGGCTGGGGTCCTTGGTACGGCAATCCACAAACTTCTGAACCCGGTTGGCCATGTCCATCTTGTTGGTGAGGGTGGCCTTGATGCCCACACGGGTCTTTTCCGCCTGTTCCCGGCTCTGCTTGTTGATAAGGACCTGCTGGCAGATTTTCTGGGCTTCCTCCGGTTTTTCCAGGAAGTAGGTCTCCAGGGTCCGCTTCAAAAACTCGGTAATGGCAGTGGCCACAAACTTGTTGGTGATGGCCTTCTTGGTCTGGTTCTCGTAGCTGGTATAGTTGGCGGTGGAGAAGGTGGAGGACACATACACCAGACAGTCCTGAACGTCGGTGAAGGTGACGGCACTCTCCCCTTTTTTGTACATATTCTTGGATTTCAGATACTGGTTGATCTGCTGGACAAAAGCCAATTTGACCGCCCGGTCGGGGCTGCCGCCATGCTCCAGCCAGGAGGAGTTATGGTAATACTCCAGCAGCTGCTTTTTGTTGGAAAAGCAGAAAGCGGCGCTCATCTTCACATTATATTCAGGCTGGTCCTCCCGGTCCCGGCCACGGGCGGAGGATTCCCCGTACACCACAGGGGTCAGGCCGTCCAGCCCCACAAATTCCTCCACATAGTCCTTGATGCCGTTCTGATAGCAGAAGGTCACCTCGGGCTGGTCGGGGGTCAGCTCATCCCGGAAAATCAGGGAAATTCCCCCGTTGACCACTGCCTGACGGCGGAGCACATCCAGGTAGTATTCCCGGGGCACATTGATGTCGGTGAATACCTCGGTATCCGGCATCCAGCGGATGACGGTCCCTGTTCTCTTCCCTTTAACCGGCTCAGTTTTCAGGCCGCCCACATTTTCTCCCCGTTCAAATTCCAGGTGATAGTGGGTGCCGTCCCGGTAGATATCTGCTTTCATCCACCGGCTGGCGTACTGGGTAGCGCAAAGGCCCAGACCATTCAGACCCAGGCTGAAGGAGTAGTTGTCCTCCCCGTCCCCGTATTTGCCTCCTGCGTACATTTCGCAGAAGAGCAGTTCCCAGTTATACCGGCCCTCGGCCTTGTTGTAATCTACCGGCATACCCCGGCCAAAGTCCTCCACCTGAACAGAGCCGTCCTTGAACCGGGTAAGAGTGATCTTATCTCCGTATCCCTCCTTGGCTTCGTCGATGGAGTTGGACAATATCTCAAAAATGGAATGGGCGCACCCTTCCACTCCGTCCGATCCGAAGATAACGGCGGGGCGGCGGCGGACCCGGTCTGCACCTTTCAGGCTGACAATACTGTCGTTGCCATATTCCTGCTTCTTTGCCATAGCTGCGTTCTTCCTCTCACAAAAGGGTACTACTATTTTTTACTGCATACTTATTTATTTAATCATGTTTCCGAATAAAAAGTCAAGGTTCCTCTCCCAAGAAAAAAGCGGCGGAACAATTCCGCCGCTTTTCATATTCAATTACACAAAGTATGCTACTGCTCCTACTGCCAGGATAATGGCGCAGAGGATCGCAGTGATGGGAGGAGCCAGGCTGATGATCCGCTGGGCCACTGCATCACTGAAGGGACCGGCATAGCCGTCCTCCTCATCGTCATAGCGGCCCATGGGGGGCTGCTCCAGGGTTTCCTCCAGGTCGGACCGCATACGGCCCTTGGGAGGCAGGTCCATCTGGCGGGTGGCGCCGTCCAGTTCATCGGTTTCTTCCAGGTCTCCCCGCTCTTTGTGGTAGAGGCTGGCAAACCGCTCCTGGTCGGTCATGGGCTTCTCAGGCTCCTCGACCGGCTGGACAGGCTGTGCCTCTTTGGGCTGCTGCATGGGACGGTCCTGCATAAGGCTGGTGAGCAGATTCTGGAGCATGATCCGGTCAGAACCGCACTCGCTGCAGTAGACGGTTCCCTCCTCGTTGGGATGGAAAGCGCCACAGGCACAATACCAGCCCTCGTCCAGAACCTGGGGTACAGTGTTCATGGGGCTTTTGCCCAGACGCTCCTCCATAGCCTGAGCCAGGTTGGGAGGGAGCAGCTTGGGGCTGGGCAGCCGCTGCCGTTTATATCCGGCCAGAGAATGGGCGCTGCCATCCTCCAGGAATGCCCGGTCCAGGGTAACTTCCACGCTGCCTACAGGGTCATTACCAATGTAGACAGCATCATCGCTGCCGAACAGCTCTCCCTGGCCTACATGCATTCCCTCATAATAGAACTGGTCCTCACAGAGTACCTCTCCGGCGGGGCTCTTGCACTTGAACCGAATCACAAGTCCGGTCACAGGGAACTGGCTGATGTTCTTAAAGGTAAGGCAGACGGCAATTTCCCCGGTCACGTCCCCTTTCAGCAATTCCACCCGGACAAACTGGATGGGACTGCCCTGGGTATAATAGTTGGCCCGGGACTGTGCCAACAGATTATAATTTTGTTCCACAACAGATTCCTCCTCTACCGGAATTATTCCTGGGGCAGATCTTCGTCCCCGAACAGGGGCTGAGGATCTGTAGGCTCCTGAGCGTTCTGGGCACTCTCCGCCGGCTGGGCAGTTTCCGCAGGTTCTGCCCATTCCACAGTTACCTGGGTTTCTTCCTGATCTTCCTCAGGCAGGTCTCCCCCCTCCATAATGATCCGGAACTCCTCCCCGGACAGCTTTTCTCTTTCCATCAAAGCAGCTGCCAGTTTGTGCAGTTCGGGCATGTGGGCGGAGAGAATCTCCTTGGCCTGGACATAGGCCTGGTCCACAATGCTGCGAATCTCATGGTCGATCTCGCTGGCCACCTCTTCAGAGTAGCCCTTTCCGCTGTTCAGGTCACGGCCCAGGAAGGTCTGGCCGGGATCGTTGCCATATACCACGGGGCCCAGCTTCTCGGAGAAGCCGTACCGGGTAACCATGCTCCGAGCAGTGGCAGTGGCACGTTCCAGGTCGTTGGAAGCACCGGTGGAGATATCATCCAGAACCAGGTCCTCGGCCACACGGCCGCCCAGCAGGCAGACAATATTCTCCCACATGGCAGTGCGGGTCACATAGCTGGCATCCTTATCAGGCAGATACATGGTATAACCGCCGGCCTGGCCACGGGGAATAATGCTGATCTGATGAACCGGGTCATGGGTGGGGCAGCAGTAACCGGTGATAGCGTGACCACCCTCATGGTAAGCGGTAAGCCGCTTCTCCTTATCGGTAACCACACGGCTTCTCTTCTCGGGACCGGCCACCACCTTGATGCTGGCCTCCTCGATCTCTACATGGGTAATAGCCTTCTTGTTCCGGCGGGCAGCCAGAAGAGCGGCCTCGTTTACCAGGTTTTCCAGGTCAGCGCCTGCAAAGCCTGCGGTCTGCTGGGCAATCTTCTTCAGGTTAACGTCAGGTCCCAGGGGCTTATTCCGGGTATGGACCTTGAGGATTTCCTCACGGCCCTTTACATCGGGCAGGCCAACATAAACCTGGCGGTCAAAACGGCCGGGACGGAGCAGAGCCTTATCCAGGATGTCTGCCCGGTTGGTGGCGGCCATAACAATTACGCCGTCATTGGCATCAAAGCCGTCCATCTCCACCAGCAGCTGGTTCAGGGTCTGTTCCCGTTCGTCGTGACCGCCGCCCAGGCCGGCGCCGCGCTGGCGGCCTACGGCGTCGATCTCGTCGATAAAGATAATGCTGGGCATGGTCTTTTTGGCTTTGTCAAACAGGTCACGCACACGGGATGCGCCCACGCCAACATACATTTCCACAAAGTCAGAACCGGAGATGGAGTAGAAAGGCACCCCTGCTTCTCCGGCGCAGGCCCGGGCCAGCAAAGTTTTACCGGTACCCGGAGGGCCTACCAGCAGCACACCGTGGGGAATCCGGGCGCCCAGGCTGTTGAACTTACTGGGGTCTTTCAGGAACTCCACGATTTCGCTCAGTTCCTGCTTTTCCTCGTCCGCACCGGCCACATCCTGGAAGGTCGCTCTCCGCTGGCCTTCCTGCTGGTCCTTCACCTTGGCCTTGCCCACATTCATAATGTTGCCGCCGGCTCCGCCGCCACGGTACATGAAGAAGAGCATAAAGACCATACCGCCCATAAGGATGGCATAGAACCCTACCTCCAGCCAGGGAATGGTAGCCTTGGCGGGCAGGTAGTCATAAATCATGGGAGCATCGGGGTTGGCCTCATCGTAAGCCTCAATATATCCCCGCACATCTTCCAGGAAATAATTGATCAAGGGAAGCTTATAGGAAATATAAGCAGTTGCTCCATTGTAATCCTTGGGTTCGGCCTGCTGCTGCAGCTGAGCGCTGAGCAGGCCGCCGGCTGCATCCGTCTGCTTCTGGTCCAGGGAAACTGCATCCTCAGGCAGAGGGACAGCGCCCTCTTTCAGATACAGGTCAATGGTATAGTTGTTCAGGTCCAGGTCGAACCGGGTAACCTGATTATTTTCAAAATAACTGATGACCTTGGAATAGCCCAGGGTGCTGACGGTATCGCTGGTACCCATCCAACTGAAGGCCGCCACCGCCAGGACCATGACCAGGATCAGCGGGAAAATATTAAACGGTTTTTTCTGCAAAGAATCTCACTCCTGTCTTTGTCTCCCTTTTCCAAGGGAATGACCCCGGGTCACTTCTGGTAAACCTGGGGTTTGAGGACTCCCACAAAGGGAAGGTTGCGGTACTTTTCATTATAGTCCAGACCGTACCCCACCACAAACTCATCCGGGACTGCAAATCCCTGATAATCTGCGGTGATATCTGCTTTCCGGCGGGAAGGCTTATCCAGGATGGTGCAGATCCGGATACTGTTTGGGTTACGCAGCTCCAGCATGGGTTTCAGCTTGGAGAGGGTAACGCCTGTATCCAGGATATCTTCCACAATCAGTACGTCCTTCCCGGCCAGGTTCTGGTCCAGGTCCTTGACGATCTTGACCAGACCGCTGGTATTGGTACCTGCCCCGTAACTGGACACCACCATAAAATCAATGGATGCAGGGATGGTAATGGCCCGCATAAGATCGGCCATAAACACCACTGAACCCTTGAGAATGGAAACAAGGAGCAGATTCTTGCCTGCATAGTCTCGGCTGATCTGTTCTCCCAGCTGAGTCACCTTTTCTTTCAGTTCTGCTTCACTGACCAAAATTTCCTGAATATCGTCATGCATACTCATCTGGATTATCCTTTCTTTTCCTGGCTGATGACCAGCACCGTTCCGGTCTGTTCATCCGGCAGAAATTCCTTTGCCGTTCCCTGGTCCCAGAGCCAGACCACCTGGTGTTCCTTCCCTGCCAGAAGCGGCCTTAACCGCTGGGCAGGAGTAAGTCCCAGTTCATTATCCCATTTTTTCAGGGATTTGGTCTGTCCCCGGAGAGGATGGCAGTAATGGTCCCCCGGCTGCCGGGTCCGCAGGACCAAGTCACATGGTATTTTAGCATAGTCTGCCAAAAAAATGTAGTCCTTTTTGTGAACAAAGACATCTTTCAGAGTTTTTTCACAATTCAATACTTCCAAACTGACGAGATATTCCCCCATCTCATAGGTGGTTTTCTCTCCCAGTTCCTGTTTTTTCAGAAAAAATGCCGACGGCGGAGTCCCCTGCGGGTCCCACACCGACAGTTTATTCTGCCGCACCTCCAAAAGATGGTGTGCGGTAAGCTGGACCGCTCCCCCGCTTTTCACGGCGTTGCAGGCCCGTTCCACCAGTTCCCTGTTCGGGTCCCGGTACTGGCTGATGATTTGACGAAGGACTTCCTTTAATATAGGTAGGTCTGCTTTCTTTAATACCTCCGCCCGGTATCCGCCGGGAATTTTGGCCTGATTCAGAAGAATTTCAGCCTTTTCCCGGAAATACTGGTCCAGTTCCCTCATCTGTCCGGCCAGAGCGGCCAGGGCCTGCTGGGCCTGTGGATTGACCGTTTCCAGCCCGGGAATCACCTGACGTCGGACCCGGTTCCGGGCATATCGGTCAGTATGGTTGGATTCGTCCGTGACCCACTCTCTGCCCATGGCCCGGCAGTATTCCTCGGTCTGGGCACGGGTGACGCCCAACAGTGGCCGGACCACTCCCCGGCTCTTTACCGGGATTCCTGCCAATCCATGAAGTCCCGTTCCCCTGGCCATTCTAAGAAGAATGGTCTCAGCCTGGTCGCTGAGGGTGTGGGCGGTTGCCACCACCCTTCCGGGGCCGATGAGCCGGCCATAAACTTCATACCGGGCATTTCTGGCCCATTCCTCACTGGCCGACTGTTTCCAGTCTGCCCTCTCCTCCCGGAGTTTTACCAGATGGAAAGGCAGTCCCAGCTCCTTGCAGATTTGGGCCACATATTCCCCTTCCCGGGCGGAAGAGGGACGGAAGCCATGGTCAATATGTACTGCTTCCAGGGCAATGCCCAGAGCGTCCTTGTTATGATTCAGAAAAAGCAGCAGCGCCAGAGAATCCGCTCCTCCGGAGCAGGCTGCGGTCACTCGTGTTCCCGGGGGAATCAGTTTACGGCAATTCTCCAGGGCCTGCTGCCAGACGTCCAAATTAGCCTTCATGGGTAAAGTCCACGTTGGTGAACCGGGTATGGGAGCCATCCCAGCCGATCTTGACGGTGCGGACCTCGCCGTGACGGTTTTTCGCCACGATACATTCCGCAATGTTCTGGTTTACAGGGCCGGAGTCCTCGCTCTTGCTGCCGGTACTTTCATAGTAGGCTTCCCGGTAAAGAAAGAGAACGATGTCGGCGTCCTGTTCGATAGAACCGGAGTCACGCAGGTCACTGAGCTGGGGGCGTTTATTTCCCCCGCTGTTCTTTTCCACTGCACGGGACAGCTGGGAAAGCGCCAGCACCGGAGCGTTGAACTCCTTGGCAATGATTTTCAGGTTCCGGGTGATTTCACTGACTTCCTGAACCCGGTTATCAATGTTCCGGCCGCTGCTCATAAGCTGGAGGTAGTCCACCACAATAAGTCCCAGCCGGTTGGGGCTCAGCTTCTGGTTGAGAATCCGGAGCTTGGCCCGCATCTCGCCAATGGAGATACCGGAGGTATCGTTCAAATAAAGGGGTGCAGCAGAAAGTTTCTCGGTGACAAAGGCCAGGTCTTCCCAGTCGGAATCCTCCAGCTGGCCGGTACGGAAGGCTTTGCTTTCCACTCCGGCTTCACTGGACAGAATACGGTTGGTCAGCTGGTCCCGGGTCATTTCCAGGCTGAAGACCACGGTGGGAATGTTCCGGTCCTTGGCCACGTTGGTGGCAATGTTCAGGGCAAAAGAGGTTTTGCCCATACCGGGACGGGCGGCCAGAATAATCAGGTCGCTTCGGCCCAGTCCCCCGGCCAGAGCGTCGTCCAGATAGGTGAACCCGGTGGGGATTCCCTTATACTGACCATCGGTATCATTGGCCAGGTTGTGGAGCTGGAGAATGCTCTCCCGCAGGGAATCGTGGAGAACCACCACGTCGTTTCCCTGGTCCTCATTGTGGATGGCGTACAGGTTCTGCTCTGCATGCTCCAGCAGGGTTTTACTATCCGCCTCGGCGCTGTTTTCCAGGGTCTGGCGGGCGGCGGAGATAAGCTGCCGAAGCCGGGCTTTCTCCGCCACGATCTCTGCGTAGGATTTGGCGTTGCTTACGGAGGGGACCGTAGCCACCAGATTTTCAATATAAAGGAATGCCTCGTCCTGGCCTGAAAACTCCTTGCTCTGGGACAAGGCCTCCACCAGGGTCACCGCATCCACCCCGGTGCCGTCGGCACTGAGGCGCTGGATTTCTTCAAAAACCGCCTGGTTCTTTTCAGAATAGAAATACTCCGGACGGAGCAGCTGAGATACTACTGAAAGCTGCTCCTGGTCGGCGATGGCCGCTCCCAGCACTGCCTGTTCGGCAATCATGCTGTAGGGCATTTCCACTCCCAGGCTTTCCAGCTGGATGGAATGTTCCTTCTTCAAAAGGGTACCCCCTCTGTTTTCCTAGATATCCTGAATTAGAGTTCTTCTACCTTGACTTTGAAGGGAGCCACCACACCGGGATGGAGCCGGACAGTGCATTCTGTGGTGCCGAAGTCCTTGATATCCCGGCTCAGCTCTACCTTCCGCTTGTCAATCTCGGTGCCGATTTTCCGGCTGAGAGCGGCGGCCACATCCTTGGAAGTGATCTTGCCGTACAGCTTACCGGCTGCGCCGCCCTTAGCCTTCAGTTCCACGGTCTGGTCCTTGATTTTTTCTGCCAAAGCCTGGGCAGCGGCCAGGGCCTCTGCGGCGTGGTGAGCCTTTGCATCGCTCTTGGTTTTGGCCACGTTCAGGGCGCCTGCGTCGGCGGCCACGGCCATCTTCCGGGGCAGAAGGAAGTTCCGGGCGTATCCGTCGGACACCTCGTGAATCTCATCCTTCTTGCCAATGGTCTTTACATCCTGAAGCAACAATACTTTCATCTTAATAATCTCCTCTCTGGGAAGGGTCAAACTTCCATAATAATGGGCAGTATCATGGGACTGCGCTTGGTTTTCCGGTAAATATAGCTTGACAGACTCTCCCGCATGGCGGCCTTTACACTGGTCCAGTCATACCGGTTGCTCCGGGCCAGAGCATGGTCCAGGGCCTGTTCGGCGGCGATACGGGCACCGTTCATCAGTTCCTCGTTCTCCCGCACATACACAAAGCCACGGCTTACCAGGTCGGGGCCAGCCAGCACCTGACCGGTGGTTCCGTCCACGGTGCAGACTGCGATGACCAGGCCGTCCTCACTCAGATGACGGCGGTCACGAAGAACTACATTCCCCACATCGCCTACACCCAGGCCATCCACCATAACGGCGCCGGCCTGGACCGGGCTGCCCAGTTTCAGGCTGTCCCGGCTGATGATGATATCCTGGCCGATTTCACCGATATGGATGTTCTTGGGAGGAATGATCCGGAGGGATGCCGCAGTGTCTGCATGGCGTTTCAGCTGCTTGTACTCTCCGTGAACCGGCAGGAAATACTGAGGCCGGGTGAGGGTGAGCATCATCTTCTGCTCCTCCTGGCAGGCGTGACCTGAAACATGGACATCGTACATATTCTCATAAATCACATCTGCGCCCAGCTGGAGCAATCCGTTGACCACCTTGGTCACGGTCTTTTCATTGCCGGGGATGGGGGTTGCAGAGATAATGATAAAGTCTCCGGGGCCCACCTTCACGTTCCGGTGGCTGTTGGATGCCATCCGGGCCAGAGCCGAAAGGGTCTCGCCCTGGCTGCCGGTGGTGATCAGGACCACCTTCTCGGGGGGATATTTATTGATCTGGTCAATGTCGATCATGGTGCCGTCCGGCACATGGAGATATCCCAGCTCCTGAGCCATCTCGGTATTTCCGATCATGCTCCGGCCGCTGACAGCCACCTTCCGGCCGTTTTCCACAGCCAGGTCAATGATCTGCTGGATCCGGTAAATGTTGGAAGCAAAGGTAGCGATGATAATTCGCTTGTCCTCTGCCTGATGGAACAGGTTCCGGACACCGGAAGCCACCTTCTGTTCGGTAGCGGTATAGCCGGGGCGCTCCGAGTTGGTGGAGTCGCTGAGGAGGGCCAATACCCCCTTCTTGCCGTACTCTGCAAAAGTATCCAAGTCGGTGCAGTCATCCCGCAGAGGGGTGTAGTCGATCTTGAAGTCACCGGTCTGGATGACCACCCCTGCCGGGCTGGTGATGGCGAAGGCCACAGCATCGGGAATGGAGTGGTTTACATGGATGGGCTCTACAGAGAAACAGCCCAGCTTGAAGGAACGGCGGGGAGTAATCTCCACAAACTTGGTCTGTCCCAGCAGGTTGTGTTCCTCCAGCTTATTCTTGATAAGGCCGATGGTCAGTTTGGTGGCGTAAATAGGCAGGTTTACCCGCTTGAGCAGGTAAGGCAGGCCGCCGATATGGTCCTCGTGACCGTGGGTGATGATGATTCCCTTGATTTTCTGGACATTCTGCTCCACATAGGCAAAATCGGGAATGACCAGGTCAATACCGAACATGTCGCTGTCCGGGAAAACAATGCCGCAGTCCACGATCAGGGCATCGCCGTTACACTCGTAGTAGGTAATGTTCTTGCCCACTTCTCCCAGGCCGCCCAGGGGGATAATGTGCAGGGGCACAGCGGGAGCTGTCTCTTTCTGGCTCTGGCGGGGGGCACGGAACCCTGTCTGCCGCCGGGCATACTTCACGCCGCCCTGGCCCTGCCGGGTTCCCTGCTGCTTTGCCGCTGCAGCTTTTCCCTTTCCGCCGGACTTTTCCTTATCGCCGGGTTTGGGCGCACGGGGACGGGTAATCTTCTTTTTTTCTTCCATAGATCCTCCTAATAATCTCAATAGAATGGACGCCGTCCACTTCCCGGACAGCGTATTTTAGTTACCAATGGTTTGTTTCCTGGGCTCTGTAAGGTTCGCTTGTTCGGCGCAACCGGGCCCCATAGGTATGGCTTGCCACGATACTAAATAGTCTTTGTTATTATACCCCAGTATTTTATTGTTTGTCAAATAAGTATTGGCCCCACGGGAGATTCTATGCTTGTACAAACCCTCCCTTGGCATTATAATGGAACCAGAATAAATTTTTGTGAGGGATTATGAAACGTATTGAACTTTTTACCGACGGTGCCTGCAGCGGCAACCCCGGTCCCGGAGGCTGGGGGACCATCCTCCGCTATAAAGGAGTGGAAAAAGAGATGAGCGGCGGCGAAGCCAGCACCACCAATAACCGGATGGAGCTGCTGGCAGTCATCAATGGGCTGGCCGCCCTGAAAGAGCCCTGCGAGGTGGACCTGTACAGTGACAGCCAGTATGTGATCAACGGCCTGGAAAAGGGCTGGGCCAAAAGCTGGCGGGCCAGAGGTTGGAAAAAAGCCGACAAGTCCCCTGCCCTCAACCCCGATTTGTGGGGGCAGCTGCTGCTTTTGGCCGAACAGCACACCATCCATTATCACTGGCTGAAAGGTCATGCGGGACACCCGGAGAACGAGCGGTGCGACGCTTTGGCCGTGGCTCAGAGCGTAAAATACGGCGGCCGCCAGAAGTAAGGAGAGAATTGATGAGCGGAGAAATTTTGCCCGGACAGGGCTTCAACACCTACGAGGAGCAGGACAAGGTCCTGGTTGGAATGAGCGGCGGAGTGGACAGCAGCGTGGTGGTCCGAATCCTCCAGGAACAGGGGTTCCAGGTATTCGGTGCAGTTATCCGGTTCAGTCCGGAACACGAGCCTGCCGTTCAGGCTGCCCAGGCCACCGCCCAGTCCCTGGGTGTCCCCCTTCATATCATTGATGCTCAGGCAGATTTTGAGGCCAATGTGGTGGAGCCCTTCTGCCGCAGTTACTGCAAAGGAATCACCCCCAACCCCTGCATTTTCTGCAATCCCCTGGTCAAATTCCGGCTTCTTGCAGAAAAGGCAGACCAGCTGGGCATCCGGTTCCTGGCCACCGGACATTATGCCCGGGTGGAGCTTTGCCCGGACGGTGTATGCAGAATCGCACCTCCCTTAAGTGCCGCACGGGACCAGACCTATATGCTCTATCGCCTGCCCCGGGAGATCCTGGACCGGCTTATCCTTCCCCTGGGTGAGTTTGAGAAGGAGGATGTGCGGCAGATTGCCCGGGATCTGGAGCTTTCCTGTGCGGATGCCCCCGACAGCATGGAAATCTGCTTTATCCCCGACGGGGATTATGTAGGATATATCCGTGCCCGGGGTGGTCAGCCCAAGGAGGGGCATTTCATCTCCCCGGAAGGCGCCGACCTGGGCCCCCATCAGGGCGTATGGCATTACACCATTGGTCAGCGGAAAGGACTGGGCCTTGCTCTGGGTCAGCCGGTTTTTGTGCGGGAAATCAAGGAGAATGGTGACATTCAGCTGGCCTGGGCCGGGCAGGAATATTTTGCCGGCCTGACCCTGGAAGAAATGGCCACCCCCGACGGAGCGCCTCTTGCCCCCGGAGAATACACCGTGAAAATCCGCAGCGCCGCCAAACCGGTCCCCTGTCTTTACGAGGGTGACGGAAAAGTGACTTTCCCCCAGCCGGTGCGGGCCCCTGCCCCGGGGCAGAGCGCAGTCTTTTACAAAGACGGCTATGTCATGGGCGGCGGAGTTATCTCTCAAATTTTCTAAACATCTACAAAGAAGCCCCCGGGTCCCAAGACCCGAGGGCTTCTTTTTTACTTGTTTTTGTTCTTTTTCTTTTCTTCTCTGGCCTGCCGCTTCCGCTTTTCCTTCTCGGTCTCCACGTGCCGCCAGGGCCACCAGGTTCCCTCATGCTCTTTCATCCAGCGGCTGAAGGGATAAAAGGCGTATCCCAAGCCAATGCAGTAAAGGGCAATATACCAGAACAAGGAAAGATCAAAAAGGGTGTCCGCCACCCCAATGGTCATTATGGTCAGTCCTGCAAAAATGAGGAACCTGGCGTTCTGCATAACATAGGCCTTCCAGTTTTCGGGCTGGATGTCATTCCGCCCCTGTTCTCCCCAGGCGTAGGGATTTTTTGTGACAGAATAGCCGTAGCACAGCAGGATAAGTCCCACCACTACCTGAAACTGGAACATTGGACGGTCCTCCTTTAAGCGGAACGAATCACTTCAGTTTATCCCAGAAGGGGCTGAAATCAAAGGTAGCAAAGTAATCGGCAGGAGTCTCAGCCCGGCGAATCAGCTTGTGGCTGCCATCCTCACAGAGGAGCACCTCAGCACTGCGGAGTTTGCCGTTATAGTTATACCCCATGCTGAAACCGTGGGCGCCGGTATCGTGGATATAGATCACATCGCCGATATCAATTTTGGGCAGCACCCGGTTTACGGCGAACTTGTCGTTGTTCTCGCACAGGCCGCCGGTGACATCATACACATGGTCACACATCTCGTTCTCCTTGCCCAGAACGGTGATGTGATGGTAAGCGCCATACATGGCAGGACGCATCAGGTTGGCGGCGCAGGCATCCAGACCCACATACTCCTTGTAGATGTGCTTCTGATGAATGCAGGTAGCCACCAGTGCCCCGTGGGGAGCCAGCATGTAACGGCCCAGCTCGGTGAAGATAGCCACATCCCCCATACCGGCAGGAGTCAGGATGGCTTCAAACTGCTTGCGGACACCTTCGCCAATGGCCATGATGTCGTTGGCGGGCTGGTCGGGACGGTAGTCCACGCCGATACCACCGGACAGGTTGATAAACTTGATATGGGCGCCGGTCTTCTCATGGAGCCGCACAGCCAGACGGAACAGAATGCCGGCCAATTCCGGATAGTAGCCGTTGGTGACGGTATTGGAAGCCAGGAAAGCGTGGATGCCAAACTCCTTGGCGCCGTCTGCCATCAGCTTTTTGTAGGCTTCCACCATCTGGTCCTCGGTCATGCCGTACTTGCTGTCCCCGGGGTTATCCATGATCTGGTTGCCCATGCTGAACAGTCCGCCAGGGTTGAACCGGCAGCAGATGGTCTCGGGCACACCGCATACCTTCTCGATAAAAGGAACATGGGTCACATCGTCCAGGTTGATGTAAGCGCCCAACTGATATGCCTTCTGCATATCTTCCACAGGAGTTACATTGGAGCTGAACATAATGTCGCTGCCGGTAATGCCGCAGGCTTCGCAGAGCAGCAGCTCGGTATAGCTGGAGCAGTCCATGCCGCAGCCTTCCTCATGAAGGATCTGCATCAGGTAGGGGTTGGGAGTGGCCTTAACGGCAAAGTACTCCTTGAATCCCTTGTTCCAGCTGAAAGCCTTATTCACTGCCCGGGCTTTTTCCCGGATGGCTTTCTCATCATAAATATGAAAAGGTGTAGGGATATCCTGCATGATCTCCCGGGCTTGCTCCAGTGTCAAAAACGGTTTCTTTTCCATGGTTCTTCCCCTCTTATGGAATTAAAATAACTCATTTATTATAAAGCATTTTTCCTTGCCACACAAGTGGATAGTTCAATATTTTTTTTCACAACTGATTTTATTTACATATTTAAAAGGAGAAGTTTCAGGCAAAAGAAAAACCCCTGAAGCCAAAAAGCTTCAAGGGTTTTTGTTGGAGCTGTCTATGCGATTCGAACGCACGACCTCATCCTTACCAAGGATGTGCTCTACCTACTGAGCTAAGACAGCATTGGCGACCCGAATCAGGCTCGAACTGACGACCTCTAGCGTGACAGGCTAGCGTTCTAACCAACTGAACTACCGGGCCACTTTTCAGCGCCGCATCTCTGCAACGTCATTGATTATATCGCATGGTTTTGAAAAAGTCAACACCTTTTTTCAAGTTTTTTTATTTATTTTCTTTTCCCCCGTTTCCGGCCTTTTGAAACGGGGGAAAAGAATCCTTAGTTTTCCTGTATCAGGCGGTATATTTCAGCGGTGTTGTCTCCGCCCAGAATATAAGTCCGTTCATCGGTTTCTAAAAAGATAAAGGGAGGTTCATTTGGATCAAGGCAGAGAGATGCATTCCCATAGCCCTCCACCACAAAGCTGCCTTTGAGAAGATTCTTCATTCCTGTCCCTGCTATCCGGGAGGCGGAAGGCATACTTTCCAACAGTTCTGCATTCTCTATCTGGTCCAGAGGTATTTCATAGGTGGTGAACGCCTGTTGGGAAACAATGGTATCCCCTTGCAGAGAAAGCCGGATGGGTGAAAATTCCTCCACCATAAGCCAGACCCCCAGCAAAGGCATGGCCAGAAGTATCACCAGACTGGTTCCCATCATCCACTTCCCTGCCGGACGGGCCATGTTCATGGCCATTCCCATTCCAACCCGCTCATTTACAAAATTATGGTTGTCATCAGGGTTATAATACACCAGACCCCAGAGCCAGCGGTCATCCTCATCCACCTGGGGAGATTCCTCCCGGTTCATGGTAAGGGTGCGCTGAGCCCGCCGGGCGGTGAGCTCGGTTTGGAGTGAGATTCCCAGAATTATCAGGGAATAGACCGCCGTCCAGAGAAGATACCAGGCCATGTTCCCCCGGCATCCCCAGACCACCAGCGAATAGATGGCGGTTATCCAGGACATTCCCATCCAGCACTTGGTCCAGTTATACCGCCGTACCCGGGTAAGGGCTGCGGTGAGAGTATCGTCTTCATCCAGGGCATCCAGCTTCTGACGAAATACCAAAGGATAAATGGCCAGACTCATTAAGGTGACCAGCAGGCAGCAGCCTACGGTGGCCAGCAACACTATATTCCAGCTATCCGGCCAGCCCCCTCTCAGGACAGAAATGACCGGCACTGCCGAGAAGATGACCGGAGGCAGAAACCAGGATACGGACAACCGTTCGGGTTGCTGCACCGTAGGGAGTGCCGCCACTGTTTTGCGGCTTCCGGCAACAACCCAGCCCCGCTCCCGCTTCACTTTCTTCAGGGCTGTATTGGCTTTTGCAAAAAGGATATAGGGGACAAAAATCACCGCAATCAGCCAAACCAGGCTGTACAGGGTACAGACAGACACCCAGGGCACAACCACTGCGGGGATGATGATCAGGGTCATAACCCAGAAAAAGATTTTCATCTGTTTCCGGAACCGGGCAGCCAACTCCAGCACCTGGGGGTCTTTCCGGCCTTCCGGGGGAAGGGTCACCGACAAAATCAGGTTGTTCCGTTCAAAGGAAGCGCTGCGGAGCATCCACCAGATAAGGGGCAGCGAGATATACATAGCCAGCACTACGATCAGATTGACAATCATTTTTTCTCCTCCCCTTCCCCATAGAGGGTGTGGCAAAGCTGTAAAACCTCTTCCAGGGGAACCCCGGCCGCCCGTGCTTCCGACAAGGCAAGTTCCAGTCCCCTTTTTACGGAAGCCGGCATTCCGGTATTCTCCTGCCGGGCTACCATAGTGCCGGTACGCCGGTCAGCGGTGAGATACCCCTCCTTCCGCAATAGACCATAGGCTTTGTGGACCGTCATCATATTGACTCCCAAGGTCTCGGCTAAAGCCCGGACTGAAGGCATTTGCTCCCCCGGGGACAGCTTTCCCGAGGCAATTCCCCGCACGATCTCGTTTCGTATCTGTTGATAAATCGGGGTTTCCATCGAAAAATCCAGATGCAGCAGCACGGGACACTCCCCCTTTCTTGTATTATCAATCGTAATACACGCAATACAAAAAGTCAAGGAGGAAAAATTATTTTTGTAAAGTAGTAAAGCAGGATTTTTAAAAAAGGATTGACATTTAGAAAATTGTCATGTATACTAGATTTTGTTCCAGTGACATAGGGGTATAGCTCAGCTGGTAGAGCAGCGGTCTCCAAAACCGCGTGCCGAGGGTTCGAATCCTTCTGCCCCTGCCAAAAAAGCACCGCAAACAGTGGTGCTTTTCTTTTTTAGCCCGATCTGATTCGAACCCGAGGCACGCAGCGTGCCGGGCAATTTTTTCGACCGCTGCCAGCGGCAGATACAGGGAGAAAAAATTGGCGCAGCGGTCGGTGACGGGACGGTTCGCCACAAGAACCGGGCCGGAGCCGGGCACCGCAAGAGGGGCTGCAACGCAGCTTCGAATCCTTCTGCCCCTGCCAAAAGAGGGCTGTTGCAAACCGGAAAGACAACAACAATAACTCGGCCCTTAGAGAAAGCAAAAGCAGCTTCTTTTGAGGGCCGAGTTTTGTGCATCATTGGGGCAGTAGTCCATTTTGCAAGAGTTCCTTCTTTTTACCTGCCCGATTCGAGCCCGAGGCTCCCTTCAATTTTTCTTCCTTGCCTTTTATCTTTTTCTTTTGGTATACTGTAACTACCAAAAGGAAAGGATTGATCTCCATGTATGATACCCGTTCCCTGGCCGGGAGCCGCTGCGGCCGCCGCTATGAACAGGAATACCGATACAAAAATAACCGGGACTGTATGCTTTTCTACTTTGACGGTAAAATTCGTTTTGAACGGTACTGCTATGGAGAAGCCGCCAGCCTGACTTTTGGTGTCTGGGCCAGCGGCATGGATGAGGATGGAACCCTTCACTGGATTCTGCCCGAAAAGGGATATTATGAGGAGGATGCCCTTCCCAAAAAACTAGACCTGGACCGGATGGAGGGAGACACCCTTTACTTTGACGGCCAGCGGTGGAAATGGGAACTGGCCCGGGAACTGGACAGCGACCCTAAAAACGGGTATAAGCCCTTGTCTGTCCGGCTCCGGCGTTTATTCCGATAACTATATTTACTATTCTAAACCAAGCTCCTGGGCTGCCAGATCCGCTGCAAAGCGGCAAAGGTCGGCGCAGGGGCGATTTTTATAGTATTCGGGAGTCCGCTCACTGGCTACCGGAGTTCCCTCTGCTTTTTCCAGGCCCAGCATTTCCTTGCAGATGATGCTGGGTCGGCGGCCATTCCCCTCTTTGAACTTGGCTGCCGCCTGCTGGATTCTGGTATAGGTGGCAGTTTTCTGGCTAGGGTCAGTGTTCCCGGCCAGAGCGCCTATCACCATGGTAATGCCGCTGAAAGCGCCGCACACCTCCCGCATTCTGCCAAAGCCGCCCCCAAATCCGGAGGAAATTTTAAGGATGGTATCCTGGGGCAGGCCCAGTTCCTCCTGAAAAGCCAGCACCACGCTCTGGCTGCAATTATATCCTTTATGGAAATTCTCGTAGGCTCTCTCTCCGTACTTTCCCATTTTTCCTGCTCCTTTTCAAATTTTCTCTCAGGAAAATCATACTCCATTTTCCCTGACTTGAAAAGCGTTTTTGAACTTTTTATGAAAGGTATTGCACTTTTTGCGGGATGGTGCTATATTACATTTAGCACTCATATATTTAGAGTGCTAACACGATTATAATATGAAGAAGGTATTGAGAATGGCCAAGAAACAGTTTAAAGCAGAGAGTAAAAAATTGCTTGATCTTATGATCAATTCCATCTACACCAATAAAGAAATCTTCCTTCGTGAGCTGATCAGCAACGCCAGCGATGCTATCGACAAGCTGTATTTTCGCAGTCTGACTGACAGTTCTGTTACCACTTCCAAGGAGGATTACAGAATCCTTCTGTCCGTGGACCGGGAAGCCCGTACCCTCATGATCAGCGATAACGGTATCGGCATGACCAAGGATGAGCTGGAGAGCAACCTGGGCACCATTGCCAAGAGCGGCAGCCTGGATTTCAAGAAGGAAAACACCAATGAGAACATTGACATTATCGGTCAGTTCGGTGTTGGCTTCTATTCCGCTTTCATGGTAGCCAGCCGGGTCACCGTTATCAGCCGTGCCTTCGGCAGTGAGGAAGCCTGGAAGTGGGAAAGCAGCGGCGCTGACGGCTACACCCTGACCCCCACCGAGAAGGAAACTCCCGGCACCGACATTCTTCTGGTTCTGAAAGAGAACACCGACACCGAGAACTACGACCAGTTCTGCCAGGAATACTCCATTGTGGACATTGTAAAGAAGTACAGTGACTATGTGCGGTATCCCATCCAGATGTACCGGGAAAAGACCCGGGCCCTCCCCCGCCCCGAGGATGCCGGCGAGGATTACCAGACCGAATATGAGACCTACACTGAGCTGGAAACCCTGAACAGCATGGTTCCCCTCTGGAAGCGCTCCAAGGATGAGGTGACCGAGGAGGAATACAACCAGTTCTATCAGAAGCAGTTTATGGATTACCAGAATCCTCTCCGGGTAATTACCAGCCGGACTGAGGGTACTGCTACCTACAACGCTCTCCTCTTTGTGCCCGCCCACACTCCCTACGACTTTTACACCAAGGAGTACGAGAAGGGTCTGGCACTCTACGCTTCCGGCGTGCTGATTATGGAGAAATGCGCCGACCTGCTCCCCGACTATTTCAGCTTCATGAAGGGCGTGGTGGACAGCCAGGATCTGAGCCTGAACATCAGCCGTGAAATGCTCCAGCAGGACCATCAGCTCAAGCTGATTCGGAACAGCCTGGAGAAGAAGATCAAGAACGAGCTGAACGCCATGAAGAACAACGACCGGGAGAAGTACGAGACCTTCTGGAAAGCTTTTGGCCGTCAGCTGAAATTCGGCGCATACAGCGACTATGGCATGCACAAGGACCTGCTCCAGGACCTGCTTCTCTTCTACAGTGCCAAGGAGCAGAAACTGGTAACTCTGGCCGAGTATCTGGAAAAGATGCCCGAGGACCAGAAGTATATCTACTTTGCCGCAGGCGATTCCACCGAGCGGCTGGCCAAACTGCCCACCGCTCAGCTGGTGCTGGATAAGGGCTACGACCTGCTCCTCTGCAACGAGGACGTGGATGAGTTCTGCCTCCAGATTCTCCGCAACTATGGCGAGAAAGACAAAGCCAAGGAGTTCAAGAACATCAACAGCGGCGACTTGGGCCTTGAAACCGAGGAAGAAAAGAAGGCCGCCGAGCAGGCCAGCCAGGACAACAAGGAGCTTTTTGACGCTTTGAAGGAAGCCCTGAAGGGCAAGGTCAAGGAGGTCAAGGTCTCCACCCGTCTGAAGGAGCATCCCGTCTGCCTGTCCAGCGAGGGTCCCCTCTCCATTGAGATGGAGAAGGTCCTCAAGTCCATGCCCGGTGCAGAAAACCAGGCTGTGGAGAGCGACAAGGTGCTGGAGCTGAACCCCAACCACCCTGTCTTCCAGGTGATGAAGGACACCCAGGCAGCCGGCGATACCCAGAAGCTGGCCGATTACGCTGACCTCCTTTACAACCAGGCACGGCTTATTGAAGGGCTTCCCATTGAGGACCCTGTTGCCTATACCCTGGCCGTCTGCAAATTGATGAAATAACAAGACCACAAAAAGCCCCCGTCCATCAGGACGGGGGCTTTTCATTATTATTTTATGGATTTGGCCTGCAGTGCCTTCTGGGGCCAGGGGGAAAGTTTTTCTCCCTTGATAATGTAGCTGTGGTCTGCCAGCCTGGCCAGGGGGGTATCACTGAGACTGTCCGAGTAAAAGTTTTCTACTTTTGCATCAGGATGGAGCGCCCGAAACCGGGGGACCTTCTCCTCCCCCTTGCAGTTGAGACCGGTGATTTTTCCGGTAACAGGGTCCATAATGGTTCCGATTACTTCTACTCCCAGCTTTTTGCAGATAGGTTTGAGCAGGAACTCCGGAGAGGCAGAGACGACCACATCGTCCGGACGCTTCTGGGCCAGATACCATCCTTTGATTCCCTTGGAATGGTTTTTCCAGAACTGTTCCACCACTTTATCCGTGGCAGGGATATATGCCAGGAACACAAAGACCTTTTCTTTGTATTCTTCCAGATTGATTCTGCCTGCCAAATATTGAATACTGGCACGAATTATCCCGGGAATGGTTTTCCAGGTTGCAGGATACCGGGTCAGGCAGTAACGGACAAACAGGAAGGTGCTGTCCTTCCAGAGGATGGTTTGGTCAAAGTCGTAAACATTCATGAAATATTACACTTCCTGGAGTTCGTTCCGGCTGGCGGCTTTCAAGTAAGCAAAGATAAAGGGGTCCAGGTCTCCGTCCATAACAGCCTGAACATTGCCGCTCTCCTGGCCGGTGCGATGGTCCTTGACCAGGGTATAGGGCATGAACACATAACTGCGGATCTGATGTCCCCAGGCGATCTCATTCTGAACACCCTTGATGTCGTCGATCTTATCCTTGTGCTGCTGCTGGGCGATCTGGAACAGCTTGGCTTCCAGCATCTTCATGGCAGTTTCACGGTTCTGGAGCTGGCTCCGCTCGGTCTGGCAGGCCACCACAATACCGGTGGGTTTGTGAATCAGACGGACTGCAGAGGAGGTCTTGTTGATGTGCTGACCACCGGCACCGGAGGAACGGTACACCTGCATTTCAATATCATCAGGACGGATTTCGACCTTAATGTTGTCATCCAGTTCAGGCATGACTTCCAGGCTGCTGAAGCTGGTCTGGCGGCGGCTCTGGCTGTCGAAGGGGCTGACCCGTACCAGGCGGTGAACGCCATTCTCGCTCTTCAGCATTCCGTAGGCATTGGTTCCCTCCACCATGATGGAGGCGCTCTTCAGGCCGGCTTCATCGCCGTCCTGGTAGTCCAGGGTGGAGACCTTGTATCCGTGTGCTTCTGCCCACCGCTTGTACATCCGGAGCAGCATCTCTGCCCAGTCCTGGGCCTCGGTACCGCCGGTGCCTGCATGGAAGGTCAGGATGGCGTTGCAGTGGTCGTATTCGCCGCTGAGCATGGTCACCAGCTGAAGCTGGTCCACGGCCTTCTCCACGGCGTTGACAGCCTCCTCCCCTTCCGGAATGAGAGCGGGATCATTTTCCTCCTCCAGCATTTCCAGGAGGGTCTGGGCATCTTCATACTGGGTTTTCAGCTTGGCAAAGCTCTCCAGCTTATTTTTCAGGTCGCTCAGCTCTGCATACACCTTCTGGCTGGCTGCCTGGTCGTCAAAAAAGCCGGGCATGGTCATTTTATGCTCCAGCTCCGCCACCCGCTTTTCGCTGGGGCCGATGGCCAGGGCCTCCTGAAGGTCGTTGACCGCAGTTTCAAAACTGCCCAGTTTTGTTTTCAGTTCATCAATGGTAATCATATAAAATCGATCAGCCTTTCTTGGTTGTCTAAAGTTTTCTCATAGTTAATTTTAGTATACCGAAAATTCCCTTTTAATGCAAGGCTTTTCCCCCAGATAGACAGGATTTGCACTTATCTTATAATAAACGGAAAATATTCACTGACTATTCATACCTTTTCTTTGCTTTTCTGGTAAGATTAGGCTATAATACAAACAACACCGTATTTTGGAGGATCTAAATGACTAAATATTCCGGTTATCACTGTCCGGTCTGCGGCGGTGTCTTTACCGATCAGGATGATATTGTAGTTTGTCCCCAGTGCGGCACCCCCCATCACCGGGAGTGCTGGAGCCGCCTGGGGCATTGCGCTTATGAGGAACGTCACAAGGAAAACCTTGAGTGGCATGAGGACCAGCTGATTCAGCCCGGCACCGCCCAGCAGATTGCCTGCCCGGCCTGCGGTACCCGCAACAATCCTGCCGCTTCCAACTGCACTCACTGCGGTGCTCCCTTGGGCCAGACCCAGGAGCCGCCCAAAACTGAATCTGCTTCTTCCGGACCCAAGTATGCCCGTTCTTCCAGGCAGACTACCGGTCCTGGTGTTCCCCCTCCCTTCCCCGGCAATGCCCAGGTAGTGGGACCCGAGGACGAAATCGGAGGCATCAAATCCAAGGACTGGGCCAGCTTTATCCGCCGCTCGGTTCCCTACTATCTCATGCGCTTTTTCCAGATGGAGCTGGGTGGCTCCAAGATTGCCGTCAGCCTCAGCGCCTTCATTTTTGGGGCATACTATTTTTTCTACCGGAAAATGTACCGGATCGCTCTGCTTTTCTGTGGTGCCGATCTTCTGCTTACCCTGCCCAGTCTGGTGCTGTTCTGGTATGATACCGGAAGTTTCCTCACCACCGGCATCAATCCTGAGTTCTGGCTGACCATGGGTACCATCTGTGCCTACCTGAATTGGGGTGTCCGGCTGGTTGTCGGTCTGTTCGGTGTCTTCCTCTACAAGAAGCACGCCTCCAAGACCATCCGGCGGATTTGTGAAACCACCCCGGAGGGCTCCCAGCGTTCCCTCCGTCTTTCCGCAGTGGGTGGGGTCAATCTTCCTGCCTCCATCGCCGCCGCTCTGATTATGAACGCTCTTGTCTGTGCCCTCATATTCGCCTTTGCCGGCCCTCAGCTGATGGATGTGCTCCGGCTTTACGCCTCCCAGATGTATGCTATCTGAGTATCTGCCCCGCTTCTTTAAGGGGCTTTGGTTTTGAAAACAAAAAGAAAGGAACGCTAACTATGTCTGTGAAGAAAGCCATTATTCCCGCAGCCGGTCTGGGGACCCGGGTGCTCCCTGCCACCAAGGCTATGCCCAAGGAAATGCTTCCCATTGTGGACAAACCTGCCATTCAGTACCTGGTGGAGGAAGCTGTCAAGAGCGGCATTACCGACATTCTCATCATTCTGGGCCGGAATAAAGGAATCATCGAGGATCACTTTGACCGGAACCCCGAATTGGAGACTGCCCTTTCCAAGCCCGGCAAGGAAAAGATGCTGGAAGAATGCCTTGGCATTGCCAACCTGGCCAACATTTTCTTTGTCCGTCAGAAGCAGACCCTGGGCCTGGGCCATGCGGTTCTCGCCGGCAAGGCCTTTGTGGGAGACGACCCCTTTGTGGTCATCTACGGTGACGATGTAATCGTGGGTGATGATCCTGTCTGCGCCCAGCTCATCCGTGCTTACGAGAAGTATCATCGTCCCGCTGTGGGTGTCAACCAGGTTCCCTGGGAGGATGTGAGCCGGTATTGCAGTCTCAAGACCACTCCCATTGAGGACAACTGCTTCTTTGTAGACGATATGATCGAAAAGCCCAAGAAGGGCCAGGAGTTCAGCAACTACTCCATTCTGGGCCGGGTCCTGCTGGAGCCTGAAATCTTTGAGATTCTGGAGCACACTGCCCCCGGTGCCAACAATGAAATCCAGCTCACCGATGCCATGGCCGTGGTGGCCCGGGAAAGAGGCGGCATGACCGCTGTGGAGTTCACCGGTAAGCATTACGACATGGGCAACAAGCTCTGCGTCATGCAGGCACAGGTGGAAATGAGTTTGAAGCACCCCGAGATTGGCCCCGCTTTCCGGGAATACCTGAAAGAGATTGCCAAAACTCTGTAATTTTCTGTATATTGGGCGGGTCCCTTCGGGGGCCCGCTTTTTCGGGAAAAATTTCCGGTTTTTGTAAAAAAACAGTTGACAGGCCGGGAATCCTGCTGGTATAATAAATTGTCCCTTTGCGGGGAAGGTGGCGTTATGCCTCTTTTTCCCGGGAAGTAAGACCACCGAGCCCATTTGGCCGGTGTATCCTTCCCTCCCCTGAGGAGGGCATAAGTCCAAAAGGAGGTGCACAGATATGGCAAAGTACGAAACCATGCTGGTTACCAGCGCAAATCTGGATGAGGAAGCTTCCACCGCTTTGGTGAACAAGTTCAAGTCCATGATCGAGGCTAATGGTACCATTGATTCTGTTGACGAGTGGGGCAAGAAGCATCTTGCTTATCCCATCAACAAGGAGACCGAGGGTGTTTACACCGTGATTAAGTTCACCAGCAACCCCGACTTCCCCGCCGAGCTGGATCGTGTTTACAAGATCACCGATGGTGTTCTGCGTACTCTGATCGTAGCCGAGGCCGAATAACAGGAGGGATCACCCGATGCTGAACGTTGTAGCTTTGGTAGGCCGCTTGGTGGCCAACCCGGAACTGCGTCAGACTCCCCAGGGAGTAAGCGTAGTAACCTTCCGCATTGCTGTGGATCGGAATTTTGCTCGGGCGGGCGAACAGCGGCAGGCCGATTTTATTGACATTGTCGCCTGGCGTCAGCAGGCCGAGTTTGTTTGCAAGTATTTCCAGAAGGGCAGCTGGATCGCCGTGAACGGCAGCATCCAGACTCGCAGCTATCAGGACAAGAACGGCAACAACCGTACCGCTGTGGAAGTGGTAGCTGATCAGATCAGCTTCTGCGGCAACAAGGCATCCGGCGGCTCCGGCAGCTACGGAAACGACAGTTACGGCGCTGCCCCTGCTCCCAGTTATTCCCGCCCTGCTCCTGTGGAAGCGGCTCCCGCCTATTCCGCCGGAAGCAACGATGACTTCTCTGTCATTGATGAGGGCGAAGATCTCCCGTTCTGATTATCAGAACCACAACAGAATTTTAACAGGAGGAAAATACCATGGCTTTTGAAAAGTCTGATCGTCCCGCACGCCCCATGCGTCGTGGCCGTAAGAAGGTTTGCAGTTTCTGCGTTGACCGGATCGAGAACATCGACTACAAGGATGTTCCCCGTCTGCGCAAGTATGTGAGCGAGCGCTCCAAGATCATTCCCCGCCGTGTAACCGGCACCTGCGCTTATCATCAGCGTGCTCTCACCGTGGCTATCAAGCGTGCCCGTCACGTTGCTCTGATGCCCTACGTGAGCGATTGATCTTGTAACCCCAGCAAAAAAAGAAGAGGTACAGCTCTTTCGGGAGCTGTACCTCTTTTTTTGTTATTCCGGTTTTCTGGTTTTTACTCCAAAGGCAAAATAGAAAAGATGTCCTACCCAGACAATTCCCAGAATGATGCAGGGCAGGTAGATGGTTTTCAAATACATGATGGTAAAGCCCATGGCCATGATTAAGGTCAGGGTGACCATCACCCTGATTTTGACTTTCCAGGTCATCCCCTCCCCTTTCACATAGCTTTCCAGATTGCTCTTATAAAGGCGGGTCCCCAAAAACCACTGATGAAGCCGCCGGGAACTTTTCCCGAAACTGAAAGCCGCCAGAAGCAGAAATGGAAAGGCCGGCAGAAGAGGAAGCACCGCTCCCACTGCCCCAAAAGCCAGGCTCAGGAAGCCCACTCCAATCCAGAATAGCTTTTTCAAATTCATAAGGTTCCCTCCATCTTTTTCTCTTTCCTGGTTTCCACCAAATGCCGGATGGCAATCACCGGATGACAGAATAACATCCTCGGCCCGGAAAATGCCATGACTTTCCGGATTTCCTGTCTCATATCCTCCCTGTAACAATGAACCTTACAGTTGGAGCAGAAAGTCTTTGTTTCCATAAAAGGGCAATGATCGCTGCGGCGGCAGGCATAAACGTATAATTCCTGGCAGTGAGGGCAAAGCCCCTGTCTTTTTCCGTGTTTCTTGTGGCAGTAAAGGCGGATCATCAGGCCCACCACCTGTTTTTCCTTCTCCCTCTTGGCTTCAATGCTGGGCACAGATTCTCCCCTCCTTTATCCGGTACACCCGGTCTGCAATGGCCATGGTGGATTCCCGGTGGGAAACCAGGATGATTCCCCGTTCCCCCTTCTGCTTTTTCAAGGCCTTCAGAATGATTCCCTCATTGATGCTGTCCACATTACTGGTAGGCTCATCCAGGAGAATCAGGCCGCTTCCCCGGAGAAATGCCCGGGCCAGTCCGATTCGCTGCTTTTCCCCAGCCGACAGATTTTCTCCCATGGCTCCCACTCTGGTCTCATACCCCTGGGGCAGGCTTTTGATGAATTCATCCACCGAAGCCATCCGGCAGGCATTCTCCAGCTCCTCCCGGGTAGCGGAGGGTTTTGCGATTCTCAGGTTTTCCTCAATGGTCTGGTCAAAAAGATATGTGGTCTGACTGACCATTGTGACCTGTTCCAGAAGGCTTTGGGTATTGAGGGTATCAATATCACTTCCGGAGTAGAGGATTTTTCCCTGTTCCTTTTCCCAGAACCGGAGGAGCAGCTTGAGAAGGGTGGATTTTCCGCATCCGGATTCCCCCACGATACCTACGATTTCCCTTTTGCTTACGGAAAGGGAAATGTCCCGCAGTATGGGATGAACCCCATCATAGGAGAAGGAGAGGTCCTCCACATCCAGCCGGGAACTGTCTGCGGGAACACCGTTCAGCACAGGAGTTACCGCCGGCTTTTCCTTGAGGAGATCAAGCACCCGGTCCCCTGCCGCAAAGGTCTGGGTCAGATTTCCCGGAAGAGCCGAGATGGCCAGCACCGGCCCAAACGACCCAAAAACTGCCGCCACCCCGATTATCATTCGCCCGGGGGTGACGCTCTGATTCAGCACCAGGAAAATTCCTGTTCCCAGGGTCAGCAGAATGAAGAGGGATACCCACAGTTCTGTTCCCGCAGAAGCCCGGGCCATCTCCTGCTTCATTTTCCTAGTCTCCTCCAGAAGGATTCCGGAGCGGACTTCCACCTGATGTTCCCGCTTTTCCCCACCGTTGTGAAGCAGAATGTCCCGGATTCCTTTAATGCTGTCCAGGAAATAGCTGTTGAAGGAAGCAAACTGCCGGCGGTAATTTACTCCGGCTTCCTTAATGCGGCGGGAAAATACCAGAGGGAGAAGTATCCCCACGGTGACAAACCCGCCCAGGGCCGTAAGCCCCAGCCAGGGGCTGGCTACCCATCTTACAAAAAGCACCACCCCTGCGGATAAAATTCCCGCAATACAGATGGGAGAAATGGTATGTGCATAGAACACTTCCAGGGTCTCAATGTCCGAGGTGATCATGGCAATGATGGAACCTTTTTGTTTGGTCTCCAGCTTGGCCGGACAAAGGATCCGCAGGGCTCCAAAGATTTTGCTTCGCAGCACTGCCAAAAGCCGAAACGCAATATAATGGTTGCTGTACTGTTCCAGATACCGCAAAATTCCCCGCAGAACCCCGCAGCTCACAGCCAGGGCCATGATAGCCCCAAAGGAAAGGGGAATCGCTTCTCCCAGTGCCTTTGCCACTCCGACCGCTCCCAAAAGCGGGACCGCCATGGCGCAGATAAATCCCAGGGTCCCGTTGAAAACCGCCAGGGCCATGATTCCCGCCAGATTTCCCAAAAGCAGAATAAGGCTGGCCATGATTCTGGCTCCGCTTCTCCGCAGTTTTTCCTGTTTGGTTTTCATTGGTTTTCTTCCTCCCGGTATCCTTCTTCCAGTTCTTTCTGTGCTGCGTACAGGCCGGCATATCTCCCCTGCCGTTCCATCAACTGGGCATGCGTTCCCCGTTCCAACACCTGCCCCGATTCCATATAAAGAATCTCATCCGCCTGGACCACATTGGCCAACCGGTGGGAAATGACCAGAATCAGATGATCCCGGGCCAGCCTGAGAATATTGTCCATAATGATTTTTTCGCTCTCCGGGTCGATGTTGCTGGTGGCTTCATCAAACAGGTAAACATCCTTTTTCCCTACCAGATTGATTCCCAGGGCCAGCCTCTGTTTCTGCCCTCCCGAAAGGTTGGCTCCTTCTTCCGCAACAGGCCGGTCCAGTCCTCTGTTTTCCCGGATAAACCGGTCCAGATTCACCAGCTTGAGGGCCCCGAAGATTTCCTTATCTGTTACATCCTCTTTTGCCAGCCGGAAATTTTCCCTCACCGACTGGTTAAAAACATAGGTATTGTAGCTTACCAGCCCCAGGTGTTTATAGAGGTCTTCCCGGGAAAGCTGTTCCAGGGGAATCCCCCCTACCACCACTTGACCGACCTCCGGGCGCAGTTCCCCAGACAGAAGCCCCACAATGGTGGACTTTCCGCACCCGGAAGGTCCTACCAGAGCAATCATTCCGGTTTTGGGGAACTTGACCGAGAGATTCTTTACCGCCTGCCGGCTTCCATCGTAGGAGTAGGATACATCTTTCAGTTCCAGCTCCATCTTCCTGACCGTCTCCTCTCCCCAGACCGGTTCAGGCTGGTTGAGAAGTTCCAGAATCTGGTTTCCTGCGCTGGCTCCGTTCATGGCCACATGGAAGGCCGCTCCAAAGGTCCGCAAGGGAAGGAAGAATTCCACCGCCACCAACACCAGAAAAAGAGCTGAGAAGGGAGAGAGGTTTCCCTCTGCAACACTTTTCAGGGTGAGGGCAATTCCCACTCCCGCCCCGCCGTAGGCTACCAGGTCCATGATGGTGGTGCTGGCCAGCTGCATGACCAGTACCTTCATGGTGATCCTCCGGAACTCCTGGCTGGACCGGTCCATTTCCTCCTGCCGGGCCTGATCCGCAGTAAAGATTTTCAGCTCCCGAAGTCCCTGAACACTGTCCAGAAAATCATCTCCCATAGCGGTATACTTGCCCCAGTATTTCCGGAAAATCCTTTTGGCATAGCGGGACACTGCCACAATGGAGAGAGGAATGAGAGGAACACAGGCCAGAAGCACCACCGCCACCGGAAGGGAAATCCAGACAGTAATACCAAAAAGAACCAGCGGCGCTATCATGGCATAGAAAAACTGCGGAATATAATTGGAATAGTAAAGGTCCAGCTGCTCTACCCCTTCCAGGGCAAGCTGAGTCAGCCCCGCCCGGTTTCCTCCCTGCCGGTTGCCCAGCCGCAATACCTTTGCGTATACTTTCCGCCGCAGTTCCCGTTTGGCATTACGCCCCAGAAGATCTCTCAGGCTGCCCACAGTACGGCTGGTCCAGTAACGAAGGACCAGGGCGGCCACTGCCACAAAGGCCGGCAGAAGAAAAATCTCTCCTCTTTCTCCATATTCCCGGAACCGGACCGCCATTTCCAAAGCCTTGCAAATGCTGGCAGTAAAGGCCAGGTTTGCTCCCAGCCCTGCAGTCATGAGGCCTACCGTCCACCCAATGTACTTTCTGTCCTTTCCCAACAGGGCAAGCAGTTTTTTATCTACCACGGTACTGTCATCCTTTCAGTTAGTATATGCTAACCTTTTGCTCAAAAAAGAGCAACGGCTTGTAATTAGCCATTGCTAACCATTGAAGAATACCGGATTTTTCACAAAAAGTCAAGAGGGCAACTGTTATTGTTTTTCAAAAAAAGAACGGGGAAGGATTCCTTCTCCGTTCTTTTTATTCTATTACCAGAAAAGCAGGCCCAAGCGGTAGACCAGGAAGGCCATGACCCAGGCCAGGGCGGTCTGTCCTACCACCATGGCGACAGCCCATTTTCCGCCCAGCTCCCGTTTTACCGAGGCAATGGCTGCCACGCAGGGAGTATACAGAAGGCAGAACACCAGCAGGCTGGCTGCTGCGGCCTGGCTGAGGGTATTCTGAAGGGCAGCAGTGGAGCCGAACAGGATGCTCAGGGTGGAGACCACGCTCTCCTTGGCCATGAATCCGGAGAGGAGCGCCGTGGAAACACGCCAGTCTCCGAAGCCCAAGGGTGCAAGAGCAGGAGCGATCCACCCTGCCAGGGCTGCCAGAATACTCTGGGAGGAATCGGCCACCACGTTCATCCTCATATCAAAGGTCTGGAGGAACCAAATCAGAACGGTGGCCAGGAAGATAACGGTAAAGGCTCGCTGCAAAAAGTCCTTGGCCTTTTCCCAAAGCAGCTGTGCCACATTCCGGGCTCCCGGCAGGCGGTAGTTGGGCAGTTCCATTACAAAGGGAACCGGCTCCCCCTTGAACTGAGTGTTCTTGAGGATAAGCGCTGCCAGAATTCCGGTGAGGATTCCAAAGGCATAGAGAGCAATCATGACCAGCGCTCCCCTGCCCGGGAAAAAAGCTGCGGCAAAGAATCCGTAAATGGGCAGCTTGGCGCTGCAGCTCATGAAGGGGGTCAGGAGAATGGTCATCTTCCGGTCCCGCTGAGAGGAAAGGGTCCGGCTGGCCATGACACCCGGAACAGTGCACCCGAAGCCCATCAGCATGGGGACGATGCTCCGGCCAGAAAGCCCCAGTTTCCGGAGAAGCTGGTCCATGATAAAGGCTACCCGGGCCATGTATCCGCTGTCCTCCAGAATGGACAGGAAGAAGAACAGGGTGACGATTACCGGCAGGAAGCTAAGTACGCTGCCAACACCGCCCAGAATACCATCCACCACCAGGGAATGTACCACCGGGTTTACATGCCAGTTCAGGAACATCTGGTGAACCATCTGGGTGAAAGCCGCTACTCCCTGCTCCATCAGTCCCTGGAGGAAGGCTCCTATCACATTGAAGGTAAGCCAGAACACCAGCGCCATGATTCCTGCAAAGGCGGGAAGTGCAGTATATTTTCCCGTAAGGATCCGGTCAATCACCTTGGAGCGGAGCCGCTCCTTGCTTTCGTGGGGCTTTACCACGGTCTGGGAACAAATCCAATGAATGTAAGCGAACCGCATGGAAGCCACGGCACTGGCCCGGTCCATCCCCTGTTCCTGCTCCATCTGGACCAGGATATGTTCCAGCAGTTCCATCTCGTTCTTGTCCAGCTTGAGCCGGGGCAGAAGGCTGGTATCCCCTTCCGCCAGCTTGCTGGCCGTGAACCGACAGGGCAGGTCTGCCCGGACTGCATGGTCCTCGATCAGGTGCATGATGGCGTGGATACATCTGTGGACGGCAGCGCCATTCTCTTCCCGGCAGAAGTCCACCCGTCCGGGGGCTTCCTGGTATTTGGCCAGGTGGACGGCATGTTCCACCAGTTCTTCAACTCCTTCTCCCTTGGCAGCGGAGATGGGTACTACCGGAACTCCCAGCAATTCCTCCAACTGGTTGATCCGGATGGCTCCCTCGTTGGCCCGGACTTCGTCCATCATGTTCAGGGCCACCACCATGGGGATATTCAGTTCCATCAGCTGTAAAGTGAGGTACAAGTTCCGTTCAATGTTGGTTGCATCCAGAATATTGATGATTCCCTTGGGCCGGTTGGTGAGAAGAAACTCCCGGGTAACGATTTCCTCGTTGCTGTAGGGGGACATGGAATAGATACCCGGCAGGTCAGTGATGAGGGTGTCCGGGTGTCCCTTGATCACGCCGTCCTTCCGGTCCACTGTCACGCCAGGGAAGTTTCCCACGTGCTGGTTGGAGCCGGTAAGCTGGTTGAACAAGGTAGTCTTGCCGCAGTTCTGGTTTCCTACCAGGGCAAAGGTAAGGGTCGTTCCCTCCGGGAGAGGGTTTTCCTCCTTTTTGGAGTGGTACTTTCCGCTTTCGCCGTATCCGGGGTGAGGATAAAGGACCCGGCCGGAATTGCTTCCCTTCCGGGGTTCCTCCTCGCAGGGCTGGCCGATTTGAATCTGAGCGGCATCCTCCAACCGGATGGTCAGTTCATAGCCATGGACCCGCAGTTCCACCGGGTCTCCCATAGGGGCATATTTTACCACCGTCACCTGGGCGCCCTGAATCAGGCCCATATCCAGAAGATGCTGACGAAGGGCACCGCTGCCCCCCACGGACAATATTGTTGCTGTTTTTCCTAACTGAAGCTCATTCAGTGTCATAGATTGGTTCTCCTTGGGCGACCTTCCGCCCGGCTGATTTTCACACAGTCCCATTATACTATTTTGGATTTAGGAATACAACCGGCCTTATTTCCCCTCCGTGTAAGTTTTTCTTTACTTGAACGGAAAAGCATAAATCCTTCCTGTTCCCCCATACTATGGGTGAAGGGGCCATTTTGCCCTGTTTCAAGGAGGAGTTTTGACATGAACCAATACCAAGGAACCCAGACCCTGATCAATCTTCAGACCGCCTTTGCCGGGGAGTCCCAGGCCAGGAACAAGTATACCTATTACGCTTCCATTGCCAAAAAGGAAGGATATGAGCAAATCGCCGCCCTGTTTCTTGAGACGGCGGACAATGAGCGGGAACACGCCAAGCTTTGGTTCCGGGAATTGGGTGGAATGGGAGATACCGCCCAAAATCTTACCGATGCCGCAGCCGGTGAAAACTACGAGTGGACGGATATGTATGCCGGGTTTGCCGATACTGCTCAGGAGGAAGGCTTCCCTGAGCTGGCTGCCAAATTCCGGATGGTGGCTCAGATCGAGAAATCCCACGAGGAGCGGTATCGGGCTCTGCTGAACAACGTGGAGACTCAGCAGGTATTCCAGCGCAGTCAGGTCAAAGTATGGGAGTGCCGGAATTGCGGGCACATTGTAGTCGGCACTCAGGCTCCTCAGGTCTGTCCCGTCTGCCAGCATCCCCAGGCATTTTTTGAGATTCGGGCCGAAAATTACTGATTATTTTTTGCCGTTCAAGGGAGAAAGTACACTATGGTGTGCCTTCTCCCTTTTCTGTTTTCCCTGCCCTGCCTTTACCCCGGAGCCTAATTAAGGTATAATAGAAGTAATATCTTTCTGATTCATACACAGCTTGCGCTCTTTATCTCTGACAGTGTCAAGAAAAGAGAATGGATCATTCAAAATATTAAGGAGTTTCTATATGCAAAAACGCAGATTTCAGCAGCTGGTTCTGGTGGCCAGCATGCTGTTTGGAATGTTTTTTGGTGCAGGAAATCTGATCTTTCCTGTATCCATGGGTCAGCTGGCAGGCTCCAATCTCTGGTGGGCCGTGGCAGGTTTTCTGATTACCGGCGTGGGGCTTCCCCTTCTGGGTGTAGCCGCCCTGGGTGTCAGCCGTGAAGAGGGGCTTTACGACCTCAGCTGCCGGGTAAGCAAGGGATACGGACTCTTTTTCACCTGTCTGCTTTATCTCACCATCGGGCCTTTCTTCGCCATTCCCCGTTGTGCCACCGTTTCCTTTACGGTGGGCATCCAGCAGATGTTCCCCCAGGGAGAGGCCGGTGCTCTGGCCATTTTCTCCCTTGTCTTTTTTGGTGCGGTCCTCTTCTTCTCCCTTCGTCCGGGAGAAATTCTTACCTGGATCGGCAAGGTGCTGAATCCTCTTTTCCTTTGCTTTTTGGCCCTTCTGGTTCTGCGGGCCCTCACCTCACCCCTGGGGCAGGTGGCAGACATTGCTCCCTCCGGAAACTATGTCACCTCTGCCTTCTCCACCGGTCTTTTGGAAGGATACAACACCATGGATGCCCTGGCCGGTTTGGCCTTTGGTATCGTTGTGGTCCAGGCCATCCGCCAGCAGGGAATTGAGAAACCCGGGGATGTGGCCAAAAGTACCGTTCTGGCCGGGCTGCTCAGCTCCCTGCTGATGGCCCTCATCTATCTTCTGGTTGCCCTGGTGGGCACCCAAAGCCGTGGAATGTTTGAGGCTTCCGCCAACGGCGGCGAAGCATTGGCGCTCATTGCCCGTCATTATTTTGGCGGAGCAGGCGCCCTGATTCTGGCAGCTACCGTGACTATCGCCTGTCTGAAAACCGCTGTGGGGCTTATCACCAGCTGCAGCGAGACTTTTGTCCAGCTTTTCCCCAAAGGTCCCTCCTACAAGGTATGGGCCGTTTCCTTCTGCCTCTTCTCCTTCCTGGTGGCCAACCTGGGGCTGAACACCATTCTGGACTACTCTCTGCCGGTGCTTATGTTCCTCTATCCCCTCTCCATTGTCCTGATTCTTCTTACCCTTACGGGGCACTGGTTCGGCAATCATCCCACCGTTCTCCGGTGGACCATCGGATTCAGCGGAGTGGCAGCAGTTCTTGATTTTATGAAGGCACTGCCCGCTCCCGCCCGGGCTCTTTTCCATCTGGACCCCTTCCTGGAAATCGTAGAGAAAGTTCTTCCTCTCTACTCCCTGGGCTTCGGATGGGTCTGCCCTGCTCTGATCGGGTTCTGTATCGGAATGGCTCTGCGGCATTTCCGGCGGCAGCCTCAGCTTTGATAGTTTTATATAGCAAAAACTCCCGGGGATTTCTTCCCGGGAGTTTTTTATTTATTGCGGAGTATAATAAGCTTTTCCTGTGTTGGGAGAATTAGACACATCCAGAACTCCCACATCGTTTTCAGTCAGACCATCGTCCCCTTCGCTGTGGAAAATGGTCCCCACCATCTGGAATTTGTAATCCAGGTTGTTCAGGGTGCCCAGCTCGATGGTGATTCGGCCACTAATGGTGACCGTGATATTTTCCATGTCCCGCAGATCGATCTGGCTGACCCGGGTATACAGGTCTTCCTGATGAAGATATCCGGACAAGGTCTCCAAAGCCTGGGCCAATGTCTGGTTTTGAGCCTCGGTTTCGGCGTTGGCTTCCTGGTCCTCCCCTACCACCTTGGTGGCATCCAGGGAATATCCCACCTGGGGTTCTCCTCCCAGGGTAGCCTGCAGTTCAATCAGACCGTCCGGCAGGGTATCTGTGATCCGCAGCACCCGCAGGGTCTCGCTGAGGATGGCATATCCTTCCTCCAAGGGCATATAAAGACTTTCCACTGCAGGAGTTACCTGAATCACAATGGTGGTGGGAAGGCTGTACTTTACCTCCACCTCTTCCAGGTAAGGCAGGGCAACAAGAAGTTTATCCTCCAGCTTGTTTCCGTCTACCGCAAAAAGGGCCTGCCCCGGGGTGATTTCTGTAGCCAGGGCTATATCTTCCTGGGAATAGATTCCTGTATTGGGCGGATCGCTTCCGTCAGGATTTTCAATCCGCAGGGTCTCCACCTTAAAAATCACATCAGTGCTGAACACAATGGCCAGCAGAATCAGGAGAAGGGTCACCAGGAGAACCATCACCCGCCGGCGGATCCGGCGCATTCTTTTGATAGCCGCAGGGCTTCCGGCACGGTAGCTGACCCTCCGCCGCCGGGGTTTTCGCCGGGGAGGAGGTGCAGGTCTTTCAGGGTGCGGTGAGCCGGGTGATGCGGGATTTCGGGTGATGTGGCTCATGCTCCTTCCCCCCTTCCTTGCGCTTTTCTCAATGGTTCAGAATCTCCTTCAATTTTCCGGTAATCAAGTCCAGGCTGTCCGGCTGGGCAAGGCTCTGGGCTTTCCGCCCCATGAGCATCAGTTCTGCCCGGTCGGCGGTAAGCTGTTCCACTGCCTGAATCAGCTTTGCCCCTGTCAGGTCTTTTTCCTCAATGACCTGAGCGGCTCCTGCCTTTTCCAATTCCAGTGCGTTGTAATACTGGTGATTCTCTGCCACGTTGGGGCTGGGAATCAGAATTGCTGCCCGGCCTACTGCTTCCAGCTCTGCCAGGGTCAAGGCCCCTGCACGGCTGATGACCAAATCCGCCGCAGCCAGCATCTGGGGCATATCCTGGATGTATTCCTTTACCATCATCTTATCCAGGTCAAAGCCCTTTTCTTTGGCCAGGTTCCGGAACAGCTGAACGCCCCGGCTTCCGGTGGCATGAATCTGGAAAAGGCCTTTTTCCTCTTTCTGATTCCAGGCAGCCAGGTCGGCGACCACCTCATTGATTCTGCGGGCACCCAGGCTCCCCCCGAAGGAGAGAACTACCAGCTGGTCTTCAGACAGACCCAGGGTCTGACGTGCAGATTGCCGGTCCTGAGCAAAAATCTCAGGCCGGACAGGGTTCCCCACTACCATGGTTTTCTCAGGCGCTCCCAGCCGTTCCACTGCTCCGGGGACTGCCGCAAACACTACGGTGGCTCCCTTGGCCAGCAGTTTGTTGGTCACTCCCGGGAACGCATTCTGCTCATGAATGGCAGTCTTGATTCCCATTTTAGAAGCGCAGCGGACCACCGGACCGCTCACATATCCGCCGCAGCCGATGACCAGGTCCGGCTGCACCTCTTTCATAATGGCCTTGGCCCGGGGGCCGGACAGAGCCAGATGCCAGAGTGCCTTCACATTCCGGATAATATTTTCCGGGGTCAGCCGGCGCTGGATTCCGTTTACCTCAATATGGTGGAAGGGATATCCGGCTGCGGTAACCAGGCCGTATTCCATGCCTTCCCTTCTTCCGGCAAAGTGGATCTCTGCTCCGGGAAACTTATCCCGGATGGCTCCGGCAATGGCCAGGGCCGGATTGATATGTCCGGCGGTGCCGCCGGCTGCAATCAGTACCCGCATAAAAACTCTCCTTTATTGGATTTGATTTTCCGGCTGAAGCTCCCGGTGAATCTGAGCCTCCCGCCGGGCCCGTTCCTGGGCTTGGTTTCCTGCACGGCCTATATTCAAAAGAATCCCCATTTCGCCCAAAAGAAGCACCAGACTGGTTCCGCCGTCAGAGAAGAAGGGCAGGCTGATTCCTGTGTTGGGACCGATGGAGGTAACCACAAACAGGTTGAAAATAACCTGCCAGGCAATCTGTGCAGTAATACCGGTTGCCAGCACCACCCCGTAAATATCCGGAGCCTGAATGGCAATCATAAGGGACTGAATAATAAGCCAGGCGAACAGGCCAATGCAGATCACGGCTCCGATAAAGCCCAGCTCCTCACAGAGGACTGCAAAGATGAAGTCGTTCACGGATTCGGGAAGCCAGAGCTGTTTCTGCTTTCCGTTTCCGATTCCTACCCCGCCCAGACGCCCGGAGGCAATGGCCAGGATACTCTGCTTGGTCTGATAATGCAGCACATCCCAGTCCAGGTTAAAGGACCAGGTGGCCAATCGGGTCTCTACGTAGTCTTCCTGGGTCATCAGATAGGCGACCACGCAGATGACACCGCCCACAGCCGTAAAAATCAGCTGGAAGATATCTGCTCCGCCCACAGCGATCATGGTAAAGACAATACAGAGAACGATGATCATACCGGATTTATGGGACTGAGCCAGAAGCAGAAGCACCATGGGCCCGGCCACCAGTACCACCGGATATAAAATTCCGTAAGAATACTTTTTCAGTTCGTTCCGTTTTGCCTGGTAGATGGCTGCCACCCCCAGCATAATGGCTACCTTTGCAAACTCGGAAGGCTGGAGGGTAAAGGGAAGGTTATCCCCGTGAATCCAGCGGCGGCAGCCTGAAATAGGTTCACAGAAAAGCGCCGCTATCATGAGGGCCACCGTGACACCGTAAATGATGAGGGCGAAGCGGCGGTAGATATGGTAGTCCAGTTTGGAGACTACCAGCATTATCACCAGGCCGCCAACGGCCAGAATGGCCTGAGGGCGTATGTAATGGTACACATCCCCAAACCGATAATATCCGGTCACATAGCTGGCGCTGAACAGAATGATCAGTCCGAACACCAGCAGGATAAGAAGATTCAAAAGCAAAAGGGTGGGCATTTTTCCCTGAGGACGGCGAATCAGCCGGACCAGGTCCAGGACGTGCCATCCCAGGGAACCCTGCCGGGGCAGGACCTTTGCGTTCTGTTTGGCGGCCATGCTTCTGCCCCCCTTTCTGTTTACTGTTCCTGTCAACTAAAGAATACCCATACACTTGCCAGCAGTACTCCCAAAGCTGCAATACCGCTGAAGACGCTTACGATTTTCACCTCGCTCCATCCCCGCAGCTCAAAGGAATGGTGGATGGGAGTCATTTTGAAGATACGGCGGCCCACATGGTCCTTACTGAACTTTTTGGTGAATTTGAAGTAGCTCACCTGAATCACCACACAGCCTGCCTCCCAGATGTAGACGCAGCCCAGGAGAATCAGCAGTTCCGGACGGTTGAGGCAGAAAGCCATGGAGGTGACCAAGCCCCCCAGGAACATGCTTCCCGTATCCCCCATAAAGGTTTTGGCGGGATAGAAGTTATAAATCAGGAATCCGATAAGGGCTCCTGCCATACAGGCGGCATACACCGACAGATGATAATATCCTAATACCCCGCAGAGGAGGATATATCCCAGCATGACCACAAAGGTCACCGAGGAAGCAAGCCCGTCAATTCCGTCTGTCAGGTTGACTGCATTGACCAGGAAGATAATGAAGAGGAATGCAATGGGATAGAAGATCCAGCCCAGGTCCACCAGCCCCATTCCCGGCAGGGAAATAGCGGTGGTCAGGGTGCCGTTCAGGGTCAGCCCCCCCAGCAGCACCAGAGTAACTACCACCTGGCCGATGATCTTCTGCCAGACCCCCAGACCCAGGTTCTGTTTCTTGACCACCTTGATGTAGTCATCCACAAAGCCGATCAGTCCGAACCCAAAGGCACTGAACATGCAGAGAATCAACCCCATGTCCTGGCTGGTGCCGAACATCTGGGGGCGGCTGAAAATCAGGGTGGTGAATACCACGCCCAATGCAATGGTGCTGGACAGGATAAAGCAGATCCCTCCCATGGTGGGGGTCCCCTGCTTATTCTGGTGCCACTTGGGGCCGTTGGTCATCTTGATGGTCTGGCCAAACTTCAGTTTGTGGAGGAAAGGCACCAGAAAATGACCGATGAGGGCGGAGAGCAAAAAGGCAATCATTGCCCCCACCATCAGCATATACCGTTCCATACGAATACTCCTTCTCTCTTATTGCTGGTAATAAAGGGCCAGGATTTCTTCCAGGGCTGTACCCCGGCTGGCCTTTGCAAGAAGCGCATCACCCGGTTCCAGATTTTGGCAGAGAATCCGGGCTGCCTCCTCCTTATCAAGACAATGGATGGCTTTAAGCCCCTGTTCCCGGGCAGACCGGGCCATCTCCTCGCTCAAAGGGCCGTAGGCAACCAGCAGGTCCACCCCTGCCTGAGCCGCCATCTCGCCCACCTGACGGTGGGCCTGCCGACTGATTTCTCCCAGTTCCAGCATATCTCCCAGAAGCGCCACATGACGCCGGCCGGGGATTTCCCGGAACATGGAGAGCGCCGCCTTCATGCTGTCAGGGCTGGCATTATAGCAGTCCTCCACCACGCTGACCCCCTTCCGAATCACCAACCGTTGGCGCATGCCGGTGGGCTGATATCGGGAAAGAGCCTGAGCGCACCGGGCAGGGTCCAGCCCCAAGCCGGTGGCGGCAGCGTAGGCTGCCAGGGCGTCATACACAGTGTGCCGTCCCAGGGTGGGGATATAGACCTGGAACTCCCCTGTCCCCTCGTGAATGAGTGTAAAGCTCTGTCCCTGTCCCTGGGTTTTGATTTGTACTGCCCGGACCTGGGCGGCAGGATCATCAATGCTGTACCATACGGGACGGATATGCTCCGGAATTTCAGCCCCTGCCAGGTAAGGATCATCCCGGTTGAGAGCCAGGGGTGCCCCCTGGGGAAGGCCACGGCAGATTTCCATCTTGGCCTTCAGGATATTTCCCCGGCTGCCCAGGTTCTCAATATGGGACACTCCAATACAGGTAATCAGCCCAGCCTGGGGCCGGACTGCCTCCACCAGGGCTGCGATTTCCCCGGCGTGGCTCATTCCCATTTCCACTACCCCATAACGGGTGGTAGAATCCAGTCGAAACAGGGTATTGGGAACTCCGATTTCGTTATTCTGGTTTCCCTCGGTCTTGATGGCAGGGCCAAATTCCGAGAGGATGGCATAGGTAAATTCCTTGGTGGTGGTCTTGCCCACGCTTCCGGTCACCCCAATAAGGGTGGGAGAAAAACACCGCCGGTAGTTTGCTCCCATTTTAAGCATGGCGATCCGGCTGTCCGCCACCAGAATCTGCCGGTCTTCCGGGATTCCTTCCAGAATCCGGTTGACCACAATATAGGCAGCACCCTTATCATAACATTCCCTGGCAAAGTCGTGTCCGTCCACCCGGGCTCCCGGGAAACAGACAAACACACAGCCCGGTACTACCTTTCTGCTATCGGTGACCACCCCGGTGACGGTGATATCCTCTCCGGGGCAAAGCCCTTCCAAAAGGACTTTGGCTGAGATAGGCTCCATGAAAAGTTCCTCCTTCTCTTTCCTTCTCTTAACAGCTTATTCCCCTGTTGTGGTATCCACCACTTCCAGAGTGACCACAGCGCCCTTGGGGACCTGAGACCCGGCAGTAGGATACTGGCTCTGAACTACCTGGCTTCCGTTGGAATTGCCCGGGTTGAGCCCTGCGGCAGAGAGAAGCTGGTTGGCCGCAGTGGCCGTCTTGCCCACCACATCCGGGACTTCCACCATTTCCTGTTCTTCGCTTTCGGTGTAAAGGTAAACAATGGATCCCGCCGGAGCAGTCATGCCTGCCTCAGGATACTGGGCCAGCACGGTGGTCCCGCTGCCCACCACCTGATGTTCCAGACCACTCTGGTTCAGGGTAGCCTGGGAGGCGGAGGTATCATGGTTGATCAGGTAAGGCACCCGCACATTGCCCGTAATGACAGTGTTGGGGTCGGTTTCCAGGCCCAGATAAGGGGCGATCTCGCTGACAATGTTACCAACCACGGGAGCCACGATCTGGCTGGCGTAGTCATTGATGGAGCGGGGGTCATCCAGCATGACATAGACCAGGATCTCCGGGTCATTGATGGGCAGAACTGCCACAAAGCTGGACACCTTCTTGTAGTCGCCGTCCTCACGCTTGTCCTGGTTCAGCTGTTCGGTAGTACCGGACTTGCCGCCCATCTGGTAACCGGGGACCTTGGCGTTGACGCCGCCCACATCCATGACCAGATTCATCATGGTCCGAATCTGGTCGCTGACCTCCTGGCTGATGACTTGGCGCTTGACGGTGGTCTCGGTGGTCTGAACTACATTGCCGGTACTGTCGGTAATATGGTCCACCACATAAGGGGTGACCAGGTATCCCCCGTTTACTGCTGCTGCAATGGCAGTGCAGAGCTGGATGGGGGTGACCGACTGGGACTGACCGAAGGCGGTGGATGCCAATTCAGTGGGACCCATCTCCTCGGCGGTATAGTAGCTCATCCAGGGAGTTTCATAAGGCAGGTCGATGCCGGTGGTCTCGGTAAAGCCGAAGGCCTCGAAGTAGTCATAGAGCACATCAGCGCCCATGGTCTGGGCAGCCTGAATGAAGTAAACGTTACAACTGTGGCCCAGAGCGCCGGCCATGTCCTGCCAGCCGTGGTTGGTACCCTTGGACTCGTAGTCGGCGCAGCGGTAAGTATAGTCTGCAACCTGAATGTAGCCGGGGCAGAAGAAGCTGGAAGCAGTGGTCAGAAGTCCGCTGTCCAGGCCCGCAGCACTGGTGATGACCTTGTAAATGGAGCCGGGGCTGTACAGTTCGGTGATGGCCTTGTTCTTCCACTGGGCTTCACGCATCATACCCTGAAGGGTATTGTATTCGTCCGTCCCAATGATGGAATCGGCCAGAATCTCTTCCACGTTCTTGGTTCCCAGCCGGTTCTTCAGGCTGGCGATCTGCTCTGCGGAGAGCTCCCCCTCGGTTTCCAGGGCGGTGGTAAAGACATCCTCCTGGAGGGTGTAGGGCTCGTTAGGGTCAAAGTTGTCGCTGGTAGCCATGGCCATGACTGCGCCGGTGTTCACGTCCATTACAATGGCGCAGGCCCGGTTCTGCACATTGTACCGCTCCACTGCGGCATCCAGGTAATTCTGGACCACGCTCTGGATATAGGTATCAATGGTAAGGTGGAGGCTGTAGCCGTCCACCGGAGCATAGACCTGGTTTTCAGTGCCGCCCATCTCATAGCCCTGGGCATTTTCCTCGGTCAGGGCACGGCCGTCGGTGCCGGACAGGGCATCATCGTAATATTTTTCCAGACCATAGGCACCGCCCTCGTCGTTGCAGAAGCCCAGCACGGTGGACAGGTAAGCCCCATAGGGATATTCCCGCACCGAGCTTTGCTCCAAAGCAATATAAAGGACCGTCCGTCCGTATTCGGTGTTCAGCTGGGTGGCATATTCCTTTACCGCATCTGCTGTGGGTTTATCCACCTTGGTTGCCAGGGTCTGGTATTTATTGGTAGCAGTCAGCTTCTGGTAAATGGTCTCCCGGTCCGTGCCCAGAATCTCGGCGATTTTATCAGCCGCTTCACTGGCGACTTCCTCATCGGTAAGGGACGGGTCGGTGGTCACATTCCAGGCAATGGTACTGCGGGCCAGTGTCTTCCCGTTGGAATCGTAGATAGAACCCCGGGCAGCGGGGATGGTGGTGTCCGAAACCTGCTGTTCCACGGCCATTACCTTGTACTGGGCATAGTCCCGGATCTGGATGGTAAACAGCCTGTAAATCACCAGCCCGAAGGCCAGTGCCAGAATCAGTATTCCCGAAGCAAGCACCATTCTGCGCCGGGCGGGTGAGAGTCCTCCCCCCTGTTTCTGCGGCTCTGTCATTGGCAATCCTCCAAAATCCCATAGATATAAGTATTATAAAACAACAGAAAGCGTGAGTCAATGAACAGTTCCTTGACTCACGCTTATTTCCTTCATCTTCCAGTCATTTTCCCCTTTGTCAGCCAAGGCTGTTCCAAAGGCTCAGGGCTGCGGCCTGAATTCCGGAAAAGAATCTCTGGAATCCGTTTTCTGCACAGACAATGCTGTTCTGGTTTTCCAGGGTAACATAGGTGATCTGGCTGGCGTCCAGCTTGGTCATTCCCAACTGGTCTACGGCAATCTCCTCCACGTTCTTCATGGTGCTGATTCCTTCCAGCTGTCCCTGAAGGTAATCGTAAGTGCTCTGGCTGGTAGTCAGTTCCTTCTGGGTGGCCTGAATTTCTCCGGTCAGCTCGGTGAGGCGTGCGTTGCAGGAAAGAAGGGTAACCACCATTCCCACCAGAATCAGGCTGGCGGCGGTTACCCGAAACCGCTTGAGGGCCTGCATCCGGGAAGCCCTCTTCCCTCCCTGAACTGCCCGGAACTCCCGATGTACCTTAGGCTGTTCGAATTGTTCAAAGTTATAAGCTGCCTGACCCATGGCAGGGTCCTCCCTTCTCTCTATCGCAGGTTAGCATTTTTCCAAAACACGAAGCTTGGCGCTCCGGCTGCGGCGGTTTTCCTCCAGTTCCCGGGCAGAAGGCTCAATAGGCTTGCGGGTAATGAGCTTTGCCTTGGGCTTTCCGCCGCAGACACAAACGGGATATTCCGGCGGACAGGTGCAGCGCTGTGCCCACCGCTTGAATTTCTGTTTTACCAGACGGTCCTCCAGGCTGTGGAAGGTGATGATGCACATCCGTCCTCCGGGAGCCAGCCGTTCAAACAACCCGTCCAGTCCCTGATTCAGTACATCCAGTTCACTGTTCACTGCAATTCTCAGTGCCTGGAAGGTACG
The DNA here is from genome assembly GCA_944387885.1 of uncultured Clostridia bacterium. Classification (GTDB taxonomy): domain Bacteria; phylum Bacillota; class Clostridia; order Oscillospirales; family Ruminococcaceae; genus CALXEN01. The sequence goes on from CALXGR010000001.1 coordinate 110,121, forward strand.
GCGGGCGGGGTTCTTTGCCTTTCGCCGCTCTGCCGGGGGTACTGCTGCCGCCACCAGCTGAGCCAGTTCCAAAGTGGTCCGGATGGGATGTTCCTCCCGGGTGGCCACGATCTTGCCAGCAATCTGCCAGGCGTAAGGTTCCTCCCCGTAATCCCGCAGGATCCGGGTCAGTTCCTCCCGGTCCCGGGTGGCGATCAGGTCGGCGGCGGTCTCCCCTTCCTGGCTCATCCGCATATCCAGGGGTGCGTCTGCATGGTAGCTGAATCCTCTCCAGGGGGAATCCAATTGATGACTGGAAACTCCCAGATCCAGCAGAACTCCGTTGATCTGAGAGATTCCCAGCTCATCCAGAACCTGAGGAGCACGGCAGAAGTTGGTTTGAACTACCTGAGCCGGCAGACCCTTGAGCCTTTCGGTGGCGATTGCCACCGCATCCGGGTCCTGATCCAGTGCGATCAGCTGTCCGGTGGTCAACCTCCGGGCGATCTCCTTGGAGTGCCCGGCCCCGCCGGCAGTACCGTCCAGGTAAATTCCTGCAGGATCAATGGCCAGTCCGTCCATGCATTCTTCCAGCATGACCGAATAGTGTTTGAATTCCATCTGTCCTGCTCCCTTCCGTCCTAATTAGAAATCCAGTGCGTCGATGGCCTGGGCAATGCTTTCAGTGTCCATGGCATCCTGACGCTGGTTCCATGCCTGGGTGTTCCAGATCTCCGCATGGTTCATGTTTCCGATAATGGTTACTTCCTTGTCCAGCCCTGCGTGCTCCCGCAGTTTGGCAGGCAGGAGAATCCGTCCCTGCTTGTCCGGCTCCACCTCGGTGGCTGCGGCAAAAAGGAACCGCTGCACATCCCGGTTTTTGGTAATACCTTTGCTCATGAGCAGCTGGGCCATCTGCTGGAATTCTTCCTTGGGAAAAGCCACCAGGCAGTCATCCAGCCAGCGGGTGACAATGAAGCTGTCCCCCATATCCTCCCGAAATTTGGCGGGGAAATTCAGCCGGCCCTTAGGGTCAATGGAGTAATCATATTGTCCCAGCAGCATGGCAGCTTTCCCCCTTTCGGAAGTTTTCAAGAGTTTTCAGGATTCTCTGTGGAAAACTCGGTGGAAAAGGTTGAAAACCACCCACTTTTACCCACATCTAACCTCAATTACACCACTATACTAACACACACCCCGGTTGAAATCAAGGGAAAAGCCCAAAAAGGCTTATAGTTCCGGGCAATTTTCACATTTACAAAGCTCTCTTTCGGGCACAAAAAAAGGACCCCTTTCCCCGGATGGGGAAAAGAGTCCTTTTTGTCATATTGACCTTATTTATTGCCGGGATTCTTCCGAAGAGTAGCCCGGAGCATTTTGATGTCTGCAGCATATTTCAGCAGCCGGTCTTCGGTGTCCGCCATAACGGAATCACACCGGCCGAACACACCCACCAGCAGGCTCTTGGACCGGGCGTTGGCTTCGGACAGAATCTCCTCGGCACGCTTCTTGGCAGCCTTGACGATTTCCTGTTCCTCCACCATGGCACGGGCCTTTTTCTCGGCAGTCTGAATGATTTTCTCCGACTCTGCCTTGGCATCCCCCAAAATCTGAGACCGGTCCGAAACAATGTTCCGGGCCTGGCTGATTTCTCCGGGCAGGCTCTCCCGGATATCATTGATGATTTCCCGGACCTTTTCTACATCTACCATTCGCTTGCCGCCGCCCAGGGGCAGGGGCATTCCGTCTTCCAGGGTCTCGTCCATCAGGTCAAGCAGTTCGTCCACATTCATGGTTCATTCCCCTTTCTCGTATCGAGTTACCAGCACCTTACCGTAATGGTGCTGCTTTTTCAGTACCAGACCGCCGCATTCCTGGGGCAGTGGGCAGTCCAGCTCACTCTCACAGATCACGCTTCCTCCGGGGGCAGTTACCTGAGCGATTCTGGGAAGGATCTGGTTCAGGATTCCCTGATGGTAGGGCGGGTCCAGCAGAATAATATCAAACTGATCTGTCAGGCGGTTGAGATAGACCTGGGCCTGAGCCATCATAACCTTGGCCTGGTTCTGTACCCGGGCGGTTTTGCAGTTCCGGGTGATGATTTCCACTGCTTCCCGGCTCTGGTCCACCATGATGCACTGTGCCGCACCCCGGCTGAGAGCTTCAATTCCCAGCTGGCCGCTACCTGCAAACAGGTCCAGGACCTTGGCCCCCGGCAGCTGAAACTGAAGGCTGCTGAACATAGCTTCTTTGACCCGGTTGATGGTGGGACGGGTCACGTCCTCCCCCGGCAATGCTTCCAGCTTTATCCCTCGGGCGCTGCCTGCAATAACTCGCATCATGCTTCTATCTCCTCCTTCCAGGTGATATTCCCCGTTATTATCTCGTTTTTTCAGGTTTTTGTCAAGTAGCGTGGAAGCTGTCAAAAATCACCTGTGCCAGCTTGGGGCCGATTCCCTTCACCTGACACAGCTCTTCCAGGCTGGCTTCCCGCACAGCCGTTACCGTTTTGAAGTGGGCCATAAGGGCCTTGGCAGCCACCGGTCCCACCCCGGGGATGGCAGTCAGGCTGGAAGCGTAGGATTTCTTGTTCATCTGCTGTTTCCGGTACCGGTTGGCAAACCGGTGGGTCTCGTCCTGAATGGAGGTGATAAAGGTGAAAATTCCCCGGTGGATGCTGATGGCAATTTCCCGGTCATCCGGGGCAATGATGGCCCGTGTCCGGTGATGGTCATCCTTCACCATGCCGTAAAGGGGGACATCCTCCAAAGCCGTTCCCCGCAGGACCTGCTGGACCGCATGGACCTGGCCCTTTCCGCCGTCCAGAAGAATCAGGTCCGGCTTGACCGAAAACTGATTGTCAGTGACCTTTCCCTCAAAGGAAGCATACTCTGCCGCCCGGCGGGAAAGGGTCTCCGCCATGCTGGCGTAGTCGTCGGTGCCTGCCACCGTCTTCATTTTGAAGGTGCGATAGCCGCTTTTCTTGGGCTTTCCCTTTTCAAAAACCACCATGCCGCAGACGCTGCTTCCCTCTCCCCAGTTGGAGATATCGTAGCTTTCTATCACCTGGGGCGGCTGGGGGAGTCCCAGCACATGGGCGGTCTCCTCCAGCAGCTTTTCCTCCCGGCTGAACCGACCGCTTTCCCGGCCCAGCCGCTCCACTGCGTTGGTATAGGCCATGGTTACCAGCTTAGCAATGTCCCCCCGCTGGGGTACATAGACCTTGACCTTGGTGCCCCGGGTCTTGGCGAGGGCCTCCTGAAGCGCCTCCCAGTCAGAAGGGAGCTGATCCAGGGCCACCACCTTGGGGATCTCCTCCCCAATCAGGTAATACTGGGGAAGGAACTCTTCCCGCAGGCTTTCCACATCGGTGGTATTGTGGAAAACAAATTCCCGCTTATCCGTCAGCCGGCCCTCCCGATACCGGAGGATGGCGGCACAGACGGCAGAGGCAGTCCCTGCAAAGGCGATGATATCCATCTCTTCCCCTTCGTCCAGCACCACCTTTTGTCCTGCGGATACTTTGGTAATGGCAGCGATCTGGTCCCGGATGAGAGCGGCATTCTCGAAATCCAGCCGTTCTGCCGCCGTTTCCATCCGCTGGTTCAGTTCCTTGAGAATCTCCTTTTTTCCGTACCGAATCATCCGCTGGGCATTCTCCACTGCCTGGCAGTAGGCTTCCCGGGGAACTTTGCCGCTGCACACTCCCATGCACTTGCCAATGTGGTAATTGAGGCAGGGCCTTCCCTTCCCCAGGTCCTGGGGGAACCGCTTATTGCACCGGGGCAGAAGGAACCAGTCCTGAGCCCGGTTGACCATTTCGTTCACTGCAAAACTGGAAGTGAAGGGACCGATATACTCGGCATTCTCGTCGTCCTTCTGGAGAGCAGCCGACAGCCGGGGCCAGGATTCTTTGGTGATTTTTACATAGCTGTACCCCTTATCATCTTTCAGGAGGATGTTATATTTAGGGGTATGGGCCTTGATTTGGCTGGCTTCCAGCACCAGGGCTTCGAACTCGCTTTGGCAGACAATTACATCGAAGGTGAAGGCATGGGCGATCATCTGGGTCACCTTGGCATCGTGGGGAACTCCTGGGCGGAAATACTGGCTTACCCGATTTCGGAGCCGCTTGGCCTTACCGATATAGATGATTTCATCCGTCTTGTCCCGGATAATATAGACTCCCGGAAGCTGGGGAAGCATTTTTGCTTTTTCATACAGTTGGTCTTTGGTCATGGGCCACCTCTTTGATAAAAAAGCCGGACCGCTGCCCCAAACACGGGGCTGCGGTCCGGCTTTCAATTCTGAATGTGAAGGGGATTACTCGGCGAAGCCGGACTCCACCAGCTTTACCAGACCTTCCACTGCGGCTTCCTCATCGGCGCCATCGGCAATGATCCGGATGGGGGTACCGCCAACAATACCAAGGCTCAGAACGCCCAGCAGGCTCTTAGCGTTGACCCGGCGCTCCTCTTTTTCCACCCAGATGGAGGACTTGTACTCATTGGCCCGCTGGATGAAGAAGGTGGCAGGACGAGCATGCAGCCCTACCTGATTCTCAACAGTAACCTCTTTTACATACATAATTCATACGCTCCTTATCCCAGATCGAGGGAAACTAAATTGGCTTTGCTGATAGTTATTTTAGTACTTTTTACCCCATTTGTACACCCTTTGCTCCGAATTTTGGCGGTTTTCATAAACTGCAATGGGCGCATTTATCTTCTTTGTACAAACTTAACAGTTTTTTTAGGCTTCCCTTGTTAAGGGATTCTAAAAGTTTTCCACAATGAATGGTTGCCGAATCCGCTCTATTATTTTGTACCCTTTTCCTTCTCCTCATACAGGGCATAGAGATCAGGGCGGCGGACCCGGGTGCGCTCCAGGCTTTGTTCCTGGCGCCATTTCTGGATATTTGCGTGATGTCCCGACAGCAAAACACCCGGGACTGTGCGGCCTTCCCATACTTCGGGGCGGGTGTACTGAGGATATTCCAGCAAGCCGTTCCAGTGGCTTTCCTCCTGGTAGCCTTTTTCCTCTGCCAGCACTCCCGGCTGGAGGCGGAGCACGCTGTCCGCCACCACCAGGGCGGCCAGTTCTCCCCCGGTGAGGACATAGTCCCCAATGGAGATCTCCTCGTCCGCAAAGGCTTCAATGACTCGTTCGTCGATTCCTTCGTAATGGCCGCAGACCAGCAGCAGGCTGTCGTACTCTGCCAGCCGCTTGGCATCTTCCTCGGAGTACCGTTTTCCTGCCGCAGTCATAAAAATCACATGGGGCTTGGACCGGCCGCTCTCCTCCACCTGACGGTTGATCTCCCGGATGCAGTCCGCGATGGGCTGGGCATACATGACCATGCCGCAGCCGCCGCCGTAAGGGTAATCGTCAGTCTGTTTCTGCTTATTCAGGGTGTAGTCCCGAATCTGATGGCAGTGAGTTTCAATGTATCCCCGGGCAGCTGCCCGGCCCAGAATGCTCTGGTCCAGGTAGTTCTGGCACTCCTGGGGAAAAAGAGTGGCAATATCAACACGCATTCCCATTATTCTTTGTCTCCGTTTACAGCATCTTCAAACATTCCGGGGATGGGGGTGACCAGCACTTTCCCCTCCTGAGGATTGATTTCTTTCAGGAACTGAGGCACACCGGGGAAGTAATAGACCTTCCCGTCCTCCCCTTTCACGGTGTAGACATCCTGGGCGCCCTGATAAATGTCGGTGACTTTTCCGTATACCTTGCCGGTATCTGCATCCACCACCTGGCATCCGATGATGTCCGCAATGTAATGGCAGCCTTCCTCCAGTTCCACCTCATCCCGGGAGAAATACAGGGTCTTCCCCACCAGCGCCCGGGCCTTGTCCATGGTGTCCACCCCTTCCAGGGTAATGAGTGCCATTCTGCCCTGGGGACGAATCCGCTCTGCCTCCACCCAGATCTTTCCCTGGGGGTCCAGATAGAACCCTTCAAATTCGCTGAAGAACTCAAAGTCATCACACCAGACCTCTGCCTTCAGTTCCCCCCGCACGCCGTGGGTAGTAACCAGTTTTCCTGCTTCCAGAAATTCCTTCATCATAGCCCTTAATTCCTTTATCTCAGATTGACCTCATTGTAACAAAAAAAGAACCCTTGCACAAGGGCAAAGGTTCTTTCACGGTCAGTCGATTTCTACAATGACCTTTTCGCCTTGACGGACGGCAGCGGCACGCATGACCACACGGATAGCCTTGGCGATCCGGCCCTGCTTGCCGATGACCCGGCCCATGTCGCCTTCTGCCACAGACAGATGATAGACGACAGTTCCATCCTCCCGGGGAGCATCCACCGTCACTTTGACGGCTTCCTTATCGTCCACAAGGCCACGGGCTACTGCCAACAACAGCTCTTGCATGGATTGTTCCCCCAATTACTTCAGGATCTCAGCCTTCTTCAGCAGAACCCGAACAGTGTCGGTGGGCTGAGCGCCATTGGCGATCCACTTCTGGGCCTTCTCGGCGTCGATGTTTACAACGGAAGGCTCCTTGGTGGGATCGTAGTAGCCGATCTCCTCGATGAAGCGGCCGTCACGGGGGCTGCGGCTGTCAGCCACTACCACACGATAGAAGGGAGCTTTCTTGGCGCCCATGCGGCGCAGACGAATTTTAACTGCCATGATTGTTACCTCCAAAAAATCTGTATATCCCCTGCCTGGGGAATTCTCTATCTTGTATCCCCGCCCCTGTTGGGTCAAGGTAATACCATTATAATGTCCGGATCAGCGGCGTCCAAAACCGCCCATGCCCAACCCACGCATGAAACCACGGGGATTCCGGCGGACCTGTTTCATAACTTTCTGCATCTGCTCATACATCCGGAGCAGACGGTTGACTTCCTCCACGGAGGTTCCGCTTCCTGCAGCGATCCGGCGCTTTCGCTTGGGATTGATGATGGAAGGCTTTTCCCTCTCCTGAGGAGTCATACTCTGGATAATGGCCTCAATGTGGACAAACTGCTTCTCGTCCAGATCTTCCGGGTTTAGTCTGTTTCCTCCCGGCATCATGGAGAGCATAGCGGACACGCCGCCCATCTTCTTCATCTGGGCGAACTGAGCCAGCAGGTCGTTCATATCAAACTTGTTTTCCATCATCCGGCGGGCAGTCTCAGCAGCCTGTTTCTGGTCGGCCACATCCTGAGCCTTTTCAATCAGGCTGAGCACGTCCCCCATTCCCAGAATCCGGCCGGCCATCCGGGCGGGATGGAACACTTCCAGGTCATCCAGCTTTTCGCCCACACCCTGGAACTTGATGGGTTTTCCGGTGACTGCCAGAACCGAGAGGGCTGCACCGCCACGGGTATCGCCGTCGGTCTTGGTCAGGATTATTCCGTCAATGCCCACCTTCTGATTGAAGGTATCGGCCACGTTCACGGCTTCCTGGCCTGCCATGGCATCCACCACCAGCAGGGTCTCGTCCACCTCTACGGTGCTTTTGATTTCCACCAGCTCGTTCATCAGCTTGTCATCGATCTGAAGCCGGCCGGCAGTATCCAGAATCACAATGTCATTGCCGTAGTCCTTGGCATGAGCCACGGCCTGACGGGCGATCTGAGCAGGAGCCTGGGTTCCCAGGGTAAAGACGGGCACATCTGCCTGAGCGCCCACCACCTGCAGCTGATCAATAGCAGCAGGACGGTAGATATCGCAGGCTACCAGCAGAGGCCGGTGGCCCATCTTCTTGTAATACTTGCCCAGCTTGGCGGCGTGGGTGGTTTTACCGTTACCCTGAAGGCCGCACATCATGAGAACGGTAGGCCCCTTGGACTTCAGGTTGATCCGGGCGGCCTCGTCGCCCCCCATAAGGGCGGTCAGTTCCTCGTTGACGATCTTGATGACCTGCTGGGCGGGGGTCAGGCTTTCCATGACCTCCTGGCCCATGGCCCGCTCACTGACCTGGGCCACAAAATCCTTGGCTACCTTGTAGTTAACGTCGGCTTCCAGCAGAGCCATCCGGACTTCCCGCATGGCGGCCTTGATGTCCCCTTCGGACAGTTTGCCGTGGCCCCGCAGCTTTTTGAATACGCCATTCAGGCGATCAGAGAGGGATTCAAACGCCATCTGCCAATTCCTCCTGTGTTTCCATTTGTTCCAGAATTTCCAGCATCTCTGCGGAAATCTGTTCCACCTGAATGCTGGTCAGCCGGTTTTCCCGGTTGTTGAACCGGAGCTGTTTGGCCAATATCTGGAGCCGGTCCACCTGACGGGTCAAGGCTTTGTGCCGGGCTGCCACTCCCACTGCCTGCTCCAGCTGGAGCAAAATGGCTTCGCTGTGCTTTATGGCATCCCGCACCCCCTGCCGGCTGATGGACAGGTTATCGGCAATTTCAGCCAGGGAAAGGTCCTCGTTGTAATACTGCTCCATAACGGTGCGTTGCTTATCCGTGAGCATTTCCCCGTAGAAATCCAGAAGGTAGGAAAATTCCATGCTCTTTTCCATGAAACATCCTCCCTTCCCTTCAAAAAATGTAAAGTTATTTTCTTTACACCTTTGTCAGTATACCACATTTTGGGAGAGTGTCAAGTATTTTTCTTTACAGATTGAAAAAAGAAGAAAAAAGCGGAAAGTTCCCGAAAGAACTTTCCGCTTTTTGGTTGGGCCGGCGAGATTCGAACTCACGGATGCGGGAGTCAAAGTCCCGTGCCTTACCGCTTGGCGACGGCCCAATAAAAAGAAAAAGGCGGAAGCAACTTCCGCCTTTTTGGTGTGGGGTGCCTGGAGGGATTCGAACCCTCGGCCTCCAGAGCCACAATCTGGCGCGCTAACCAACTGCGCCACAGGCACCATACCGTGTGGTGCGCCCGAAGGGACTCGAACCCCTGGCCCACTGCTTAGAAGGCAGTTGCTCTATCCACCTGAGCTACGGGCGCTTAGTAACCGGTAAGAACCATCCGGACACGCTACGCAGGTTATATTATCACACTCCCCCCGCAAAAGTCAATAGCTCTTGTGAAAAAACTTTTTTCTTTTTTTCGTTTCATTTCCTGTTTATTAAATTTTCCTTGCTTTGTTGTCTTATAGCGACAAGGCTGGTATAATGTCGGGGAAAGGCTTTTTCCCTTTCCCCTATTTTGCGAGGTGATGAGATGACCCCTGTGATCGAAGTAACAAATCTCAGGAAGATATATAAGGTAGGAAATGAAAAAGTTTACGCGCTGAACAATGTGAATCTGGAGATCTATCCCGGTGAAGTATGCTGCATTGTAGGTCAGTCCGGCAGCGGTAAATCCACCCTGCTGAACCAGCTTGCCGGTTTGGAGAAACCCACCACCGGCCAGGTCAAGATATTGGGCAAGGAAATCAGCGCCATGACGGAAAACCAGCTGGCCAAATTCCGCCAGGAAAATCTGGGCTTTATCTTCCAGAGCTACAACCTGCTTCCCAGCATGACCGCAGTGGAAAACGTTGCTCTCCCTCTCATGTTCAAGGGGGTTCCCCTTCAAAAGCGGACCCAATTGGCCAAAGCCGCTCTGGCCCAGATGGGGCTGAGCCGCCGGGCCAACCACAAGCCCACTGAAATGAGCGGCGGCCAGCAGCAGCGTGTGGGCATAGCCCGTGCCTTTGTAAGTCATCCCAAGGTGGTATTTGCGGACGAACCTACCGGCAACCTGGACAGTTATACCACTAAAAAGGTACTGTACCAGATGTTGAGCATGGCTTATCAGCAGGGAATCACTTTCATTATGGTCACCCACGAACCGGAGCTCGCCGCCTGCGCAGACCGGGTGATCACCTTATTGGACGGCGTGGTTCAAAGCAACCATCTGCTGCCGGTCCAGGAAATCGAACACAACCGGGCAGAACTGTTCCGGGAATTGGAGGAAACACAGGAATGAAACATCTGAGAAAGATCGCACTGGGTATGACTGCGGCACTGGCTTTGACCTTTGCCTTGGGCACCGTAAGCTTCGCAACTGAAACGACCCCACAGCCCCAGCAGTCCCCCGCCGCCATAACGACCCCTTCCCCTACTGCTACTCCCACTCCTACCGCCACTGCTACTCCTTCCCCTGTATATACCAAGGGTCAACCCGCCTACATCAGCAACTATCGGATCACCGACCTGAACGGCAACGAGATCACCGGCGATATCACCCCCGGTGATCACTTCAACCTGTACGTCTACATCCGGGACGAGAGCAACACCGTCACCTACATGCGCCTTACCGATATCCGGGCCAAGGTGAACAGCTCCGCCTTTACCTGCCCCACTTTGGGCGAGGCCAACTACTGGGCTCAGGCTGACGACATTGAAGCCATGGAGAATGGGGAAATGCCCATCCGCCAGTTCTGGATCCTCTTCCGTGACGTGACCTATAATGGCGGCAGCACCGATTTCCAGTTTGACCTGTCCTACGACGGCGTCACCACCATGCCGGTTCAGCCCATGTCCCTGACCCTGAACCAGATGTCCAGCGGACATACTCCCAGCCTTATTGTCCGGGAGGCCAACTACGGCGGCCAGGTATACGCCGGTCAGGAATTTAACCTGACCCTGACCCTGTTCAGCAGCATTGGCGAGGAGTCCCTCACCGACGTGATCGTAAGCCTGAATCTGCCTGAGGATGTATATCTGGTCTCCTCCAAGCAGAGTGTCTGCATCACTTCCATGGAGCCCCGCTCCACAGCCACTGCCACTTTCCGTCTGACTACCGCCAGCAACATTGCTGCTTCGGTAGCCAACATTGGAGTGAACATCAACGCCACCGGCACTTCCAGCTACTCCGCAGTCAGCGGCAGCGGCAATGTGTCCATTCCCATCAGTCAGCCCGAGCGGTTTGAAATCACCGGCATTGAGGCCCCCGGCACCATGATGCTGGGTGAAGAGCAGTATGTTTCTGTGACCTGCGTCAACAAGGGCAAGCGGGAAATCAGCAACCTGAGCGGCAGCATCTCCGGTGAGAATCTTGCCAATCCCGGCCAGAACCAGTATATCGGAAACGTCGCCTCCGGTACCGAGAAAACTGTGGAATTCTCTGTCATGGCCAACGAAGTGGGTGTCATGAACGGCACCATCACCCTCACTTATGAGAACAGCAAGGGCGAGGAAGTATCCCTGACCAAGGACTATTCCATCACTGTTGAGGAAATGCCGGTTTGGGAGGACCCCATGATGACCGATCCCGGACTCTATCCTGAAGAGCCCGTTTCTACCGGCGCTCCCCTCTGGATCTTCCTGGTAGCCGGCGCCGGAGTTCTGGTCGTTCTGTTCTTCGTGGTACGGACCATCAAGAAGAAGCGGGCCAAGAAAGCCGCCGAGCAGGAGCTCCTGGCTGAAGCAGCCGTCGAGGATCTCCAGCCCACCTACCGGCCCATCCCCCCTGCCGCCGTGCGGGAGGAAGAGCCTGCTCAGGAGGAGTCCCCCAAGGAAGAGCCTGCTCAGGAGGAGAAGGCTTCGGAAAACAAGGAGTGATTCCATGAAGGTTACAGACATTCTTCGGCTGGCCAGAGAAAACCTCCGCCGCCGAAAAGGCCGCACCGCCCTGACCGTTATCGGCGTGGTGGTGGGCACCTGTGCCATTGTGGTCATGATCAGTCTGGGTCTGGCCATGAGCCAGAGCATTGAATCCATGCTGGCCAGCTGGGGCGATCTGACCCAGATTCAGATTTATAACTATGTGTACGGTTCCACCGATGCACCTACCCTGGACGATGAAATGCTGGCCTCCATAAAGTCTCTGGAGCATGTGACAGCCGTCACCCCCTACTATCAGGCCAGGAATGTGAATGCCACCATTGTGGCCGGCAAAAACGACCGGTACAATTCCTACTTCTACGAAACCTATGGCCTCTACCCTGATGCCGTGGAAGCTCTGGGAATCCAGCTCATCAGCGGCGATTACCTTACCGAGACCACGGATGTGGGAAAAGGAAAAATTCCGGTTCTTGTAGGTGAAAACTTTGCCTACAGCTTCTATGATTCCACCAAGGACTGGAACAGCAGCAAATATCAGGTTTACCAGGGGCAGACCGATGCCTTGGGCAACCCGGTCGATCCTTTCGTAAATGTGGAAAAGGATAAAATGTGGATCCGTCTCCAGACCTGGGACGATGACGGCAACGAGAAGCATGAGGATTACCAAATGGTAGTGGTTGGCGTCATGGCCAGCGACTACGCCAAAGGCTACTTTACCGACAGCGGTATCGTCATGCGGCTGGCTGATTTGAAGCGGTTGGAACAGGCTTATGAAAAGCTTGCCGGGAAACGCTCCAGCGGTTCTGCCAGTTATATGGTCGGCGTGAACGGCGGCGGCATGGTCGCCCAGCAGGACAACGGCTACGAAAATGTTTATGTCAAGGTCGACAGTGTGGACCATGTGGAAGAGGTTGAAGAGATCATTCAATCCTACGGCTACCAGACCAACAGTATGGTCCAGACCCGGGAAGCCATGCAGGCCCAGGTAGCCCAGACCCAGTTCATTCTGGGCGGTCTGGCCGCCATCAGCCTCTTTGTTGCAGCTCTGAACATTGCCAACACCATGACCATGGCCATCTACGAACGGACCCGTGAAATTGGTGTTATGAAAGTCCTGGGCTGCGAATTGGGAAAGATTCGTACCCTCTTCCTGGTGGAAGCAGGCGGAATCGGATTCCTGGGGGGCGTGATCGGCGTGATACTCAGCCTGATCATCAGCTTCATTATGAACAATTTTGCTCTCATTGCCGCTGTGCTGGGCTTTGGGGGTGCAGGAATGGGCGATTTGTCCAGCATCTTCGGAATGTACACCGATGGCAGCAGTGCCGCCTCGGTAATTCCCATCTGGCTCATCCTGTTTGCCTTGGCCTTTGCCACTCTGGTCGGCGTTCTCAGCGGCATCATGCCTGCTGTCCGGGCCACCAAAATCAGCGCACTGGAAGCCATCCGGCACGAATAAGCACAGTGGGAGAAGGGATGAAAAATTCCTTCTCCCCTTTTTCTTGCAATCAGAATCGGTTTCGCTTATGATGGAACCATACTATAATCATTCCGGGGGAACAGCCATGAATTCTCTGCTTGCTTACGAAAAGACCCTCTATTTCACCGACCGGCGGGATTACTGGATCTGCCGCCTTACAGGAGATCAGAATTATTATCTCTGGAAATATCAGATGTACCTTCGCAAAGAGGAAGCCGCCCGGACTCTTCTCGGGAAATTCTGGTACCGCCGCCAAAAGAACCGGCTGGGAGCCAAGCTGGGGTTTGCCATCTGGGCGGGCAGCTGCGGCAAGGGTCTGCGCATCTGGCACCCTGGCTGTGTCATTATCAATGGCTACGCCAAACTGGGAGAAAACTGCACCCTGCGGGGGCAGAACTGCATTGGCACCAACTCCAGCGATCCCCATACTGTTCCCAAAATCGGGAACGGAGTGGACATCGGAATGGGTGCTTCCGTTCTGGGAGACATCACCATCGCAGACGGCGTGACCATCGGTGCCGGAGCGGTAGTGGTCCACAGCTGTCTGGAGCCTGGTGCCACTTTGGTTGGCGTTCCCGCCAGACCTCTGAAAAAAGTTTAAAGGAAGATTTTATGAAAACCTCTTTTTTCAAAAATCCGGTTGTCCTTCTCCGGATCCTGGGCAGTCTTTTCCTGACTGTCATCTACATTACCTGGTGGGCAGAACAGCCCGGGCTCTCCGCACCGGCTCAGCTGGCTTCCCTGGTCAGTTTGGGATTATTCTGGGGAATCGGCTGGCGGTTTGCTCCTGTCCTTGTCCGGTCCTGGACCCCTGGTCCTTCCCCCTCTGTCACGGTTTCTCCCCCGCCCCGCCGGGTCCTTTTAGGCATCTTTGGAAGTCTGTTGCTTTTTTGTGCCGGGATTTACCTCTGGGTCTATCTTCTCCGCCGGAGCGCAGGAACTCCCGGCAGCTTTCAGGAAACCCTTTCCTTCTGGACCTGCCTGGACAGCGGTCATTTTCTGGACATTGCCCGAGACTGGTATCTTTCCCAGGGAGACTGGGACCGCCTGGTCCAGCTGGTCTTTCTTCCCGGATATCCGTTGGCCATCCGTTTGGCGGCTCTGGTCACCGGGGATTATCTGATAGGAGCCATTGCGGTTTCCTGGCTTGCTTTTGCGGCATCCGGATGCCTGCTCTATCTTTTGGTCCGGCTGGACTGCTCCCACTCCACCGCAATCTGGAGCGTAGTCTTTCTCTGTCTTGCTCCCGGCTCCTTTTTCTTTGCCGCTCCTATGAGCGAAAGCCTGTTTTTGCTTCTCTGTCTGGGATGTCTTTATCTGGCCCGGACCGGTCATTGGTGGACGGCCTGTCTGCTGGGCGGAATGGCTGCTTTCACCCGCACCCTGGCTGTTTCCCTGGTGGTCCCTCTTCTCTTCGAGTTAATAATCGAGTTTACCCATCCCCCCCGCCACAGTCTGGTTCCTCCCCGTCCCGGGCAGGTCATCAGCCGCCTGATTCCTTTGGCTCTGGTGCCCCTTGGGTTTGGTCTTTATTGTCTTATCAATTATCAGGTAGCAGGTGATCCCTTTCAGTTTTTGGAGTATCAGCGGGTCCACTGGAACAATGAAACCGGCTGGTTTTTTGATACTGCCGGCTACCATATCGACCTGGTGCTGAGAGGCCTGAAAGAGAACCTGCATGATGCCCTGGGGCTTTGGATTCCCAACTTCCTTGCCTGTCTGTGCAGTTTGGGAATCACTTTGGTCGGGGTAAAAAAGCTGCGTCCCAGCTACACCGCCTGGTTCATGGTCTACTTTTTCCTTTGCGCCGGAGTGACCTGGCTCATCAGCGCTCCCCGTTACATGGTTGCCTTCTTTCCCCTTTCCATCATTGCAGCGCAATTTTCTTCCCGCCTGCGCTGGGCGACGCTCCCCCTTCTTTTTTTGACAGGGACCTTTTATCTAACAGCCTTTGCCCTTCGGTGGCAGGTGTGGTAAATATCCACTTGAACAGTCTGAAGTCCTTCTTGGATTTCAGACTGTTTTTCTTTCCGCATATAGGGGATTTGATTGCCAAAAGAAGTATTTTCCTATATAATAGGTAATGATTATATCTAAAAGGAGGCGGAGTCGGTCATGGAGCCCATTCGTGTGTTGCAGATTATGCCTGCCATGAACGCAGGCGGGATGGAAAGCTTCGTCATGAACGTCTACCGGACCATCGACCGGGAGAAGGTTCAGTTTGACTTCCTCTACCATTACGATATGCCCTGCTTTTTTGATGAGGAGATACGGGCTTTGGGCGGGCAGATCACCAAGCTCACCGTCCGGCAGGATAATAACCTGCCCCGGTATCTCTCCCAGCTGAAAAAGTTTTTCCTGGCCAATCCCCAGTATCGGGTCATTCACGGCCATTACAGCGGCTTTGGCATGTTCTATAACCCCATTGCCGAAAAATGCGGCATTACCGTCCGGGCCGGGCACAGCCACAACACCAATTATGAAAACAATCTGGTAGGCCGGCTGGACCGCCTTATGAGCAGCCGGTTCAGCGCCGGGCTGACCCATCGTTTTGCCTGCGGCATGGAAGCAGGCAAGGCCCTGTTCGGGGACAAGCCCTTTGTATTCCTTCCCAACGGGGTAGATGCTGCCGCCTTCGCTGCTCCCGACCCCCAGGGCCGGGAAGCCCTCCGCCGCCAATTGGGAGTGAAGGATGACGAAATTCTTTACGGTCATGTAGGCCGGTTCACCCAGCAGAAAAACCACAAATACCTCCTGGAAATCTTTGCCGCCCTTCTCAAAGTACAGCCTCAGGCAAGGCTGCTGCTGCTGGGTGAGGGTCAGCTTTTGGAGGAGATTCGCACCCTGGCCGCCCCCCTGGGAGACCGGGTGATTTTTGCGGGGGTCCAGTCCGACACTGCCGGGTATTACCGGGCCATGGATGCCTTCCTTCTGCCCAGCCTGTTTGAAGGGCTCCCGGTGGTGATGGTGGAGGCCCAGGCCGCTGGTCTTCCCTGCTTTGTCAGCGATACAGTGGACCATTCTGCCGCCTTTGCCGACCGGGTGGAGTTCTTGCCCCTGGAAAATTCCCAGGCCTGGGTCAAGGCGCTTACTGCCGCCCCCCTCGCCCGGAATCCCCAGGCCCTGGCCCAGACCAAAGCCGCCGGGTACGACATCTGCACCACGGCTGCCTATCTTGAAAATTTCTATCTGACGGAGCATTTCAAAGCCCCTTCCAGAGAGGTTTGATTTATGAGCGTATCTGTTTCTATTTTTACCCCCACCTACAACCGGGCCCATATTCTGGGCCGGGCCTACCAAAGCCTGCTGGCCCAGACCTGCAAAGACTTTGAGTGGGTCATTGCCGATGACGGTTCCGCAGACAACACCGCCGAGCTGGTAAAATCCTGGCAGGCAGAAGCCCCCTTCCCCATCCGGTATTTCCAGTTTCCCCACCGGGGAAAACCCTATGCCATGCGGGACGGGTTCCAGAAATGCGAGGGAAAATATCTTTACGAACTGGACAGCGACGATGAGATGGTTCCCACCGCTGTGGAACGGGGTCTGGCGCTCTGGGCCAGTCTGGACCATCCGGAGGAATACCACGATGTAAATGCCTGGGGCTGGATTCCCGAACTGAACCAGCCCACCGGGGAAGCTTACCCGGACAACATCAATGCCCTTTCCATTCCCCAGCAACGGGCCCTTAACAAGAAGCTGTCCAAGGGGCACTGCGGAGAGCAGCGGAGTTTCCGGGTGACCCGCCACTGTCAGGAATACCCCTTCCCCATTCCGGAAGGGCTCACCTTCATCCCCGAGAATGCTTTCTGGGATAGAATCTACTGCGACTACAAGCGGTTTTACACCAACGAGTTCTTTATGCTCTACCACTGGCAGGAGCAGCCGGACAGCCTTATGAAAACCGTCAAGGACGCCCGGCCTGCCTACTTCTTCTACCTGTACCATCTCAATGACATCTATCCCCGGGACCCCTACGCCACCCTGGCCAACCGGATGAAGGCCCGTATCGGGATTTGCTATGCAGCCCGACGGTGCAAGTTTTCCCTGGGACGGATGATAAAGGAACTGTCCCATCCTCTGGACAAGGTGCTCTGCGGATTGTTTTACTTCCCTGTCGCTCTGATGCAGAAGGTTCATCCTTAAAGGAGTTTTCATGGTCACTGTAAGCATTATCGTTCCGGTCTACAATGTGGGAGAATATCTGCTGCCCTGTCTGGACAGCCTTGCCGCCCAGAGTTTCAGAGACTGGGAATGTGTTCTGGTGGACGACGGCTCCACCGACGGCAGCGGTGAAGTATGCGACCGCTATGCCGCCGGGGATTTCCGGTTCCGGGTGGTTCACCAGCCCAACAGCGGGGTAGCCGCCGCCCGGGCCGCCGGCGTCCGTCAGGCTGCCGGGGAATATCTCTGGTTTGTGGACGGGGATGACCTGGCCCATCCCCGCTTTCTGGAAGAGATGACAACCGCTGTCCGCTCCGGAGACTTCCCTATCCTGGGCTGCCGGGTAGTTCCTTTCTATGGAAATCCGCCCCAGCCGGGAGATGCCGGAGACTGTCAGGTCTGGGAGGGCGAGGAAGCCATCCATCACCTTCTCCATGACAAGGCCCTGGACTACGGCCTTTACAACCGGCTGTTCCGTCGGGATGTGATGGTCCCGGAATTTCTGGACAACGGGTTCAGGTACAACGAGGACCTTCTTGCCAACTGGTATGCCCTGGAACGGGCCGGAAAAATGGCCTTTCTGGACTTTGGAGGCTACTTCTACCGCCAGGTAGAGGGAAGCGCCAGCCGGAAAAAGCTGACCGTTCCCTTTATCACCCAGCAATGGCAGGTGGCAGGGCTGATTGCCCGGGACCGCCGGGAAGACACCATCCGCAGCTTTTACTATGAAAAGCTGCTTTACCTGTACAGCATGATTCTCCGCCAGGACCACTGGCAGGAGTTTTCCTATTTGGGAAGCACCCTCCAAGGGTTTATCCGGAAAGAATTTTCCACCGCCCTTGGATACAAAACCCTCCCCCTTGGGATGAAGTTGGCGGCCTGTCTTAGTCTGCTGCCCCCGGTCTGGTACCGGGGAATCTGCCGGGCTCTTTTGAAGGACCGCCGTTAAACCGTCGAGGAAGATTATGCGGATTCTTATTATCACCGATCAGGTGGACTATCACAATGCCATCAACCCCCTGCTGGCCCGCCGGGTGGCAGGAGAGCTGGCTGAGATGGGGCACACCGTTCATCTGCTGGAACTCTGGGACGGAGAGCATCCTCTCCCCCCTGCCCCGGAGAAAGTTGAGCGGTTTGCCCTGGCCTTTTCTCAGGAAGCTGCCATGAACCGGGCTCTGGAACATGGCCGGGCAGGCGGCTCTGCCCTGAAACGGCTGGTCCGGCTGGGGCTTTGCCCTCCCGCCTGGGAGGCCGCCTTCCGGCAGTTGGTCCTCAAGGAGCCCCTCCGCCAGAAAGCCTGTCTGGCCTTTCTGGAACATCACCCGGACTATGAGGCCGTGGTTGCAGTGGGAGCCCCCTTCTGGTCTGCCTTTGCCCTGGCCCAGGCCTGTATCCCCGGAAAGAAAGCAGTCTGGATGATGGACCCCTACAGCGCCAACCGGGAGTATACCGCCCCGGGGGGAGCTGAGAAAGAGCTGGCCATGGGGAATGCCATGTCCCGCATTTTCATTACCCGGCTGATGGAGAAAGATTATCAGGAAGGGCCCCTGGCTCCCCTTCAGAAAAAGACTCAGGTTCTGGAATTTCCCTGCCTGGTCCCGGGGCAGCCTGTTCCTCCCAAGAAACCGGGGCAAGGGCTGGAGCTGGTGTTCTGCGGGAATCTCTATCCCAACATCCGCACCCCCTGGGCTTTGCTGGAACTGATGACCCGGCTGGAAAATCCGGACATTCATCTGACCATGATCGGAGGCGGCTGGGAACACTTTGACCCTGACCGGGTGGAGGAATACCGCCGGAAGCTGGGAGACCGGCTGGAAATTGCCCGGTATCTCCCCTACCCCCAGGCTCAGAAACGAATTGCCGCCGGGGATGTTCTGGTGAACATCGGGAACGATGTGGCCAACCAGCTGCCCAGCAAAATTTTTGATTACTTCGGCACCGGGAAACCCATCCTGCAGCTGGCTGCCCGGATGGATGACCCTGCCAATCCCTATTTTTCCCGGTATCCCCTGGCTTTGATTCAGGGTCCCGGGGAGGATCCCCGCCGGGTGGAGGAATGGCTTTCCACCCTGGAGGACCGCCGCCTGACCTATGAGCAGGTATCCCAGCTGTTCTGGGAGAACACACCTTCCGCTGTGGCCAACCGGCTTTTGGAAGGATTACAGGAGGACCCAGTATGAGAGTGGTATGGCTGGTCAGTGTGACCATGCCCCAGGCTGCCCGGCTGTTTGGCCTGGAAGCCGGAATCGGGGGCGGCTGGCTGGAAAGCCAGCTGGAAGCCCTGCGGACCCGGTGCAGCGTAACCGTGATTGCAGTGAATCCCCAGGTAAAAACCATCTGCCAGGGGCTTTCCGAGGGGGTGGAATATATCCTGCTGCCCCATGGCAGCTTTGAGGAGTTTGTGGCGGTGTTGGGCCGGGTCCAGCCTGCCCTGGTCCACATTTGGGGAACAGAGTATCCTGCCGCTGCTACCCTGGGAGAGATTGCCGACCCGGACCACACCCTGGTGAGTATTCAGGGGGTCATGACCGCCTGTGCCCGGCATCTGAACGACGGCGTTCCTGAAAAAATCATCCGCTCCACCTTCTGGCAGCGGCTGCTGGACGGATTTGTTCCCGGACATCTGCCAGACAAAATGCAGGAAGAGTTTGACGTTTCCGCCCAGCGGGAGCAGGCATTCCTGAAAAATGTCCGTCATCTCACCGGGCGCACCGCCTGGGACAAGGAAGAGATGTCCCGGCTGGCTCCCCAGGCCGCCTACTATCACTGCGGGGAGGTGCTTCGGGCTCCATTCTACCAGGCCACCGTATGGCAGAGAAAAGATTTTGGACAAGCCCCTGTCTTGTTCCTTCCTGCGGGAAATTACCCCCTGAAAGGGCTGCACCGTCTTATCCCTGCCCTGGCAAAAATCAAGCGGGTTTATCCCGGAGTGAAGCTTCAAATCGCCGGCTGGAAACCGGTGGACAAGGGGCCTGCCCTCCGATGGCTTACCGATGCCATCTTCCCCTATGAGACTTGGTGCAGGAAAATGGCCCAGGAACTGGGGGTATGGGAAAACATGGAGTACACCGGTCCCCTCTCCTGTGAAAAGATGATTCAGGCGTATCTGGACGCCGATTGTGTCTGCGTTTGCAGCAGTGTGGAGAACAGTCCCAACAGCCTGGGAGAAGCCATGCTGCTGGGTGTTCCCTGCGTGGCAAGCCAGGTAGGCGGTATTCCCAGCATGGTCAATCCTGGAGAGGATTGTCTCCTCTACCCTGCCCCTGATTCCAACGCTTTGGCTCAGCAGATTCTTCAAATTCTCCGGGAGCCTGCCCTGGCTGCCCGACTGGGAAGTCTGGGCCGGGTCCAGGCAGCCAGGACCTACTCCCTGGACAACACCGAAGTCCTCTATGACATTTACGGCCAGATTCTGGATGCCCAGGCTCCCCTGGACTACAAGGGGGGCGCCCTATGAAGGTTTCGGTCAGCGTAATTGTCCCCGTCTACCGGGCAGAAAACACCCTGGACCGGTGTGTAAAGAGCATTCTTTCCCAGCTGCCTGAGGACGGAGAACTGATTCTGGTGGAGGACGGCAGTCCCGACCAAAGCGGCATTCTCTGCGATGGGTGGGCCGCCCGGGATAAGCGGGTGAAAACTCTTCACCAGGAAAACGGCGGAGCCAGCGCTGCCCGGAATACTGGTCTGAAAGCGGCCCGGGGAGAAGTGATCCAGTTTGTGGATTCCGATGACGAATTGCTTCCGGGGTTGTACGAGACCCTGCTTCCCTTGATGGCAGATTCTGACCTTTGCTTTTTCCCCTGCTGCACCGGGGATTCGGACACTCCCAACGAGGCGGTCCCTTCCCGGAGGTATTCTTCCTTCCGGGAGATGGAGGAAAGTCAGCTGGAGGAATATCTGTTCTCCTCCGAGCTGTTCTATCATCCTATCAACAAGCTTTACTCTGCCCAGTTGATTCAGCGGGCAGGGGCCCTCTTTGACCCGGCCCTTCCGGTGAACGAGGACATCCAGTTCAACTTCAAGGTAATGGCCCACTGCGGGGCTTTCGTGTTGAGCCCCCGGGTATTTTACCGAATCCACCCCGACGACCCCAATTCCCTTTCCCGGCAGTTCCGCACCGACCTGTGCGCCTGCGCCGGAAAGGTGGTTCCCTCCCTGGTATCTTTTCTGACCAGCACCGGGATGGACCCTGCCAAGGCCCGGGACTGGGGAAACCGGTTCCTGGCCCAGAGTGCCAGCAATCAATACGGGATTCTGTCCAGCCGTCCCGGCTCTTTTTCCCGGCGGCGGGCCGCTCTGAAAGAGCTGCTGGCCCATCCGGTCCTCCGCCGGGGGATTCTGGACCGTCTGGCCCGGGACCCCAATCGTCTGCTGGCGTTTCCTTTGCGGGTCTGTGTATATTTTCGGCTGTCCGGTCTGCTGGCGGTTTTGTTCCAGCTGCGGACCCGGCAGTCTTAAAGGAGTTATTTCATGCCTGAAATCAGCATTATCACCACCTTTTACGATGCGGTGGATTACCTTCCCCTGACGGTGAAGGCCATTCTGGACAGCACCTTCACTGACTTTGAGCTGCTTCTCATTGATGACGGCGGCCCCAATGACTGCGGGAAAATCTGTGACATCCTGGCCGAGACCGACCCCCGTATCCGGGTCTTTCACAAAAAGAACGGAGGGCCTGCCAGTGCCGCCAATGTGGGGCTGAAAAATGCCCGGGGCCGGTACATTGCCACCGTGGACAGCGATGATATCATCGAACCCACCATGCTGGAGACCCTTTACCGGCAGATTCAGGAGAGCGGCTGCCCCATGGCCGCCTGCGCCGGGGACTGCATTGACGGCCAGGGCAATCCCCTGCCCGGGTACAATCCGGTGGTCTGTTCCCTGACCGGGAAAATCGATGCCCTGGAGCTGTTCCGGGATGCTTTTTCCACCGGCAGTTTTTACGGTCCCCTCAGCTGGAACAAGCTGATTGACATCCGGCTGTTCCGGGACCGTGGAATTCTGTATGATGAAAAAATGTTTTACGGGGACGATGCCAGCGTGCTCCACCGGGTGTTTGAGGGGCAGACCATCTACTGCACCAACCAGTTTCTCTACCATTACCGGAGCCGTCAGGGCAGCATGACCGCCCTCACCTTCAATCCCCGGAAGCTGGACGACCTGACCATGTACTATGACTGGGTGCAGTTCTTTGCCGCCCGGCCCCAGTATGCGGAAATCTACCGTCTGGGCCTGAAACGTTTCTGGCAGGTCTATTATCTCTTCTACCATCAGGCAGTGCAGGCCGGTAAGATGGCCGACTGCCGCCAGGCTTTTGCCCCTCATTTTGAACATCTGAAAGAACTGTCCCGGCCCCTGCTGGCCCAGTGCGGGCTTTCCTTTGGGGAAAAGCTCCGGCTCCGGCTGTTTCTTTTCAATCCCGCCCTGGCCTACAAGCTGGCCCGGCTGCGGGGGAACCTTTCCAAGTAAGAAGGAGTATCAGGTATGCCTGCTGTCAGTGTGATTCTTCCCGTTTATAATGTAGCCCCTTGGCTGCCCCCCTGTCTGGAAAGCATTGCCGCCCAGACCTTCCGGGACTACCAGCTGATTCTGGTGGACGACGGTTCCACCGACGAAAGCGGCGCCCTCTGTGATGCGTGGGCTGCCCGGGACCCTCAGTGTCTGGTCATTCATCAGAAGAACAAGGGACTTTCCGGGGCCAGAAATGCAGGGCTGGAAAAGGCCGTGGGAGAGTACATTGCCTTTGTGGACACCGATGACCTGATTCTTCCCCGTTATCTGGAACTTCTTTACAACGCCTGTCTCACCACCGGCGCAAAAATGTCCATCTGCGCTGTGGAGGATGTGTCTGAGGAGGGTACTCCCCTTTCTCAGCCGGTGCTGACCAGTCCCATCCAGGCCGGGGTATTCTCCGGCAAGGAATTGCTGGAGACCTTCTACACACCTCAGTCCACCTATTACACTGTGGCCTGGAACAAACTCTACCACCGCAGTCTTTGGGAAGACCTGCGGTATCCCTTGGGAAAAATTCACGAGGATGATGCGGTAGCCCACCGCCTTTTCCTGGAATGTGACCGGGTGGCCTGTCTGGACCAGGTGCTCTATTATTACCGGCTGCGCCAGGGAAGCATCTGCCGCACCCAGCTGAAGCCCTCCGCCTTTGACAGTGTGGAAGCCCTTCTGGACCGGTACGGATATTTCGTGTCCCGACAGGTGGACCCTTCTCTTCAGGCTCAGGCAGCGGCTGCCTGCTGGCGGCGGTATTTACAGCTTTGCAGCCAGGTTGCCGCCCAGCCCTCCCCCGCCCTCTGGGCCAGGCTGGAGGACTGCCGCAAAGCCATGAAGGAAATCCCCACCAGCGGGCTTTCCCTCCGGGAAAAGGCCACCGCCCTGCGCTGGAGCCGGTTCCCGGTTTCCAAAAAGGAGTTATCTTAAGATGAAAGTATTTCTCATTCCCCCTCCCGAGCTGCCCATTCCCGCAGTAAAGGGCGGGGCTGTGGAGACCCTGGTCACCCATCTGCTGGAAGAAAACGAAGTTCAGGGCAAGCTGGAACTGGTTTCCGCCAGCATTCCCGACCCTGAAGCCCAGGCTCAGGCCCGGAACTATACCCACAGCCGGGTGCTCTATCTGCCCCGGCCGGAGGATACCCTTTCCATCAAAATCCGCCGGGTGATTCGGCGGCTGAAAGGCTGCCCTCCCTCCATTGACCCCTGGTATTTTGCGGTGGAGGAAGCGGTAAAGCAGGAGCAGCCTGACTTTATCATTGCGGAGGGGGGCAACCTGAACGAGCCTGCCCTTATCTGCCGCAAGATGGGCCGGGAGCACAGCCTGTTCCACCTTCACGGGGAGACTATGGGAAGCCCCCATCTTGCCAAATATTACGGAGGCGGACTGATTCTCAGCGATTATGTAAAACGGGTGTTTCTGGAAGGGTGTCCCATCCCTGCCGGAAAGGCCCGAATCCTTCCCAACTGCATTGACCTGAACCGGTTCAGCCCTGTTTCCCCTGCCCTTCGGGAGGAAAAGCAGGCAGAGCTGGGGTATACCCCCGAGGACTTTGTGGTGATTTTCTGCGGACGGATCGCCCCGGACAAGGGAATCCACCAGCTTCTGGAAGCTATGCTGGAAATCCCGGACCCTGCCATCAAACTGCTGATTGTGGGCAGCCCCTTCTTTGGGGCAGCGGCCACCGACCCCTTTATGCAGTCCCTGAAAGAAAAGGGGCTCGCCCTGGGAAACCGGATCCAGTTCACCGGGTATCTGCCCAACCAGCTGCTCCGGGAGTACTACGGAGCGGCGGACCTTTCCTGTGTTCCCTCCCTTTGTCAGGAAGCCGCCGGGCTGGTAGCCATTGAGGCTATGGCCTGCGGTCTGCCGGTGGTGGCCACCCAAAGCGGCGGAATGCCGGAATACCTGGCAGGAAGCGAGAGTGTCCTGGTGGACCAGGGAGAGGGACTTGTTTCCCGTCTGGCCCGGGCCATCACCCAACTGAAAGCCGACCCGGAACGCCGGGCCCGGATGTCCGCCCTTGGCCTGGAAACCGCCTGCCGGTACGGACGGCCAGCTTTTTATGAGACCTTTGTCTCCCATCTGGAAGAATTCCAAAAGGAGTGCTGATTTATGCCTGCTCTTTCCATTGTCACCCCTGTATATAATGCAGTGAAAACCCTGGAAAAAACCGCCGCCACCGTTCTGGCCCAGACCTTTGAGGACTGGGAATGGGTCCTGGTGGATGACGGTTCCACCGATGAGACTGCTTCCCTCTGCCAAAAGCTGGCGGAGCAAGATAACCGGATCCGGTTTTTCCAGATTCCTCCCAAGGGCGTTTCCACCGCCCGGAACGAGGGCGTGTCCCATGCCCAGGGGGAATACCTGATGTTCCTGGATGCGGACGACCTTCTGGAGCCCAATGCAACCGCCCGGGCTTTGGAGCTGCAGGCCCAGCACCCCGGACACTGGATCATCTGGCGGTACAGCGTGGGGAAAGCTGACCGGGCTTTCTGGGGGGAGGAGATGGACGCTCAGGGCGTCACCCTTCACACCGGGGCAGACCTGGCCTATCTCTACCGGAAGTGCGTTTTTTCCATGCCCTG
Source organism: uncultured Clostridia bacterium (assembly GCA_944387885.1). GTDB lineage: Bacteria > Bacillota > Clostridia > Oscillospirales > Ruminococcaceae > CALXEN01. Next base: position 135,280 of record CALXGR010000001.1, read on the forward strand.
GAACAAGCTTTACCGCACCGCCCTGGCCAAGGAGATTCCCTTTGACCCCTCCTATTCCCTGGGGGAGGATCTGCTCTATTGTCTGGATTATCTGGAACTGCTTCACCGGCAGGGAGAGGACAAAATCTGTCTTGCCCATGAGAGCCTGATTGAATATGTCTGCACGGTTTCGGGAGACACCCTCAGTTCCAAATATCTTCCTGATTATCTTCCTCTGTGGGAGCATCACTTTGAACGGCTCAATAACTGCTGCCTGGAACTGAACGCTCCCAAGGAGGAAATGCTCAGCCTTTACCGTCAGGAGCTTCTGGTCATGGCCCGGGGAATCCGGGATATTCTGGTTCGGGACCCTCTGGCCCCCGATAAGCGTATCGATAAAGCCAAGGCTGCTCTGGGCTCTGCCTGGCTCAAGGGACTTTGCAAGACTATGAAGCAGGAAAAGTGCTACTCCCCCTACTATCTGCCGGTAAAGCTGCAGATGCTCTGGATTCTGTGCCGGTTGCAATACTGGCAGTCGGTGAACAGCCCCTGGTTCGGAAGGCTGGACTGGGGCGGATATTACCTCCTGGGGAGGAACTGGAACCGGGAATAGCTATTGGAAAACAGTGAAAAGTGTGGTATACTGAACTGTTGAGAAATATTTCCGAAAAGGATTTTTAATTATGGACGAAAAATGGACTACTGAAATCAAGCCCAAAACCGGATGGTTTGACATCGACCTGCAGGAGCTGTGGCAGTACCGTGACCTGGTGGTCATGTTTGTAAAGCGGAACTTCACCGTTCTTTACAAGCAGACCATTCTGGGCCCTGCCTGGATCCTGCTGAATCCCCTGATCACCACCGTCATCTTCAACATTGTGTTCGGCGGCATTGCGGGAATCAGCACCGACGGTGTTCCCGGCTTCCTGTTTTACATGGCAGGCAACACCATGTGGACCTTCTTTTCCAGCTGTATCAACAATACCGCCAACACCTTTGTGACCAATGCCGGGGTATTCGGAAAGGTATACTTTCCCCGTCTTACCATGCCGGTAAGCCAGGTGTTGACCAGCCTTATCAACTTCCTCATCCAGTTTGCCATGTACGCCTGTTTCTGGCTCTATTTTGCAGTCCAGGGAGAGGTACATCTCACCGTCTGGATGTGGTATCTGCCCATTGCAGTGATTCAGACCATGCTGCTGGGCCTGGGGGTAGGCATCATTGTTTCCAGCCTGACCACCAAATACCGGGACCTGGCCATTGCGGTGGGCTTCGGGGTACAGCTCTGGATGTACGCCACCCCTGTGGTCTATCCCCTGTCCAGCCTTTGGAATCAGCCCAAGCTTTCCTTTATTGTAAGCATCAATCCCATGACCGCTCCGGTGGAAGCCTTCCGTCTGGCCACTCTGGGCACCGGCAGCGTTTCCCTGGGCGGGATCCTGTACAGCCTGATTGCCACTGCCGTTCTGCTGATCATCGGTGTGGTTCTGTTCAGCCGGATTGAAAAGACCTTTATGGATACGGTGTAAGGAGGATGAATTCTATGGATAATATGAGCATCCCCCAGCGGGAACCGGTGATCCAGGTCAAGGGTCTCAAGAAGCAGTACAAGCTGGGGCAGATTGGGGGAGGCACCCTTACCGCCGACCTGCAGAGCTGGTGGGCCCGGGTGCGGGGAAAAGAAGACCCTAACACCATCATCGGCACTGACACCCGGCTCTTTGGTCAGACCTTCATGGCCCTCAACGGCCTGGACCTGACCGTCTACAAGGGAGAAGCCCTGGGAATCATCGGCCGGAACGGTGCAGGCAAAAGTACCTTCCTGAAAATCCTTTCCCGGATCACCGCCCCCACCGAGGGTTCCATCAAAATCAAAGGCCGGGTCGCCAGTATGCTGGAAGTAGGCACCGGCTTCAACCAGGAAATGACCGGCCGGGAAAACATCTACATGAACGGCGCCATCCTGGGCATGACCAAGGCAGAAGTAGATGCCAAGCTGGACCAGATCATTGAATTCAGCGAATGCGGAGACTTCATTGACACCCCCGTCAAGCGGTATTCCAGCGGTATGTTCGTCAAGCTGGCCTTTGCGGTGGCTGCCCACCTGGACAGCGAGATCATGGTCATGGACGAAGTTCTGGCCGTGGGTGATATGAAGTTCCAGCAGAAGTGTCTGGGCAAAATGAGCGATGTGGCCGGTCAGGAAGGCCGGACCGTCCTCTATGTAAGCCATAACATGAGCACCATCCGTCAGCTCTGCACCCGGTGCGTAGTACTGGACCAGGGCCGCATCATCTTTGACGGTGATGTGGAACAGGCCATTGCCATCTACATGGACACCACCGACGTGAACCTGGTCCACTATGACCTGGAGCATGTGAACCGGATGAACGTGGGCGGCGGCAAGCGGCTGCGGCTCCAGAGTCTCGACTTTCTGGGCAAGGAGAGCAGCGTGTTCTCTGACACTGAGCTGATCAAAATTCAGATCAAGTGGGCGGTCAGCGAGCCTTTCAGCGGAATCAACCTGAAAATGAACCTGCACTTCCGGGACGGCAGCCCGGTGGGTATCACCCATCCTGTGGACATTGGCGCCGCCCAGCCCGGAAAGACCTACACCACCACCTTTACCTTTGACCCCAGCCTTCTGGGAGAAGGTCAGTATTACTTCTATCTGGACATTTTTGACGGAGACCTGGTTCGGGCGGTCTGTCTGGACAAGCCTGTGACCGAGTTCCGGTTTGAGGTGACCAGCGGTAATCTGTCCATGCCTGAGTGGTCTGCAGGCTGGGGCCGAATCCACTTCCCCGGAGTGAAGCTTTTGGAGGAAGACTAATGGATCTCTATGTGTGTCACACCAGCTACCAGCTGATGATTGCCCTGGTCCGGGCCTGGCGTCAGGACGGCGGCCAGAGTATCCTTCTCAGCAAGAAGGTCCCCGGCGGTCTGCCTCTCTGGCAGCGGATCCAGGAGAGCGGCGCCTTTGATGAAGTAGCCGTGGTGGACGAGGAAAAGTGGCCCGGCATTGCCCGGGGGCTTTTTGCCCGGTGGAAAAACAAGCGGGGCTTTGAGAAGAACTGCGGTTGGTATCTCAAGCCCGGCAAATACCGGGACATCTACATCTGCAATGACTGGAGCGTCATTGGCCGGTATCTTCAGGACTGCCGGTATCCCTACATCCTCTGTGAGGACACCATCGGCAGCACCCTTCACGATGACCAGAGCCTGGTATGGGACCAGCGGAAGAATCCGCCCAAGGACTACCAGTACTGGGGAGACTATCCCCTCTGCAAAATGGTGGAGAGTGAGGATGCCGACCAGTGCACTCTCTTTCCCCGGGAAAAGATGGTCACTTTCAGCAAGCGGGAACTGCTGGCCAGCCTGACCTCTGGCGAGAAGGAAATGCTCCAGAAGGTGTTCATCACCCAGCCGCTCCCCTCTTCCCAGGAAGCCCCCTGTCTCCTGCTCCCCCGCAGCTTTGTGCTGGACGGTCTTATGGACCAGGAGACCCAGGACCGGCTGTTCCGGGCTGTGGCGGAAAAATACTGCACTGAGCCTCTTTTCATTAAGACCCATCCCCGGGATGAGACCGATTATCAGGCCCTCTTCCCCCGGGCCGTGGTGCTGGACCGGACCATGCCCAGCGAAATTCTGAATTTTTGTCTTCCCTTCCGGTTTTCCAGGGCGGTTACTGTACAGTCCTGGGCTTTGGAGGGCTTTACCGCCGCCGATGAAAACATCCGGATCACTCTGGAAGATGCTATGAAGCTTATCTCTCACTAACCAAGAAAGGAAACGCTGTATGAAAATCATTGGTGTCATTCCCGCCCGGTATCAGAGCAGCCGTATGCCCGGCAAGCCCCTGGCGGATATTCTGGGCAAACCTATGATCTGGTGGGTCTACCAGGAAGCCATCAAGGCAAAAGGACTGGATCAGGTGGTCATTGCCACCGACGACGACCGGATCGCTGAAAAGTGCCGGGAACTGGGGATGGACTACCTGATGACCAGCGCCAGTCACGATACCCCCACCAGCCGGATCTACGAGGTCAGCACCAAGCTGGATGCGGACCTGTATCTCCAGATCATGGGGGACGAGCCCCTCATCAATGTGGCCGCCTTCGACCTGATTCTGCCCGAGACCCTTCCGGAGGACCCCTACTATGTAGCGGGAATCACCAACGTCATGGAACATCCTGCAGACGTCATTGATTTCAGCAACCAGAAGGTAGCCTGCAACCAGAATCGGGAGATTCTTCTGATTTCCCGCAGTCCTATCCCCTATCCCAAAGGAAGCCTGGACATTCAGTACGAAAAAATCACCGGGATCCAGCTTTTCTCCAAGCAGGCCCTGGCTTTTTATAACGCAACCCCCAAGAGTATCCTGGAAAAGGCGGAGGAGAACGACCTGATGCGGTTTGTGGAAAACGGCCACAAGGTCCACGCCATCTGCAGTCCCTACAAGACTATAAGTGTGGATACCCCCAAAGACCTGACACTGGTTCAGGAGATTTTAAAACAGAGGACTTAAAACTATGGGAAAAATCAATCTTCTCGACTGCACCTTGCGGGACGGCGGCTACGTCAATGACTGGAAGTTCGGCCGCCGCTCCACCCATCAGATCATCCGGAGCCTGGTACGGGCCGGAGTGGATATTGTGGAGGTAGGATTCCTCAACAAGACCGTCACCCCTCAGCCCGGAGTCACCCGCTGGCAGACCATGGACCAGCTGAAGGAAGTTCTTCCCCAGCGGTCCAAGCGGGGCAGTGCCATCTTCAGCGCCATGTGCATCCACAACTTCTATGATGTGGACCTCCTCCCCCAGCGGGACGAGACCACCGTGGATATGCTCCGGGTTACTTTCCACGATTACGATGCTCCCCAGGGACTGGAATTCTGCCGCCGGGCCAAGGAGAAGGGTTACCTTCTCAGCTGCAACCCCATCAACATTATGGGATATACCGATGAGCAGGTTCTCTGGCTTACCAAGGAGATTGCAAAAATCCACCCCTACGCCATGAGCATTGTGGACACCCACGGCAGCATGAACCACCGGGACCTGCAGCGTCTGGTAGGTCTGGTGGACAATAACCTGCCCCGGGACATCTGTCTGGGACTTCATCTCCACGAGAACATGGCCCAGAGCTTCAGCCTGGCCCAGCGGTTTGTGGACTACCATCTCAACCGGGATATTACTGTGGACGGCAGCCTGGAAGGAATGGGCCGTATCCCCGGCAACCTTCCCATTGAGCTGATGGCCCATTATCTCAATGAGAACATGAACACCCACTACGATCTGGACCCCATGCTGGATGCCATTGAGGACTGCATCAACCCCATCAAGGGAAGTCCTCTCTGGGGATATACCCCCATTTACTTCCTCAGTGCCAAGTACAACCTCCACCGCACCTATGCGGAGCATCTCAGCCAGAAGGGCACTCTCACCCATCGGGATATCAATCACATTCTCAGCCAGATCGCCCCTGAGAAGAAAACTGCCTTTGACGCCGAATATGCCGACCAGCTCTACTACCAGTACCAGCACCGGCAGGTAGATGACTCCGCTGCCCGTGCCAAGCTGCGCCAGGAACTGGAAGGGAAAACCGTTCTGGTGGTGGCCCCTGGTTCCAGCCTGACCCGGTGCGCCGACCAGGTGGAGAACGCTTTGAAGGAAGCAGATGTGGCCATCAGCGCCAACTTTGTTCCTGACTTTGCAGTGGACTATTCTTTCTTTACCAGCAGCAAGCGGTATGACCGGCTGGGCGGTCCCCTCTGCCCTGTCATTGCCACCAGCAACCTGACCGGTGCCCAGTTTACCATCGACTATGACAGTGTCTGCGGCACCTTCCCCGGAGGGGCCAACAGTGTAATTATGCTGTTGAATCTGCTCAAGGACATGGATGTGAAAGAGGTCCTGCTGGCCGGTGCCGACGGTTACTCCACCGGTGCTGCCGATTACTTTGACAACAGCTATCACGCACACACCCGGCGTGACGATCAGTTCAACCGGGATATGGCCCAGGCCATTGCCGCCTGCGGGCTGAATCTTCGCTTTGTAACCCCCAGCGCCTACCAGAAAGGATAAGGTATGGAGATCAAACTCATGGTCCTGGACGTGGATGGAACCCTCACCGACGGGGGAATCTACTACGACGACCAGGAAAATGAAACCAAAAAGTTCAGTGTAAAGGACGGTGCCGGAATCGTTCTGGGCCGGGCTGCCGGACTGCAGTTCATGATCTGCACCGGCCGGGAATGCCCTGCTGTGGCCCGGCGTGCCCGGGACCTGAAAATTGACTATGTCTACCAGAATGTGTCCCGAAAGTGGGAGTTTCTGGAGGATTTTATGATTCTCCACGGCCTGGAAAAATCCCAGGTGGCCTACTGCGGGGATGACTGGAACGACCTGGCTGCCATGGCCCTCTGCGGCTGGGTGGCCTGCCCTGCGGATGCTGCCTCTCAGGTCAAAGCTGTGGCAGATTATGTCTGCCCCCACGTGGGCGGGCAGGGTGCTGTCCGGGATGCCATCATTCAGCTTCTTACCCGGGACGGTGTTCTGGACCAGGCTCTGGAAAAGGCTTTCGGAGTCAAGAAGGAGGGTTCTCCATGTACCAGGAATTGAAAGAAGCTGCCTATCTGGCCAACATGACCATTGCACGCAGCGGGCTTATCCCGGTGGATTCCACCTGGGGAAACGCCAGCCAGTGTGACCGGCAGGCCGGGGTTATGGCCATCAAGCCCTCCGGGGTGGATTATTCCCTTCTCACCGTGAAAGATATGGTGGTGGTGGACCTGGCTACCGGACAGGTGGTGGAAGGACGGCTTCGTCCCTCCAGCGACACCCCCACTCATCTGGAACTTTACCGGGCTTTCCCTGAAATTGGAGGCGTAGCCCACACCCACAGCCGCTGGGCCACCATCTTCGCCCAGAGCCGCCGGGACATTCCTCCCTACGGCACCACCCATGCAGATACCTTTTACGGCGCTGTCCCCTGTGTTCCCGCTCTGAGCCGGGAGCAGGTGGAAGGCGACTACGAAGGGAATACCGGCCGGGTGATGGCTGCCCATTGTCAGAACATCTATAACCAGATTCCCGCCGCCCTGGCAGCGGGACATGGTCCCTTTACCTGGGGCGCTACCGCCGCCAAAGCGGTGGAAAATGCCATTATTCTGGAAGAATGCGCCGCCATGGCCTATTATTCCATCCAGATGGGCGCTCCTGTTCTGGAGCAGTATGTGCTGGACAAGCACTATTCCCGGAAACACGGGCCCAAGGCCTACTACGGCCAGAAATAATTGCCGGGGAGGGCTCTATGAAAGATTCTTCTTGGAAGAAAAAGCTCTGGTCTCTGCGGCACTTCTTTGTAGCAGGGGGCATCGTCTTTTTCTGCATGGTGATTGCCCTGCTGGTCTATCTGCTGAAGGTGCAGGGACAGGGTTCCAAAAGTCTGCGGATTGCCTGGAATGACAACTTTGAGCTGGTCACTGCTCCCGTTCAGGAGGAGTTGGTTCAGGAGTTTGACTATGACCTGAATCTGTACAGCCTGATGGTCAAGTTTCAGTTTGACACCCAGCCTCAGGGTGCTCTGGAACTGGTGATGGAGGACGCTGCCACCGGCGAGACCCTGGCCACCGGCAGTGTGGATATGAGCCTGTTTATCTCAGGGGAGTATACCACCATCGGTTTTACCTCTTCCCTGCCCCAGGCGGAAGGCCGGCGCTGCCGGCTTATCCTTCGCCCCCATTACGAGGGAGAGGGCCAGATCAGTCTTATGTACTCTGCAACTACCCCGGAAGGGTCCACCCTCTCGGTGGACGGCCAGGCTCTGGACGGGGCTTTGGCCATGCAGATCAACTATCACCAGATCGGCAGTTTCCTGACCCGGTTCTACTGGGGCATCTGTATCTGCCTCAGCCTTATGGCGGGAGGTGCTTACCTCTACTGCCGCAGCTGTTTCTTTAAATTGCACATCTTTGTGCTGGCAGCTGTCATCCTGCTGGGCGGGGTATACAATGCCGTGTTGCCTCCCTACTCTGCGCCGGATGAACAGTTTCACATCAACCAAAGTTTTAGCATTGCCTCTGTCTGGGCCAACCGGTTTGCCCCGGAGGGGATCTGGAAAATGAACTCTGTTCCCCTGAATGAGACCCGGCGCCGTCCCTCTGACCAGAATGCGCTGGTTCAGGTGGAGGAAACTACGGTTTTCCAGTGGAGCACCATAGCGGAGCATCTCACTGACCGGACCCAGGACAATTACTACGACCAGCAGCTCTACCTTGAATATCAGGTAGACAACACCAACACCCTTTACTATCTTACCGGAGGTGTGGTGTTCCTCTGCTATCTTCTCAAGCTGGGCTTTGTGCCTGCTCTCCTGTTAGGACGGCTGGCCAATCTGATTCTTTTTGCTCTCTGTGCCAGCTGGGCGGTAAAGCGGATTCCCGTAGGGAAAAATATCCTTACCGTAATAGCCTTTCTCCCCATGACCTTACATCTGGCAGCTTCCTTCAGCCGGGACAGCGTTATTATGAGCCTTTCCCTGGTCTATCTGGCCATGGTCCTGGCAGGGTGTCTGGATGAGAATTTCCGGTTCCGGTGGTATCATTGGGTCATTGCGGCCTTGATTGCCTACGCCCTTATCCCTGCCAAATATGTTTATATTCCCCTGGTACTCACCATCCTGGTCCTTCCCGCCAAAAAGCTGGGAAAGCGCCCCCGACTGGCCCGGGTGGGACTGGCTGTCTATATGCTGGCAGTATTGCTGGGACGGAGTGTCATTGCTCCCGCTTTGGAGAATTACCTCTACCTGCTCAGCACCCCCTACGACACCTACGAGGAGGCCATGGAAGCAGACGAGTACTACTCCCAGAATCCCGAATTGCTGGAAGAAGCACCGGGACAAACATCCCTGGAAGAAGAGTTGGCTCTCCTGGAGGATTCCCGTGCTCAGGATTCTTCCGCTGTTGAGGAAACCGGCGAGGAAACCGTCAATCCTGACTCCATCTGTTATAGCTTCTCCTATATTCTCTCCCATCCGGTGGACACCTTCCTGTTGGGAGTGAACTCCATCATTGAACTGGGCGACCACTATGTCCGAACCCTGGTAGGTGGGTCTCTCAGCTACTACAATCTGGACCTGGCCTGGACCTGGGTATTGCTGCTCTACGCACTTCTCTTCTTTGCGGCTCTTCCTGTTTCCGGGGAGGCAGGTCTGCCCTTCACCCTTCGGCTGGTGCTGGGCGGGGCCGCTCTCCTCTGCGCCGGGTTTGCCGTGGGCGGATGTGTCCTTTGGACCCCCACCTATTACACCACCATTTACGGTTTCCAGGGCCGGTATCTGCTGCCCGCCCTTCCTGCCGCACTTCTGGCTCTCTCCCCTGTTCGGCTGAAATATGCCGGCGATCTGCGGCCCGGCCTGGCCTGTGCCACTGTCTGGATCAACGCCGGGGTGCTGCTCAACGCCATGCTGGTCATTATCGCCCGTTAATTTCACCTTTTAAGGAGGTTTCCCATGCAGGTATGCTTTTTCTCCGCCCAGTATCTTCCCACCATCGGAGGAGTGGAGCGGTATACCTACAACCTGGCCAAGCGGCTGATTGCTGCGGGACACCAGGTATTGGTGGTAACCTCCCTCAAACCGGGGCTGGCCCAAAGGGAAACTGACCCCAGCGGAATCCGGATTCTCCGGGTTCCCTGTTATCTGGCCATGAACGGCCGTTTTCCCTTTCCCTATCCCGGTGCTTTGAAGGAACTGGAAAAGGAAACCATCGACTTTGCGGTGATTCAGACCCGGTTCTACCCTATCAGCTTTGGTGCTTCCTGGTTCTGCCGGAAGAAAAAGATTCCCTCCATTGTGGTGGATCATTCCACCGGACACATGCCCATGGGAAATCCCATTCTCAACTTTGCCGGCGGGCTGTATGAGCACTTTGCGGCCTGGTATATCAAACGCAGGGTCAATGGTTTTTATGGGGTCAGTCTGGCAGTAAACCAGTGGCTCACCCACTTTGGGATCAAGGCCAAAGGCTGTCTCCACAATGCCGTAGACCCGGAAGAGCTGGAAAAAACCGCCAGCCAAAAAGATTGGCGGGCTGAGTTGGGGCTGGACCCTGACACCCGGCTGGTAGCCTTTGTAGGGCGTATCATTCCCGAGAAAGGGGTGGAACCCCTGGCCCGGGCTTTCGGGGCTCTGAACCGGCAGGATGCCCGGCTTCTGGTGGCGGGAGAAGGCCCCCAGCTGGAACAGCTGAAAGCCCTTGGCCTGCCCGGGGTGATTTTTCTGGGCGCTGTCCCCTACCCCGATGTACTGGCTCTGCTCCGGCAGGCAGACCTCTACTGTCTGCCCACCACCTATGCGGAAGGGTTTCCCACCACATTCCTGGAAGCGGCGGCCTGCGGCTGTCCCATCCTCTCCACGGTAACAGGGGGAAGCAAAGAACTGATGCCCACCCCTGACTATGGAATCCAGTTGGAGGACACCAACCCGGAGACCTGGAAAAAGGCTTTGGCCGAGGCATTGGACAATGAATCCTGGCGGAAGGAAGCCTCCCGCCTTTGCCGCGCCAACCTGGATGCCCATTTCACCTGGGACCGGGTGGCCGGAGAACTGCTGACGATTCTCCAATCGTCAGAAAGATAAAGGAGTATGAACCTGATGGCAAACTTGCTCATTGTGATCCCTGCCTATAACGAGGAAGAAAGTATTCAGCGGGTAGTGGATGATCTGATTCAGAATTATCCCCAATACGACTATGTGATCATCAACGACGGCAGCCGGGACAAAACCGCTTCCATCTGCCGCCAGCGGGGGTATCATCTCATTGATCTGCCTGTAAACCTGGGATTGGCCGGGGCCTTCCAGACCGGTCTTCGGTATGCGGCTGAAAAGGGATATGACTATGCCATCCAGCTGGATGCGGATGGTCAGCACCTGCCCCAATACATTGCACCCATGCTGGAACAGGCACAGCAGGGATATGATATTGTTATTGGCAGCCGTTTTCTGACCGTAAAGAAGCCCAAAACCCTTCGGATGCTGGGCAGCTATATTATCAGCTGGGCAATCCGCCTTACCACCGGCCGGGCCATCTGCGACCCCACCAGCGGAATGCGGCTTTTGAACCGGAACATGATTCTGGAATTTGCACAGAATCTGAATTATGATCCTGAGCCGGACACCATCAGTTATCTTATCAAGAACGGCGCCAAGGTAAAAGAATACCAGGTGACCATGAAGGAGCGGGAGGCCGGCCAAAGCTACCTGACCTTTATGCGAAGCGTAGAATACATGGCCAGAATGGGCATTTCCATCCTGCTTATCCAGTGGTTCCGGAAGCGGGACCGTTCCACCCCCTACCCGGAAAGGAGCCTGTGATCATGGTACTCACACCCAGTATTCGTATTTTGTTGGTTCTGGGCAGCCTGCTCACCGTCGTGTTTGTACTGTCCCGGATTCGGAAATCCAAGATGCAGATAGAGGATTCCCTGTTCTGGCTGGCTTTTTCCGCCGCCATGATCATCCTCAGCATTTTCCCGGAGATTGCTTTCTGGTGCAGTCAGTTTCTGGGATTTGAAGCTCCCATCAATTTTGTTTACCTGGTCATTATTTTCCTGCTGATCATCAAGCAGTTCTATATGTCCATCAAAATCAGCCAGATGGACAACCGTATCCGGATCCTGACCCAGCGGATCGCCCTGAATCAGGAGGCTGCCGAGCGGGAAAAGCAGGACCTGTGACCGCTTGCGCTGACCCCGAATTTATGCTATACTGACAGTTAGACACTAAGAACTACGGAGGAACTAAGACTATGGCATTCACTCCCAAACTCACTTATAAAGGCCGTCCCCTGGTTCGGAGCGGTAAAGAGATTTATTACGGCAATATGACCGATCCCTATGTAGCTTACCTCCAGATCCTGACCACCACCAAGATGGGCGATCAGGAAATTGCAGATAAGGTGATGGTTGCCATCCTCTCCACCGACGAGAGCAAACCTCTCCCCGAGCGTATCATGCGCCGCAGCACCAAGAACGGCCTGTACAACGCCCTGGATATCGGCAGCATCTGGCTGGAGCGGGCACTGCAGATTCAGTAATACCCATAAAAAATCCCCGGAAGGATTTCTCCTTCCGGGGATTTTTTATTCTTGTGTTAAGGGGGAGATTACTCCTCGGTGGCCTCTTCCTCATCCTCAAAATGGATGTCAAAGTCAGCACCGCACTCAGGGCAGCAAATCTGCTCGTTCATGAGGGTCTCCTCATCCACTGCAGTGACAGTGCCGCACTTGGGGCAGGTCAGCTCATAGTCATACAGGTCATGGAGGTCTTCTTCCTCGTCTTCGTCCTCTTCATCCTCATCATCGGCAAAGAGAACTTCCTCGATGTCATCCATATCCTCATCAATGGCATCCAGTTCCTCGTAGACCTGGTCCACATCCCCTTCCAGGGTCTCCACAGTGCCAGCCATCTCAGCCAGCAGCTCCTGCATAGCAGCCAGGATCTTGCCTTCCTTCTTGGAAGTGTCCAGCTCCATACCGTCCATCAGGCCTTTGATGTAGGCAGCCTTTTCGCTCAGATTCATAATTCAATCCTCCTGTTTTCTGGATTTGTTTTTTCAGAACACAAAGGGCCGGACGGCTTCCCGCCGCCCGGCCAGAGTTCAATCAGACACGCTCCATGTACTCGCAGGTGCGGGTATCGATCCGGATCTTGTCGCCCTCGTTGATGAACATGGGCACACGAATCTCGGCGCCGGTCTCAACCTTGGCGGGCTTCAGGGTGTTGGTAGCAGTGTTGCCCTTGAAGCCGGGCTCGGTCTCTACAACCTCCAGCTCGATGAAGTTGGGGATTTCCACGCTGAAAACCTTGCCCTTGTAGCTCAGGAGCTTGCAGGTCTCGTTCTCCTTGCAGAACTTGAAGTTCTCGGGAACGTCAGAAGCGTTTACAGGGATATCATCGTAGGTCTCCATATCCATGAAGTGGTACAGGTCACCGTCAGCGTAGCTGTAGGTAACTTCCTTGCGCTCAATAAAAGCCTGGGGGAATTTTGCGGTGGGGTTATAGCTGGTTTCAACCACAGAACCGGTAATGACATTCTTGGTCTTGGTACGAACAAAGGCAGCGCCCTTGCCGGGTTTTACATGCTGAAACTCAACCACCTGCAGAACCTGACCGTCCTGCTCGAAGGTTACACCATTGCGAAATTCGCCTGCAGAAATCATAAGGAATCCTCCTAAATCAAATTGACGACATCATGCTTATCGCATTATCTATTATATATTTTACCTGATAACAGCCCTTTTTGCAAGGGTTTCCTCCCCATTTTTTGGGTGCCGCCTCAAAAAGTTAAAGGCTGTTGTAATACTGCTGCATCCAGGCCGCATCCTCCGCCTGAGTACCTGCGCTCTCGCAGATAATGGTGGGAGTAGCGCCCCGCTCTTTGAGCAGCTGGAGGAGGGGCTGAGGCTCAGGACCAAACTGGGTATCAGCAAAAGTCCAGTGCCGCTTCTCTCCTCCCTTGGTGTATTCGATCCGGCTGAAGTGGCTGTGGAAGTTGTTGGCCCGCTCTTCCCCCAGTTCTTCTTTCAGGGTATCCAGAATCTTGATATAATCCTCCCGGCCTGCAATACCGCCCAGGGTCCGGGCATTCAGATGACCAAAGTCAATGCAGGGGATGATTCGCTTGTCCACCTGGCAGAGAGCCATAACCTCCTCCAGGCTGCCCAGCTGACCGATTTTACCCATGGTCTCAGGGCAGAGGACCAGGTCCTCATACCCGGCTTCATCCACCGCCTTGACCACCTTTTCCATGGTATCCAGGGCCTTTTCCAGGGCTTCTTCCCGGGACTGCTTTCCGCAGCTGCCCGAATGGAAAATCACCCGCCGGCCCCCCAAGGCTTTGACCACGGCGCAGCTTTGGAGGATGTACTGAATACTGTTCAGCCGCTTCTCCTCCTCCAGGCTGGACATGCTGATATAGTAAGGGGCATGGACACTGAATACCAGCCCGGTTTCCTGGGCCTTTTTCGCCATAGCCGCAGCCTTTTCCAGACCCAACCGGACTCCATGCCCGCACTGGTACTCAAAAGCTCCCAGCTCAAAATGAGCCGCGTAGGCAGGGATATCCAGGCTGCTTTTGAATCCCATGGGGGCAAAGCTGTCCCCTGTTCCGGCGGCTCCAAATAAGATCTTGCTCATAGACCAAGCTCCTTTCTTAAAAATAAAAGGGGGTCCGATACAGACCCCCTTTATCGCACCCGAAGGTACGAGTCTCATTCGCTTTGCGCTGCGGGCGGCAATTACTTGAACTTCCGCTTACGAGCTGCTTCGGACTTCTTCTTGCGGCGAACGGAAGGCTTCTCGTAGGCCTCACGCTTACGCACCTCGGCGAGAACGCCGCTGCGAGCAGTGCTGCGCTTAAAACGACGCAGAGCGCTCTCCAGGGATTCGCCCTCTTTAACACGAATTTCAGACATCTTGCTACCCTCCCTTTTTTTAGGAGTTTACGCTAGTTCACCATTGTTAACTAACAGAGTAAATTCTACCATAAACTGTCGGTACTGTCAACTGATTTTGCCGGAGATTCCCAACATTCACAAAAAATTAACTTCCTTCATAATTCCGGAATCGGACTACGATCATATCTTCTGTTTCCAGGATTTCCCCCGGTTCCATTTGTTCTCCCAGTTCCTCAGCCTTATCCAGCTGCTCCTGGGTACAGGGTTCAACCGGATACCCCAGACTGTTTGCCAAACCATGGATTTGGGTCTGCGGCTGTTGGAAGGCCCATTGTCCCCAGTTCAAAACACTGGTAAGCATATTCTGGGAGCGCTGGAGCTGATTGTTGGCTCCGCCCATAGTCTGCCGGACAAGGTATGCAATCTTCTGGGAAAGGGCATCCGGATCGTTGATGGTATTTTTAGAAGTCAGCTCCTGAGGCAGTTCAACCTGCCCTACAAATGCCACCGGTTTTGTCTTGCCATTTTCAAGCTCATAGACAGCCTGACAGGCTTCCAGAAGGACCGACTTTTCGTATTCCCAGCGCATGGAATCCATTTGGAATAGCCCGCTTATGGAAAAGACCTGTCCCGCCACTACCAGAGTCAGCACTGCTCCTGCCAGATACCGCCGCCAGAGGTGCGGATGCTCTGTCACCCATTCCCAGATCAGCCAAAGGGCTAAACCGCAGAAGGGAGCAAAGCTTTGACAGGTTCTGAGCAGTTGGGACCGCCCCTGAACCAGGCTTAGGGCAAACTGAGCGCCGCACAGGACCAGCACGCTCCAGACCAAAGGCCAGTTTTGTCTCCTGATACCGTTGATTCCCAAAATCACCACAACCAGGGCACAGCCCCAGAACAAGGCCAGCGGGAAAAAATCGAGCGCAGTTGCCAGGTAATCAATAATAAATTCCCGAACCAGATTATTCAGTGTATAAAGGATATTCCCTTCCTTGAGCCAGCGAATCTCGCTGGCGCTGTCATTTTTAACATTCACCAGCTGGCTGCGGAAAATCCAGATACATATTTTTGACAGCACCATCTTGACTGCCAGTGCTCCGACCAACCCTGCCACCAGTTTTCCTGCAGCAACAAACCAATCTTTTTGGGACAGGTTCTGCCGCCAAGACAAAAGCAGAAGAATTGAAAAGCACTGCGTGACAGCTACCATCAAGTAAGCATCATAGCATCCAACTGCAAGGGCGACCATCAGTCCCCCCAGGCCCAGGCAGCCCCATCTGACGGTTTCCTGGCAGGCAATCACCAACAGCAGAGACCCCACTGTGGTAAGCAGGAACGCCAATCCTACATAAGCGCTTTGTTCTGTAAAGACAAAAAGCTCTGCTTGAAGCGGGTATACCACCAAGGTTCCAGCTGCCAAAACCGCAGACAATCCCGCGGGTCGCTGAGATGCTGCCAGAAGTGCTGCAGCAAACCCTGTCCCGGCCAGCATCAGCAAGAGAATCCCTACCAGCTGGGCCGGGCGCTGGTCATACTGCACCAGGGGAATAATTCTCTGAATCAGGAACTTTGTAAATCGTCCCTGCATCAGGAGTCCACCCTGATTCACATAATAATCTAGGGCAGCAGCAGTATCATCCATTCCTACAGCGGGATACACCATTGGAATCCAATAACCCGCTGCGGTACAGACAACCAATGCTGCCAGAAATAAGGGTTTGTGAAGAAGGTCCAGGAATTTTCTTTTCCAGGACTCGAAGGTCAAAAGCTGGGCTTTCTCCTTCATCAGCCTTTTACCGCCAGATTTACCAGCTTGCCGGGCACATAAATCTCCTTGGCAATGGTTTTTCCTGCAATGGCAGCAGCCACAGCCTCCTGAGCCTTTGCCTGGGCAATGGCATCAGCAGCCTCAATATTGGCATCCACATTGAACCGGGCACGGACCTTGCCGTTTACCAGCACAGCGATTTCTACGGTGCTTTCCACGCACTTGGCTTCCTCATAGACGGGCCACTGAGTGTGGGCAATCTGGCCCTCAAAGCCGGCCTGTTCCCACATTTCCTCGGTAATATGGGGAGCCAGAGGGTTCATGAGGATGAGGAGGGTCCGCAGTTCGTCCCGGGTTGCGCCGCCGTTGTCATACAGGGCATTCACCAGGGTCATGAGCTGGGCAATGGCGGTGTTGGCCTTCAGGCTCTCAATATCCTCGCCCACCTTCTTGATGGTCCGGTGGAAGAGAGCCACCAGCTGGGGACGGTATCCTTCCCCATCCACGATCTTGTCGCCCAGGGCCCAGATATGGTGCGGGAAACGCTGGCAGCACTCGATGG
>CALXGR010000002.1 GCA_944387885.1 uncultured Clostridia bacterium
CAATGTCGGGGCGGATGACCTCCACTCCCATCTCCTTCTCAAAGGCACGAAGGACTGCTTCGTTGTAGAAGGTGCCGCCCTGGACCACAATGTTCCGGCCCAGCTCCTCGGGGCTGGAAGCACGGATGACCTTGTACAGGGCGTTTTTCACCACGCTGATGGAGAGGCCGGCGGAGATGTTCTCAATGGAAGCGCCGTCCTTCTGGGCCTGCTTGACGCTGCTGTTCATGAAAACGGTGCAGCGGCTGCCCAGGTCCACCGGGCTGTCTGCAAACAGGCCCAGTGCGGCAAATTCTTTCACATCGTAGCCCAAAGCCTGGGCAAAGGTCTGCAAAAAGCTGCCGCAGCCGGAGGAGCAGGCTTCGTTGAGGAAGATGTTGCTGATGGCCCCATCCTCAATTTTGAAGCACTTCATGTCCTGGCCGCCGATGTCGATGATGAAATCCACATTGGGCATGAAATACCGGGCGGCGGTAAAGTGGGCAACGGTCTCCACCAGACTGTAGTCACAGTGGAAGGCATTCTTGACCAGCTCTTCCCCGTAGCCGGTGGTGGTGACACTGGCGATCTGCAGGCCGGGATGGGCCTCCATGATCTGGAGCAGCACTTCCCGCAGCAGCTTGAGGGGGCTGCCCAGGTTAGGCTGATAGCTGGTGAACAGAATGTTCCGGTCCTGGTCGATGCAGACTACCTTCAAGGTGGTGCTGCCGCTGTCAATGCCAATGTGGACAGGGCCGCAGTCTGCGGAGAAGGGGACACAGGGTACGCTGGCTTTCAAATGCCGGGCATGGAAAGCCTCATACTCCTCCTTGTTGGCAAAGAGGGGCGGCTGACTGGCATAGGTGGCAGTGGCCCGGTACTGGTCCAGCCGCTGGGCAACCTCCTCCAGATCCTGTTCCTGGTCGCTGTAAAAAGCGGCGCCCATGGCAACAAAGAGAAGGCTGTTCTCGGGGCAGCGGCCTTCCAGGTGAAGCGCCTGGTCAAAGCTCTGGCGCAGTACACTGCTGAAGGTCAGGGGACCGCCCAGATAAAGAACCTTTCCCTTGATGGGCCGGCCCTGGGCAAGGCCGGCAATGGTTTGGTTGACCACTGCCTTGTAAATGCTGGCGGCAATGTCTCCGGGCAGTGCTCCCTGATTGATAAGGGGCTGAATGTCGCTTTTGGCAAACACGCCGCACCGGCTGGCAATGGTATAGGTTTTGGCAGCCTTGGAAGCTGCCTCGTTCATTTCATCGGCCTCCATCTTCAAGAGGGTGGCCATCTGATCAATAAAGGCTCCGGTGCCGCCGGCGCAGCTGCCGTTCATCCGCACTTCGGTGCCGTTTGTAAGAAAGAGGATCTTGGCATCCTCACCGCCCAGTTCGATGACACAGTCGGTGTCCGGCTCCAGCCGGTTGACAGCCACCCGGGTGGCAAACACTTCCTGTACAAAGGGAACCTGGCAGCTGTTAGCCAATCCCATCCCGGCGCTGCCGGAAATGGCCAGAGAAGCCTTTCCACCGGGAACCTTATCGCGGGCCAAGGAGCGCAGCAACTCCTGGGCACTTTCCAAAATATGGCTGTAGTGCCGCTGGTAACTGGAATGCACCAGCCGGTCCTTCTCGTCCAGAACCACACACTTGATAGTGGTGGAACCGATATCCAGACCTACTTTCATCATAGTTTCCTTCCTCCAATGTAAAAGGGCCTTTGCCAAAAAACGACAAATTCACCTCCTATACATTATATAGGAAGGGTAAAGGAAAAATCAATGAGCGCACTCCACGAAAAAATAGGAACAATTGTAAAAAAATTATGAAGAAAAGCGCTATTCCAGGGGGAATAGCGCTTTTGATGGAAAATTTTTTCAACTGTGAAGAAGCTGGTCCAAAGCTTGGGGAAGCTCCCGGCGGGAATGTATGTCCAGCTTGGAAAAGATATTTTTCAGGGTGCTTTTGATGGTGTTTTCGCTGATATCCAGCTTCTGACTGATCTCCCGATTGTACATGCCCTGGGCGGCCAGGGTGGCAATTTCCACCTCTCTGGGGGTGAGCCCGGCGGAGTTCTGGCTGGCCAGACGGACGGGAATCTCCATGGTGGAGCCAAACTGGTCTCCCAGCTGGGGGATCTGTTCCCGGCAGGGTTCCCAGTCGGGCTGGACCCGGGCAAGGATCTCCTCCAACCGGTTGTACAGCTCCACAAAGGGCATGACCAGGCCGTCGGGACGGGCCAGGCGGATGGCTTCCTGTAAGTAATATTCCGCCCGGCGAGGGTGGTTCAGCCCCTGGCTGGCCATGGCCAGCGCCAGGTGACCGTACAGCCGGACCGGCAGAGTGTTGGAGGAACGGACCAGTTCCCGCTCCAGGCTGAGGACCTGAGTATGTTTACCCAACCGACAGAGGATAAGGGCCTGACAGGCCAGGGCCAGGGGCTTGAGGGGAGCGGAAAGCCGGACCTGGTCCCACTCTCCCTGACGAATCCAGGCAGGCGGCTGCCCCGGGTGCTGGCTGGAAGCCCAGAACCAGCCTTCCAGAATGTCCAGCCCTGCAAGGCAGGGACCCCGGCGGCCATCCAATTCTTCCAATCGGCTCCGGGCCTGGTCCAGAAGATTTTTCAGCTTTTCCACCTTTCCGTTGGCGAAAAGAATGCGGGCTTCCAGAGCGGTGGCCCCCAGCAAAAGGTGGGGGAGCCGGGTACCCTGGGCCTGACGGCGGAGGCGGTGAGCCAGAATCTGGGATTCCTCCAGGTCACCGGAGAAATAAAGCAATTCTCCCCGGGCCAGGTCTCCCAGTCCGGTGAGGGGAAGGGGAGCGCTGGGATATTTGGATTCCCCTTTTTGGAACAGCTCTGCGGTCTGGGCAAGCCCCTCTCCTTTGCCCCAGATGCTCAAAAGACTGGGAGAACCGTACAGGCCGCCGGCATATTCCAGAGGAACCGAGCAGCCTCCCGGCAGGGAAGTGGTCACCCGCTCCAGCTGGGAGAAAAAAAGGGCAGGCTGACAGGACAGACAGCCCTCGGTCAACACAAAGGTGGCATCCAGCCCGGCGGCCAGTTCCGGGTCAGAGACTTTCTGGCGGGCCTCCTGGTAAAGCTGGCGGCACTGGGCGGCAGGCCCATCAATGCCATAGGCTGAAAAGAGCCAGAGAAAATGAAGAAGAGCGGCGGGATGCTCCGTCAGTTCGGGTACCTGACAGCAGGTCAGCCAATCCCGAGCGGCCCAGGGGTCCAGCGCCGCTGCCTGAGAACGGGTCAGACAGTCCATACTGTGGAGAAGAGCCTGAGACTGACCGCCCCGGGCAAAGCAGGCCAGAGCCTGCCCGGCCTTGCCCTGACTTTCATACCACTGACCGTGCCGGAGATAGATCTCTCCCTGGTCCCGGCGGCCTTTGAGCTGGCTGGTGAGAAGAGCGGCCAGAAGGGGATAGAACCGGTATTCGCCCTCTTCCAGGTCATGCTGGAGGAAGAAGCCTTGGTCCACAAGCCGTTCCAGCGGGGGAGCT
Source organism: uncultured Clostridia bacterium (assembly GCA_944387885.1). Lineage (GTDB taxonomy): Bacteria > Bacillota > Clostridia > Oscillospirales > Ruminococcaceae > CALXEN01. The sequence continues at coordinate 3,480 of CALXGR010000002.1, forward strand.
GCATCCCCTTCCTGCCAGAGGAACCGGGCCTGTTCCAGGGTAAAGCCGTCCCCGCAGGGGGCCAGCAGGTAGACAAACCGGCCCAGAGGGGCTTCCAGCTGGTCCACCTGGGTCATAAGGAACCGGGGAAGAGCTGCGCTGAGACGAAGCTGCCCGGTCCGGACAAAGTCGGTGAGCATGAGGAAAACGGCCATCATCCAGCCCTGGGTGGCGGCGTAGAGGGTGTGGGCCTGGGCAGTGGATACCCGGACCTGACAGCTGCGGCAGAAGGGGATGATTTCCTTTTCATCCAGGAGAAGGTCCCGGTCCTGAATCAGCAGGACCTGCCCTTTGCAGACCGGCTCGCTGTCCTCACTGAAAACCCGGTGGCGGGAGCAGATCATGATTTTCAGCCGCTCGGGAAGGGCCAGCGCCAGTTCCAGGAGCCGCTGGCTCAGCTGGGGGGACTGGGCCTTCTGGTAATCATCGATCAGGACCAGCACCGGACCTTTCCGGCAGATGGCCCCGGCCAGGATGGGCATGGGAGATTCCGGGTCAATGCCGGGGGCCAGCTGGCTGCAAAAACGAATCCAGAAGGTGTCCGGGTTATATGTATCCAGGTTCATCCGGAAGGCCTGTCCTTTGAAATGCCGGGCCAGATACCCGGCGGCTACGGTTTTTCCACAGCCCACCGGAGCCCAGAGCAGGATCATGGGATAGTCCGGCAGCTGGGCGGCCAGGACTTTCAGCCGGGGAGTGATATAAGGTTTTCTGGGGCGGGGCTGCTGATTATTTTCCATCCGTTACTGCCTCCAAGGGAGTTTGGGAATGTAAACTTCCGTGAGTTTCATTCTCTTTTTATGGTAACAAGTATATCATAACCGGAGCCAAAAAGCACCCGTTATTTGGCGAAGAGGGAGGGGAAAGGACTGGAAATAAGTCTTACTTATATTTTTGGGCTGTTTTTCCCGGAACCCGAATAAAAAGACATTTTGTCCAGTTTGTATGGTAATGAGGGGAAAGTTGTCTCTTTTTCATTGAAAAGGTCAAAAAAACATGATATACTTCACTTAGTATCACCAGAAGTGGGGATTGTGAAACCACATCCCCGGGACGACCGTCCCAATACGAGTAAAGAGAGGTAACCGAACTATGACTGGGAATATCTATTACATCCAGAGCCCCAACCTGAACAGTGAGGAGATTCGTCAGGCCAACATGAGTCTGCTGAAACAGCTGTCCGAGCAGGCAGGCGTGGAATTGAAGGTAGGCGAGCTGGAGGATCTTCAGCCCGACGGCTTCAATATGGTATTCGTAGGCGGCGGCGGATGCGAGAACGAGTTCAAGATCCGCTGCACTCAGATGCCCCAGCCCATTATTCTGCTCACCTGTGGAAACAATAACTCCCTGGCCGCTTCCATGGAGATCCTTTCCTACCTGCGCCAGCGTGACATCCCCTCCGAGATCATTCACGGCAGCATGGAGGACATGGCACAGCGGATCCAGACCCTGAGCCGGGTATTTGCCGCTAAGCAGAAGGTCAAGCATCTCCGCCTGGGCCGCCTGGGCCGTCCCAGCGACTGGCTTATCTCCAGCGACGTGGATGCCGTTCAGAGCGAGCTGACCAACGGAATCCAGATCCTGGACATCCCCATGCTGGAACTGATGGAGGAAATCAAAAAGCATACCTATGAGCCCAACCAGTACACTCAGATGGTGCTGGATGCCGCCTTCAGCCGGAAGGATGTGGACCTGGCTCTGGATATTTACGGCGGCATGAAGCGTATCTGCCAGAAGTACAAGCTGGACGGAATCACCGTCCGGTGCTTTGACCTGCTCCAGCCGGTCAAGAATACCGGGTGTGTGGCCCTGGCTATTCTGAATGCAGAAGGAATCTATGCCGGCTGTGAGGGCGATACCCCTGCCCTTATCTCCATGGCAGTGCTGGGCGAACTGACCGGCCAGCCCGTGTTTATGTGCAACCCCAGCCGGATCGAAAGCCGGAAGGGCGAGATCGTTCTGGCCCACTGCACCCTGCCTCTGAATATGCCCACCAGCTTCCAGCTTATGACCCATTACGAGTCCGGCCTGGGCGTCGCCTTCCGTGGCGTTATCCCCACCGGAGACGTGACCGTCTTCAAGTGCAGCGGCCTGCTGGACCGTTACTTTGCATCCAAGGGCCAGCTGATTGAGAATCTGGACGAGGCCACCCTCTGCCGCACCCAGATCCGTATCAAGATGGATGGGCTGGACTACTTCACCACCCGCTCCATCGGCAACCATCATTGCGTCATCTGCGGAGATTACGTGGACCTGGTAGACGAGTTCTTCAAGTACCTGTGATCTGGCGCAACCATACAGAAACTAAGAGGAGGGATCTCTTTGGCAAACGATCATATCGACATGAATGTCAAGGTCGTGGAAATGCGGGATATCGTCAAAAAGTTCGGAGACTTTGTGGCCAATGACGGTATCAATCTCACCGTCCATAAAGGTGAGATCCACGCCATCCTGGGCGAGAACGGCGCAGGAAAAAGTACCTTGATGAATCAGCTCTACGGCATGTTTCCGCCTACCAGCGGACAGATTCTGGTCCATGGCAAGCCGGTGGTGCTGGATAACCCCCAGAAGGCCATCAAAGCCGGGATCGGAATGGTCCACCAGCACTTCATGCTGGTGCCCCCCTTCACCGTCACTGAGAATATTGTCCTGGGAATGGAGCCGGTCAAGGGCGTAAAGCTGGATATGGTCAAAGCCAGACAGGATGTCAAGGAGATCAGTGAAAAGTACGGCCTTTCCATCGACCCGGATGCCAAAATCGAGGATATCAGCGTGGGCATGCAGCAGCGTGTGGAGATTCTCAAGGCTCTTTACCGGGGCGCCGAAACTCTGATTTTGGACGAACCCACCGCCAGCCTGACTCCTCAGGAGATCAATGAGCTGATCCACATTATGCACAGCCTCACCGAGGACGGGAAGTCCATCATCCTGATTACCCATAAGCTGAAGGAAATCAAGGCTTCCGCCGATTACTGCACCATCATCCGGCTGGGCAAGTATATCGACACGGTCAAGGTTTCGGATGTGACCGAGAATGACCTGGCCAGCCTGATGGTGGGCCGGAAGGTGACCTTTACGGTGGACAAGCCCCCCATGAAAGCAGGGGAGCTGGTCCTGGACGTAAAGGACCTTCACGGTGTGGACTACCGTGGGGTGGAAATTCTCAAGGGACTTTCCATTCAGGTCCGCAAGGGTGAGATCCTGGGCATTGCGGGTATCGACGGCAACGGTCAGACCGAGATGGTGGAGATCATCACCGGCCTGCGGAAAGCCACGGGAGGCCAGGTGCTGGTCAACGGGGTGGATGTGGTGAACAAACCTCCCCGGTTCGGCTTTGAGCATGGAGTGTCCAGTATCCCGGCCGACCGGCAGAAGCATGGCCTGGTTCTGGACTTCTCGGTGGCGGAGAATATGATCCTCCAGAACTACGCCCAGGAGCCCTTCTCCAAGAAGGGAATCCTGGACCAGAAGGCCATTGGGAAGTATACCCAGGAAGCCATGGAAAAGTACGATATCCGGCCCCGGGATGCAGTGCGGAAAGCGGCCCGGACCCTGTCCGGCGGCAACCAGCAAAAGGTGATTATTGCCCGGGAAGTGAACAATGACAAGGACCTGCTCATTGCAGTCAACCCCACCCGGGGCCTGGACGTGGGCGCCATTGAATATGTTCACAAGTATATTATTGAACAGAGAAACAAGGGGAAGGCAGTTCTCCTGGTCAGCTTTGAGCTGGACGAGATCATGTCCCTGTCCGACCGGATCGACGTTATTTTTGACGGAAGGATCAGCGGCAGCATGGCCGGAGACCAGGCGGATGAAGAGACCCTGGGAATGATGATGGCAGGAGGAAAAGCAGAATGAGCAAACTTGAAAAGATACTGCAAAGCGCTTTTTTCCGGACCCTGCTGTCCATTCTGATTGGTTTTGCGGTAGGAGCCATCTTCCTTCTGGCGGTAAACATCAGCCCGGTGGAAGCCTACGAAAAACTCTTTACCAGCATTTTCTCCAGCCCCAAAAGCCTTTCCTACTGCGTGGTTTACGCTACGCCCTTGATTATTCTGGGCCTTTCGGTGGCCTTCTCCTTCCGGACCGGCGTCTTCAACATCGGTGCTGAAGGTCAGTTTGTAGTGGGCAGCATGGCCGCCTGTGTGGTGGGTATTCTGGTTCCCGCACCCCCTGTGATTCTCCCTATCCTCTGCATTGCAGCGGCTGCCATTGCCGGTGCCCTGTGGGGCGTTATTGTGGGTTTCCTCAAGGTAAAATGGGGAATCAACGAAGTGCTTTCCATGATTATGTTCAACTGGATCGCCTTCTACCTCTCCAACTATATTGCCGATATTCCCCTCATTAAGAGCGACGGAAACGCCGAAGCCACCAAGAACGTACAGGAAGCGGCCATGATTCTGCTGCCCAAGAGCTGGATCGAGGGGCTGGGCCTCTGCAACAGTGCCAGCTGGGGCATCTTCATTGCAGCGGCCCTGGCTGTGATGGTCTATATCATCATTGAGAAGACCTCTCTGGGCTACCGTCTCAAGGCGGTGGGCTTCAACCGGGATGCCGCAGAGTACGGCGGCATCAACGCCAACCGCTCCATTATGACGGCTCTGGCCATCTCCGGCGCCATGAGCGGCATTGCCGGTGCTACCAACCTGCTGGGAATCGGCCAGCGTATCGCCATCTTCTCTGCTCAGGAATCCTACGGCTTCCAGGGAATCATTGCAGCCCTGATCGGCGCCAACAATCCTCTGGGCGTTTTTGTGGGCGGCCTGTTCTACGGAGCCATCAAGTACGGCGGCAGCCGCCTCAACCTGATTGGCGCTCCTTCGGAAGTGGTCAATGTAATCATGGGTACCGTGATTTTCTTCATCGCCGTAAGCCATGTGTTTAAGTTCCGGCTGAAAAAGGAAAAGGGAGGGAAGAAGTAATGGATAATGTTATCAATACAGTAGGCATTATTATTTATGCCACACTTCTTTACACCCCTCCGCTTCTTTTTGCGGCCATGGGCAGCTGCTTCTCGGAAGTTTCCGGTGTGGTAAACATCGGTATTGAAGGCATGATGACCATCGGTGCATTTACCGGCGCTACAGTGGCCCACTTTACCGGGAATCCCTGGCTGGGATTCATCTGCGGCGGACTGGCCGGAATGGCCTTCGGTCTGCTCCATGGGGTGGCTACGGTGCAGTTCGGCGCTGACCAGACTATTTCCGGCACTGCCATCAACTTCCTGGCTCCCGGTGTAGCCATCGTTACTGCCAAGGCCATCTTTAACTCCTCGGATACCATCCCTCTGGAGCCCACCAGCAAGATCCCCACACTGTTTTCTGATGTGTTCACCTCAGGCACTGCGTGGAGCAATTTCATGAAGAATATCTTCTCCACCTATGCTTCCACCTACCTGGTGTTTGTGGTGCTGATTCTGGTTTGGTTTGTGTTCTACAAGACCCGCTTCGGTCTTCGGATGCGGGCCTGCGGTGAGCATCCTCTGGCCTGCCAGAGCCTGGGCATTGATGTACAGCGCACCCGTATGATTTGTGTCTGCATCAGCGGATTCATGGCCGGTCTGGGCGGAGCCTGCATGACCATGGCTACCACCAACCAGTTCCGTCCCACCTCCATTGTGGGCCAGGGCTTCATCGCCATTGCAGCCGTTATCTTCGGCAAGTTCCGTCCTCAGGGCGCCATGCTGGGCTGCCTGCTCTTCGGTATGTGCTCCGGTCTGCGGGTGGTCATCGGCACCAGCAGCCTGAACATTTCTGCACAGCTCATTTCCATGATTCCCTACGTGGTCACGGTGATCGTTCTGATCCTCTTTGTAGGAAAATCTCATGTGCCTGCGGCCAACGGAAAACCCTTTGTAAAAGCAAAATAGTATTACTTTTTGGCGCTCCGTCAGTTTGCCGGGGCGCTTTTTTATTCCGGCTATTTAAAGGTAAGGTAAACTTCTTTTAATAAATTTGTAATTTGTGTGAAAGGGTTTTGGGTTGAAAAAAGTCGGCTAACCTGTTACACTAGAAACAGAGTCAGGGCCATTCTGTCCCTGTCCAAACAAATACATAAGGAGATAAATAACATGAAAAAGCTGATTGCACTTCTGCTGGCTGTTGTCATGTGCCTGAGCCTGGTTGCTTGCGGCGCTTCCAATGACACTGCTGCCAACGACGCAGCTAACAACGATGCAGCTACTACTGATGAGGCTGCTGGCGAAGCTACCGGCGAGACCGTCAAGATTGGTATGGTTACCGATGTGGGCGGCGTTAACGACAAGTCCTTCAACCAGACTTCCTGGGAAGGCCTGCAGGCCCTGGCTGCCGAGGACCCCACCTTTGAGGTGAGCTACCTGGAGTCCAAGACCGATGCTGACTACGCTTCCAACATTGAGTCCTTCATCGACGAGGACTACGACCTGATCATCTGCGTAGGCTACATGCTGGCTGATGCTACTCGTGCTGCTGCCGAGGCTAACCCCGACCAGAAGTTCGCTATCATCGACGATAACAGCTGCGAGGATCTGCCCAATGTTGCCTGCCTGATGTTCGCTCAGGCTGAGGCTTCCTACCTGGTAGGTGTTGTGGCTGGTATGGCTACCGAGACCAACACTGTTGGCTACGTTCAGGGCATGGTTTCCGAGTCCATGAACCAGTTCGGCGTTGGCTTCATCTCCGGCGTTCTGGCTGCTAACCCCGAGGCTACCGTTCTGCAGTTCAATGCTAACAGCTTCGGCGATCCCACCGGCGGTTCCGCTGCTACTACCGACATGATCACCAAGGGTGCTGACGTTGTGTTCCACGCTGCTGGCGGCACCGGCAACGGCGTTATCGAAGCTTGCGCTGCTAACAAGGTTTACGCTATCGGCGTTGACGCTGACCAGAGCCCCCTGGCTCCCGAGTACGTGCTGACCTCCGCTATGAAGCGTGTTGACACTGCTGCTCAGGACATTTCCAAGGCTGTCAAGGACGGCACCTTCACCGCTGGCACTCATATGTACGACATGACCAACGGCGGCGTGGACATTGCTCCCACTCAGGACCTCCTGACCGAGGAAATGATCGCTGCTGTTGAAGAGGCCAAGGCTGGCATTCTGGACGGCTCCATTGTGGTTCCCACCACTGCTGAGGAAGTTCCCGAGTTCACTCTGGACGACGCTGAGTAATCCGAGCTTGACCCTGATTTTTCCGGGCAGAGGGAAACCTCTGCCCGGTTTCTGTTTTAAATAAAAAATGCTGCCCGCCATTAAAAACGGACAGCATTTTTTGTTTGCAGAATAAATCAACCTTTTTTCAGGCTCTGCCGGACCCGTAGGTCCTGACCAAAGAACCGAATCATCTTGCAGTTGCCCAGAATCCGGCTGGCGATTTTTTCGGTGTACCTGCTCTGAATCACGCCGGGATCGATGATGTTGGTGGTGTAGATGGTGGCCCGGTGGGTGAGAAGCCGGTGATTTACCAGTTCATACAAAGCGCTGGTGGTATAGCTGTTGAGAAACTCAGTACCTAAATCGTCCAGAATCAGCAGATCCGCCTCTTTCACCGTGTCCATCCAGAGGGAATCTCCCTCCTGGAAATGCTCCCGGTCCAGCTGAGCCATAAGATCGGCGGCGCTGGCGTAAATCACATCATATCCCTGGTTCAGGACCCGGTCCGCGATGCTGAGAGCCAGCTTGGTTTTCCCCAAACCGGCGCTTCCGGTAAAGAGAAGGTTCCGGCTGTCGGGGCTGAATTCCTGGGCATACTTTTGGGCAAAGGCAAGCATTTTGCCCATGTATTCCCGCAGGTTTCCGCCCAGTTCAGGGTCGATCCCGTCGGGATACTTATCCAGGGAGAAGGAAGAAAAATCCGAAAGCTGAAGGGGAGAGGAGCGGTTGATCTCCTCCCGGCGCAGCACCCGCACCCGCTGGTGGACACACTGACAGGTGAGCCCCTGGCTCTTTCCCGTATCCTTGCAGATGGGACAGGTGTACTTGGGTTCCAAAGCGTTTTCCGGATATCCGGCAGAGGCCAGCAGGGCCTTTTTCTCGGCAGCGATCCGGGCAACTGCTTCCAGGGCGGCTGCCCGTTTGGTGGCGTCTCCTTCCAGGGCGGCCAGCATAGCCTGGCTGCCCTGACGGCGGGCTTCGTCCTCCAATGGCTTCAGGCCGGGAAGAGCCTGGTAAATCTTCTCATTGTCCTGGTGGGCCTGCATAACAGCCCGCTGACGGTTGTCTGAAGCCCAGTCCCGGGCCAGACGGTAAAGTTCGTCCCTGCTTTTCATGATGATCTCTCCTTTGGGAGAAAATGTGCTATTAAAAAACCGAAGTGCGGCGGCCTGCTACACTTCGGTATGCTGGAGCGGATAATGGGAGTCGAACCCACCTATTCAGCTTGGGAAGCTGACATTCTACCGATGAATTATATCCGCACTTCTTCTGAACAAATCTAGTCTACCAAAATTCAGAAACCTTGTCAAGAGAAAGTTTGGGGGTGAAAATGCTACCACTCCCAGGCGATTTGTGCTATACTATGGGAGCAAATGGAGAGATGGGAGGGCATTTCGTGGAATATGCACTGAAGGAAATCCAGGGAGACAGCCGTGCGGTACCCCAGCTGGTATTCAATCAGCTTCAGCGGGCAGATGGGGACTCTGTGCGGGCCGCCCTCTACCTGATCGCAGGGGGAAGCACTGACCCCAAACAGATGGCCCGGGAACTGCGGCTGAAAAGTGTCCGGGCAGCGGAAAATATTCTTCAATTCTGGGCGGGCGCGGGGCTCCTGGAGCCTAAGAATGCCCCCCGGCTGGAGGAGCCTGCCCCGGTATTGGACACCCGCCAAATCAATCTGGCGGCCATGCGGGACCCTATGGTGGCCACCCTTATGGAGGAAGTCCAGGCCCACTTTGGTAAAGTCCTCAGCCACAGTGAAATGCAGCGGCTGGCAGGCCTGTATCTTCAGGAGGAATATCCGTTGGATGTTATCCTGATCTGCTGCGCCTACCTGGCACAAAGCGGAAAACGAACGGTTGCCAGACTGAGCAGTGAGCTGGCCCGGTGGCGGGAAAATGGGGTGGAAACCGGGGAACAGGCAGAGCGGTATCTGGTTCTGCTGGAACGGCGGAGAAAAGAGGAGGAGGCTGTTGCACCCCTCTTTGGAATCACGCCCCAGGACCTGACCCTGGCCCAGAAGCGCTCTATCTACAGCTGGTTCGAGGACTGGAATTTCTCCCTGCCCATGATTCGGGAGGCGCTGGTCCACGCTGAGGATAAAAATACCATCCGGTATGTAAACGGGATACTTCGCACCTGGCACAGTCAGGGCTATACCCAGCCTTCCCAGGTGCAGGGATCGGGTGTATTGCAGGGCAGCAATATTACCTCCACCGCTGCACAGCCCACCCAGGCATCCGGCTCCATTCAGGCAATGTTCAGCCAGGACTGGAACCAGGCTTTTGAGGATTAAAGGAGGAAAAAGAGAATGCTGGAACTGGAAAAGCTGCCGGTTTATCTCTATTTTAAAAACGGGAATACCTACTCCGGTGCCCATGAGGGAATGCGGTACCAGATTCGCCAGGGAGGCAGACCGGACCCGGATGACCCGGCAGGAAAGAAAAAAATCCCTTACCTGGAGGTAAGGGCATGGCCGGAACCCTGGAGCATTGAAAACACCGACCCTGCCAAAATTTCCACCCAGGAATTTTCTCCCGATCTGGCAGGATTGGAACAAGGAGTAAACTGGCTGAAGGAACTGCTTGTTTCACGCCGGGAGGATTGGGAGAATATTCCCTCCATCCTGGACTGTCAGCCTTGGAAACCGGCCCCCGAACCGGAGGAAACAGAAAAAGATACCCCGCCTTGGGAATAAAAAAAGAATGCCCACCGGTTGTGCGGACCGGTGGGCACCAAGGAAAGAGGGAAAGATAAGAAAGATGCTAGGCATCTGCAAATTAGCGTTTTTTCATTGACTTCATTATACCTCAGGAGTACAATTTAGTAAAACGCTTTATTTTCAGGTTAAAGGTGAAAGAAATTCACTATGTGAGGAAAAGACCATGACCTTGCTGGACTATCAGGTATTTTGGGAAATCAGTCACCTGGGAAGTTTTGCGGCCGCTGCCAAAAAGCTTCATCTTACCCCCTCGGCCATCAGCCACGCCGTGGCGGGAATGGAGCGGGAATGCGGTTTCAGCCTGTTTCAGAGGGCCAAGAACGGGGTGTCCCTGACCAGCGGAGGCCGGCGGCTCTTGCCGGCAGCCCAGCAGGTGCTGGCCAGTCAGGAATTTTTCCGACAGACCCTGGAGGAAATCAACGGATTGGCCCGGGGCCACGTGGCCATTGGAACCTTCAACAGCGTCTGCACCACTTGGCTGCCCCCGTTGATCAAACTGTTCCGGAGTCGGAACCCGGGAATCCAGGTGGAAGTATACCAGGGAAGCTATCAGGACGTGGCCAACTGGCTGAAGGAAGGCGTGGTGGACCTGGGAATCCTGTCCGAAGATGCGGCCACGGAGTTCCAGTTTACCCCTCTCAGCCGGGACAAACTGGTTTGCGTGGTTCCGGATAATTTCACCCCGGCAGCAGGGGACCACATCCGGGTGGAGGAGCTGGAAGGCCAGCCTTTTGTCCTCCAAAGTTCCGGGTCCAATGTGGATATCCGGGACTTTTTCAAGCGGCACCAGATGGAACTGCAGGTCAGCTGCCATGTGCAGGATGACCAGGCCTGTATCGCTCTGGTGGAAAGTGGACTGGGAATCTGTGTGGTTCCGGAACTGGTGCTGAAATGTTTTGCCCGTCCCATCCGAGCCTATCCCATCCGCCCGGAAGAATACCGGGTCATTGGCCTGGCAGTGATGGCAGGAACAACCCTGACTCCCGCAGCCAAAGAACTGAGCAAAGCCATCTGTTCCGTGGGAGAGCTGACATAAGAATTTTATCAGAAACGAAAAAAGCCAGACTAAGTATTACACTTAGTCTGGCTTTTACTATGATTTTCAGGATTCCTGATCCTCCCAGGTGCGTTCGCTGATGATGTACCGGGGCCGGGCTTTGGTTTCCATATAAATTTTTCCGATGTATTCTCCGATGACTCCCAGACAAAGCAGCTGAACACCGCTCATAAAGCAGAGAATGCAGACGGTGCTGGCCCATCCCCAGACAGAGTGTCCGGTAAGGCTGGTCACCACGGCCCAGATCACGCCCAAAAAGCTGATAACCGAGACCAAAGCTCCGAAACCGGTGATCAAACGGATGGGCTTGACACTGAGACTGGTGATTCCATCAAAGGCCAGAGCCAGCATTTTTTTCAGGGGATAATGGCTTTCCCCTGCAATTCGCTCTGCACGCTCATAGTAAACACTGGTGCTTTTAAAGCCAACCAGGGGAACCATTCCCCGGAGGAAGATGTTCACCTCTTTGAAGTTGGCAAACTCCTGCAGGACCCGGCTGGAGATGAGACGATAGTCAGCATGGTTGAAAACGCACTCGGCCCCCATCCAGTTCATAAGGTGATAGAACCCTTCGGCGGTAAACCGCTTGAAGAAGGTATCGGTGTCTCGTTTGCTCCGGACCCCGTACACCACTTCGCATCCTTCCAGATAGGCATCTACCATCTTGTCCATGGCGTTGATGTCATCCTGACCGTCACAGTCGATGCTGATGGTAATGTCGCACCGGTCTTTGGCTTCCATCAGCCCAGCCAGAACAGCGTTCTGGTGACCCCGGTTCCGGCTCTGGCTGATTCCCAGAAAATGAGGGTCCTCTTTTGCCAACTGTGAGATGATTTCCCAGGTCCGGTCTTTGCTGCCGTCGTTCACAAACAGGACCCGGCTGTCGGGGGAAATTTTTCCGGCGGCTTCCAGGGTCTCCAGCTTTTCCCGGAACATGGTACAGGTAATGGGAAGCACCTCCTGCTCGTTGTAGCAGGGAATCACAATGTAAAGGCAGGGAAGTTTCTGTCTCATAATAAGAGTTCCTTTCAATGGGCTGCCTGGTTGGCCAAAGCCGCTTTGTCCAGCAGCTTGAAGCTGCTTTTGTACAGTTCGATCAATCCCTCATTCTGCATCCGGTTCAGCTCACGGCTGAGGGCGCTTCGCTCGCAGTTGAGATAATCGGCCAACCCTGCCCGGTTGAGGGTGATGGAGAAGGTGTCTTTCCCCTGGCGGGCCGCTTCGTCCAGCAGCCAGGTGCAGAGCTTGGCCCGAAGGGTTTTCAGAATCAAAAGGTCAACTCTCCGGTTGAGGGCAAAATATTTCTCGCTGATGGTAGCCACCAGATTCTGCATAAGCTGGTTATGACTGTAATGGAGAGAATGACAGGGATGGATAATCTTCTGGTAGGGAAAGAAGACCGCCTTGCAGTCGGTCCGGGCCAGAATGGTCACCGGACTTTTCAGGGAACTGCCGCTGAGCACGTCCCCAAAAATATCCCCGGGGCCCAGATGGGTGATAAGGACCTCGGCACCGTCGGGAGTGTTTTTGATCCCGTCCGCCTGGCCATCCAGAATGATTCCGATGTCGTGGCTTTCGTATCCGAACAGGAGAAGAATTTCTCCCTTGTGAAAGGTCTTTACCTGAGGACGGAAACATTGGAGCAATTCCTCAAGCCCCTGCAGGGAAATTCCTCGGAACAGACTGGTAGACATAAGTATGGGATAATATTCCTCCAAAAAGACCCCTCCTTTTCGGTTGTTGCTTAAGCAACGAACTAAGCCTATTATACTCTAAAATGTCAGGGAATACAAGGAAATCTGATTTTTGCCCGTTGCGGCGGCAACTGACAAAAACACAGGGAAAGGATAGAATAAGGAAGATTCTGAATCACTATTTCCAGCGATGGATGAAAGGAAGAAAAAACATGAAAAAAGTTATATCCCTTTTGCTAGTCCTGGCTCTCTGTCTGGGACTGGCCGCCTGCACAGCCCAACAGGAACAGACTTCCCCTGCGGTGGAACAGACCCCTGCAGTGGAGGAAGAGCCTGTCCAGGAGACCGAGACAGACCCGGTCACCTGCCGTATTGCCGGCCTGAAAGGTCCCACCACCATGGGCCTGGTCAATCTCATGAAGAAGGCCGAGGAAGGTCAGACCCAGCAGGCATATGAATTCAGCGTTTACGGAACTGCCGATGAGATCCTGCCCCTTCTCCTTCAGGGGGAACTGGATGTGGCAGCCATCCCTGCCAACCTGGCTTCCACCCTCTACGCCAAGACTGAGGGACAGATTCAGGCCATGGCAGTAAACACCCTGGGAGTGCTCTATGTGGTGACCACCGACGATTCCATCCAGTCTCTGGAGGACCTGAAAGGCCGGACTGTTCTCAGCACCGGAAAGGGAACCACCCCCGAGTACCTGTTCCGGTATCTTCTCAACCAGGCGGGAATTGACCCGGACAAAGACCTGACCCTGGAATACAAGAGTGAGGCCACTGAGGTGGTGGCTGCCATGCAGGCAGACAGCAGCTATCCTGTTGTCGTCCTGCCCCAGCCCTATGTGACCGCTGCACAGGCCCAGATGGAGAACCTGCGGGTGGCAGTAAGCCTGACTGAAGAGTGGAACAAGCACAGTGAGAGCCCCCTCATTACCGGCGTGACTGTGGTCCGGGCCGAGTTTGCCCAGGAGCATCCCGAGGTGATGGAAGCTTTGGCCGCAGACTACAAGGCCAGCGTGGAAGCTGCCTGCAACGATCTGGAAACCACCGCCGCCCTCTGTGAGGAGTATGGCCTGGTAGGCAGCGCAGCCATTGCGCAGAAGGCTCTGCCCGGCTGCAACATTGTCTATATGGACGGGGAAGAGATGAAGGAAGCCCTGGAATTCTATCTCCAGGTCCTCTATGATGCAGATCCTGCCAGCGTGGGAGGCGCCCTGCCCGGGGACGATTTCTACCTTGCAGCTTCTTAAAAAGGCCTGGCCGGTCCTTTTCTGGGTGGCGGTGTGGCAGCTGCTGGCCCTGGCTATCGGACATACCATTCTGTTGCCGGGTCCCTGGGAGGTGCTGAAAGCTCTGGTGGAGCTGGTACCTCAGGGAGAGTTCTGGGCCAGAATCGGATACAGCGGCCTGAGGATCCTGTCAGGATTCTTTCTGGGGCTGGCGGCAGCTGCCGCCCTGGCGGGCATCAACCACTGGCTGCCCTGGACTGTGCAGCTCACCCGGCCTCCTCTCCAGTTTATCAAAGCGGCGCCGGTGGCGGGATTTATCATCCTGGCCCTGCTTTGGGTGGGGAGCCGGAACCTGGCAGTGCTGATCAGTTTCCTTATGGTGCTGCCGGTGCTTTACGGCGCTATCCAGGGAGGAATGGAGAAGGTGGACCGGCAGCTGCTGGAAATGGCCCGGGTGTATCGGATGCCTTTGTCCCGGCAGCTGGTCCATATCTGGCTGCCCGGACTGTTGCCCTCTTTCCGACAGGGATGCGGGGTAGCGCTGGGCCTTTGCTGGAAAAGCGGCATCGCTGCGGAAGTCATTGGATTGCCGGCAGGAAGCATGGGGGACGCCCTCTATCAGGCCAAAATCACCCTGAATATCCCCCAGGTGTTTGCCTGGACCCTGGTGATCATCCTGATTTCCTTTGCCTTTGAGAAGGGAGTTCTCTGGATTTTGGACCGGGTGACTGCCCCCTTTGCAATGGAGGTAAAAGGATGAGAACGGAACACCTTTGGAAAAGTTATGAGGGCCGCCCCATCCTTCGGGACCTGACCCTCTTTATTGACAGCCCCACCCTCCTGACAGGACCCAGCGGGGAAGGAAAGACCACTCTTCTCCGGCTTCTTCTGGGGCTGGAGGAACCTGACCAGGGACGGGTATTTCTGGAAGGAAAACCGGGAGTGGTATTCCAGGAGGACAGACTGATTCCTCACCTGACCCCGGAGCAGAATATCCGGCTGACCGCCGGAAGGGAGATTCCGGACCAGGAACTGGAAGAAGGGTTCCGGGCTCTTTCCCTGGGAAGGGAAGTGCAGTCTCAGCCTGCTGCCCGTCTCAGCGGGGGAGAAAAGCGAAGGGTGGCGCTTCTCCGGGCGCTCCTTTGCCGGGCGGGCTGCCTTCTTCTGGATGAACCCTTTACCGGACTGGACCCGGAGACAGGAGCCCGTGCGGCGGACTTCACCCGGCAGAAGGTGGGCCAGAGGCCCTGCCTGCTGGTTTGTCACGACCGGGAATTGGCAGCCCGGCTGGGCTGGCCGGAAATCAGGCTCTAAGCTATGTCAAAATAAAAAAGACCCGTTTCCAATAAAGGAAACGGGTCTTTGAAATTTTAAAGGGCGCTGTATCCGTAGCTGTTTACCAGGGCATCCAGCTTCTGTCCCTTCTTGCAGAGGGGGCAGTTGAGGGAGTCGTAGCTTTCGTAGTCGGGCAGGTCCCGTAAATCAAAGATAGACTGCACCGGGAACCCGCAGGCCTCGTCCAGCATACTGTAAATGCTGCAAACCCCTACCGGGTTGCCGCCATAATAACGAATGGCTTCCACGCTCCGCTTAATGGTGTAGCCGGTGCTGACGCTGGCAGCCAGAATGAGAACATGCTTGCCGGCAATGGCGTGCTTGAGATTGTCCCGGAACATAAGCTGGTTATTGTTGTTGTTTTCCGGTTCCACCACATAAATGCTGTGATGACTGTTGATGCTCAGGAAGCCGCTCTTGGTCAGCTCGTGGGCCAGGAATGCTCCAATGAGCCCTGTGCCGTCCAGGCAAAAGATGGTGTCGATGATGGTGTTGGTGCTGTAGTGGGTGGAAAGCTCCAAAGCAGCGGCCCGAGCGTCGCTGAGCCGGGTCTTCTGGTCGGTCACGTCCACATAGTAGTTGATGTGGCTGTGGTTGGTGGCGAAGTGGCCGTGGGCTACTTTCAGGTATACTTTTCCTTTGCGGGTGGGCAGCTTGACGGTATTGATCATCTGATTTTCCTCCCAAACACAAAAAGGAATTTTCCCCCGGAGGAGAAAAAACCTTTTTTTTATTGTACTATGAATGAACGGGAAAAAACAAGAACTGGAATATCCAAAATTTGGAAGAAAAGTTTAGTAAAAGATACAAGAAATGGGGAAATAAAAAACGGGCAGCAGAAATTTTCTGCTGCCCGGAAATGATTCGGGAAACTTATTTGGCAAACTCTACGGCCCGGCTTTCCCGGATTACATTTACCTTGATCTGACCGGGATAATCCAGCTCATCCTCGATTTTCTTGGTAATGCTCCGGGCCAGCAGGATCAGGCTGTCGTCATTGATCTGGTCGGGCTTGACCATGATCCGAACCTCACGGCCGGCCTGAACGGCAAAGGCGCTTTCCACGCCCTCAAAGCTGCAGCTGATTTCTTCCAGGTTCTCCAGACGCTTGATATAGCTTTCCAGATTCTCCCGGCGAGCTCCGGGACGGGCGGCGCTGATGGCGTCAGCGGCCATAACAATGAAGGCCAGGGGAGTCTTGGGCTCCACATCGTTGTGATGGGCTTCCACTGCATGGATAACGGCGGGATTCTCCTTGTACTTCCGGCAGATGTCCACGCCGATCTGTACATGGCTGCCTTCGATTTCGTGGTCAAGAGCCTTGCCGATATCGTGGAGCAGACCGGCACGGCGGGCCTGCTGTACATTCAGACCCATTTCAGCTGCCATAAGACCGCTGAGCCAGGCTACCTCCACACTGTGGTTGAGCACGTTCTGGCCAAAGCTGGTGCGGTATTTCAGCCGTCCGATCAGCTTGGTCAGGTCGGGATGGAGACTGTGGATTCCCAGCTCCATAACGGCGTGTTCGCCGTCCCGCTTCATCTGCATTTCCAGATCCCGGCGGCACTTCTCCACCACTTCCTCGATCCGGGCGGGGTGGATACGGCCGTCCCCGATCAGCTTTTCCAGGGCCATCCGGGCAACTTCCCGGCGGGTCTGGTCGAAGCTGGAAAGGGTAATGGCTTCGGGGGTGTCATCAATGATCAGGTCTACACCGGTGGCGGTTTCCAGAGCCCGGATGTTCCGGCCCTCACGGCCAATGATGCGGCCCTTCATCTCGTCACTGGGCAGGCTCACTACGCTGACAGTGGCGTCGCTGCTGTGATCAGCGGCGCAGCGGGCAATGGCCTGACCGATGATCTTCCGGGCCATGGTTTCGGCTTCGTCCTTCAGATTGGTCTCATAGGCGGCCACCCGCATGGCCTTTTCGTGGACCAGTTCCTCGTCCAGCTTGGCCAGAAGCACCTCTTTGGCGTCATCCTGGGTCATGCCGGCGATGGTTTCCAGCTTATCCATCTGGCGGGCTTTGATCTGCTCCACCTCATCCAGCCGGGCTTCCACCAGCTGAGAGCGGCTTTTCAGATCCTCTTCCTTCTTTTCCAGGGCGGCAGTCTTCCGGTCCAGGTTCTCTTCCTTCTGGTTGAGACGGTTCTCCTGGCGGCTGATCTCGCTCCGCCGCTCCTTGATTTCCTTGTCGGCTTCCGCACGCAGCTTGAAGGCCTGTTCCTTGGCTTCCACTACGGCTTCCTTGCGTTTCTGGCTGGCGGTTTTAATGGCGTCGTTGACGATGCGCTTTGCTTCCTCTTCGGCACTGCCGATCATGCTCTCTGCTTCGGTCTGGCGTTTTCTGTAACCAAAGCGAAAGCAGACGTAACTGGAAACGATTGCGGCAACGACAGCCAGGCCAGCAATGATCCATGCTGTCATTGGTTGTCACTCCTCAAAATTCATTGGAGAGCGCACCGTTTTGGTCAGTTCCATCTGCTTGATTTTAAACGCAGTGATTCCTTTTTCAGGGCATAATACGCCCGGTCTTTATTATCCGAAAACCGGCCCGGGGCCGGGAAAAATAAACACAAAAATCTATAGAACCATTCTCCCGGCCGCCCCTGAAAACAGGCGGAAAACCAGGGAAAAGCAAATCCAAAACAGTACGCTCATTAGTACCTACTTAATATATTAAACGGCACAAAGAGGATTGTCAAGGAAAACTGTAAATACTTTGTAAGGGCCCAGAACAGGAAATTTCTTGGGTTTCCCGTTGACAAGGCGGAGAAAAGGGACTATAGTAATGGTAATCATCCATCTCGACAAATGCGTGGAAACAGACAAGATTTTTGCCATAACAAGGCAACAGAGAGGGCTGCACTTTGGTGCAAGCAGCCTTACCTTGGGGCGGAAATTACCACTGGTGAGCAGCAGGGGAGAACCCCTGCCGGGCAGGCCCGTTACAGCCGGAATGAGTGGCGCATGGCCCCCAAGGTCCAGGCGCAATCAGGGTGGAACCGTGGAGCTATTGAACGCTTCATCCCGTTATGCAGTGCGGGATGGAGCGTATTTTTTTGCCCTCTACAGGGCCGGAAAGGAGAAATTGTTATGGTAAATGTAGATTTGAAAGGAACTGTCCGTCAGGTAGAGGCGGGCACTACCGTGGCTGATATTGCCAAGAGCATTGGCATGGGCCTGTACAAGGCCGCTACCAGCGCCAAGCTGGACGGAGAACTGGTGGACCTTCGCACTCCCGTGGAGAAGGACTGCAAGCTGGAGATTCTCACCTTTGAGGACGAGGAGGGCAAGCATGCCTTCTGGCACACCACTGCTCATATTATGGCTCAGGCCGTGCAGCGGCTGTTCCCCGGCACCAAGTTCGGTATCGGCCCTGCCCTGGAGGACGGCTTCTATTATGATATGAAGGGGGAGCGTCCCTTCTCCACCGAGGACTTTGCTGCCATCGAGGCTGAGATGAAGAAGATCGTCAAGGCTGACATTCCGGTAGAAAAGCGGTTCATTACCCTGGAGGAAGGCCGTGAGATTTTTGCCGGCCAGGACTACAAGCTGGAACTGCTGGAAGAGTACGCCGAAAAGGGCTGGCAGCTCTCCATCTATACCCAGGATGACTTCACCGACCTGTGCGCCGGTCCTCACCTCATGAGCACCGGTTCTGTCAAGGCCATCAAGCTGACCAAGGCTTCCTCCGCTTACTGGCGGGGCGATGCTTCCAAGGACAGCCTGACCCGTATCTACGGCATTTCCTTCCCCAAGGCTTCTCTGCTGGAGGAGTATCAGAAGCGGATGGAGGAAGCTGCAAAACGGGATCATCGGAAACTGGGTAAAGAACTCGGTCTCTTTGCTTTCCGGGATGAAGCTCCTGGTTTCCCCTTCTACCTGCCCAAGGGAATGATTCTCAAGAATACCCTGATTGACTACTGGCGGGAGGTTCATAAGAAGTGGGGCTACATGGAAATTTCCACTCCCCAGATTATGAAGAGAACTTTGTGGGAGACCTCCGGCCACTGGGATCACTATAAGGAGAATATGTATACCACCGTCATTGACGGAGAGGATTTCGCAATCAAGCCCATGAACTGCCCCGGCAGCATTCTGGTTTATGATTTGGAACCTCACTCCTACCGGGAACTGCCCCTGCGGTACGGAGAACTGGGCCTGGTTCATCGTCATGAACTCAGCGGCGCTCTCCACGGTATGTTCCGGGTACGGTGCTTTACCCAGGACGACGCCCACATCCTCCTGGCCAAAGACCAGATCAAGGACGAGGTAGTACGGATCGCCAGCCTGTTTGACGAGGTGTACAGTCTCTTCGGACTGCCTTACACCATTGAACTCTCCACCATGCCTGACGACCATATTGGCAGTGAGGCAGACTGGGAGGTGGCCACGAACGCTCTGGCCGATGCAATCACTTCCATTGGCAAGACCTATCAGGTCAACCCGGGTGACGGTGCCTTCTACGGCCCCAAGCTGGACTTCCATATTCAGGACTCCCTGGGACGGACTTGGCAGTGCGGCACCATCCAGCTGGATTATCAGCTGCCCGGCCGGTTTGATTTGACCTATAAGAACAGTGAAGGGGAAAAGGAATGCCCCGTTATGATTCACCGGGTCGTTTTTGGCTCTATTGAACGCTTCATCGGCATTCTGACCGAGCACTTTGCAGGAGCATTCCCCACCTGGCTGGCTCCCGTTCAGGCAGAGATTATTCCCATTACCGACCGTGCCCATGAGTATGCACATCAGCTGGAGGCTAAGCTGAATGCCTTGGGCATCCGTGCAGAAGGAGACTACCGCAGCGAGAAGATGGGCTACAAGATTCGGGAAGCCCAGCTCAAGAAGATTCCTTATATGCTGGTAGTAGGCGACAAGGAAGTGGAGGAAGGTACTGTTTCTGTCCGTGCCCGGAAAGAGGGCAAGGGCGGCACCATGACCGTGGACCAGTTCCTGAACCAGATCACCACCGAGATCCGCACCAAGGAAAAGTAATCAAATCTAAAAAGCCCCCTGTCCATCGGACAGGGGGCTTTTCTTTTTGAAAGCGGTTTATTTCAAGGCGTCGTATTCTTCCTGAGTCACAGGTTCCAGCCACTGATTGGAGGTCTCGGTGCCGGGAGCCTCAAAGGCAATGTGGGAGAACCAGCTGTCGGCTTTGGCCCCGTGCCAGTGCTTTACGTTGGCGGGAATGGTAATGACCGTGCCAGGGGTCAGGCTGACGGCTTCCTTTCCTTCCTCCTGATACCAGCCCTCTCCCGCAGTGCAGATAAGGATCTGTCCGCCGCCTTCCTTGGCCTTGTGAATGTGCCAGTTGTTCCGGCATCCCGGCTCAAAGGTCACATTAGCCAGAAAGACAGGGCATTGACCGGCCTGGGTAAGAGGGTTCAAATAGGACTTGCCCACAAAGTAGGGGGCGTAGGCGGTGTTCTCCTGGCCCAGTCCAAAAACGTTTTCCTGGGCAAACTTTTCATAATCAGGCTGTTTCATAAGGTGTCTCCTTTCAGTTGCTCAAAACTTCCCGCCCGGCATTCAAGGCGTTGAAAAGGCGGGGAATCCCCATGTAACCGCTGGCGTGGACCAGGGCACAGACCAGTTCTTCCCGGGTGTTGCCAGCTTTCAGGGCTCCTTCCAGATGGCTTTTGACCTGGAGGTCGGCTCCGCCCAGCGCAGCCAGCAGGACTACGGTGAGAAGTTCCCGGGTCTTACCGTCCAGCCCGGAGCGGGTACAGAAATCCCCGAAGCAGAGCTCGGTGAGGAACCGGGGGACGGCCTGGGAAAATTCTCCCGGAAGCCAAGTGTACTTCTGGGCAATCTCGTCCCCATAAAGAGGAGTCTGGAGAGCCAGTCCTTTCTCATATCGCTCCTGAGAATCCTGAATGGTCCCCTGGGCGGGCAGGGGGAGGCTGATGTTATTCCGGGCAAAAACCTGGTTCATGGTCTGGATGGCATTGAGGGTCTTGGGAAATCCAATGAAGGGGGCGCACTGGTAGATGGCTTCCCGAATCTCCACCGGAGTGCAGCCGGCGTTCAGCCCGGCCTGAACATGGGCGTCCAGCTGGGGCAGGGTACTGAGGGTGGTCAGGACTGTAATGGTCACCAGCTCCCTCATCCGGTTGTCCAGGCTGCCCACATAGCACACATCACCAAAAATAAACCCCTGCAAAATCTGCATGAACTCGGGGTCTGTGCCCTCGTTCCCGGCGGCAGGAATATGGAAAAGTTCCTCCACCTTTTCTGCAGTTCGTTCTTTTCGATTCATAGCAATACCTCACTTCCGTTGGGCTGGAAGGGGAAACGGCTCCCGTGCTCCGGCCATTCTGATTTTCCATTTCTATTATAAACAGGGGAAAAAGGGAAAGTCCAATACCTGTTTTTTATCCCGCCCCATTCATTCTGGGCATAGAAAAAAGAAAAACCGGGAGAGAACCTATGTCTCTCCCGGCAGGGTATCAACCTATTAACCTTTCAGCTTTTCCAGGGCAGCCTTCAGCCGCTCCATGGTCAGCTCCCGTCCCAGGTAAGCAGCAATTTCGGTGCCGCCGCCAGGGGTCCGGTTCTTCCCGGACAGGGCAATGCCCAGGGGATACAGCAGCCAGCCGTTCTTCTTTTCCAGAGCCTCAGCCTTGGCCTTGCAGGCTTCAAAAATGGCATCCTTAGTCCAGGAGTCCAGGCCGGAGAGAACCTCCTCCAGGGCGGTCAGGGCTTCCAGAGCGCTTTCGGGGGTGGTCTTCTGCTTCTTGTTCCGATACAGCTCCAGGTCGTAGTCGGGCATCTGGTCAATAAAGTCCAGCTGCTCGGGAATCTCGCCCAGGACCTCGCACCGGTTGTGGAGGCACTGGCAGAGGAGAGCCATGTCCACGGGACGATGGACAGCCTGCTCCACCCAGGGCTTGGCCACTTCCAGGAATTCCTCCTCGCTCAGACGGCGGATGTATTCCGCATTGATGGCCCGGAGCTTGAGGGAATCAAAGATGGCAGGGGACTTGCTGATGTTGGCGGGGTCCCAGATCTTGATCATTTCCTCCAGGGAGAAGATCTCTTCCTCACCCTTGGGGCTCCAGCCCAGAAGGAGAATATAGTTCATGACGGCCTGGCTCAGATAGCCTTTGGCCACCAGGTCCTGGTAGCTGGCATCCCCGTTCCGCTTGCTCAGCTTGTTCTGAGCGTCCTTCATAACAGGGGGGCAGTGGATGTAGACGGGCAGATCCCATCCGAAAGCCTGATAGAGCAGGTTGTACTTGGGGGTGCTGCTCAGATACTCGCTTCCCCGGATTACATGAGTAATGCCCATGAGATGGTCGTCCACCACGTTGGCAAAATTGTAGGTGGGCATTCCGTCGGTTTTGATGAGGATCTGGTCTTCCAGCTCGCTGTTGTTTACCTCAATATGGCCGTATACCAGGTCATCAAAGGAGGTGACCCCTTCGGTGGGGCACTTCTGACGGATGACATAGGGGGTACCGGCAGCCAGGAGACGGTCTACTTCCTCCTTGGGCAGGTTCCGGCAATGTCCGTCGTAGTGGCCGACGGCTTCCCCGGCGGCCTTCTGGTCGGCGTGGAGCTGCTCCAGGCGCTCGGGGGTGCAGAAGCAGTAGTAAGCCTTTCCGGCTTCCACCAGCTTCTCAGCGTATTCCTTGAACATTCCCATCCGCTGGCTCTGGATGTAGGGACCTACGGGACCGCCGATGTCGGGGCCTTCATCCCAAATCAGGCCGGTCTGACGGCAGGTGTTGTAGATGATGTCGGTAGCACCCTCCACCAGACGGCCCTGGTCGGTATCTTCGATCCGGAGAATGAAGGTACCGTCGTTGTGCTTGGCCTGCAGATAGGCATAGAGGGCAGTGCGAAGATTACCCACATGCATGTAGCCGGTGGGGCTGGGGGCAAAGCGGGTTCTTACTTGATTGGTGGCCATAGAAAAACATCCTCACTTTGTAGTTTAAACTTCTTACATTGTAGTATCCGGCCGGGCTTTTGTCAATTCTACATTGACCAAAGAGATGGATTGTTCTATAATGTCCCTCGTATGGGACCTCTACCCTTTCAGGAGGGGTTCCGGTCCAAGGATGTCAAACGGAGTTGGGATGAACCATGAAGGATAAAACCATAGGGTATGCCTTCCGGGCCAGCCTGCCGGTCATGGCAGGATACCTGGTTTTGGGAATGGGTTTTGGGGTGTTGCTCCACGACCAGGGATACAGCTGGTGGTGGGCAGCGGTAATGAGTCTGTTGATTTATGCAGGGAGTCTGCAGTATCTGGCGGTAGACCTGATGGCTGCCGGAGCGGGAATCATCACCACAGCCCTGATGAGTTTGGTGGTGAATTTCCGGCATCTGTTTTACGGAATCACCATGCTGGAACGATATAAAAAAGCGGGACGGGTGCGGCCCTATCTTATCTTTGCTTTGACCGACGAGACTTTTAGTCTGGTCTGTCAGGGAGACCTGCCCGACGGGGTAAGGGAAAAGGGATATTATTTCTGGGTCAGCCTGTTCAACCATTGCTACTGGATCGTCGGCAGCGTGCTGGGCACCTTTGTGGGAAATATTCTGGGCGAACACACCCAGGGCATTGATTTCAGCATGACCGCCCTGTTTGTGATCATCTTCATCCAGCAGTGGGAAACCGCCAAGGACCACCGTCCTGCCCTTATTGGACTGGGGGTCAGTCTGGCAAGCCTTTTGATTTTCGGGCCTGACAGCTTCCTCATTCCCGGCATGGTTGGAATTACCCTGGCCCTTCTGGCCATGCGGAAGTTCCCGGCCCGAAAGGAGGGAGAATAATGCCGATCTCTCCAATTCAGTCCTGGTCCCTGATTCTGACCATGGCGCTGGTCACTGCGGGCATCCGCTTTTTCCCTTTCTGGGTGTTCCGGAAGAATACCCCCAAGCTGGTGCTTTATCTGGGAACTGTTCTGCCCGGGGCGGTCATGGCCATGCTGGTGGTCTACTGCCTGAAAGACCTGGACCTGCTGGGCTCCAACCATGGCCTGCCTCAAATCATCTCGGTGGGAGTGGTGGCAGTCCTCCACAAGTGGAAGCACAACACCCTGCTCTCCATTCTGGGAGGGACCCTCTGCAATATGATTCTGCTTCAGACCATATTTGCAGTATAGTTTGATGAAAAAGTTGTGACCGGAACAAAACTGTGGTACACTATATAAAATAAAAACCTTTCTGAGGTGAAGATAAAATGGAAGAAATGAAGAAGAAACGGATCTTGTCCGGCATCCAGCCCACCGGTACTTTTACCCTGGGCAACTATATTGGGGCTGTTCGGAACTGGGCTGTCATGCAGGAACAGTTTGAATGCCTGTACATGGTGGCAGACCTGCACGCCCTTACCGTGCGGCAGGAGCCCGCTGCTCTGCGGGCCCACACCCGGGAAGCCGCTGCCATGCTGCTGGCCGCCGGCATTGACCCGGCCCGGAGCATCCTCTTTGTGCAGAGCCATGTGCCCAGCCATACCATGCTCAACTGGGTGCTCTGTTGCAATACCCAGTTCGGAGAACTGAGCCGGATGACCCAGTACAAGGATAAGTCCGCCAAACACCCCGATAACGTGAATGCGGGTCTGTTCACTTATCCCTGCCTGATGGCCGCTGATATTCTTATCTACAACGCCGACCTGGTTCCGGTGGGAGGAGACCAGAAACAGCATCTGGAACTGAGCCGGAATATTGCTCAGCGGTTCAACAACACCTACAGTCCCACCTTTACCATGCCTGAACCCTACATCACCAAGGCGGGAGCCAAGATCATGAGCCTGCAGGAGCCCACCAAGAAGATGAGCAAGAGCGATACCAACGCCAACAGCTTTATTCTTATGACCGACACTCCCGATCAGATCATGAAGAAGTTCAAGCGGGCAGTCACCGACAGCGAAGGCGTGGTCCGGGCTGACAGCGAGAACAAGCCCGGCGTCACCAACCTGATGAGCATTTACAGTGTCTTTACCGGGAAAGAGTTCTCCCAGATCGAGGCTGAGTTTGCAGGGAAGGGGTACGGTGACTTTAAGGAAGCCGTGGCACAGAGCGTCATTGACACCTTCCGCCCCATCCAGGAAGAGTACTCCAGAATCCTGGCAGACAAGGCCTATGTGGACCAGGTGCTCAAGGACGGCGCCGCCGCCGCCGCACGGATCGCTGACCGGACTACCGCCAAGGTGTACCGGAAAGTCGGGCTGCTGCAGCTGTGAGTCTGCTGGAAATAATTTACAGTATTTCCGGAAAAACAAAAACAGAAAAAAGCCTGGACTTCGGAGAAATGCCGAAATCCAGGCTTTTTTGTCGAAAAGTTCCCGGGGAATCTTTTTTCCAAATATTGACAATATTGGTGTAAATCGGTATACTTACAACAAAGGATAGTGGTTTGCGACCCTATCCAACACAATTTCTTGTCATTTCAAAGGGAAATGGAGGCATTGAGGATGAAATCCACCGGTATAGTGCGAAAAACGGATTCCCTGGGACGGATCGTTCTGCCCAAGGAACTGCGGGAGACCTTAAAGATTCAGGACAACTCTCCTCTGGAAATTTTCGTGGACGAGGATTCCATTATTCTGAAGAAATATCGTCCTGCCGGGTCCTGCGATTTTTGCGGCAGCGTAGGGGATGACTGCAAGCCTTTCGGCAAGGTGATGATCTGCGCTGACTGCCGTGCCAAGATTGCCCGGCTGTAAAAAAGCAAAGCTCCATGAAAACTCATGGAGCCGGACTTATCGGTTGATTTTTCCTTCGCAGGTGTGGATCAGGTTCAACAGACAGGACAGGGTATAGGGCGGATACTCTTCTTCCAGACTTTTTGTGGTCATGGTAAGAGGGGAAAGGTCCTTCAGCCCGGGGGTCTTGTCGTCCAGGGATTCCCCTGCCAGCAGAGCTTTTACATCGGCCAGAGCCAGGGAGGAGGCAGAATCGGTGTAGCCCTCCCAGCGGCCGTTGGTCAGCCCGAACATGCTGGAAGCATTCTTGGGCTGAGCGGAATAGACCAGCCGGAACATTTTATAGATGGCCAGCATGAGATAATCCGATACACAAGCGGCCAGGGCCTTGTTCTGGCAGCTGCCTACCTTGTCAAAAAGAATGCTCAGGCTGTTGGTGATCAGCTTTTTGCTCATAATGGAGAGAGCGCTGCCCCGTTTCAGATGGCTGTCCCCAGCCCCTTCTCCGGGAATGTCCTCCACAGCCAGAGTCTGGCCGGTGGGCTCAGCACTCCGCCCCAGCAGGTAATCACAGGAAACCCCGTAGTAGTCGGCTACTTTTACCACAAACTCCAGGCCGCATTCCCGGATTCCTTTTTCATAATGGGAAAGCAGGGCCTGGCTTACACCCAGATCCTGAGCCGCCTGCTTTTGGGTCACACCCCGTTCTTTCCGCAGTAGGGTGATGATACGATTGAATTCCATTCCTCAGTCCATCCTTGTATATTTACTGGTTCCCCAGAAAAAGCCGCAATAACACTCTTTACTACATGCCGTAAATTATACAAAATGGAAAACATTTTGTAAAGTAAGTAAAATCCCCATATTTTCCCCCGAATTTTGACGATGAACTGGATATATGTTCCAGAAAACCCTCCGGCCCCGAAATCTTGTGCCCGGAGATATTTTTAAGAATGAAGAAAATTTATTCTGTAACCATTTTGTAACGATTGGAGCCTGTTTTTATGAAAACTTTTAAGCTGCATCTTATCCGCCATGGCCTGACCCGGGGCAACCTGGAAGGCCTTTACATCGGCTCCGGGACGGACCTGCCCCTCTGCAAAGAGGGAAAGGAAGCCCTTTCCCGGCTTCAGGACCAATTTACCTATCCGGTGGTGGACACGGTCTTTACCAGCCCTCTCAGCCGTGCAGTGGAGACAGCCCAGATTTTATTCCCGGCAGCTACCCATAAAATGGAAGTGCAGGATCTGCGGGAGATGGATTTTGGGGTGTTTGAAAACCGTCCCATGTCCGAGCTGGTGAAGGACCCGGAGTTTGCGGCCTGGATGGACCCTTCCAGCCATACGGTACCGGAAGGGGCGGAAAACCGGGCGGACTTCTACCGCCGCACCGGGGATGCCCTGATGAAGATGTTCGAGTATATGATGAAGATGGGAATCACCGAGGCTGCCTGCGTGACCCATGGGGGAGTGATCATGAGCATGCTGGCCCAGCACGCTTTTCCCCAGAGAAAGCCGGAGGACTGGATGGCAGACCCGGGCTGCGGATACACGGTCCGGTGCGATGTCCAGATGTGGATGAGGGACGGAATGGCGGAAGCCATTGATGTGGTTCCTTACGGATACCTGGATGACCAGGAGGACTCCGAAGAAGAGTAAAAATAAAAGAGCTGTGCATCTGCACAGCTCTTTTTGTTTTGACAGATTCAGGAGAAGGTGACGGACTGCCCGTACACACCATAGATTCCCAGATAGGTGGTGCCGGGGTTGACGGTAATAGGGTCACCGTTTTCATCGACCAGCTGAAGGGGAGCGGTGGCACTGCCCTTTATGTAGCGGCAGGACAGCGCCTTCCCCTCATGAATGAGACAAGCATCGCCCTGGGACAGATCATAGTCCAGAGTTACACCGTCATCCTTGGTCTGGGTGGTGGACATGAGAATTACCACGTTATCCACAGAGGCGGTTTTGTCCAGGTTGGGGTCAGTCCACTCTTCACCGTCCCCGTACTCCAGACGGTATTTCCCGGATTCGGAATCGTAATAGCCCCGGGTGGTGCTGCCGGGAGAGTAGATGATTTCAAACTGGCTGGCAGGCTGTTCACCCGTCTGCCCTTCCCCAAACTGGAACAGGCTGACCAGAGCCCCTTGGGCAGATGTGCCATAGAGAGCCAGTCCGGAAGCGACCAGTCCTCGGTCGGTGTACCAGCAGTACTGCTCGGGATATCCCAGAGCCTTCCGCTCGGCATCATAGGCCAGAACAGATTTGCCGCCCAGGATCCCATCCAGGTCCTGGTAGGTAAGCAGATTGAGAATGTTGGAAGCGTACACGCTCTTTCCCTTGTGAACAGGAATGGCGTTGAGGGGAATCAGAAACTGAAGTCCCAGATCCTGACCATAGCCCACGGGTCCTGCCTTGGGCAGGTCCTCCGAATTGGGAAAGACGGCGGTGATGGTGGAATAATCCCCCGAGACCAGCCCCTCAATGATCAGCTCAGCCTGGGAAATCCCCCACAGAGGCCGGGCCTCCGGGTCGGAAACATAGGTGATGCCAACGGGACGGCTGCCGGGGTAGGCGGTCTCCAGACCGGTGAGCGGGTCAGTTTCCAGGGTGGGAAGCGGGGTGGGGGTGGGTTCCGGTGTGGGCTCCGGGGACGCAGTGGGGGCGGCGCTGGCAGAAACATCCTCTCCGGTGTTTTGCCCACAGCCGGCCAGGGCCAAAACAAAAACAAACGCCATAAAAACGGCAAGAACTTTTTTCAAATGAAACACCTCCTGGTTGCAGGGTCGTCCCCATTGTACCACACCTGAGACAGCGGAACAAGGCGAAAGACAAATAAAAACAGCCCCATGGACCTTTCCATGGGGCTGAAAAGTAAATCTTAAGAATCAAGCGGCGGGAGTCTCTGCGGTATCGGCAGATTCTGCGGTACCCTCGACAGTGCCTTCGGTGGTGCCTTCTACGGGCTCCTCTACAACGGGATCGTTGCCGGTGTAGCTGCAGAAAGCAGTCTCATCATTGTCGATGACGGCAATATAGCACTTGCCCAGGTTGACAGTGATCTCCTCGCTGCTGTGACTGCCGTCCTCGTTCAGATGGTAGAGGGTGATGGGCTCATGAGCGGCGCCCTGTCCCTTCTCCCAGTATACCTTCTCTACGTTGCCGTTGTAGAAGTAGTAACCGGTGCCGCCCTTGGCGTAATCAACACACTGCAGATCCTTGGCCTCGTGGCCGGGGTAGGTGTAGATATCGGCGGAAAGAACGAACACGTTGGTGAACTTCAGGGTCTCGCCGTTGAGCTCGTCCACGGTCTCCATCCAGCTGCCGCCGTTGGGGTAGTAGTACTGGCTCATGACATACTGGCCGCTGGCTTCATCAAAGGAGAAAGCGGTGCGGTAGCTCTGGCTGTGCTGGATGGTAATATCCAGGGCGCTGCCGTCGGGGAGCTGCCGGGGAGAGTCATACCGGTAGTCCAGCCAGTTGAAGTAGTTGTAGCTGTCCGGATTGTTGTAGGTGAAGTCCATGGGGGTGCTGTTGTTGTCAATGTACTGCTGGATGTGCTCGGCATCGGTGTACTCGGTATGCTCGTAATCCACATACTGACCGGCCCAGTTGGTACGGTTCCGATCACGATAACCGTTGCCGGCGTTCTTAGAGTTCAGCCAGTCGTAGTTGGTGGCTCGAACATACTGAGACTGTACTACCGACTCGCCATCATGGATGTAAAGAGGCTCCCAGTGAACGATCAGCTGGAAGAACTGGTCACGGGCGGAACGGATGGGGCCAACTTCCTGAATCTTCTCATAGTCCTGGAAAAGGGCCATAAACCGGGTAATGCCGCCTTCTACCTTGATTTCAAAGAGCATTTCGGCGCCGGACAGACCCCGCTGAGGCCGGGCCTGCACAATGTTGTTTACCATGACAGCGGTAAGGCGAACGTCATCGTTGTAGTCCCCATCCTTGGGCTCGCCGGTGAGCGGATTGGGGTCATAGGGAGGTTCGGGAGTGGGGGTGGGGGTGGGAGCCGCGGTAGGAACCGAAGACTCGGACTGGGAATCGCCCTCCTTGTTGCCGCAAGCGACCAGGAGGCTGGCGGCCATGATCAAGGCCAGCAACAGACATACAATACGCTTCATGGAAAGATACTCCTTTTCTGGGCCCGCCGGGAGCCCGCCAAATATTGATTTCATTTTACCTGTTTCCCCATGTTTTGTAAAGGCATATTTGGCAGAACCCACAAACTGTCAAAACCGAGAAAAAAGAATTCTTTCTTTTTCTTGACTTTTGTGTCCGGGACTGTTATAATCGTTGTGCTGTGGATTCAGCAGCATGTGCCGTTAGCTCAGTTGGTAGAGCATCTGACTTTTAATCAGAGGGCCCGGGATTCGAGTTCCCGACGGCGCACCAGGAAATGCCCGCACAGGAAACTGTGCGGGTTTTCTTTTTTATCTTATTGGAAAAACAGGGGAAAAGAGGTATACTGGAACCAAGAAGGGGGCGTTGTATTATGTACGAGGAAATCACTGCCCAGGCCGCACAGGCTTTGAAGGAATTGTTGGATACCGCTAAACTGAAGGCGGGAGATATTTTGGTGGTGGGCTGCTCCTCCAGTGAGATGGTGGGCGGGACCATTGGGAAAAACAGCAGCATGGAGGCTGCCCAAGCTCTGTACCAAGGGCTGGCCCCCATCCTGGAAGAAAAGAAAATATGGCTGGCTGCCCAGTGCTGTGAGCATCTCAACCGTGCCATTATCCTGGAAAAAGAGGCTGCCCAAAGCCGCTGCTGGCCCATTGTAAATGCAATGCCTCAGCCCCATGCAGGGGGAAGCTGGGCCACCACCTGCTGGTCCCGGTTCCGGGACCCGGTGGCGGTGGAGGCTATTCAGGCCCAGGCGGGAATGGATATTGGCGACACCCTGATTGGGATGCATCTGGCTCCTGTGGCGGTTCCGGTCCGGCTTTCCCTGGATTCCATCGGGAAAGCTCATCTGGTCTGCGCCAGGACCCGTCCCAAGTATATTGGGGGAGAGCGGGCTCATTATAATCCGGATCTGGCATGATGGGATTTCCCTCACATGGCCGTGTGAGGGGAATCTCTTATTTTTAAAGTTAATACTCCGTCCTTACTATTAAGATAAAGAGAACAGAAGAAGCCGATTTGTCGAAAAATGATCCTCGATAATTTGATTTTTGAAGTAATGTAAAAGCATAAAATGATCTTATGCAAGGTACATTTGGTTAAAATAACTACAAATAGTCCCCCTCAAAAACTGCAAAAATTATTTTTCGCAGATAAAAATATGGAAAAAAATCCGGATTTGTTGTCTTTTTATCTAAAAGAGAGACTTTTTATTTGGCTATAATCGCAAAAACATAAAAGTTGCAGTTATTGGGCGGGTAAAAATGTACAGTTTGCAGCCTTAACCGGGAGTATACTAAAAACAGAATCGATGGACGACGATCCGTTTCCCCATCGGCGCAATGAAAAGAGAGAGATTGCTTTGCACCGGTGGCAGAACAAGATGAAAGGAGGACAACACAAATGAAGATTGTCGGAATTACTGCCTGCACCGCAGGAATCGCCCACACCTATCTGGTTAAGGAGAAACTGCTGGCCGCTGCTAAGGAGCTGGGGTATGAGATCAAGATCGAGACCCAGGGCTCTATCGGAGTCGATGATGCTTTGACTCCGGAGGACATCGCAAGCGCCGATGTAGTTCTCATTGCCCATGATATCAATGTGGACACCGCTCGCTTCAAGGGCAAGCCCCTGGTAGACATTCCTATCAGCCTGGCCATGAAGAGCCCCAAGTCCGTACTTACTTCCATTGCTAAGAAGCTGGGCAAGTAATCGGGACTTCTAAAAATCCAAACAAGGAGGAGAATCATTCTTTATGAACATCAAGAAGATTAAGGATCCGGTTATGACCGGTATTTCCTACATGATCCCTATGGTGGTTGCCGGCGGTATTCTGGGCGCTCTGGCCAAGGGCCTTGGCGACTACGATATCAGCAATGCGGTGCTTTCTGGCGCCACTCCCTTCAGCAACATGTTTAGCAGCCTGAACCCTGACTGGGTACCTACCAACGGCTTTGTGGCTGTGGAAGGTGCACTGGGTGGTTTCTGGTACGCTTTCTGGTGGGGCGTTAACATGCTGTCCACCTACGCCATGAACTTCGCTGTTGCCGTTCTGACTGCTGGTGCTGCTTACGCTATCGCCGGCCGTCCCGGCATCGTTCCCGGCCTGGTTATCGGCTACGCAAGTGCTCAGTCTAAGGCTGGCTTCCTCGGCGGCCTGCTGATGGCTTTCGTTATCGGCTACTTCATCAACTGGATGAAGACCTGGAAGGTTCCCAAGTGGTGCGCCGGTCTGATGCCCGTTTTGATTATTCCGGTCATATCCACATTGGTCTGCGGCATGCTCTTCTGCATCGTACTCATGCGCCCCATGGCAGCCGGTATGACCGCTCTCCAGAACTGGATTATGGCCCTGAACGGCGGTGCCAAGTTCGTCATCGGTGCTGTTATCGGCGGCTGTATGGGCTTTGACTTGGGTGGTCCCGTCAACAAGACCGCATCCATGGCCGCCAACGCTCTGGGTGCCGACGGTGTCAACGGACCTATGTCTGCTAAGATCATCGGCGGTATGACTCCTCCTGTGGGCATCTGGATCTCCACCCTCATCGCTCCCAAGAAGTTCAACCAGGCTGATAAGGACACTGCTCTCACCGCTCTGCCTATGGGCCTCTGCTTCATCACCGAAGGTGTTCTGCCCTTCGCTGCTGCTGACCCCCTGCGTTTCATTCCTTCCTCCGTCGTTGGTTCTGCCATTGCCGGTGGTATCGCAGTAGCAGCTGGCGTAGAATCTGTAGCCGGTCACGGTGGTATCTTCGTATTCCCCATGATGGTCAACCCCCTCATGGCAGTTGTAGCTCTCGTTGCCGGTTCCGTTGTTACCGGTGTTATGTACGCCTTCATCCGCAAGCCTCTGCCTGAGGATGCAGGTGAAGAGGAAATGGTGGATCTGGATCTGAACATTCAGATCTGATCCCCCGCAAGTTAAGGTTTTACCAGGTAGACTCCTGAGTAAAAAAACAGTGCAGAAGGGGGTTCTTCCTTCTGCGCTGTTTCTTGATAGCTCTTTTTTCAAAAAAGGTAGGAATTATCCCCCTTACAAAAGCACACAAAAGCACAGAGGTATTTGAAAATGTTAGTATCCATGAAAGCTATTCTGGACCACGCAAACAAGCACAACTACGCCGTTATGGCCATGAACTCCATCAACATGGAGATGGTCCGTGGCGCTATTCGTGCCGCCGAGGAGATGCATGCTCCCATTATCATTCAGATGGGCCCCGGCCAGATGGGAAAACATGCTCATCGGGAGGAAATGGTCCCCCTGGTTACCGAGCTGGCAGAGCGGGCCAGCGTTCCCGTATGCCTGAACATGGACCACGGTTCCAAGTTTGAGGATATGGTGGACTGCATCCGGGCCGGTTTCACCAACGTTATGTTTGACGGTTCCTCTCTTCCTTATGAAGAGAATGTGGCCCGCACTGAGATGGTCTGCGCTCTGGCACATCCCCATGGCTGCAGCGTAGAAGCTGAGCTGGGCCATGTTGGCCAGGCAGCTGACGAGGACGATGAGAACGCTGATTTCCTCACCGATCCTGCCATGGCAAAGGACTTTGTGGATCGCACCGGTGTAGATGCCCTGGCTGTAGCTATCGGCACCGCTCACGGCGCATATCCCAAGGGAAAGATTCCCAAACTGGACTTTGAGCGGCTGACTCAGCTCAAGCAGACCCTGAAGATGCCTCTGGTTCTCCATGGCGGCAGCGGCGCCGGCGAAGCCAACATCCGGAAGGCTGTTGAGTGCGGTATCAACAAGATCAATGTTGCAACCGATGCTTTCCAGGCTGCCAAGGATGCCTTCATGGCCGCATACAATGAGAATCCCTCCAAGGACTACCTGCAGCTCTGCATGGATACCGAGGAAGGTGTCAAGAAATTCGTAGAGGATTACATGCAGATGATCGGCTGCTGCAACCGTTATTACTACGGCGCCGCCGTTTCCACCAGCAAGGAGTAATCCGACCAATAGTGTTTCAGAAAAAGGAAAAGGAGCCCTAAGCCACCGGCCAAACCCCCGTGGGGAGGCACCGTCCACACCATTGATGGTCCTGCCCACGGGCGGCTGTACGGGTGTGCCCGGGGTGGCGGGGCTCCTTGCCTTTTGTACAAAAAAGACAGGTGAGTTATGGATCTATTTACTTGGGGCTTTATCAGCATCGTTCTTATCTTCATGGGCGCAAAAGTGTTTTATGAATTCAGAATGTATAAGAACAGTGTGTATAAAATGATTTACAGCTCCTTCATTGAATACCGCAGCCGGAGAAAGAGCATTGAAGGAATGTCGGAAAGCTATAACTTCCGTGATGCTTTCGGGCCTCACAGGATCATCTTTTCGGCCCTGGAGGACCAGAAGATAAGCCCGGCATCTTTTATGACAGTGTTCCTCACTTCAGGCTGTTATGTATTTGGGATCTGTACCAAAGAACCTGCCGCAAACTCCATCGCACGTACCAAAGAGTTTTTCAGTGAAAATGTCCAGAAGAAACTGGAGGGAACCGTCTATGGTTCAGAGAAGGTCCCGGTGACCTTCCGCCTCCTTCTCCCGGACAGCCTGCCCGGGAAAATTTCTCGGGACAAGGGAGTTATCCGCCGTCAGGAATTGATGGAGGAGTTGACCCGGCTCCACAAAGAGGCTCCGGCTGTCTGGTCCGCAGAGGATGTGGACCATCTGTTCCGGACCATTGCAGCCCAGGCACTGAAAACTGAGGAGGAGAGCAGCCTTTCCTCCATGCTCACGAAAGACATGTAACGCCATGACCAAAAAGACAGAAAAAGAAAGATTTTACCGGGGCCGAATACTGGGATCATTGCTCCGGCACGACATGGTGACCGTTTCCATGCTGGCGGAGGAGGCAGGAATTGCAGAAAATTCCGTCCGTGCCAAACTGGGAAATGTGGAAGAGTACCTTACGGAGAACCAGCTGGGAACCCTGACCAGAAAACCTCATGTGGGAATCTGGCTGGAAGCCACTGAATCTCAGCGGGAAGCACTTCGTCAGGAAGTCAAGGATGCAACTTCCAACCAGGAGTTTATCTCAGATCAGAACCTTCGCAGGGATGAAGTACTGCGGCTGATCTTCCAGATGCGAAAGTCCCAGCCCCTGACCCTGAATGCCATTGGTCAGAAGCTATACCTGAGCCCTCCGGCGGCCAAGAAAAGTTTTCAGCTTGCGGCAGCCTGGCTGGAGAAAAACGGGATCCAGGTCCAGGCGGTGCAGAACCGGGGGATCACCCTGGAGACATCTGAAGGCAATTACCGGAATGTGCTTAAAAACCATCTGCTCCAAAATTATTTTGATGGAACCATCAAATCGGTGGAGGAGTTCCTTCCGGCGGTCCTGATGGAAGAAGTCCGGCAATGCCTGGTCAATGCCGAAAATATCTGGCGGCTGGAATTCAGTGATTATTCCTTCCGTGATATATGGCTCTATCTGGTCATCGCTGTTTATCGGATGAACACGGGCCACGCCATTGAGCCTCTTACCAAAGAGGAAGAGGTGGAGATTGCCAAACATAAAGAGTTTGAGTTTTCCTCCAACCTGGTGGATATGCTGGCCAAAAAGAAGGGAATCCGCTTTCCGGCAGAGGAAGTCCTCAATCTGGCAAAGCTGATCCTCTGCACCGGCATGGCCTGCGGCAGTCCTCAGGATCCTCGTGCAGCCAACGACGTTTTCGAGTATGACAGCAAACTGAAAGCTTTCACCAAGGACGTTATCGCTACCATGAGCGTGGTTCTGGGAGAGGATCTGACAGAAGATGCACAGCTCTATGAAGGATTGCTCCAGCATCTCCGGCCTGCGGTCTTCCGACTACGGTACGGCTACGAAAAAGTGGATGAGCTGCTGGATTACACCCGTCAGGAGTATAAGAATGTATTCCGGGCGGCCTGGTCCACCAGCACCTTGTTTGAAAGCTACTTTAATGTGAATGTCACCGCTGACGAGCTGCTCTATATCACCCTTTATGTGGAGGTGGCTCTGGAGCGTAAAAAGCGGAGCCTGCGGGGAATATTGGTGGTCCAGGCCAACGATATCCACGCCCAGCTTACCGCTATGAAGATCCAGAAAGCGTTCCCCAGAATCGTGAAACTGGAGCCGGTCAGTGTACAGAATTTCGTGCCCGAACTGCTGAAAGAAAATGATTTCGTCCTCATTACCGAGGACAGCGCAGTACAGCGGGCGATGGCCGGGATAGGCCAGGATGAACGGCTTATTTCGGTTCCCAAGGTATTCTCGGACGATGCAGAGCTGAAGCTGAAGCAGGATCTGAGGGACCTTACGGCCAACCGGGACCGTCAGGACGAAAAGTTGGCCATCAGCAGCATCCCGCTGCTGGACCCTGACCTGATGTTTATCCACAGCCCCCTCACCAGCAAGGAGGAGATCCTCCGCACCATAGTGGACAAGCTGGTGAAAGAGGGATACGTTATGCCCGGGTATTTCGAGTCAGTAATGACCCGAGAAAAAGCTACCACCACAGCCATCGGCAATGGGGTGGCAATTCCCCACGGTTTCCCCGGCGGGGTGAACCAATCCAAGGTTTGCATCTGCACTCTCCAGCAGCCCATCAACTGGAACGGCGAGATGGTGGATGTGATTTTCCTGCTGGCTATCAAAACAAATACCGTCACAGAGACGGACAATGTCCGGCAGTTTTATAGGTATTTTGTGAAGCTCACAGATACCAAGGAAAAGGTGGACGTGATCCGCAATATTTCCACCAGTTCTGAAATGTACAAATATCTTATTAGCTGAGAGGAGAGAAATGCTATGAGCGAAGAACTGAATATTCTGGAGATTTTTGACGAAAAAGTAGTGGACTGTGACATGGATGTTACCACCAAGGATCAGGCTTTCCGGCACCTGAGCAAGCTGCTTCTGGAGGCAGGATACATTGACGATCTGGAACAGTTTGTTGCAGACATCTACGAGCGTGAAGCCGTCGAGGAGACCGGCATCGGAGAGGGAATTGCCATTCCCCACGGAAAGTCCGATGCAGTCAAGAAACTGGGCATCGCTGTTGGCAAGTGCCGCGGCACCATTGATGACTGGGGCAGCCTGGACGACGAACCCATCAAAACCGTATTTCTGTTCTGCGTATCCAAGAGCCAGTATGGGGAGGTACAGCTTCGGATGCTGAATAAGCTGGCAGGCAGCCTTGCCAAAGGAAACACCATGGATCTGGTAAAGGAAATGACCTGCTATCAGGACCTCATTGATGCCTTCAGCAACCAGGACAATGCAGCGAAGAAAGTTACTGACATTGAAGAGCTGAAGGACGATATTGAGATCAACATCCTGTAAATCAACGGGAAAAATCAGAATTAAAGGAGTCAACTGTCATGGTCAAGAAAGATGTAAAAGTCATTAACCCCACCGGTATTCACCTGCGTCCTGCCGGAAATCTGGTCAAGATGGCAAAAAAATGCACCTCTGAAACCCTCATCACCAAGGACGGCAAGAGCGAGGACCCCAAGCGTCTGCTCAAGCTGCTGACCCTGGAGATCGGCTGCGGCAACGTTATCACTGTCAGCTGCGACGGCCCCAACGAAGAAGAGGACCTGAAGATGCTGGTAGACTACATTGAGAGTGGTCTGGGAGAGTTGGACGGCTGATTCCCCGAACTGGGAAAAGTCCTGCCGGCTGAAAGGAAGGAACGGTAATGAAGTATTTGGAATTGGACCAGACCAGACCTCTGGATCTGGTGCTGTTGGGACGGGTTGCAATTGATTTTAACCCCGCCTACAATGACCAGGTGAAGGAAGAGTTCAAACCTCTGAAAAAAGTACATATGTTTGAAAAGTTTGTGGGGGGAAGCCCTGCAAACATCGCCGTAGGAGTGACCCACCACGGAATGAAAGCTGGATTCATCGGTAAGGTATCGGATGACCAGTTCGGTGAGTTTGTGGTGGACTACTTCAATGAGCAGGGGATCGACACTACCTGCATCACCAAATGTACCGGCGGGGAGAAGCTGGGACTGACCTTCACCGAGATGCTCTCTCCCAGTGAAAGCAGCATCCTCATGTACCGGAACTGCATTGCCGATCTGCAGCTGTCGGTGGAAGACATCCATCCGGAGTATATTGCAAAGGCCAAAGCCCTGCTTATCTCCGGCACTGCTCTGGCAGAGAGTCCTTCCCGGGAAGCCGCCATCAAGGCGGTAATGGTAGCCCGGCAGGTAAACACTCCCATTATCTTTGACATCGACTACCGGGCCTACAACTGGAAAAACAGCGATGAGATCTCCATCTACTACTCGGTAGTGGCCAAGGAAGCGGATATTATCATGGGCTCTCGGGAGGAGTTTGACCTGACCGAGAAGCTGATCCGCCCCGGCATGACGGATGAAGAATCCGCCGCCTACTGGCACGGCCGCCGGGCCAAGCTGGTAGTCATCAAACACGGAATGCAGGGCTCCACCGCCTACACCTGCGATGGACGGAGCTTCTCCATCAAGCCTTTCCCCGTCAAGGCACGGAAGGGCTTCGGGGGCGGCGACGGCTACGGTTCCGGATTCCTGTATGGCCTTTACCAGGGATGGGATATCCAGGACTGCCTGGAGTTCGGCTCTGCCGAGGCATCCATGATGGTCCGCAGTAACAACTGCAGTGACTCCCTCCCCAATGCCCAGCAGGTAAGGGATTTTATTCAGGAGGAAAAAGCCCTGTATGGGGAAATGGTGGCCCGGGTGTGACCCGGTTCAGTGGAGCAAGGAGGCAAAACCAGTATGAGCAAAGTTTTTGGATATCCCCAGTTTGACGAGAATGGGGAAAAGATTCTTACTACCTATACCAACGAATACAGCGCCATGATGATGGACATCCGGGTCTACCGTCTGGCTTGTGGCCAGACCCGCCAGTTCTCCCGTGAAGGGGAGGAGACTGCTATCCTCCTGCTGAAGGGCGAGGTGACCTTCGGCTGGGAGGGCCAGACCGCCGGCGCCAGCCGGAAGGATGTCTTTACGGAAGGCCCCTGGGCCCTCCATGTTTGCAGCGGCACCCAGGTCACCGTCACCGCCCAGGCTCCCAGCGAGATTCTGGTCCAGTGCACCAAGAACGAAAAAGAATTCCCTGCCAAGCTGTACAAGCCCGAGGATGCTCCCTGGGGCTATTCCAGCAAGGGTAAGTTCGGAAATGTGGCCAACCGCCGTGTAAATACCATCTTTGACCATGACATCGCTCCCTGGTCCAACATGGTTCTGGGAGAGGTGCTCAATGACCGGGGAAACTGGTCCGGCTACCTGCCTCACCGTCATCCTCAGCCTGAGACCTACTACTTCCTGTTTGACCGTCCGGAAGGTTTCGGCGCCAGTTTTGTAGGAGATCAGGTTTTCAAGAGCACTGACGGCAGCTTCTCTGCCATCCCCGGCGGAGAACTTCACCCCCAGGCGGTGGCTCCCGGATTCCAGATGTATACCTGCTGGATGATCCGCCACCTGGATGGCAACCCCTGGCTCCAGACCGACCGCTGCGAAGATGAGCGGTATGTCTGGCTCCATGATGCACAGTTCTGATAGAAAAGAGGAAGAGAAAAATGGCAAGAGAATTTATTGTGCCGGGACGGATCGTAACCGGTGAAGGGGCTTTGCAGACCGCTCAGGCCGCCATGGGCAGCCTGGGGAAAAAGGCCCTTCTGGTCACCGACCAGGTTATGATCTCTCTGGGCAACTGTGCAAAGGTGGAGCAGGCTCTGCGGGAGCAGGGGGTAGAGTATGCCATCTATGCTGAGATCAACGGGGAACCCAACGATCTCATGATCCAGAAAGGACTGGAGCTCTACCGCCAGGAGGGCTGTGATTTCCTGGTGGCACTGGGCGGCGGCAGCCCCATCGACAGCATGAAGGCTATCGGTGCCCTGGTGAAAAAGGGCGGCAAGATCTCCCAGTTTATGGGAAAGGTCATTGAGGAGGAGATGCCTCCCATGGTAGCCATCCCCACCACCGCCGGCACCGGTTCCGAGGCAACTCAGTTTACCATCATCACCGATACCGAAAAGGATATCAAGATGCTTCTCAAGGGAAGCTGCCTCATGCCTGACCTGGCAGTGATCGATCCTCAGTTCACCATGACTGCACCTCCCAAAATTACCGCAGCCACCGGACTGGATGCCCTCTGCCATGCAGTGGAAGCATACACCTCCCGGAAGAGCCAGACCCTCTCCGATACCTTTGCCCTTTCTGCGGTAAAGCGGATTTTCAAGTATCTGCCCCAGGCTTACCAGAACGGTTCCAACCAGGAAGCCCGGGTCCAGATGTCGGTGGCGGCTCTGGAGGCAGGTATCGCCTTTAACAACGCTTCTGTCACCATCATTCATGGAATGAGCCGCCCCATCGGAGCCCTTTTCCATGTGGCTCACGGCATCTCCAATGCCATGCTCATGAATGAGTGCCTGGCCTTCGCCCTGCCCGGAGCCTATGGCCGGTTTGCAGACCTGGGCCGTGCCATCGGGGCAGCACCCCCCGAGATGGATGATGAGACTGCCGCATCCGCCTTCCTGGCTGCTGTTGGTCAGATCACCCGGCAGCTGGACACTCCCACCCTGGAAGAGTACGGCATCAAGAAGGAGGACTACTTCGCAGCCATTGAGAAGATGTCCCACGATGCTATGGAGAGCGGAAGCCCCCAGAACACCATCCGGCCTGTGTCTCAGGACGAGGTAAAGGAGATTTACAGAAAGCTCTGGAAGTGACAGGGCAGGGAAGGAGACCTACTGAATGATTCGGGCAGTAATTTTTGATTTGGACGGGACCCTGTATGACCGCTATTCCTCTCTCCGGGCAGCGGCCTACCAGCTCCACAGCGAGCACCGGAACTGGTTCCCTGAATCCATGACCGCCAAGGAACTGGGCCGCCAGCTGGTAAAGTTTGACCATCGGTACAACTATTTTGGCGGATGGCCGTCGGTTGCTGAGAAACTGAAGACGGCAAATGTTCTCCTGCCGGAGGTAGATGACCGGCAGTTTGGGGAGGCTGCGATCTCGGCTATGGCAGAGAGCCTGGTGCCTTATCCCTTTACCCTCAAGATGTTGGCAGACCTTCGCCGGAAAGGGTATCGTCTGGGAATGATCACCAACGGGACCCCTGAGATCCAGTGGCGGAAGCTGCGGAAGCTGGGTCTGGAAAACCAGTTTGAGACGGTGCTGGTCAGCGGTGCTGTGGGGGCAGAAAAGCCTGACCCTGCTATTTTCCAGGCCTGTGAAAAGGCCATGGACCTGCCCGCCCGGGAAATGGTCTATGTAGGGGATAACCCTGAACTGGATATACTGGGCGCCTACAACGGAGGATTCACCCCCATCTGGGTAAAGACCTCTGTGGGCTGGGGCTTCCCGGACATTCGCCGGGCTCCTTATGAAATCAATGACGTTTCCGAGCTGGATGATCTGTTGGACAGAATTTCCGGCTGACAAGATTCCCTCTTAACAAGAAAACCTCCGGACAGATTTTTGTCCGGAGGTTTTCTTGTTCCTTTCCTCTTTCCCGTGTTGCGGGAGAGAGGAATTTTTGTTTTCGGGAAAAATGAAAAGCCTCTCGGCCTGTTTTGGCAATTCTTGCACCCGGCAGAAGGTATTCTGAAGAAAAACAATGCCGGAGGAAATCAATCATGCAGAGTGTGGAACAGACCAGCCGCACCGGGACCCACGGGCAGTGGGGCCGGTGGACCCCCTGGGCCTGGCAGTTGGCCGGGGCGGGGATGGGCTTTTTGTTGGCGGGAGGACAGGTGGCCGGGGGCGTGTCGCCTCTGGGGCTGGGGTATCTTATGGCCTGCAGCCCGGGGTATCTTCTGGCAGGAGGACTGGGGGTACTCACCGGTACCCTCACCCTTCTGCCTACCTTTGAGGCACTGCCCCTGCTGGGGGCAGCTCTCATGGTGCTGGTGGCCCGGCTGGCTTTCCGCCCCGGCTTCTGGGCCGGCGCCCTGACGGGAGGTGTTTTTGCTGCCCTGTTCCGGTTGATTCTGACCGGAGAAATCACCCCTGCCGGTGTGGGAACAGCCCTCCTGGAAGGGGGACTGGCCGTTCTGGCAGGGTGGGGGATGGACAGGCTCCCGCCCCAGACGGACCAGGGGCTTTGCCTCTGGCTCAGCATGGCGGCTCTGGCCATACAATCCCTGGGTTCCGGAATTTTCCAGCCGGGAGTGATACTGGCGGGAATGGTACTGCTCCAGGTTTCCTGGCAGGGGACCGGGGGAGAGATCGGGGTGCTGGGCTGCTGCATGAGCGGAGCCATTGCCCTGGCAGACCCTCAGTGGAGTTACATACTGCTTCTTTACACCGGGGCGGCCCTGGCTGCCAATTTTATAGGAGGAGAGAACCGTCTGGCCTGCGGAGGTGTTTTCCTGGCGGTGGGTACGGCAGGGGCTTCCCTGGGAGGAAGCCTGGAAATGATACTGGCTGCTCTGGTTGGGGTGGTGGCGGCCCTGGTGGGATTCTGGCTTTGCCCCATTGCCTGGAGAGAGCGGCAGGAGCTTCTCCCGGCGGCTTCCCAGAAAGGAACCCTGAACCAGGCCACCGCCAAGCTGGAAGGGATTGCCCAGGCTCTGGAGGAGATTGCGGCAACGGTGGAACAGGTGGCCGCCAGAGAAGGCTCCCGGGGAGAAAACTATAACTGGGTGGTGGACTATGTGGCGGAGGAGGTCTGCCGGAAATGCCGCCACCGGGAAATCTGCTGGAGCCAGAACTACAACCGGACGGTGGAGGGTTTCTATCACCTTCGGTCCCAGCTGGAAAAATCCCTTCGCCCCGCCCCGGAGGAACTGCCGGTGGAGTTTGAAGGGTGTTCCAACCCTGAGAAGATTTGTTCTGCTCTGGCCCGGGGATACGCTCTCTACCGGGAACGGAGGGAGGCCCGGCTTCGCTCTCAGGCCATGCGGACCGTCCTCACCGAACAGTACGGGGCAATGGCTTCCAGTCTGGCCGCTCTGGGGGACCAGCTGAGCAGGACCGGCACCCCTGAACCGGGGAAAAGCGCCCGGGTCCAGAAACTTTTTTCCAGCCTGGGCCTGGAACCGCTGGGGTGCATGGTCACCCGGGAAATCACCGG
Organism: uncultured Clostridia bacterium; assembly: GCA_944387885.1. GTDB lineage: Bacteria > Bacillota > Clostridia > Oscillospirales > Ruminococcaceae > CALXEN01. The sequence continues at coordinate 46,535 of CALXGR010000002.1, forward strand.
AAAACTGACCGTGACGGTGACAGTAGCCCGGATGGAATTGTCCCCGGAGGAGTTGGAGGAGCTGACCGGAGAGGTGGGAGACCTCTGCCGCCATCCTTTGGGGCTGCCCCAGGTGCTCCATTGCCGCACCGTCACCACCCTGACCTTCTGCGAAAAACCTCTTTATATCCCGGTCTTTGGGGTGGCGGGGACACCTGCCCATCAGGTCAGCGGGGATGTGACCCGCCAGTTCTGCGATGGGGTAGGGAAGGGGTATATGCTCCTCTGCGACGGCATGGGAACAGGAAAACCGGCGGCAGTGGACGGCACCCTGGCCGCCCAGCTTACCACCCGGCTCCTTTTGGCGGGCTTTGACAGCACCGCCGCCGCCCGGCTGGTGAATGTGGCCCTCAACCTGAAAAGCCAGGAGGAGGGCAGCGCCACCCTGGACCTGCTTACCCTCAACCTTTATACGGGACAGGCCCTTCTCTTCAAAGCAGGGGCGGCGCCCAGCTTCCTCATTCGGAAAGGGAAGGCCCGGATTCTGGAAGGGAACAGCCTGCCCATTGGGATTCTGCCCCAGGTGGTGGGCAGTACCACCCCCCTTTCTCTCCTGCCGGGGGATTACCTGGTCATGATTTCGGATGGAGTACTGGACGATGGCCCCGAATGGGTCATGCACCAGCTCAGCCTCTGCGCAGGGCGGGGAATGGACCCCCGGCAGATGGCCCAGTCCCTTATTGAGAGCGCCCGCCGCCGCACCGGGCTCCATCACCCGGATGATATGACGGCGGCGGTTTGTCTGGTGGAACAGGCTTATTGAAACAGCGGGGACGATAGGGAAAATCCTTGACACAGACTGGAGAGGTCAATATAATAAGCTTTTTTATTAAAAGAAAGCTTACTATTTGAGAGCGAATACCCGGGAGGTAGCCATGTATTCTCTTCACCAGCTTTGGATGAAAACCTATCTGCAGATGAAACGGCTGGTTTCGGCCCGGGCCACACCCCTGGGATTGTCTCCGGGACAGCCCAAAATCCTGGAGTTCCTGGGAGAATACGGAGAACACGAACAGAAGGACATTGCAAAATATTGCGAGATCGAGCCCGCAACAGTGGGCACCATCCTTCTGAGGATGGAGAATGCCGGGCTGGTCCTGCGGCGCAATCGCCCCAACAACCGCCGGTCCCTGTATGTCTCCCTGACCCCCAAAGGGATGGAAATGGCTGAGACAATGCAGGGGATATTCACGGATGCGGAAAGGGAGATCACGGCCAAGCTGACCGAGGAAGAGCGGGAGACGCTGCACCGGCTGCTGAGCAAGTGTCTGCAAGATGAGGAAGGAAGTTGTGAATGAAAGAGAAAAGTATCCAGATGGCAAAACGCATTATTACTTATTGTGCCGGACTGTTTGTCATGGCAATGGGAGTCTCCTTTTCCGGTACGGCGGATTTGGGAATGTCCCCGGTGAATTCCATCCCGTATGTGCTGAGTGAGATTTTCACCGCCTTATCCATGGGAACCTGGATCATCATTGTTTTTTCCCTGTATATTATCATCCAGTTTGTGATTCAGGGAAAGAATTTCCAGCCCTGGCGGATTCTCCAGCTGATTTGTACCACCCTCTTTGGGTATTTCACGGATTTTACCAACCTGCTGGCGGAACGGTTTCTCCCGAATCCTGATCTGATGACTTTCTCTCCCGCCATGGTCTACGGAGTGCGGCTGGTTTATCTGGTCATCAGCATGGCCCTTATTGCCCTGGGAATTCTCCTCTATCTTTCCCCCGACCTGGTTTCCCTGCCGGGAGAGGGCATCATGCAGGTGATTGCCGACAAGCTCCAAAAGCCCCTGCCTGTGGTGAAAATGTGTTTTGACTGTACCGTGGCCTGCATTGCGCTGGTCATCTCCCTGGCATATTTCCGACAGTTCCACGGCATCCGGGAGGGAACCGTGATTGCCGCTTTCGGGGTGGGCAAGATTCTGAGCCTGTACGATCCCCTGAAACTTCCCCTGAACCGTTTCCTGCATGGCGCAAGGGCAGAATAAGCAAAAAGAAAAAGGCACCGCAAACCTCGGGGTTGCGGTGCCTTTTATATAGGAATGAATTAAGTCTCAGGGCGGGGGGTGTCCGGGTTCCGGAACCGGGACAGCTCGGCCGTCAGGCACAGAAAAGGGCCGGGATAAAGGGACTTGAGAAATCTTTTGCTTTGCAAAAGCTTTCGTCCCTTGAGCACAGCTCTGCGGGACAATTTTCCTAAAAACAGTCCGCCGGACGGGGTCCCCGCAAAAGGTTGCGAAGCAAGATTTTGTGGGGAGAAGGAGGGATAAGGGAGCAGAGTGAGAACTGCCCGGCGAAAGCCCGGGCAGTTTGAAAGCAGCGGACTGTATCCCGACGCACGGAAAATACTTTACCAGCTTCAAGTACCTTCAAACCAACAAAAAAAGAGCTGCCCGATTGGACAGCTCCTTTTCTGTTGGTGCGGATGAAGGGACTTGAACCCCCACGGCTTTAAGGGCCACTAGAACCTGAATCTAGCGCGTCTGCCAATTCCGCCACATCCGCAGAACAGTATTTATTATACACCAGAATCCGCAGATGTCAATATCTTTTTTGAAAAATTATAAAATTACATTTTTCACCAGCAAACTGACGCTTCCGTCCGGGTTGTTGATGAACTCTACCGTCTCATCACTGAGGAACACATCCCCGGGAATCTTTACCTCAATGCCGCTGTGGCTTTTCACGGTGCGGCTGGTGATTTTTTTGATACGGGCGGGGGGGACGGTGATTTGTTCCTCCATCCGAATATCGTCCGCAATCAGTTCCTCCTCAAAGGCGGAGGCAGCTTCCGGGAAATCCCGTTCCAGCCGTGCCTTTACCTGCTGCACCGGAAGAATGTCCTCGGAGGTCTCTGCCCGGATGATGTTGGCTACGGCAGTCTCCACCTTTCCGTCGTCATCGTAGGCTTCCTTGACGGCGTGGAGGGCAGCATCCCGCACCGCCTGGAGCTTGACCTTTTCGGTTTTGGCGGGGCTGGTGTTCAGCAGCTTGGTGGAAATATAGAAATCCCGGCCGCCGTCCATCTCCACCCGCTTTTCCACCAGCTTTACGGCGCCGGTGTCCAGCTGAATGAGGATGGCTTCATCACATTTGGAGGTGGAGCTGGGGAGAATGGTCTTCTGCCGCACCAGGCTGACCAGGCCGGGGTGGCCTGCATCGTGGAGATAGGCGGTGCGGTAGTTCATTTTCAGAATGGCCAGGAAAGGCTTCCCGTCAATGGTCAGGTCTGCCACAGCCAAATCTCCGCTGGGAATTTCCGGGTACCGCATCATCTGCTCAAAGAACATCTGGGCGGCGGACTGGCTCATGGGAACAAATTCCTTCTCCCGGATCAGCATTTCCTCAAAGGGACTGCCGGGAAGGAAGGTGCAGTTTTTGCAGTCGTCCCCGGTGTGGAGCTTGATAATGTGACCCAGCAGGTAATCGCTGTTTTCGTCGTCCAGCACCAGGGGCTGTTCGCTGAGCAGGGGAGCGCTGGCCCCGCTGTCCAGCAGGTGAATGATGGCTTGGTTCAGATGATATTCCATGATTTTATTCCTCTTGTTATGGTTCCCCCTCCGGACCGTTTGGCCCGGGGCAGGGAACCGGTATTTTTCCCTTGCATTATACAAAACCCGGCGGGCGGTTGGCAAGGGGAATTTTCCCGGCAGGGTATTCCTGTTGACGGAAAGGGAAGAATCTGATATGATGGGAAAAATTCTTTTTTGAAAGGAGTAGGAAGCCGCCGCCATGGAGGACAGCGACAATAACACTGACCATCCTGCTTTGTATCATAGAGTTTATCCCATGGGACATAGTCTGCCATTACGAGAGTAAGGGGCGGACCCTGTTCCATTTTTTCGTTTAAACCGTCTATGATTCAGGAGGATATTGTTTTGGAAGATTCTATTTTATTTATGCTTTTGCTTCAGGTGGGGCTGATAGCCCTCAACGCCGTATTTGCCAGCGCAGAAATCGCCGTGATTTCCATGAACGATGCCAAGCTGGCCCGGATGGCCGCCCAGGGCGATAAGCGGGCGGTCCGCCTGGCCCGGCTTACCAGTCAGCCGGCCCGGTTCCTGGCTACCATCCAGGTGGCCATCACCCTGTCCGGATTTCTGGGCAGTGCGTTCGCCGCTGAAAACTTTTCCGATGTGCTGGTTTCCCAGGCCTTGGCCCTGGGAGTTCCTCTGCCCCAGAAGACCATGGACAGCATTGCGGTCATTCTGATCACCCTGATCCTCTCCTACTTTACCCTGATTTTCGGTGAGCTGGTCCCCAAGCGGGTGGCCATGAGAAAAGCGGAGGCCCTGGCTTTGGGGATGTCCGGGCTTATCAGTGCCATTGCCCGGCTTTTCGCACCCCTGGTCTGGCTCCTTACCCTCTCCACCAACGGAGTGCTTCGGCTGCTGGGCATCGACCCCAACGCCCCGGAGGATGCGGTCAGCGAGGAGGAGATCCGGATGATGGTGGATGTGGGCAGCGAGAAGGGGGCCATCGACCGGGAGGAAAAAGAGCTGATTCAGAATGTCTTTGAGTTTGACGACCTTACCGCCGGAGAGATTGCCACCCACCGCACCGAGCTTTCCATCCTCTGGATGGAGGATGACATGGAAACCTGGAAGGAGACCATCCACCGGGCCCGACACACCCTTTATCCCGTATGCCGGGAAACGGTGGACCAGGTGGTGGGGGTACTCAACGCCAAGGACTATTTTCGGCTGGAGGATAAAAGCCGGGACTCTGTAATGGAACAGGCGGTAAAGCCTGCCTATTTTGTCCCGGAAGGGGTCAAGGCGGATGTGCTGTTCCGGAATATGAAACGGACCCGGAACTCTCTGGCTGTAGTGCTGGACGAGTACGGCGGCCTTACGGGAATCGTCACCCTCAACGACTTGGTGGAGCAGTTGGTGGGAGACCTGGGGGACGAACCTGGAGAGGAGATTCCCGCACCTGCCGCTGAACCGGTAGAGCCGGGAACCTGGCGGGTCCAGGGAGACGCGTCCCTGGAGGAAGTGTCCCGGGCCCTAGGGGTGTCCCTGCCCTGCCGGGAATATGATACCTTCAACGGCCTGGTGTTCAGCGCCCTGGATGCCATCCCCAAGGATGGCTCGGTGGTGGAGCTGGAAACCGCAGGTCTGGCCATCCGGGTCACCGAGGTCCGGGATCATCAGGTCCGGAGCGCTCTGGTCCGGAAGCTGGAATCTTCTGCCCAGGAAATTCAATAAGGATAAAGCCCCCGGCGGAACTCCGCCGGGGGCTTTTCAGATTAAAATGAACTGGAAAAGAAAAATTCCCCGGTCCGTCCGGACCAGGGAGGTGGGTTTGTGTGATAAAATAAATGTCTGTATCAGTGCGGGATATCCATGCGGAAAAAAGAAAAAGACCCGGAGCATCTTCTGCTCCAGGTCTGACCTGGTGGAGCGGCTGATGGGAGTCGAACCCACGTCCTCAGCTTGGAAGGCTGATGTACTAGCCGTTGTACGACAGCCGCATAACATCATATATTGTATCACGATTTTTATTTTTGTCAATGGGGAAAATCCATTTACGGGAAAAGGATTTTGTGATAAAATGATTCACAAATCGGTTTCTTATTCATTTAAAGAAGAGAAACAGACCAATTTAGAGAAAAAAGGCAGTTGTTTTTATGCGGATTGTAGTAAAAATCGGAACCTCCACCCTGGCTTACCCCACCGGACGGCTGAACATCCGGCGGATGGAGCATTTCTGCAAAGTGGTCAGCGACCTGATCAACGCAGGTCACGAGATTATCCTGGTTTCCTCCGGCGCCATCGGCCTGGGGGTAGGGAAGCTGAACCTCCCCAGCCGGCCTCAGGATATCCCAGGCAAGCAGGCTGCAGCCGCAGTGGGCCAGTGTGAGCTGATGTATATTTACGATAAGCTGTTTGGGGAATATAACCACACCGTGGCCCAGCTTCTGATTACCGCCGCCGATGTCAAGGACCCGGCCCGGGCCATCAATTTTGAGAACGCCTTGTTCCGGCTGCTGGAAATGAAGGCGCTGCCCATTATCAACGAGAACGACACCATCGGCACCGAAGAAATCGTCATCGGAGACAATGATACCCTGGCCGCCATTGTGGCAGAGGGCACCCACAGCCAGCTGCTGGTGCTTCTCTCCGACATCAACGGCTTTTATACCGCCGACCCCCGGAAAAATCCGGATGCCCGGCTTATCTCCCAGGTGGAGGAAGTTACCCCCGAGCTGGAGGCTCTGGCCGCCGACAAGGGAACCAGCCTGGGCACCGGCGGTATGATCACCAAGCTGAAGGCGGCCAAAATCGTCAATGCCGCAGGCTGTCAGATGGTGATTGCCAACGGCGCGGAGCCGGAGGTTCTGTATGACATTGTGGAAGGAAAACCGGTGGGAACCCGGTTCATGGCAAAGTCCAATGGTATGAAGTCAAGTAGTGATGAAGAAAAAAATTAGGCAAAACAGAATAAGAAGCACTGTGTAGACAGCAAAAATGCAACACCAAACTAAGCCCTGCCTCTGCAATTTTTGAAACAGGGCTTGGACACCAAAGCGGCAAGCGGTGTGCTCAGCCCTCTGGCGGGATATACAGGCGGTTGTCCTTCAGCAGTCGAAAGACCAACCGGACCAGTTTTCTGGCAGTTAAAGCGAGTGCTCGTTTGTGCTGGTACTTGTTGACCTCTTTGAATTTAAGGTCATAGTAGCGCCGGAACTCGGAGTCGCATCTTCTCACAGAGTTGGCGGCTTCCAGCAGGTAGTAACGGAGATAGCGGTTGCCGGATTTAATCATCCGGGAGTGCTCCGCTTCAAATTCACCGGACTGGTGCTGGGTCCAGACAAGGCCGGCAAACTTGGCGACAGAGGCTTGGGAATCGAAACGGTGGATATTGCCAATTTCAGCGATGATACCGGCGGAGTAGACCTTGCCAATGCCGGGAATGGAGGTTAGGGTATTGGGGATGATCTCAAACTGGTGTTCAATAGCCTTGTCCAAGACCTTGACCTGCCTCTCTAAAGCCCGCATAGAGGCAATGGAGACGGCCATGGCCTGATTCACAGAGTTGTTCACAGTGATTGGTAAGCGGTAAGAATCTCTGGCAGCGGTTTGAATCGCCTTGGCTTTTGCAGCCGGGTCAGCAAAGTTCCTGCCTTTCTCATCAATGAAGGAAGTCAGTTCTTCCAGATCAGCGTTTGCCAGATCATCCACAGTTTCAAACCGCTCCATGAGCGCAATGGTGGTAGCGCTGGTATTCTGGATGTCCTTGTCCTGCGCAATGCCGGAGCATTTCAGGAATAGGTAGTTGGCAAACCGCTGCTTTTCCCGAGTCAGATTTTGAATCACGTCGAATCTGGCTCTGGTAAGGGTTCTGAGCGCCTGATAGCGATAGTCGTCCATATAGACCTCCTTGGCGATCCTGCCAAAACGGAGATGGTCGGCAATCACAAAGGCATCCACAAAGTCATTCTTGGGCAGGTCAGGATAGGCTTCCTTAAACTTTTTGACCTGCTTAGGATTGAGAACATGAATTTTCCGCTGGAACCGGCCAAGACTGCCATCCTCCCGGAGAGCATAGACAAGGCTGTCCCCATAGATAGAGGTGGCTTCCAGACCGATCACCACATCACTGAGTTGCATGGAGCCAAGCGCCGACACGATTCTTTCTGACAATATTTTAGCACCGCCAAGGTTGTTCTGCACAGAAAAACTGGAATGCTTACTGCCGTCTGGTTTCATCAGGTAAGCCACATTGTTTTTGCTGCTCACATCAATGCCAACGAATAATGGATTCACAATTTTCACCTCCCCACATGGAGATTTCAGGCCAGCAGGCTTTGAGATACCCATGATAACCGGAGCATCTGGCAACCTCGCGTATCAGAATCATTCCAGAGAAAGCCAATGCGATATCCCTCACTGCTGAAAGGGCGGCCTTGTCTCCGGCAAACAGCCAATGAGTTTGCAGCTGACTTCCGGCTCAGGGGAACGGACTTTGTTTGAAGCAGCCTTGCGGCTCAACTGGAGGTGATAGAACTTGACCCTGCTGTCCTACAGCTATTGTATCACGGGCATCTCTAAGCCTGCTGATACCTAAATTATTAACTTTGAAACTTATTATACGAGGAGGTAAAGGAATGACCACCCAGGAAATCCTGAAGGAAGCCAAAGCTGCCGCTCCGGTGCTGATGAGCGCCGACACCGAAACCAAAAACGCCGCCCTGGAGGGGATGGCCGCCGCCCTGGAGGAAAACACCCAGGCCATTCTGGAGGCCAACGCCCTGGATATGGAAGCGGCTAAGGGGACCATCTCTCCGGTCATGCTGGACCGGCTGGCCCTCAATCCCCAGCGAATCGCCGGGATGGCTCAGGGAATCCGTCAGGTAGCCCAGCTGCCCGACCCGGCCTGGAAGGTGCTGGAAACCATCACCCGGCCCAGCGGAATCAAGGTGGAAAAGACCGCCGTGCCTCTGGGCGTGGTGGGAATCATTTATGAGAGCCGTCCCAATGTGACCGCTGATGCCGCCGCCCTCTGTGTCAAGAGCGGAAATGCCTGCGTGCTTCGCAGCGGCAAGGAAGCCTGGCGGAGCGCCAACGCCATTGTCACCGCCCTGCGCCAGGGGCTGGAAAAGGCCGGCCTGCCTGCCACCTGTGTCAACCTGATTCAGGACACCAGCCGGGCTTCCTCCCAGGAAATGATGGTGGCCAAGGGACTCATTGACCTGCTGATTCCCCGGGGGGGAGCCGGACTGATTCGGGCCTGCGTGGAGAACGCCACCGTTCCCTGCATTGAGACAGGCACCGGAATCTGCCACATCTATCTGGATGAGACCGCCGACCCGGAAATGGCAGTGAAAATCGTGGTCAATGCCAAGACCAGCCGTCCCTCCGTCTGCAATGCGGAGGAAGTATTGCTGGTCAACCGGAAGGCCGCTCCCACTCTGCTCCCCCTGCTTCACAAGGCTCTGGTGGAGGACCGAACCGCCGCCGGGGAAATCCCGGTGGAACTGCGGCTGGATAAAGAGGCTGCCGCCATCATTCCCGGAACCCCTGCAGGGGAGAAGGACTTTGACACCGAGTTCCTGGATTACATCCTGGCAGTGGGAGTGGTGGAAAATGTGGAGGAGGCCATCGCCCACATCAATGCCCATTCCACCGGCCACAGCGAGGCCATCGTTACCACAAACGAAGAGAATGCCCAAAAGTTCACCCGGATGGTGGACAGCGCCGCCGTCTATGTAAACGCCAGCACCCGGTTCACCGACGGGGGAGAGTTCGGCCTGGGCTGCGAGATGGGAATCAGCACCCAGAAACTTCATGCCCGGGGCCCCATGGGACTGGGAGAACTCTGCACCTATAAATACATTGTAAAAGGAACCGGCCAGATCCGGTAAAATAAAAGAGCCTGAGGGATTTCCCTCAGGCTCTTTTTGCGGTTAGGGTTATTCTGCTTTCCGCTGCCGGCCCATAAGCATGGCCACAACTTCCTGGCCATCTGCTCCCTGGTTGATGACTGCATCGGCGGCGGCAACAATGGGCATCTCCACCCCGTATTTCTCCGCCAGAAGAAGGGCGGCTTCCAGAGCATTGAGGCCTTCCACCACCATGCCCACCTGGGCTTTGGCTTCTTCCTTGGTCTTTCCCTGACCGATGAGCATGCCGGCCCGGAAGTTCCGGCTGTGGCGGCTGGTACAGGTGACCACCAGGTCTCCCAGACCGGCCAGGCCCATAAAGGTGGTCAGCTGACCGCCCATGGCGCAGCCCAGACGGGCCATCTCGGCATTGCCCCGGGTGATAAGGGCGGCTTTGGCGTTATCCCCGTAGCCAAGCCCGGAACTGATTCCTACGCAGAGGGCCATAATGTTTTTCAGCGCACCTCCGATTTCCACTCCGATCACATCGGTGTTGGTGTAGACCCGAAAGTTATTGTTCATGAAAATGTCCTGAACCTTTTTGGCAATCTCCTCGTCCTCGCAGGCGGAGACAATGGCGGTGGGCAGGTCCAGACTGACCTCCTCCGCATGGGTGGGGCCGCTGAGAGCCACGATTCCGGCGGGGGTGTCTCCCAGCACATCCCGGAGAATCCCGGTCATGGTCAACAGGGTAGGGGTCTCCACGCCTTTGGCTACATCCACCAGAATCTGGTGAGAGGTGATATAGGGCTTGGCCTTCTCGGCAGTGGACCGGACAAAGACGGAGGGAACCGCAAACAGAACCAGGTCGCTTCCTTCCAGGGCAGGACCTATCTGGGCCTGGTACCGGATCTCCTTGGGCAGGACCATTCCCGGAAGATTGGGGTGTACACCGGTGCGCTCCAGGTTTTCCAGTTCGGCGGAAATGGCGGACCAGACAGTGACCTGATGCCCGTTGACGGCCAGAAGCCGGGCCAGGGCAATTCCCCAGGTGCCTGCCCCCAAAACAGTGACTTTTACCATGACGGCTGCTCCTTCCCAAAACTGCCGGCAGGCCCGGAAAAAGCCCGGCCGACAGGGTATATTTTAGGTATTATAACATAAAAAGAAAGGGATGGAAAGCCCTTACGGAAAAGGGAAAAATCCTGCCCCGGAAAAGTATTATTTTTCCTCCGGACAGGGGTGAATTTTCATGTAAAATATTGTTCAAGTTTCCAAAAAAAGCGGGCCGGAGGGGATGGGGTTGTGCCCCATTGACAAATTTCTTTTAAGGTGATTGCTTTTTCAATTTTGTAACCGTATCATAGAATCATAGATTAGATTCTGGGAGGACCGCTTTATGGGTCAGCTGGGAAAAAAGGAAAAGTCTCGGTTTGGCGGGCATAGTGCAGCCTCTCATACTCTGATTCCGGAGTAACAAGTTGCCGTAGTGTACCAGTCTGGTGCGCTGCGCTTTTTGTTTTTTAGACCGTCTTTCCGGCGGCCACAGTAAGGAGGAAGAAACTATGGAACAGAAGAAAGTTGCCGTTATCATGGGTTCGGACAGCGATTGGCCGGTGGTCAAAACCGCCTGCGCCCAGCTGAAGGAATTCGGAGTTCCTTTTGAAGCACATATCCTGTCGGCTCACCGTACCCCTGCCGCCGCAGCTCAGTTCGCCAAGGCCGCCCGGGACAACGGATTTGGTGCCATCATCTGCGCTGCAGGCATGGCTGCCCACCTGGCAGGCGCCTTCGCCGCCAACACCACCCTTCCCGTCATCGGTATCCCCATGAAGGGGGGCGCCCAGGACGGAATGGATGCCCTGCTGGCCACCGTCCAGATGCCCAGCGGAATCCCGGTAGCCACTGTGGCCATCAACGGCGCCAAGAACGCCGCTGTGCTGGCTGTTCAGATGTTGGCTATTCAGGATGAGGAACTGGCTCGGAAGCTGGATGCCGCCCGGGCAGAGATGGCCAATCAGATCGCTGAGAAGGAGGCACGGCTCCAGGAGGAGCTGGGCTGATTCCCATAAATATTGTTTTTAAAAAAGTAATCATATAAGAGAACAGGAGTAGTTATCATGAAAAAACTGGAACAGCTGTACGAAGGAAAAGCCAAGAAGGTATACGCCACCGACGACCCCAATGTAGTTCTGGTGGATTACAAGGACGATGCTACCGCCGGTGACGGCGCCAAGAAGGGCACCATCCGGGGCAAGGGCGTTGTAAACAACAAGGTCACCAACAGCCTCATGCGGATGCTGGAGGAGAAGGGAATCCCCACCCATTATGTGGAGGAAATCAGCGACCGTGAGACCTATGTTAAGAAGGTTCAGATCGTTCCCCTGGAGGTCATCATCCGGAATGTGGCCGCCGGCAGCTTCACCAAGCGCCTGGGCGTTCCCGAAGGCACTGTTCTCAAGTGCCCCACCCTGGAGTTCAGCTACAAGAACGATGACCTCCATGACCCCCTCATCAACCATTATCATGCTCTGGCTCTGGGTCTGGCTACCCAGGAGGAGATCGACATCATCAGCAACTATGCTTTCAAGGTAAACGAGATCCTCTCCCAGTACCTGGCCCAGTTCAACATCCGGCTCATCGACTTCAAGCTGGAGTTCGGCCGTCTGGCTGACGGCACCATCGTCCTGGCTGACGAGATCAGCCCCGACACCTGCCGGTTCTGGGACGCTACCACCGGCGCACACCTGGACAAGGACCTGTTCCGCCGGGATCTGGGCGGTGAGGAGGACGCTTACAAGGAAGTGTTCCGCCGCCTGCTGGGCGAATAAACACCATCTCAGAGCAGAGGTAGAGAATGAACTGTAAGGAAACCTTTCATCCCGGCCTGCACGAGGAGTGCGGGGTATTCGGGATTTATGACCGCAGCGGCGAGGAAGATGTGATCGCCGCCACCTACAGCGGTCTGTACGCTTTGCAGCACCGGGGACAGGAGAGCTGCGGCATGGCCATCAACGTGGACGGTGTTATCACCGGCCACCGGGACCTGGGTCTGGTGAACGAAGTGTTCACCCCGCAGGTTCTGGAAAATCTGCCCAAGGGGGGCAAGATGGCCACCGGTCATGTGCGGTACGCTACCAGCGGCAGCCGGGTCCGGGCCAACGCCCAGCCCATGGTGGTCCGCCACCAGAAGGGCGGCATGGCTCTTTGCCATAACGGCAACCTGGTCAACGCCGCCGAGCTCCGCCAGGAACTGGAAATGGACGGGTGCATCTTCCACGGAACCTCGGACACTGAGGTCATCAGCTATCTTATCACCCGCCACCGGCTGAAAACCAGCAACATTGAGGAAGCAGTCAGCCGGACCATGGACTCCATCCGGGGCGCTTACAGCCTGGTGGTCATGTCTCCCACCAAACTGATTGCAGCCCGGGACCCCAACGGATTCCGTCCCCTCTGCGTGGGCAAGCTGCCGGACGGATATGTGTTCGCCAGCGAAAGCTGCGCTTTGGATGCTGCGGGCGCTACCCTCATCCGGGACCTGGAACCCGGTGAGATCCTCATTGCAGACCGGAACGGCCTGCGGAGCATCAAGGACCACTGCGGCAAAGCACCTCACACCATCTGCGTGTTTGAGTATATCTACTTTGCCCGTCCTGACAGCGTCATCGAGGGGACCTGTGTCCACGATGCCCGGATTCAGGCAGGCCGGTTCCTGGCCCAGGAACATCCCATTGAGGCGGATGTGGTCATTGGTGTGCCGGACAGCGGCCTGGATGCCGCACTGGGTTACTCCCAGGCCAGCGGAATCCCCTATGAGGTAGGATTCATCAAGAATAAGTACATCGGCCGTACCTTCATCCAGGGCAGCCAGCGCCAGCGGGAGAACAGTGTTCGCATCAAGCTGAATGTGGTCACCTCCACTGTAAAGGACAAGCGGGTGGTCCTCATTGACGACTCCATTGTCCGGGGCACTACCAGTGCCCGGATCATCCAGCTGCTCCGGGATGCAGGAGCCAAGGAAGTCCATTTCCTGGCCAGCGCACCGCCCTTTGCCTATCCCTGCTACTTTGGCACCGATATTCCCGACCAGGAACATCTGGTGGCGGTAGGCCGGGACATTGAGGGAATCAATGAAATCATCGGAGCAGATACCCTGGGATATCTCAGCATTGAGCATGCCCGTCAGCTGGCCATCCATTCGGGCTGCAGCTTCTGTGACGGCTGCTTTACCGGACATTGGCCGGTAGACCCTCCCAAGATGACCATGGACAATACCTTCGACAAACCTCTGAGCCTGGCCAACAAGAAGAATAAAAGCCTGTAATAGATAAAAAAGGAGAACCACCATGGAAAAGAGTTTTTCTGCCAGCTATGCAGCCGCCGGTGTGGACATTACTGCCGGCTACAAGGCTGTGAAACTGATGAAGCAGTCGGTGGCCCGCACCAATATCCCCGGCGTCATTGGCGGCCTGGGCGGATTCGGCGGCCTGTTTGAGCTGGACTGCACCAATATGCCCCATCCCGTTCTTATCTCCGGCACCGACGGGGTAGGCACCAAGCTGAAACTGGCTTTCCTCATGAACAAGCATGATACTGTGGGCATTGACTGCGTGGCTATGTGTGTCAATGACGTGGTCTGCGCCGGAGCCAAGCCCCTGGTTTTCCTGGATTATATCGCCTGCGGCAAGAATGTCCCTGAGCGTATCGCCGACATTGTAGCCGGTGTGGCCGAGGGCTGCGTTCAGGCCGGCTGTGCCCTGGTAGGAGGCGAGACTGCCGAAATGCCCGGCTTCTATCCCGAAGACGAGTACGACCTGGCCGGTTTCACCGTGGGCGCTGTGGACAAGAGCAAAATCCTCTCCAACGAGAAGATGGCTCCCGGGGATGTGCTCATCGCCCTGCCTTCCAGCGGCGTTCACTCCAACGGCTTCTCCCTGGTCCGCCGGGTCTTTGACCTGGAGAACCACCCCGAAGTCCTGAACACCTACTACGACAGCATGGGCAAGACCCTGGGCGAGGCGCTCTTGGCTCCCACCAAGATTTATGTAAAGCCGGTGCTGGCTCTTCTGGAGCAGGTGGATGTGCGGGGAATCAGCCACATTACCGGCGGCGGATTCTACGAGAACATTCCCCGCAGCCTGAAAGAGGGCTGCTGCGCCAAGATTAAGAAGGAAGATGTGCGGACTCCCGCCCTCTTTGCCGAGATCGCCAAGGCCGGCAACATTCCCGAGCGGGATATGTTCAACACCTTCAACATGGGCGTGGGCATGGTCATTACCGTTCCCGCCGACCAGGCCGACCAGGCCATCGAGATCCTCAAGGCCAACGGGGAGGATGCTTACCGTCTGGGTGTCATTGCCGAAGGCGACGGGGTAGAGTTATGGTAAAAATCGGGGTACTGGTCAGCGGCGGAGGCACCAACCTCCAGGCCATTCTGGAAGCCCAGAGCCGGGGAGAAATTCCCGGCGGTCAGGTCTCCCTGGTCATTGCCAGCAAGCCCGGAGTTTATGCCCTGGAACGGGCGGCCAATTTCGGGGTGGAGGGAATCGTGGTTCCCCGGAAGGAATATCCCGACACCAAAGCCTACGATGAAGCCCTTATCCGGGAACTGAAAAGCCGGGGCATCTCCCTGGTGGTGCTGGCCGGATTCATGACGGTGCTGGGCCCGGATTTCATCCAGGCTTTCCCTGATCGAATTCTCAATGTCCATCCCAGCCTGATTCCCGCCTTCTGCGGGGAAGGGTACTACGGCCTGCGGGTCCATAAGGAGGCCCTGGCCCGTGGGGTAAAGGTGACCGGCGCCACCGTTCACCTGGTAAACGAAGTCTGCGACGGAGGCCCCATCCTGCTCCAGAAGGCAGTGGAGGTCCTGCCGGGGGACACCCCCGAGGTCCTTCAGCGCCGGGTAATGGAGCAGGCAGAGTGGAAGCTGCTTCCCCGGGCCATCGCCATGATTTGTGAACAGGAAAGGAAGGAACAGGAATGAAAAAGAATCTTCTCAAATACCTGGAAGGAAACGAATATCCCGGCCGGGGAATCTGCCTGGGCCTTTCTCCCAAGGGAGACAAGGCCATGATCGCCTACTGGATCATGGGCCGGAGCACCAACAGCCGGAACCGGATTTTCGACCCCATCGAGGGCGGTATCCGCACTGTGGCCGCTGACCCTGCCAAGCTGGAGGACCCCCATCTGATTATCTACAACCCGGTCCTCACCGCAGGGGAGACCACCATTGTCACCAACGGGGACCAGACCAACACCATCTACGACTTTATCACCGGGGGCCAGTATCCCGGATTTGGCTTTGAAGCTGCCCTGAACACCCGCACCTTTGAGGACGACGGTCCCAACTGGACCCCCCGTATCAGCGGTGTGGTGAGCCATAAGACCGGCTCCTATAAGCTGAGCATCCTTAAGTCCAGCGACGGTAATCCGGACAGTGTGCTCCGCCAGACCTTCGATGTGCCCCAGCCGGTGGCAGGGGAAGGCCATTTCATCAGCACTTACAAGCAGAACGGCAACCCCATCCCCAGCTTTGCCGGGGAACCCATCCGGGTGACCATCCCCACCGGGGATGCCTCCGAGTGGGCAGGACTCCTTTGGGAGGCTTTGAACAAGGACAACAAGGTCAGCCTTTATACCCGGTCCATTGACCTGGCCACCGGAGATATGGAGGAGACCATCATCAACAAATACGACGCAGTGTGGGAGGAAGAAAAATGAAGGAACTTGCTTTGAAGTATGGCTGCAATCCCAACCAGAAACCCGCCCGGGTATACATGGAGGAGGGCGAGCTGCCCATCCAGGTGCTTAACGGCAAACCCGGGTATATCAATCTGCTGGATGCCCTCAACAGCTGGCAGCTGGTGAAGGAGCTGAAGGAGGCCACCGGCCTGCCCGCCGCCGCCAGCTTCAAGCATGTTTCTCCTGCCGGCGCCGCCCTGGGCCTGCCCCTGGATGAGGTGCTGCGGCAGATGTACAGCGTTCCGGAAGGGCTGGAACTGAGCCCTCTGGCCTGCGCCTATGCCCGTGCCCGTGGTGCTGACCGGATGAGCAGCTTCGGCGACTGGATCGCCCTCTCCGATGTCTGCGATGTCCCCACTGCAAAAATCATCCAGCACGAGGTCACCGACGGAATCATCGCCCCCGGCTATGAGCCCGAGGCCCTGGAAATTCTCAAATCCAAGCGGAAGGGCGGCTACAATGTCCTTCAGATGGACCCGGACTATGTTCCCGCACCCATTGAGCATAAGCAGGTGTTCGGCATCACCTTCGAGCAGGGCCGGAACGACCTGAAAATCGACGAGACCATGCTGGAGAATGTGGTCACCGAGAACAAGACCATCACCCCCGAACAGAAGCGGGACCTGATCATCAGCCTGATCACCCTGAAATACACCCAGTCCAACAGTGTCTGCTATGTGGCCGACGGCCAGACCATCGGTGTAGGCGCCGGCCAGCAGAGCCGTATCCACTGCACCCGGCTGGCAGGCCAGAAGGCCGACAACTGGCAGCTCCGCCATCATCCCAAGGTGCTGGGCCTGCCTTTCCGGGAGGATGTGTCCAAGCCCAACCGGGACAACGCTATCGATGTGTACATCGGGGACACCCCCGAGGATGTAATTGGGGATGATGTCTGGGCCGAGACCTTTACCAGCCAGCCCGAACCCCTCACCCCCGCCGAGAAGAAGGAATATCTCAGCCATGTCACCGGTGTGGTGCTGGGCAGCGATGCCTTCTTCCCCTTCGGCGACAACATCGAGCGGGCCCGCCGCAGCGGCGTTACCGCCATTGTCCAGCCCGGCGGAAGCATCCGGGACCAGCAGGTCATTGACACCTGCAATAAGTACGGAATCGCCATGGCCTTCTGCGGCCTGCGGCTATTCCACCACTAAGCCGTTTCCGGCCTGAAAAAAGGGGAGGAATTGTTATGAAAATTCTGGTTGTAGGAGGGGGCGGACGGGAACACGCCATCATCCGCGCCCTGAAAAAGAATCCCCAGTGCAGCGACATCTGGTGCGCTCCCGGCAACGGGGGAATCAGCTATGATGCCCACTGTGTGGATATCAAGGCCACCGACCTGAAAATGATGGTGGAGTTTGCCGCCGCAGAAAAGTTTGACTATGTGGTGGTAGCCCAGGACGACCCTCTGGCCCTGGGAATGGTGGATGCCCTGGCGGAAAAGGGGATCCCTGCTTTCGGCCCCAATAAGGCCGCCGCCCGGATCGAGGCCAGCAAGGTGTTCAGCAAGAACCTGATGAAGAAGTACGGCATTCCCACCGCTGATTATGAGACCTTTGATGACCCGGCCAAGGCCATGGAGTATATCCTGGCCCGGGGCAAATACCCGGTGGTCATCAAAGCGGACGGCCTGGCTCTGGGCAAAGGTGTCCTCATCTGTGAGGATGAAGCCGCTGCCCGGGACGGCCTGAAGGAAATCATGGAGGACAAGAAGTTCGGGGATTCCGGCAACCATGTGGTGGTGGAGGAATTCCTCACCGGCCCCGAGGTCAGCGTTCTCAGCTTTGCGGACGGCAAGACCCTGAAACCCATGGTGTCCAGCATGGACCACAAGCGGGCTCTGGACAATGACCAGGGCCTGAATACCGGAGGAATGGGAACTGTCGCCCCCAACCCCTACTACACCCCCGAGGTGGCCCAGCGGTGCATGGAGGAAATTTTCCTCCCCACCATGGCGGCCATGGAAGCAGAAGGCTGCCCCTTCAAAGGCTGCCTCTACTTCGGGCTCATGCTCACCCCCGATGGCCCCAAGGTCATTGAGTACAACTGCCGGTTCGGCGACCCTGAGACCCAGGTGGTGCTGCCTCTGCTGGAAAGCGACCTGTTCACCATTATGCAGGCCTGCACCAACGGCATCCTGGCAGACACCCCGGTGGAGTTCAGCCAGGGCGCAGCCGCCTGTGTCATTCTGGCCAGCGGCGGATACCCTCTCAGCTATCCCAAGGGCAAGGAGATCACCGGCCTGACAAAGGGCCAGCTGGAGGGCGGCGATGTGACCGTCTACCACGCAGGCACCGCCCTGAAAGAGGGTACCCTGGTCACCAGCGGCGGCCGGGTACTGGGGGTCACTGCCACCGCAGACACCCTGCCCAAAGCTCTGGAACTGGCCTATGCCGCCAGCGAAAAAATCCACTTTGAGGGAGTTCACAAGCGGACCGATATTGGCCGCCGTGCCCTGAAAGCTCTGGAAAAATAAGGAGTAATACCCATGGTATATCGTGTATATGTGGAAAAGAAGCCGGGCTACGATGTGGAAGCCCAGGCTCTGAAAAATGAACTGGTCTCCCTGCTGGGAATCACCGGCCTTACCGGACTGCGCCTTCTCAACCGGTATGATGTGGAGGGCGTTTCCCAGGAGCTGTTTGAAAGCTGTCTGAACACTGTTTTCAGTGAGCCTCCCGTGGATGTGATCTACCGCACCATGCCCCAGCATACCGGCCCCGTGTTCGGGGTGGAGTATCTCCCCGGCCAGTATGACCAGCGGGCAGACAGCGCCGCCCAGTGCATCCAGCTCATCAGCCAGGGGGAGCGGCCCCAGGTGGCCAGCGCCAAGGTTTACCTGCTGGAGGGCGACCTGACCGAAGAGCAGGTGGAAGCCATCCGGAAATATGTCATCAACCCGGTGGAAGCCCGCCAGGCAGACCTGGCCGAGAAGGAAACCCTGAAAATGGAGTATGACATTCCCACCAAGGTGGAGACCCTGGACGGGTTCCTGGACCTGGATGAGAAGGGTCTGGCTGACTTTGTGGCAGAAAAGGGTCTGGCCATGGATCTGGGAGACATCAAGTTCTGCCAGGACTACTTCCGGAAGGAAGGCCGCAACCCTACCATCACCGAAATTCGGATGATCGACACTTACTGGAGCGACCACTGCCGCCACACCACCTTCGGCACCATTCTGGACCAAGTGACCTTTGAGGACCAGCTGGCCCAGGCTGCTTTCAGCCGGTATATGGAGCTCCGGGAGGAACTGGGCCGTCAGGAGAAGCCCCGGTGCCTGATGGATATGGGCACCATCGCTGCCAAAGCCCTGAAAAAGCGGGGCATCCTGAAAAACCTGGACGAGAGCGAGGAAATCAACGCCTGCACCGTTAAGATCCAGTGTGATGTGGACGGGGAAATGCAGGACTGGCTCTACCTTTTCAAGAATGAGACCCACAACCATCCCACCGAAATCGAGCCCTTCGGCGGCGCTGCCACCTGTATCGGCGGCGCCATCCGGGACCCCCTGTCCGGACGGAGCTATGTCTACCAGGCCATGCGGGTCACCGGTGCCGGCGATCCTCTGGTTCCCGTAAAGGATACCCTTCCCGGCAAGCTGCCCCAGCGGAAGCTGGTGACCACTGCCGCCGCCGGTTATTCCAGCTACGGCAACCAGATTGGTCTGGCCACCGGCCAGGTGGATGAGCTGTATCATCCCGGTTATATTGCCAAGCGGATGGAAATCGGCGCTGTGGTAGGCGCTACCCCTGCCGACCATGTCCGCCGTGAATGCCCTGCTCCCGGGGATGTGATCGTCCTGCTGGGCGGCCGTACCGGACGGGACGGCATCGGCGGCGCTACCGGCAGCAGCAAGGCCCATAAACTGGAAAGCCTGACCACCTGCGGAGCCGAGGTTCAGAAGGGCAACGCCCTCACCGAGCGGAAGCTCCAGCGGCTCTTCCGCCGGAAAGATGCCTGCCGGATGATCAAGCGGTGCAACGACTTTGGCGCCGGCGGCGTTTCCGTAGCCATCGGCGAACTGGCCGACGGCCTTTACATCGACCTGAACAAGGTCACCAAGAAATACGAGGGCCTGGACGGCACCGAGCTGGCCATCAGTGAAAGCCAGGAGCGTATGGCCGTGGCCCTGGCTCCCCAGGATGTGGATGCGTTCATCGCCCTGGCCGGGGAGGAAAACCTGGAGGCCACCCCTGTGGCTACCGTCACCCAGGAAAAGCGGCTGCGGATGGAATGGAACGGCCAGGTCATCTGCGATGTGAGCCGGGAATTCCTGAACAGCAACGGTGCAGAAAAGCATATTACCGCCCATGTGCTGCCCGGCAAGGTCTGGCAGCCTCAGTGGGCAGGGGACACCCTCACCCAGAAGCTGAAGGCTGTGGTCACCGACCTGAATGTGGCCAGCAAGAAGGGCCTGTCCGAGCGGTTTGACAGCACCATCGGCGCCGCCACCGTTCTCATGCCTTTCGGCGGACGGAATCAGCTTACCCCCACCATGGCCATGGTAGCCAAGCTGCCGGTACCTGGTGAGACCACCACCGTCAGCGGCATGGCCTGGGGCTTCAACCCCTATCTTATGAGCGAGAGTCCCTACCGTGGAGCTTACCTGTCGGTAGTGGAAAGCGTAGCCAAGCTGGTTTGTGCCGGCTTTGACCACGAAAAGGCTTACCTGACCTTCCAGGAATACTTCCCCCGCCTGGGCACTGACCCCAACCGCTGGGGCCAGCCTGTAAGCGCCCTCCTGGGTGCCCTGGATGCCCAGATGGGTCTGGGCATCGGAGCCATCGGCGGCAAGGACAGTATGTCCGGCAGCTTTGAAAAGCTGGATGTGCCTCCCACCCTGGTCAGCTTTGCCACCGCTGTAGGCCACCTGGACCGGGTATGCAGCCCCGAGTTCAAGAAGGCCGACAGTACCATCTGCATCCTGCGGCCCAACTACAAGGACGGCCTGCCTGAAACCGACAGCCTGAAAGCAGTATTCCACACGGTGGAAGACCTTATGGCACAGGGTAAAGTCCTGGCTGCCGCCACTCCCGGCTATGGCTGCCTGGCCGAGACCCTCTTCAAAATGTCGGTGGGCAACGGTATTGGTATCCGGTTTGCCGCTGACTTTGATGCCAACGAACTGTTCCAGCCCGCTTACGGCGCCTTTGTGCTGGAAGTTCTGGACGGCGGTGCAGGCCAGATCCTGGGCACCACCACCCTGGATTACAGCTTCGACTTCTCCGGGGAGAAGGTGGACCTGGCCCAGCTCCAGGAAGCATGGGAATCCAAGCTGGAGCCGGTGCTGCCTTACCGGAAGGCAGGGGAGAAGGTGGCCCCCATTGAGGGAGACACCCAGACCAAGGCTCCCAGCCTGCTGAAGCACCAGAAGCCCAAGGTCATTATCCCTGTATTCCCCGGCAACAACTGCGAGTATGACTCCGCCAAGGCTTTTGCCCGGGCAGGTGCCGACCCCCGGGTACTGGTCATCAAGAACCTGACCCCTGCCGATGTAGCCGAAAGCTGCCAGGCTCTGGTCAAGGCCATTGATGAAAGCCAGATGATTATGATTCCCGGCGGATTCTCCGGCGGTGACGAACCGGACGGAAGCGCCAAGTTCATCGCCAGCTTCTTCCGCAGCCCTGCGGTGGCCGATGCAGTCAACCGTCTGCTGAACCAGCGGGACGGCCTGATGCTGGGCATCTGCAACGGCTTCCAGGCTCTCATCAAGCTGGGCCTGGTGCCTTATGGTGAGATCCGCCCCATCACCGAGAGCGACCCCACCCTGACCTTCAACACCATCGGCCGCCATCAGAGCATGCTGGTCCATACCCGTGTGGCCAGCGTCAAGAGCCCCTGGCTCAGCCGCTGCCAGGTAGGGGATGAGCATCTCATCGCCATTAGCCACGGAGAGGGCCGGTTTGTGGCTCCTCAGTCTGTGCTGGACAGCCTAATTGCCAACGGTCAGGTGGCCACCCAGTATGTGGACCTGGAAGGCAATCCCACCATGGACCAGCGGTACAACCCCAACGGCAGTATGCTGGCCATTGAAGGCATCACCAGCCCGGATGGCCGGGTCCTGGGCAAGATGGGCCATACCGAACGGTACGGCCAGGGCCTGTACAAGAATGTGCTGGGCGAGAACTTCCAGCCTCTCTTTGAGGGCGGCGTAGACTACTACAGGCTGTAAGCCTTGTAAAGCCGGCTACCGTCTGATACAATAAAGGCGGTCCCTTCCGGGGCCGCCTCTTTCACAAAATATAGTAAGGGAGAACTTCCATGGCAGAACATAACAGATATATTTCACCCTTCTCCACCCGGTATTCCTCGGAGGAAATGCAGTACATCTTCTCGGAGGACAATAAGTTCCGCACCTGGCGGCGGCTCTGGCTGGCACTGGCCAAGGCTGAGAAAAATCAGGGCCTGGATATTACCCAGGAGCAGCTGGACGAGCTGGCCGCCCATCTGGACGATATCAACTACGAGGACGCTGTGGCCCGGGAAAAGCTGGTCCGTCACGATGTCATGAGCCATGTGTACGCTTACGGCCTCCAGTGCCCCAAAGCCAAGGGAATCATCCATCTGGGAGCCACCAGCTGCTATGTGGGAGACAACACCGATATTATCATTATGCGCCAGGGCCTGGAACTGGTCCGGAAAAAGCTGATCGGCGTCATTGCCCTGCTGGCTGACTTTGCCCGGCAGTACAAGGATATGCCTGCTCTGGCTTACACCCACTGCCAGCCTGCCCAGCTGACCACCGTGGGCAAGCGTGCCACCCTCTGGATGAACGAGCTGTATATGGACCTGCAGGAGATCGACCATCAGATTTCCAGCCTGGCCCTCCGTGGAGTCAAGGGCACCACCGGCACCCAGGCCAGCTTTATGGACCTTTTCGCCGGAGACGGGGAGAAGATCAAGGCAGTGGAGCGGGATGTCTGCGCCCAGATGGGCTTTGACAAGGTTGTTCCTGTCTGCGGCCAGACCTACAGCCGTAAGGTGGACTACAATGTGCTGTCTGCCCTGTCCGGCATTGCCCAGAGCGCCATGAAGTTTGCCACCGATGTCCGGCTCCTGGCCAACTTCAAGGAGATGGAGGAGCCCTTTGAGAAGAATCAGATCGGTTCTTCCGCCATGCCCTACAAGCGCAACCCCATGCGGTGCGAGCGTATCTGCGCCATTGCCCGGTATCTCATGGTGGACGTGCTCAACCCCGCCTTCACCACCGGTACCCAGTGGTTTGAGCGGACCCTGGACGACAGCGCCAACAAGCGGATCGCCATGGCCGAGGGCTTCCTGGCCGCCGATGCCATCCTGAAAATCATGCTCAATGTCTGCGACGGGCTGGTAGTCTACCCCAAGGTAGTCCACAGCCGTGTCATGGCAGAGCTGCCTTTCATGGCCACCGAGAATATTATGATGGAGGCCGTCAAGGCTGGTGGAGACCGTCAGGAACTCCACGAAAAGCTCCGTCAGCATGCCATCGCCGCCGCCGCTGTGGTCAAGCAGGAGGGCAAGCCCAACGACCTGATCGAGCGGGTGCTGGCTGATTCCAGCTTTGGTCTGGAGCGGGAGAGCCTGGAGGCTCAGCTGAAACCCGAGAACTTTGTGGGCCGTGCTCCCCAGCAGGTGGAGGAATACCTGGACGAGGTCATCCAGCCTCTCCTGGATGCCAACCCCGACTGCCTGGATCAGAAAGCGGAATTGTCCGTGTAATAAATCAAAAGGAGGAAGGCTCAGCCTTCCTCCTTTTTTTGCTGCTGTTGTTTTTCCCGCTCTAACCGGCTGTAAACACAGCCGCAGTAGTCCTGCCGGTACAGGTCATACCTGGCGCTTTCCTCCAGGCTGTGTTTGTACCCGTCCCGCTTCCGGAACTCGCTGGGCAGGTGCTTCACCCCGTATTCCTTTTCCAGCTCCGCCCCGATCTCATTGATTCTCACCGGGTCTTTCAGGGGGCTGATGGAGAGGGTAGTGGTGAACCAGTCAAACCCGTGCTCCGCTGCGTACCGGGCGGCCTGCTCCATCCGGAGCCGGTAACAGACGGTGCACCGCCGGCCCCGTTCCGGTTCCTGCTCCAGGCCTTTTACCGCCTGGTAGAATTCCTGAGGGTCATAGGGCAGTTCCACCACCGGGATTTCCCGGCGGCCACTGGCTTCCAGAAAGGCCTCCAGCTCTCCCTCCCGGCGGTGGTATTCCTGGGGAGGGTCAATATTGGGGTTATAATAAAGGATGGTAATGTCAAAATGCTCTTCCAGCTGGGGCAGGGTGCCGCTGCTGCAGGGGGCACAGCAGGCATGGAGCAAAAGCCGGGGGCGGGTCTGGCCCAGCCCGGCCAGCACCTTGTCCATTTCTTTGGCATAGTTTACACGGTTCGCCATGAAACATTTCTCCTGTGTGATAGGATAGGGGAGTGGAAACGCTTTTTCCCTCCCTTGGGTCAGAGATAGTATACCACGGATGCCACGCTTTGGGAACAGCAGGATTTACAGACCGTTCCGAATTCCCTCACAATTTTTTCATAATCGGGGAGTAGGATAATAATCAAGGGAAGCACCTGTAAGGCTGCTTCATAGAAAAAAAGCACCATCCCGGCGGAACCCGGGTCTAATCGCAAGACTGTCCCACATAACAGTAGTGGTGTAGGCTGCCCTCTATGCAGCCAAAGCGCAGGAAGGGGATCTCTTCCCGTGCCCCACTGGCTCCCCACCTATGCCAGAGTGTCCAACAGGACACCCAGGTGGGACCAGACAACCCATTCCATCCGGCCGGATGTTTATAGATAGGAACAGCCCCCTGGCAAGAGAGCCGGGGGTTGTTTGCGTTTGAAGGCCCGGTGTGATATACTCAATAGGCAATCCAACACAAGGAGGAAAAATCCATGACAGATCAGGAGATTCAGAGAATCAATGAACTGGCTCACAAAGCAAAGACCCAGGGGCTGACTCCCGAGGAGGAAGCAGAGCGGGCAAAGCTTCGCCGGGCCTACATTGACGCCATGAAAGCCAGCCTGAAAAGCCAGCTGGATAACATCCGGTTTGTGGATAAGGAGGACTAACTCCCGCTTTACAAACCAAAAAGTTCATGCTATCATGCAAGTGTTAGTAAAGGCAGCGGATCCCGGGCAATCCTTGAACGGAAAAGGCCGTCTTAGAAATTGCAATATAAGGAGAATGAAAAATGCTTACTGCAATTACCGGCATCAACTGGGGCGATGAAGGCAAGGGCCGAATGGTGGACCTGCTGTCCCAGGAATATGACATCGTAGTGCGTTACCAGGGCGGCAACAACGCCGGCCACACCGTAAAGAATCCTCAGGGCAAGTTTGTGCTCAATCTGCTGCCCTCCGGCATCCTCCGGCCTGAAGTGGTCTGTGTCATGGGCAACGGTATGCTCATTGACCCCGCTCACCTGGATAAGGAGATCGCCGCTCTCCGGGAAAAGGGCGTGAAAATCACCCCCGAAAACCTGAAAATCAGCGACCGGGCCACCATCTGCATGCCCTTCCATGTGGAGCAGGACGGCCTGGAGGAAGAGCGCCTGTCCAAGACCGGTGCTCAGTTTGGCTCCACCAAGCGGGGCATCGCCTACGGTTACGCCGATAAGTATATGAAGAAGACCCTCCGGATGGGAGACCTTCTGCACATGGACGACAGCGTAAAGAAGCGCCTTTCCACCATTGTGGAGTCCAAGAACCTGGTCATGGAAGGCTGCTACGGGGCAAAGCCCACCCAGCTGGATGAGCTGTGGGCATGGTGCGAGAAATACGCAGCCATCTTTAAGGATTACATCTGCGATGCAGGTGAGTATCTGGCCAAGGCTGATGAAGCAGGGAAGAAAATCCTCTTCGAGGCTCAGCTGGGCGCTCTGCGGGACATTGACTTTGGTATCTACCCCTACACCAGCTCCAGCAATGTGATTGGCGCTTATGCTCCCATCGGGGCAGGCATCCCCGGCCGGAAGCTGGATCTCTCCGTAGGTGTTATGAAGGCTTACAGCTCCTGCGTGGGCGACGGCCCCTTCACCGCTGAGTTGGCCATGACCGAGGAGGAGAAGAACTTCCTCCGGGAAGCCGGCCACGAGTTTGGCGCCGCCACCGGACGTCCCCGCCGGGTAGGCCCCTTTGACGTGGTGGCCAGCCGGTATGGCGTGGAGTGCCAGGGCGCTGACAAGCTGGCCTTCACCCTGCTGGACGTGCTGGACTACATGGAGAAAATTCCCGTAGTGGCAAAGTATGAGCTGGAGGACGGCACCCTCACCGACCGGTTCCCCATGGGCAAGGCCCTGGATACCGCAAAGCCCGTGGTGGAGTATCTCCCCGGCTGGCACTGCGATATTACCGGCTGCCGCAAGTTTGAGGACCTGCCTCAGGCCGCTCAGGACTATGTGACCTACATTGAAAAGGCTGTGGGCTGCCCCATTGCCTATATCAGCGTAGGTCCCGACCGGGAAGCCTGCATTGTCCGGTAAAATGAAATAATAAAAAATCCCGCCCCTTGGGGGCGGGATTTTTTTATGTTTATCGAATTATGCCAGCATATAGCCGAGGATCAGACCCTGGTCCTGGGCATAGAAGCTGCAAAGTCCGCCGCACATTCTTACCTGAATCTGGGCAGAGGGCCATTTTGCAGTAATGGCACGGGCCAGCATGTGGGCCGCCTGAGGATTGTGGACGTGGTCAATATAGACCTTGCCGCCCTTGAATCCGGAACGGTCCATCTCTTCCAGGATCAAAGCCAAAGATTTAGTCTCACCCCGGGCCCTCCCGAACATATCAATGGTGCCCTGAGTGCTGGCTCGGCCCACGGCCCGGATTCCCAGAACCCCGGCAACCAGACCGGAGATACGGCTCATCCGGCCATTCTTCACCAGATTCTCAAAGCTGCACAAAACAAAGAGAAGTTCAATATGGTCTTTCAGATGGTCCAGCTCATAGGAGATCAGGTCAAACGCGGCGCCCTGATTGATCAGTTCGATGGCCCGCTCTACAATAAAGGTCATCTCGGCCCCCACGCTGAGAGAGTCCACCACATGGATTCTCTTTTCGGGGTGCTCCTCCATTACCATTTTGGCGGCAATGCAGGCAGAATTGTAGCTGCCGGACAGCTGGCTGCTGATGGTCACGGCAATGGAATTGTCTGCGGCCAGGAATTTCTCTGCCCATTCCTCAGGGCTGGGGCAGGCACTGCCGGAGGGACCGTTGTAGTTGTCCAGCAGTTCCATCATTTCTTTGGTGTTCAGGGCGGCATTGTCTACAAATTCCCGCTCGCCGCAGCGGATTTTCAAGGGAACGGTAGTGAAGCTGACTCCGGCGGGAAGATCATCCAGGTGATACATATTTACACTGGAATCTGCAACGATAGACCAGGACATAAGCACTCCTTCCACCAGATACATATCTGTTCTTTCTTCAGATAACATCTGGTTTTAAAAAACATATCTTAAAGCATAATACAACAGCACAAGAGGGTTGTCAACACAGAAGAGGATGGGAAAAAGAGTGCAGCCATATTCCCCGACCTTTTTTTACGCATTTTTTGCAGGACTTTCCCTATACTAATGTAATAAGGACAGTTAGGGCGGAAACACCGCCGGAAAGGGAGGAAGCCATGAAAAAAGTCTGGCTTAAATGTCTGGCCGGGATACTGGCCGGTCTGATGATCCTGGGGATGGTCCCCCTTATGGGATTTGCCCAGGAAGCCCAGCAGGGGACAGAGGAGCAAAATCAACCGGTGGGAATACAGCAGGAGATGGAGGCGCAGCTGGCCAAGGAGGCCCAGGCCCAGGAGGATGAGATTCAGCAGGCAGCTATGGGAGCCATCATTTCTACTGTACGCAGCGGACTGGGAATTGCCATCCTGGTGGGAATGGGCGGATATGTCTGGTACAAAAAGCACGATTAAAGAAGCGCCCCCGGTAAAAATGCCGGGGGTTGTTTCTTTTAAACAGGCATGGGTTGACAGTATGGGACAGGTGTCCAAAGACGAGGGCTTTCTCGTTGCTTTTTCCAAGGCAAAATGATATACTGAAAAAGATAATAAAATGGCGGAACTGTGCCAACAGGGAGGAAAAGGGTATGAGAGATCTTTTGGTAGGGAGCACCGGGTTTGTAGGCGGAAATTTAATGGCCTCCCATGATTTTTCCATGGCGCTTCATTCCCGGGATATTGAAAACGGATACGATACCCGGCCCGAGCTGGCAGTCTATGCCGGAGTTCCGGCGGCCATGTTCCTGGCCAACCAGGACCCGGAGGCAGACCTGGCCGTTATGGCACAGGCCCGGGAAAATATCCGGAGGATTGCTCCCCACCAGCTGGTTCTCATCAGTTCCATTGCCGTTTACCGGGACAGCCGGGGAAAAGATGAGGACAGCCCCATGGACAAA
The DNA here is from genome assembly GCA_944387885.1 of uncultured Clostridia bacterium. Classification (GTDB taxonomy): domain Bacteria; phylum Bacillota; class Clostridia; order Oscillospirales; family Ruminococcaceae; genus CALXEN01. The sequence goes on from CALXGR010000002.1 coordinate 75,012, forward strand.
GATGGACTGGCTCCTTACGGAGCTAATCGGCTCCAATTGGAAGAGTGGGTGCGCCAGGATTTCCCGGACGCCCTCATTGTCCGGCTTCCTGCCCTTTACGGAAAAGGGTTGAAAAAGAATTTTCTTTATGACCTTCATACCATCACCCCGGCCATGCTCCGCCCGGATAAGTACCGGGAACTGGCAGAGAAAAGCAACTTGGTAGGGGAAGGGTATGAGCTGAGGGAGAACGGTTTTTACTGCCTGAACAGCAAGGTTTCCGGGGAAAAGCTGCGGGAATTCTTCGCCGCCAATGATTTCAACGCCCTGGCCTTTACCCACAGCGCCAGCCGGTACCAGTTCTACAACCTGGGGCGGCTTTGGTCGGATATCAACCTGGCTCTGGAGGCAGGGCTGAAACTGGTCAACCTGACCACTCCGCCGGTGTCTGCCGGAGAGGTATATACCGCCGTTACGGGGCAGGATTGGAAAAACGAAACCGCCGCCTCTCCCTATGACTATGACCTGCGGACCAAACACGCCGCCCTCTTTGGGGGAGCGGAAGGGTATCTTCTTTCCCGGAATGAGGAACTGAAGGATATCTGCAACTTTATGAAGGAATGGAAGTGAGCCTATGGCCATCAGACTGGCAGCCAGCAATCTGGGCTGGACCAAGGAAGAGGACGAAAAGGTATATGCCCGGCTGAAGGAGCTGGGATACGAGGGGCTGGAACTGGCTCCCACCCGGATTTTTACCCAGGAGCCCTATGAGCATCTTTCCTCTGCGGCTATTTTTGCCGGGTATCTGTATCAGAATTACGGGCTGGAAATTCCCAGCCTTCAAAGCATCTGGTTCGGTCAGGACGGAAATATTTTCAACCCGGAGGATGCTGCCCGGCTGGAGGAGTACACCGCCCAGGCCTTTGAGTTTGCCCGGGCTGTCCGCTGCCCCAGCCTGGTATTCGGCTGCCCCCGGCAGCGGAACTGCCCTCCCGACCACCAGCCCCAGGAGGCCGAGGCATTCTTTACCCGGCTGGGAATCCTGGCCGGACAGAAAGGGGTCTACCTGGCCCTGGAAGCCAACCCTCCCATTTATAACACCAACTATCTCAATACCACCCGTCAGGCCTTTGACCTGGTGAAAAAGCTGGATATTCCCGGCCTTACCGTCAACCTGGACCTGGGAACCATGATCCAGAACGGGGAATCTCTCAATGACTACCTGAGCGACCTGAAATATGTAAGCCACATCCATATCAGCGAACCGGGCCTGGCTCCCATCCAGCCCCGGCCCATCCACCGGGAATTGGCCCTGCTCCTTCACGCTGTGGGGTATAAAGGGTTTGTCTCTCTGGAAATGAAGGCGGCTGATTATGATACCATGGACCGCTGCCTGACCTATCTGAAAGGGGTGTTTGGATAAGATGAAGTATACCGGACTGAAGGGCGTACCGGATTTTACCTGTACGGAGTTTAGAGAAAAGAAGACCAAATACTGCCTGCTTATCCCCATTATCAATGAGGGAGAGCGGATTCTCAAGGAACTGGACCGGGCCAAGGCCGCCGGGGTAGATACCTTGGTGGATATTATCCTCTGTGATGGGGGCAGCACCGACGGCAGTATGGAGCCTCAAGGTCTGCAGGACCGGGGCGTGAACACCCTTCTGGTAAAAACGGGCCCTGGCAAGCAGGGAGCCCAGCTCCGGATGGGGCTTTGGTATGCCTTGGAACGAGGATATGCCGGAGTCCTGACCATTGATGGAAACAACAAGGACAGCATTGAAAGCGTACCTCTCTTTATCCAGAAGCTGGAACAGGGCTACGACCTGGTCCAGGGCAGCCGATTTATCAAGGGGGGCAAGGCCATCAATACCCCCACTGTCCGGTACTGGGCAGTGCGGCTGATCCATGCACCTTTGATCAGTCTGGCTGCCCGCCACTGGTACACTGACACCACCAATGCATACCGGGCTTACAGCCGGGCCTACCTGAAACATCCGGGGGTACAGCCCTTCCGGGATATCTTTGCAGGATATGAGCTGCTGGCTTATCTCAGCATTCGGGCGGACCAGCTGGGGTTGAAGGGCTGCGAGGTCCCGGTGACCCGGGCCTACCCCAAGAATCAACCTGCCCCCACCAAAATCAAGGGAATGCGGGGAAACACCGACCTGCTTCGGATCCTTTTCGCCGCACTGGCGGGAAAATACCGCCCCTGAAAGGAATCAGAACGCCATGGAACAATATGATAAAATTATTCTGGGCGCCGGACTGTATGGGCTTTACAGCGCCCTGAAATGCGGGGAAGCCGGCCAGCGGGTGCTGGTGCTGGAACGGGATGAAGGCCCCTTTATGCGGGCCACCTACATCAACCAGGCCCGGGTCCACATGGGATATCACTATCCCCGCAGCTTTTCCACTGCTATTAAAAGCGCCCATTATTTTGACCGGTTCTGCCGGGATTACGGCTTCTGCAACCTGACCACCTTTGACCAGGTGTACGCCACCAGCGCCCATTTCAGCTGGACCAACGGGGAAGAGTTTGAAAAGTTCTGCCGGGATGCCCAGATTCGGTGTGACCGGCTTCCCACCGAAAAATACTTTAACCCGGGAATGTGCGACGGGGCTTTCATGACCCAGGAGTACACCTATGATGCCCAGATATTGAAAGAATGGTTTCTGGAACAGCTGGCCCCTCTTTCCAATGTGACCGTCCGGTACAGTGCCCAGCCCACAGCTATCCATAATCTGGGAGACTTGTGGGAGGTGGAGGCGGCAGGGGAGACCTTCCGCACCGGATTCCTTCTCAATGCCACCTATGCGGGAATCAATGATATCCATGCTATGCTGGGGTTGGAACCCTTCAAGATCAAGTATGAACTCTGCGAAATTATTCTCTGCACTGTCAGTGATGCTCTGAAGAATACCGGCATTACTGTGATGGACGGACCTTTCTTCAGTATTATGCCTTTCGGAAAGACCGGGCTTCACAGCCTCACCAGCGTTACCTTTACCCCCCACCAGACCAGCAGAGAATCGGTGGCCACCTTCCCCTGCCAGGCGGAGAGCGGCGGCAAGTGCCGTCCGGGCAGTTTGTACAACTGTGACCTTTGCCCCGGGAAACCTGCCAGCGCCTGGCCCTACATGAGCCAGCTGGCCCGGAAATATCTCCGGGAGGAATACGGCTTTGAGTATTACAAGAGTCTGTTCAGCATGAAGCCCATTCTCAAGGCAAGCGAAATCGATGACTCCCGCCCCACCGTTATCCGGGAAATGACCCGGACTCCCCGGCTGGTGAGCGTTCTGTCGGGAAAAATCAACACAGTATATGATTTGGACGAGGTGCTGCTCCATGAATAATCAGGATAAAGAAAAGAATTTTATCTCTGCAGTGGTCTATCTGGGCCAGGAGGCAGGGGATGTACAGGGCTTTTTCACAGAGCTTACCGCCCGGCTGGAGGAGCATTTTGCCCAGTATGAGCTGGTAGTGGTGGAGGACTGCGCTCCTGCCCAGGCCCTGGAACTGCTGCGGGAATTTGCTGCCCGTCAGCCCAAGCCTCTTACCATTCTCCACATGAGCCTGCGCCAGGGAGTGGAGCGGTGTATGAATGCGGGTCTGGATATCTCCATTGGGGATTATGTCTATGAATTTGACACCACCAGAATGAACTGGGATTCCTCCCTTATCTGGGAGGCTTACCGGAAGGCCATGGAAGGAAATGACATTGTCAACGTCTGCCCCTCCCAGAGCGGAAAGATGAGCCGGCTGTTCTATACCCTTTTCAACCGGTACAGCGGTTCTGCTTACCGCCTCCGGACAGAGGCGTTCCGGCTGGTTTCCCGCCGGGCAATTAATAAGGTCCATGCGGTCAGTTCCTACCTTCCTTACCGGAAAGCTGCCTATGCGGCCAGCGGCCTGAAGATGGGAACCCTGGAATACCAGGGCCATGCCGGACAGACCCGGGACTTTGACCTGGGGCTCAACAGCCTGCTCCTCTATACCTCGGCAGGATATCGGATCAGCTTGGGAATCACCCTGATCATGCTGGCATTGGCCTTGGTGGAACTGATTTACACCCTGGCCGTCACCGTGGCAGGCCATCCCATTGAGGGGTGGACCACCACCATGTTTGTCATTACCTGTGGGTTCAGCGGCCTGTTCGCCATTATGACCCTGGTGGTGAAGTACCTCTCCCTTATTCTGGATACGGTATTCAAAAAGCAGCAGTATTTTGTAGAAAGTATTGAGAAAATTCAGAAATGAAGCAGCTTTTCCCTAAAAAGGATATCTCTCCGGTCTGGTTCTGGCTGGGCGTGGCGGTCCTTACGGGCGCCAAGTTTGTCCTGAGCTTTTTCCAGCGGACCTATGTGTGGGTGGGGGGCGCTCCCATCGACGATGAACTTATGTTCCGGGCGGCAGAGTACATTACCGCCGGGCAGTGGCTGGGTCCTTATGATTGGCTCACCCTGTCCAAACATATGTTCTTCCCTCTCTGGCTGGCCCTGCTCCACTGGCTTCATCTGCCCTACCTGGGGGCAAACCAGCTTCTCTGGGCAGGAGCCTGTCTGGCCCTGGTTCAGGCATTCGCCCCGGTCCTTCAAAAGCGGTGGGCAAGGCTGGCCGCCTTTGGGGTAATGGTATTCCTTCCCTCCGCCATGGCCAGTTTTACCCTTCGGGTCTACCGGGACAGCATTTTCCCGGCTCTTTGCCTTCTCTTCTTTGCCGGGGTGGCAGGGTATGCCCTCCGGTATCATAAGCCGGTAAAAAACAGTCTGGGCTGGCAGCTGCTGGCCGGGCTGGGCCTTGCCGCCAGCTGGCTTTGCCGGGAGGACGGTTACTGGCTGGTCCCGTTCCTGGGAGCCGGGACCCTGATTCTGGTCTGGTTTATCCTGCGGGAAAAAGAACTGAACCGCAAACCTCTCCGCTGCCTGACCTTGCTCATTCCCTTTGGGGTGACGGCAGGGTTGCTGGGGGTATTTGCAGGAATCAATCTGGCATATTATGGGGTGTTCACCATCTCGGATTTCTCCTACGGCAGCTTTGCCCAGGCCATGGGAGCCATGAACCGGGTGGAGGAGGAAGAGTTTGTCCCCCTGGTGTCGGTCCCCTATGAGGTGCGTCAGAAAATTTATGATACCACCGACGCCATGGACTGCCTGGAATACTGGCTGGAGGAGGACCCTTCCATCCGGAACAGCTATATGAACCCTGAATCTGGGGATTACCGGGCAGGGGGCTTTTACTGGGCTGTCCGTCTGGCCGCCCAGAATGAAGGAAAATATGAATCTGCCCATACAGCCCGGGAATACTGGCAGCAGGTGGCAGACGAAATCAACGCCGCCTGTGACAGCGGCGCCCTTCCTTCGGAGGGAGGAAAGCGGTCGGGAACTGCACCCTCGGTGCGGAGCGAGTACGTTCTCCCTGTAATTCAGGAGGCCGGATACAGCCTTTGGTTCTGTGCCACCTTCCAGGACTGCGAACCCTACTATGAGGAACTGCGCTCCATCGGCACGGCAGAGGAACTGGCTGTCTGGGGGGACTATCTGGGCTCTCCTGCCAATGCCGCAGCCCAGGAGGGAAGTGACCTGCCCTATTACAGTCCCCTCCAGAAACTGGTTTACCTGGGACTGAATGTGGTGCGGATGATTTATGCCGTGGTTCTGCCTTTTGCTTTGGTCCTGGCAGTGTTCCTCCAGATTCGGAAGGTGTTCCGGATCAAGGAATCCCGGGATTGGGTGATCTGGTGGATCCTCACCGGACTGCTGGGAATGGCCCTTCTCCGGGTCTTCCTCATTGCCTTCATGGAGGTGGCCGCCTTCCAGATTGGTACCTATGTAATGTATCTGGCTACGGTCCATCCGCTGTTGGCTCTGTACGCCTTTATGGGAATTTATACCGGCTGGGAGGTGCGTCCGTGGCGGAGATAATCATTGTGGGGGGCGGCGCCGCCGGTCTTATGGCGGCGGGAGCCGCCTGCCGTCTGGGGCACCGGGTGACTGTGCTGGAACACAGCGAGATTCCCGGCAAAAAAATCCTGGTCACCGGGAAAGGCCGGTGCAATGTGACCAACAACTGCGATGAGGAAACCTTTTTGCAGAATGTCCGGACCAATCCCCGGTTCCTCTATTCCGCCCTGAGAAGCTGGCCTCCCGCCAGCACCATGGCTCTTTTTGAGGAGCTGGGAGTGCCCTTGAAAACTGAGCGGGGCCGCCGGGTGTTTCCGGTGTCCGACCAGGCGGAGGATATCCGTCAGGCGCTTCTCACTTATGCCCAGCAGGCCAGGATACAGTCTGCCCATGTGACCAAACTTCTTCTGGAGGAGGGACGGTGCGCCGGAGTGGAGGATGACACCGGACGGCAGTGGAGAGGAGACTGCGTTCTCATTGCCACCGGCGGGGTAAGCTATCCCGGCACCGGCAGCAGGGGAGACGGCTATAAGCTGGCAGCCCAGGCGGGACACAAAATCATCCCTCCCGTGGCCAGCCTTTGCAGCCTGGTCAGCCCTGACCCGGACTGCCCCAAAATGATGGGGCTTTCCCTGAAGAATGTGACACTCACCCTTTACCAGGATCAAAAGGCAGTATTCTCCCAGCAAGGGGAAATGCTGTTCACCCATTTTGGAATCAGCGGACCTTTGACCCTGTCCGCCAGCTGTTACATCAAAAATATGAAGCAGCATACCTGGACCGCCGAAATCGATTTGAAACCGGCGCTGGACCAGGAGACCCTTTACAAACGGATCACCCAGGACTTCGCCCTCCTGGCCAATAAGTCTGCTCAGGGGGCATTGGCCAAGCTGCTCCCTGCCAGCATGCAGCCGGTGATGGTCCGGCGGTGGGGGATAGATCCGGCCACCAAGGCCAACCAGATCACCCGGGAGGAAAAGCGGCGGCTGGTGGAGCTGATCAAACACTGGAAGGTCCCCATCACCAAACGGGGGGACCTGGAACACGCAGTCATCACCAGCGGCGGCGTGGAGGTAAAGGGAGTCAATCCCAAAACCATGGAAAGCAAACTCTGCCCCGGCCTGTACTTTGCAGGGGAAGTGCTGGACCTGGATGCCTATACCGGCGGGTATAATCTCCAGATCGCCTTCTCCACTGCCCAGGCAGCGGCCAGAGCATTTTGATAAAAGGACGGTTAAAAACACCATGATCAATATTGCCATTGACGGCCCCAGCGGGGCAGGAAAGTCCAGCCTGGCAAAACAGCTGGCCCAGGAACTGGGATACCTCTATGTGGATACGGGAGCCATGTACCGGGCCATCGGCCTGTACGCTGTCCGCCGGGGAGCCGACCCCAAAAATGCAGAGCAGGTGGAACCTTTGCTTCCGGAGATTCAGCTGGATATCCGGCTGGTGGAGGGGACCCAGCATATCTACCTGAACGGGGAGGATGTAAGCACTGACATCCGGGCCGAGGAAATCGGAATGGCCGCCAGCGGCGTTTCCGCCATCCCGGCAGTGCGGCAGTTCCTGCTGGACACTCAGCGGGACCTGGCCCGGGCCAACAATGTGCTGATGGACGGACGGGATATCGGCACAGTCATTCTGCCCCACGCTCAGGTGAAGATTTTCCTGACTGCCAGCGACACTGCCCGGGCCCAGCGCCGGTATAAGGAACTGGTGGAAAAGGGCCAGAATCCTGACTATGAGCAGGTTCTGGCAGATATCCGCCAGCGGGATTATCAGGACAGCCACCGGGCTGTAGCTCCTCTGCGGCAGGCGGAGGATGCAGTGCTGGTGGACACCAGTGAACTGAACCTGGAAGAAAGCCTGGAGGCACTGAAAGAGGTGATCCGGGAGAAGGTGGGGCAGGCATGATATACGCTGTTGCTGTAGCCGGTGCATGGCTCATCTGGAACCTGGCCTTCCGGATCAAGGTGGTGGGCCGGGAGAACATTCCCACCCAGGGCGCTTTTGTGCTGGTCCCAAACCACATCTCCGCCATTGACCCGGTGTTTGTGGTCATTGCCCGGTTCTGGGGCAAGCGGATGGTGGTGCTGGCCAAGGAGGAACTGTTCAAGAACGCTTTCCTCAAATGGATCTTCACCCAATTCGGAGCAGTGGCTGTTGCCCGGGGCAAGGGTGATACCCAGATGCTGGACCATGTGACCCAGGGCTGCCGGGAGGGCCGGGGCGTGCTGATTTTTGCAGAGGGTACCCGAAGCAAAAACGAGGGCTGGCCCGGAAAGCTGAAGAGCGGCGCCTTTGTGGTGGCCGCTGAGGCAGGGGCTCCCATCATTCCCTGCCGGATCATCTACTGCACCAAGGACCGGGAGATGCACCTGTTCTGCAAGGTGAAGGTCTGTTTCGGTGCCCCCATCCCTGCACCTCAGCTGGGAGAGGAAGGAAAACCCAGTTCCGCCAAGCTGCGGGAGACCAAGCACCTGGTAGAGGATGCCTGGCGGCAGCTTTATCAGGAAAACAAGCTGGACTGGATGCAGGATCAGCCACTGCCTCAGCGCAGGGAGATCCGCACCCGGAACGGAGAGGAGAAACTCCATGAAGATACTGCTGGCTAAGACCGCCGGATTCTGCTTTGGGGTAGACCGGGGGGTAAAGATGACCTATGACCTGGTGGCTCAGGGCCACAAGGTGGCCACTTTGGGCCCTCTGATCCACAACGATCAGATGGTCCGGGACCTGGAGGAAAAGGGAGTAATTACCGCCGGTTCCCTGGACCAGATCCCCGATGGATACGAGGTTGTGATCCGCTGCCACGGGGTTCCGTCCGATGTTTATGACGAAATAAACACACGGGGCCTGGTGTGCCATGATGCAACCTGCCCTTTTGTATCCAAGATTCACCGTCTGGCCGAAAAAGCGGAAAAGGAAGGGGCCGTCCTGCTGGTGGCCGGGGACGAAAATCACCCGGAAGTACGCGGAATTGTGGGCCACAGCCGGGGAAAAGTGATGGTTTTCAACAGTTTGGATGAACTGGAAAAAATTTCCCGGGAGATTCCTTCCGACACCCTTCTCTACGCTGTGGCACAGACCACTTTCCAGGTTACAAAATGGTTAGAATGCGTGGAGTTTATAAAAAAAGTCTATACAAACGCGTTTGTTTTTGATACAATATGTAGTGCAACGGGGACGAGGCAACAGGAGGCGGAGGACCTCAGCCAGAAATGCGATCTCATGATCGTCATTGGTGGTCATCATTCCTCCAATACCCAAAAGCTGGTACAAGTCGCTGCCCGCTATACCAAAGCTGTGTCGGTGGAGACCGCCGCAGACCTGGACCCGTCCTGGTGGGACGGCGTAGGGACAGTAGGTGTAACGGCTGGGGCTTCCACGCCATCGTCTATAATTGAGGAGGTACTTAATAGTATGAGCGAAACCATGGAAAAGAGCTTTGCCGAGCTGCTGGCAGAATCCGAGGCCGAGAGCAACCGGGTATTTGTGGGCAAAGTGGTAAAGGGCAAAGTTACCAGCATCAATAACAATGAGATTTATGTTGACATCGGCGGCGCACACACCGGCGTTTGCAAGCTGAGCGAGCTGACCGATGATTCTTCCGCTTCCGTTTCCGACCTGGTCAAGGTAGGCGACGAGATGGAATTTGTGGTTGAGAAGACCAACGACCAGGATGGCGTTGATATGCTGTCCCGCAAGAAGCTGGAGGCACGCAAGGGTCTGGAAGAGATCGCCAAGGCCTGCGAGTCCGGCGAGGTTGTGGAAGGCGATGTAGTCGAGACCAACAAGGGCGGCGTAGTCGTTCTGGTCAAGGGCGTTAAGGTATTCGTACCCCGCAGCCAGGCTACCCTCCGCCGTGACGAGGATTACACCAAGCTGCTCAAGCAGCATGTACAGCTGGTTGTCACCGAGTGCGCCGGCCGTAAGATCGTAGGCAGCATCAACAAGGTTACCGCTGAGGCCAACAAGGCTAAGCGTGAGGCTTTCTGGGCTAACGCTCAGGAGGGCCAGGTCTGCCAGGGCGTGGTCAAGAGCCTGACTTCCTACGGCGCCTTTGTTGACATCGGCGGCGTGGATGGCCTGTGCCACATCAGCGAGCTGAGCTGGAACCGCATCAAGCATCCCCGTGAGGTCATGAATGTAGGCGACCAGGTGGAAGTTTACATCAAGGAGCTGGATGCTGAGAACCAGAAGGTAAGCCTGGGCTACAAGAAGGCCGAGGACAATCCCTGGGAGAAGCTGAAGAACGAGTATCCTCTGGGCAGCGTGTTCACCGCTCCCGTGGTCAGCGTAACTGACTTTGGTGCTTTCGTTCGGATCCTGCCCGGCATTGACGGCCTGGTACACATCAGCGAGATTTCCAACACCCGGGTCAACAAGGTATCCGACGTGCTGAAGGTTGGCGACGAAGTTTCCGTCAAGCTGATGGATGTGGACTTCGACAAGAAGCGGATCAGCCTGAGCATGAAGGCTCTGGAGGCTCCCGAGGCCGAGGACGCAGAGTAATCTCATCTGTTGAACTCAAAACCGCCCTGCAATTGCAGGGCGGTTTTTTCGTAGGGGAGAAAGGTTGCACCGAAAGTCCGGTTGTGGTACACTGAAACCAGAATCAGGAGCAGATAAGGAAAAAATTCATGAAAAAACTGAAAGAACTTTTTACCCGGTATTATGAAGCTCTGGCTTACCTGTTCTTCGGGGCAGTGGCCACCGGGCTGAATATACTCATCTTCACCCTGTTCGATCATTTCCTGGGCAGCAGCTTTGCCGCCGGAGCAGGTAACGTTCTGAACAATGCAATCTGTATTCTTTTTGCCTACACCACCAACCGGCTCTGGGTGTTCCGGAGCAAATCCCGGGGAAAGGAAGCTCTGCGGGAGTTCGCCAGTTTTGTGTTCTGTCGGATCGGAACTGCGGCTTTGGACCAGCTGATACTCTGGATTGGTGTGACTCTGGTGGGGCCCATGGTTATTCCCACTGGCTGGGCCGTTTTCATGGTGGGAGGATTCTCCTTCTCCATGGAGTATATCAAACTCTGGAACCTGGGAGTAAAGCTGTTCAGTCAGGCCGTGGTCATTATCTCTAACTATGTCTTCAGCAAACTGTTTATTTTCAAAAAAGATTCCAAAGGAGGAGCGTAATTATGAAATTTACACGTGGTGCAGGTTTCCGGGTCGCCGGTCTGGTACTGGGAATCCTGGCAATGATCCTGTCCGTGGTAGGTGTGGTTATGTCCGCAATCGGACTGCATAAGGCCCATCAGTGCAAGCACTGCAAAATGGAGGGAATGTATAAATGACAGATCAGGAACTGCTGGCCCGGGTAGATCATACCCTTCTCAAGCCGGAGGCCACCTGGCCCCAGATTCGCCAGATTTGTGACGAGGCTCTGGCAAATCATACCGCCTCTATCTGCATCAACACCTGCTATGTAAAGCAGGCAGCAGAGTACCTGGCCGGACGAATTCCCGTCTGCTGCGTGGTAGGCTTCCCTCTGGGAGCTATGGACACCGCCAGCAAGGTATTTGAGGCAAAGACCGCCATTGCCAATGGTGCTTCCGAAGTGGATATGGTCATTAACATTGGCCGCCTCAAGAATAAGGAATACGACTATGTGCGGGATGAAATTTCCGCCATCAAACAGGCCATCGGGGATAAAGTGCTCAAGGTGATTATCGAAACCTGTCTGCTCACCCAGGAGGAAAAGGAAATCATGTGCGACATTGTTCCCCAGGCTGGAGCAGATTACATTAAAACCAGCACCGGCTTCTCCACCGGCGGAGCCACCTTTGAGGATATCGAGCTGTTTGCCCGGTGTGTGGCAGGCCGCTGCAAAATCAAAGCAGCCGGAGGAATTTCCACCCGGGAGGACATGGAACGGTTTGTTGCCCTGGGGGCTGACCGTCTGGGCACCAGCCGGGCGGTAAAAATCCTGGCCGGCCAGGAGGCCCAGGGATATTGATTTCCCATGCTGTAAAGGCACCCTTCGGGGTGCCTTTTTGCTTGTGGGAAACGCCAAACTATGATATACTAATATTTGAAGCCTGCGTGGGAGCGAAGAGAGAAAGGGGGCAGGAACCATGAAAAGAGGAATTGTCCTGGCCGCATTGGCTATGGTTCTTGCTCTGTCCGGGTGCGGGAATATGACCGACACCCAGAAGCTTCTCCGGGCACCCCAGGGAACAGGGGAAACCGGTGCCATACAGCAGGCCCTGAACAGCTATCTGGGCGAAAGCGTCCAGCTGAAATTCCCCACCACTGGCGATTATCTTTCTCCCTTCGTGTTCGGAGACTGGGATGGGGACGGTACCCAGGATGCTGCGGTCCTCTACACCTCACAGGCCACCGGACAGAATGTAAATCTGGCCCTTCTGGCCAAGGATGACCAGGACCAGTGGCAGGTCATTGACTGGGAGGAAGGCCTGGCCTCCGAGGTCCACTCGGTAACGGTGGCAGGTCTGAAAGGAACCCAGGACAGCCAGATCCTGGTGGGATACGGAAGCCCTCAGACCGGGCTTTACCTGGCAGTATACGCCCAGGGAAGCCAAGGGGTGGAGAATCTTCTCCAGCAAACCTATTCCCAGCTGCTGCTGGCGGATTTGAGCGGCAGCGGTGCCCAGGACCTGATCCTGGTCCTTCCGGAAAATGAGGACGGGAACATTGATTTGCAGGTCCTTACCAACAGCGACGGCAGCTTCCATGTAAGCCAGCAGCTGACGGTGGGACAGGGCGCTTTTGACGGCTGCGCCGAGCTTACTCCCGGAGTAGACCGCAGGGGAACCCCCTACCTGGTGGTGGATGGTTACCTGGGCAACAGCGGCAGCAGCCTGGGCAGTGTTATCCTCATGTATGACTCCCAGGAGGGACGACTGGTCCATTATCGGGTGGAGGGAATGGAAGACCTTCCTGCCGGGACCCAGCGGTACAGCAGCATCCTCACCAGCCGGGATCTGGAGGACAACGGGATAGTCTGCATTCCTCAACAGGTGGCCTGGGACATTGATCCGGACCTGGAACACCGGACGGCAGTGCTGGAATGGATGGACTTTACCAATCCGGAGGACCCCCTTGTCTCCTTTGGAATCTGGGATATGGAGTATAACTTTTATCTGCCCCTCCCTGAGAGCCTGAAAGAGACGGCTTGTCTGCGCCCCAGTGACATGGGATGGATGGTCTGTGATAAGGAAACCGGGGAAACTTACCTTTATGTACGGGTGGCCTATCCCAGCGAAAGCCGGGGAGACTACACCCGGATCGGGTATATAGGAAGCCAGCAGATCCAGGTGAAAATCGGGACCACTTACCCTGGCCTGGATATATATAACGTGTCGGAAGGAACTGTGATTCTTTAATATCTGTGAAAGAAGGGATCAGAGAATGAAACGAGTTCTGGTAGTGGAAGACGAACAAAGCATCCGGGAGATGATCGCTCTCAACCTGTCCATGGCAGGCTGGGAGGTATTGGAGGCCGGCAGTGCGGAAAAGGGGCTTCAGCTGCTCCAGACCGCAGGCCCCTGCAGCGTGGCGCTTCTGGATGTAATGCTCCCCGGAATGAACGGATTTTCCCTTTGCGAGACCCTCCGCCGGGACAATCCGGACATGGGTATCATTATTCTCAGCGCCAAGTCCCAGGAGTCGGATAAGGTAAAGGGACTGTCCATCGGCGCCGACGATTATATGACCAAACCTTTCAGCGTAAATGAACTGGTGGCCAGACTGGAAGCCCTGGCCCGGCGGGTGCAGCGAAGCCAGCCTGTCCGGGGCGAGGACCAGGATCAGCTGGTCAGCGGACCCTTTATCCTGGATGAACGGAGCCGCATCCTTTATAAAAACGGGACCCCCGTGGACCTGACCCAGGTGGAGTTCCAGATCATGGAGCTGTTCTTTAAGAATCCCGGGACAGCCCTGGTCCGGGAAAAGATTCTGAAAGGGGTCTGGGGGGAGAACTATTTCGGGGATGTAAAAATTGTGGATGTGAATATCCGCCGCCTTCGGATGAAGGTGGAAGATCAGCCCAGCGACCCCCAGCACATTCTTACGGTCTGGGGCTACGGCTACCGCTGGTCCCCGGAAGGAAAATAATCAAGGCAGAAACCGGCGGGAAGGAGGCAGGGTGAATGAGCATTACCAAACGGTGGCTGCGGGGCGGCCTGCTCCTTACCCTTATGGCTGTGGCCGCCGTAGAGATATTTTTCCTCTACAGCACCCGGGTCTCCCTGTACAACGGAGTCCGGCAGAGTATCAAGGGACGGTTCTCCACCATCAACGCCCAGCTGGAAATCACCATTTCCTCCACAGACGCCGCTACAGTCAACGCCCGGAGCCTGGCTCTGCGGCGGATGGTGGAACAGTTTGACGCCAAGGAATCCTATGAATTCATGCTCCTGGACAGCCAGGGGCGGATCATCTCCACCTCCAGCGGTCAGATCGAAAATGACCTGTTCTCCAATGAGGATTTTTCTCTGGCCCTGGAAAGCGTGAATGGGGTTGGTGAGAGTATTTACCGCACTGCCCGGGGCGAACGGGTGCTGAGCATGACCATGCTGGTGCCCTACCCGGTGGGGGAAATCGCAGCCATGCGGATGGTCACCAGCCTGACCCTGGTGGACCAGGCCATCGACCAATACGCCCTGACCAGCCTCCTGGTGGCTTCTGTGGTAGTGGGAGCCAGCCTTCTTTCAGGACTTTATTTTATCCGGTCCATCGTCCAGCCTCTGGCCCGGGTGGAAGCCACTGCCACCCAGATTGCCCGGGGAGACCTGGAAGTGCGCCTGCCCCCCGGACCTTACGAGGACGAGGTAGGCCGCCTTTGCCGGACCATCAACCAGATGGCGGAGGACCTGGGCAAAACCGAGCGGATGAAAAATGACTTTATCTCCTCGGTAAGCCATGAACTGAGGACTCCTCTCACCAGCATCAAAGGCTGGATCGAGACCATTTCCGCCATTCGGGACCCGGAGGACGAAAACTACCGGAAAGGAATTGCCATCATCGGCCAGGAGGCAGACCGGCTCTACAATATGGTGGAGGAACTGCTCAACTTCTCCCGGCTCCAGAACGGGGTCCAGCTGGCCTGTGAAAGTCTGGATCTGGTGGCCGAAGTTACCGACGTGGCCCTTTTTGTCCAGCCCCGGATGAACCAGGAAGGAATCAACCTGGATTACCAGGAACCGGAACTGATGGTTCCGGTCTGGGCAGACCCAAACCGCCTTCGTCAGGTGCTGGTAAATGTACTGGACAACGCCATCAAGTATTCCAAGCCGGGCAGCACCATCCATCTGGAACTGCTCAGCGAGGTGGATAATGTATATATCTGTATCCGGGACGAGGGACGGGGAATTGCCCCGGACGACCTGGAGAATGTCAAGTTGAAATTCTTTAAGGGAAAGAATGCGGAGCGGGGCAGCGGAATCGGCCTGGCCGTGGTGGAGGAGATCGTCACCGCCATGAACGGGGAAGTGGAGATCGCCAGCCAGCTGGGGGAGGGAACCACCGTCACCATCCGCCTTCCCCATTATTCTCAACCTCAGGGGGCGCCTGAGGAATAAACAGCGCAATTTATAAGGAGCATTATGGAACAAAACAATCGACCGAAAGAACGGTTCCGCACCAGCGTGGGGGGACAGGCCCTCATGGAGGGAATCATGATGCGGGGCCCCAAGCGGATCTGCTGTGCAGTCCGGAAACCGGATGGCACCATCGACCTGAAACAGGAGGAGACCCGTCACTATTTTTATGAGAAAATCCCCCTGGTGCGGGGGTGCTGCGCCATGATTTACAGCCTTCTCACCGGATACCGGTATCTCATGCACTCTGCGGAGGTGAGCATGGGAGAGGAGGCCTTTGCGGACAGCGAAAGCAAGTTTGACAAATGGCTGGAAACCCACTGCAGCAAGCGGGTCCAGAACCTGTTTATGGGAGCGGCAGCCCTGGCAGGAGGTCTGCTGGCCATCCTTCTTTTCCTGGTCATCCCCACCACCCTGGTGGGACTGCTGGGCCAGGTGATTGAGCTGGGCCGCTGGCCCCGGGTCATTCTGGAAGGCCTTCTGAAAATCGCCATTTTTGTGGTTTACCTTTACCTCTGCACCCGGATGAGTGAGATTCACCGGATGTTCCAGTACCATGGGGCGGAGCATAAAACCATCGCCTGCTATGAGGCCGGCCTGCCTCTGGAGGTGGAAAATGTCCGCCTTTGCAGCCGGTTCCATCCCCGGTGCGGCACCAGCTTTATGATTCTGGTGCTCCTGGTCAGTATTTTCATCAATTCGGTTCTCCCCTGGGAGAACCTGGCCCTTCGGGTGGTGTACAAGATTCTGCTCCTCCCTCTGGTCATGGGTATCAGCTATGAGCTGATCAAGTGGGCAGGGCGGAGCTGCAACCCCCTTACCCGGCTTATCTCGGCTCCCGGACTCTGGCTCCAGCGGCTTACCACCTTTGAACCGGATGATTCCATGATCGAGGTGGCCATTGCAGCGGTCACCCCGGTCCTTCCGGAAGACCCTAAGGAGGGAGCATGGTGAACCCGGGTCAGTTGCCCTGGGCAGCGGCCCTGGAACTCCGGCGGCGGCTTCGGGAAGCTGGCTGCCCGGACTGGGACTGGGAGGGCCCCTGGCTGGTGGAGATGGTCACCGGCCGTCAGCCCCGGTTTGACGATACCCCTCTTACCGCCCAGCAGGCGGAAGAGTTGGAGGAACTGACCCAAAAACGGGAAAAGCGAATCCCGCTTCAGTATCTGTCCGGAAAATGGGACTTCCTAACTGTTACACTGAAGGTGGGAAAAGGAGTACTTTGTCCCCGCAGTGACACGGAGCTGCTTTGCCAGGAAGGAGCCGCCCTGATTCAGGAAATCCCGGAACCTCGGGTGCTGGACCTCTGTGCAGGAACCGGATGTGTGGGAATCGGGATAAAATCCCTGGTTCCTCAGGCCCGGGTCACCTGTCTGGAAAAAAGTCCTCAGGCCTTGGAATACCTGAGGGAAAACTGTTCCGCCTATGGGGTGGCCTGGAAAGAGGGAGACCTGTTCGGCTATGAAAAGGAACTGCCCCCTCAAAGCCTGGACCTGATAACCGCCAATCCCCCCTACCTGACCAAAGAGGAAATGGCTCAGCTTCAGCCGGAGGTGGCCTGGGAGCCGGCCATGGCCCTGGATGGGGGAGAGGACGGTCTGGTCTTTTACCGGTACCTGGCTGCCAGATACGGCAGCTGCCTCAAGCCGGGAGGCTGGATGGCCCTGGAAATCGGCTGGGAGCAGGGAACGGCAGTGGCCGGTCTTCTGGAAAAGGAAGGCTGGACCAAAGTTCGGGTGGCCCGGGACTACGAGGACCGGGACCGGGTGGTACTGGCCTGCCGTCCCTGAAAGTACCTTAAATTCCCTGAAACAAATTACAACTACAGGTTGTAATTTTCCTTCCGGTGGTGTATAATACCACTGAGTAATAAAGAGGGGAGTATTCCCCCTGTAAGGAGATTGGATTTATGGCAGAAAAGAAAGGGGCCGCCGCTCCCAAGCAGGCGGATGACAAGAAAGCAGCACTGGCTACTGCCATTGCTCAGATTGAGAAACAGTTCGGCAAAGGCGCCGTTATGAAGCTGGGCGCCAACACCGCCATGCAGGTGGATGCTATCTCCACCGGAAGCCTGGGTCTGGACCTGGCTCTGGGAGTGGGCGGTATGCCCAGAGGCCGTGTCATTGAGGTATACGGCCCTGAATCCAGCGGTAAAACCACCCTGGCGCTCCATGTTCTGGCAGAAGCCCAGAAGCTGGGGGGAGAAGTGGCCTTCATCGACGTAGAGCACGCCCTGGACCCTGCCTATGCCCGGGCCCTGGGTGTGGATATTGACAGCCTGCTGGTAAGCCAGCCTGATACAGGCGAGCAGGCTCTGGAAATCTGCGAAGCCCTGGTCCGTTCCGGCGCCATCGATGCCATTGTTCTGGACTCTGTGGCTGCCATGGTTCCCCGGGCCGAAATCGAAGGAGAGATGGGCGACAGCCATGTAGGCCTTCAGGCCCGGCTGATGAGCCAGGCTCTCCGGAAGCTGACCGGCGTTATCGGCAAAACCAACACTGTTTGTATCTTTATCAACCAGCTTCGTGAGAAGGTGGGCGTTGTCTACGGCAACCCGGAAGTCACCGCAGGCGGTCGGGCTCTGAAATATTATTCCAGTGTCCGGATTGATGTCCGCCGTATTGAGGGCCTGAAGGATTCCAGCGGCAACTTTATCGGCAACCGCACCCGGGCCAAAGTGGTCAAGAACAAGGTGGCACCTCCCTTCAAGGAAGCAGAGTTTGATATTATGTTCGGGGAAGGAATCAGCAAGATCGGCGAGATTCTGGACCTGGCCGTGCAGCTGGGAGCCATCCAGAAGGGCGGCGCCTGGTTCACCTACGGCGACCTGCGTTGGCAGGGCCGGGATAACGTGAAGAATTATCTGGCAGAACATCCCGAACTGGCCCAGGAACTGGAAGCCATTGTCCGGGCCAATGCGGATAAGCTGGTCAAGGCCAAGAAGGGCGCCGGTCCCAAGCTGGAACTGGTCATCCCCGGGCAGACCCCTCAGGCTCCTGCCGCTGACCAGCCCAAGACCACCGGCAGCGAAGCAGAGCTGGACATTATGGTGGAGGACTAATTGGAACAGCTGACCATAGAGGAAATTTCGGTGACCCAAAAGGGTCGGTATGCCCTTTTTGCCCAGGGACAGTTCCTCTTTTCGGTGGACGAGGAGACCCTGGTCCGGGAGAAAATCAAGGAAGGGCTTTCCCTCTCAGTGGCCCGTCTGGAAGAACTGCGCCAGACCAGCGAGACCCGGAAAGCCTGTGACAAGGCCCTGGATTACCTTTCCAGGAGAGATCACTCCTCGGGAGAACTGTACGAAAAACTCTGCCGCCGGTATGACCCTCAGTCCAGCGCTGCGGCAGTGGCCAAAATGCAGGAACTGGATTTGGTGGACGACCTGGCTTTTGCCCGCCACCGGGCCAGATACCTGATGAACCAGCACAAAAGCCGGAACCAGATTTTGCAAGCTCTGGCCCAGAAGGGAATTGACCGGCAGATGGCGGGAATGGTTCTGGAAGAGCTGTGGGACCAGGAGGAAAACGACCCGGACCGGGAAGCGCTGGACCACCTGATCCGCCGCAGCTATCTTCAGAAGCTAGCCCAGGGTAAGACCCAGCAGGTGGCCGCAGCTCTTTGCCGGCGGGGTTTTTCGCCGGGGCTGGTCCGGAGTCTGATACAGGAATATACTAACCAGGAAAGCGAGTATTACGAAGAATGAAAATAGCCATCATCAGTTTGGGATGCCCCAAAAACCAGGTGGACGCAGATGTGATGTGCCACAGCCTTCTTCTGAAGGGGTATACCACCACCGGCGACCTCTCCGAGGCGGACGGGATTCTGGTAAATACCTGCGGTTTCATTGAAAGCGCCAAAGAGGAAGCCATTGAAAATATTCTGATGGCCTGCAGCTACAAGGAGCAAAATCCCAACCTGAAGGTGATTGTCACCGGCTGCCTGGCTGAACGGTACAAGGAACAGATCCGTCAGGAAATTCCGGAAGTGGATGCGGTGGTGGGAATCGGTAGCAACAAGGCCCTGCCCGCCATTCTGGACCGGGTCTTTGGGGGAGAGCAGCTGGAGTCCTACGGTCCCAAAACGGACCTGCCCCTGGGGGGCAAGCGGGTCATCAGCACTCCCCGCCACTATGCGTACTTAAAGATTGCGGAAGGGTGCAATAACCACTGCCATTACTGCGCCATTCCCGGAATCCGTGGCCCCATGCGGAGCCGTCCTTTGGAGGATTGCCTGGCCGAGGCCCGGTGGCTGGCCGGGGAAGGAGTCCGGGAGCTGATCGTGGTGGCCCAGGACCCCACCGCTTACGGGGAAGACCTGGGAAAGAACCAGATCGTGGAACTGCTGGAAGCCCTGGACCAGGTGGAAGGGCTGGAATGGATTCGGCTTCTCTACGCCTATCCGGAGCGAATCACCCCTCAGCTGATTCAGTGCATGGCCAAATCCAAAAAGATTCTGCCCTACCTGGACCTGCCCATCCAGCACTGCAACGATGAGGTGCTGAAACGGATGAACCGGCGGAGCACCAAGGCTCTGCTGGAGGATACCATTGCTCAGCTTCGCCGGGAGATTCCCGGAATTACCCTGCGTACCACCCTCATTGCCGGATTCCCCGGGGAAACCCAGGAACA
This sequence comes from uncultured Clostridia bacterium, assembly GCA_944387885.1. GTDB lineage: Bacteria > Bacillota > Clostridia > Oscillospirales > Ruminococcaceae > CALXEN01. Next base: position 95,100 of record CALXGR010000002.1, read on the forward strand.
GTTTGAGGAACTCTGTCAGTTTGTGAAGGATATGGAGTTTGACCGGCTGGGCTGCTTTGCCTACAGCCAGGAGGAACACACCGTGGCGGCTACCTATCCCGACCAGATCGACGGGGAAGAGAAGCAGCGCCGGGCAGATGTGGTCATGCGGATTCAGAGCGAGATCATGGCCAAAAAGCAGGCGGCACAGGTGGGGCGGACCCTGACTGTCCTCTGTGACGGAATCGACGAGGAAAGCGGCCTTTACCTCTGCCGCACCCAGGGGGATGCCCCTGATATTGACGGCTGTGTCTGTGTCAGCAGCGACCAGCCCCTTTACCCCGGAGACTTCTACCGGGTAACCATTGATGAAAGCGATATGGTGGACCTGTTTGCCACCTTCGATCCTGCCCTGAACGGAGGCGACCTTCAATGAATCTGCCCAATAAACTGACTATGATGCGGGTGCTGCTGGTGCCGGTGTTTATGGTGCTGGCCGGAATCAGCCAGTACGGAACCGAAACCTTCAACCCTGCCCTTTATCTGGCAGCCGGCGTGGTTTTTGCCATTGCCAGCTTTACAGATTTCCTGGACGGGTATCTGGCCCGGAAATGGAAGCTGGTCACCGATTTCGGAAAATTTGCAGACCCTCTGGCGGATAAAATGCTCACCACCGCCGCCCTCATTTATATGATGGTGGACGGAGTGTGCCATCCGGTGGTGCTGGCCCTGGTCCTCTTCCGGGAGTTTGCGGTGGCCGGTGTCCGGATGATTGCCGCCGGTTCCGGCACAGTCATTGCCGCCAATATGTGGGGCAAAGTAAAGACCGTTCTCCAGATGGTGACCGTTATCTTTTACTATTTCGGGGCAGGCCTGGCCGGTCCCGACGGAATTGCGTTTGTTACCTTGGTTACCATGGCCCTTTGCTGGGCCGTGGCGGCAGTTACCCTTCTGTCCGGTGTGATTTACCTGTGGCAGAACCGGGAATGCTTTGCCCAGGCAAAATGACAGAAAAAGGGAAAAGTTCCCCTTGACTAACCAGCACTTCCTCCCCTATAATGATAAGGCTTCGTGAGGGAGTAGCTGGCGCCGGTGTTCCGGCGTGGCAAGTCAACATACTGGAGAACTTTTCTTCTGGCTTGTATTAAATAGCAAGACTCACGCATGGCTCTACGGCTGTGCGTCTGTCTTTTTTAAAGGCTCGGGTACAGCGGTACGCCGGGCTATTTTTTATGGAAACGGACGGTAGAACAAGACTATGCAAATTTGGGAACTTCTTTTGATCGGAATCAGCCTTTCCATGGATGCTTTTGCGGTTTCAGTCTGCAAGGGGCTGTCCATGAAAACCATCCACCGGAAGGGAACCTTGATCACAGGGCTTTACTTTGGCGGATTCCAGGCCCTTATGCCCCTGATCGGATGGGCACTGGGCAAACAGTTTGAAAAGTATATTGTGGCGGTGGACCACTGGATTGCATTCCTTCTCCTGGCTTTCATTGGGGTGAACATGATCCGGGAGGCCCTGTCCGAGGAGGGAGACTCCTGCCCTGCCAGCTACACCCTGGACCACCGGGAACTGCTCATGCTGGCCATCGCCACCAGCATTGACGCTTTGGCGGTGGGAATCACCTTTGCTTTCCTCCAGGTGGATATCGTTCCGGCCATCTCCATCATTGGCTGCACCACCTTCATCCTTTCCATTGTGGGGGTGGTCATGGGCCATCGGTTCGGCAGCAAATACCAGAAGCGGGCGGCCATTGCAGGGGGCGTCATCCTCATTGCCATCGGCCTGAAAATTCTTCTGGAACATCTGGGCATTATCGCCCTGTAAAATAAGAAGCCCTCTCCCCGGCTCGGGGGAGAGGGCTTCTTTAGTTTGCATGAAAAATTACAGGAGAGGGATGTTTGCCTTCTTGTACATCTCCCGGGTGTCGGGGTCCCAGACACTGGCCTGAACCTCTCCGATGTGGGCGCTGCCCAGAAGGAGCATGCAGAGCCGGCTCTGGCCGATACCGCCGCCGATGGTGTAGGGAAGTTCCCCGGCCAGCAGGGCCTTGTGGAAGGGAAGCTCCCGCCGCTCGTCGTGTCCGCTGATGGTCAGCTGACGATCCAGGCTTTCGGGGCTGACCCGGATGCCCATGCTGGACACTTCAAAGCTCTGCTGGAGAGTGTTATTCCAGAACAGGATATCACCGTTCAAATCCCAGTCATCATAGTCGGGGGCACGTCCGTCGTGAACCTTGCCGCTCTTGAGAGTCTTGCCGATCTGCATGAGGAAGACGGTGCCGTACTGGCGGGTGACCGCATTTTCCCGCTCTTTGGGGGTCATGTCAGGGTAGGCGTCCTCCAGCTCCTGGGTAGTGATGAAAGCCACATTGGGGTTGAGGAAGGCGTGCTGGCTCAGCTGGGGGTACATGGCCCGCAGGGTCATTTCAGTGGCGCAGATGCTGGCCACGATTCCCTTGACCACACCCTCCAGATACTCCAGGGTCCGGTCCTCGGGACGAATTACCTTCTCCCAGTCCCACTGGTCCACATAGATGCTGTGCAGGTTGTCCAGCTCCTCGTCCCGGCGAATGGCGTTCATGTCGGTGTAAAGACCTACTCCGGGAACAAAGCCGTAGTCGTGGAGGGCCTGCCGCTTCCACTTGGCCAGACTATGTACCACCTGGGCGGGGGTTCCGGTCTCCCGGATGGTAAACTCTACCGGGCGCTCCACACCGTTCAGGTCGTCGTTCAGGCCGGTGTTGGCTTCCAGGAAAAGGGGAGCACTTACCCGGTGAAGGGTCAGGGTCCGGCAAAGGTTGTCCTGGAACAACTGCTTGATCAGGCCGATGGCCCGCTGGGTGTCATAAAGGCTCAACAGGGGACGATACCCCTGGGGCACAAAGGATTTGCTCATAATCTTCACTACTTTCCACTGAGATCCTCCCGGAAAGGCCGGGGGGTCAATAGAAACAGTATGCCATAAACCGGGCCAAATTGCAAGGTATGACCCTTGCGCCAAAGGGGCAAATAGACTATAATAGGACCATATAGTGAGCTGACTGGGGAAAGGTCAGCGTAAGGAGCGAACAAGTATGGAAATTTTCAACACCCTCACCCGTAAAAAGGAAGAGTTTATCCCCCAGGTGCCGGGGGAATATCGTATTTATGTCTGCGGCCCCACCGTTTACAACTACATTCATATTGGGAACGCCCGCCCTCTCATTGTGTTTGACACCCTCCGCCGTTACCTGGAATACCGGGGCAACAAGGTAATGTATGTAAGCAATATTACCGATATTGACGACAAGCTGATTACCAAGGCCAAGGAGGAAGGCACCTCCATGAAGGAGGTGGCCCAGCGGTTTGAGGCCGAGTACCTGAAGGATGCCGAGGGCCTCAACTGCCAGAAGCCCACCGTTCAGCCCCGTGCCACCGAGCATATTGCCCAGATTCTGGACATTGTAAAGGACCTGATCGAGTCCGGTCACGCTTATGTGGCCAAGAACGGGGACGTATACTTCCGGGTAAAAAGCGACCCCGGCTACGGCAAACTGAGCCACCTGAACCTGGAAGACCTGGAAAGCGGAAACCGGGAACTCCGCAGCCAGATGGAGGACGACCTGAAAGAGGACCCCGCCGACTTTGCAGTCTGGAAGGCTGCCAAACCCGGCGAGCCTGCCTGGGAAAGCCCCTATGGCATGGGCCGTCCCGGCTGGCACATTGAATGCTCTGCCATGAGCCGCACCCACCTGGGCAAGACCATCGACCTTCACGCCGGCGGTCAGGACCTGATTTTCCCTCACCATGAGAACGAAATTGCCCAGTCCGAGTGTGCCAACGGCTGCACCTTTGCCCGGTACTGGATGCATAACGGCTTTATCAATGTGGACAACCAGAAAATGTCCAAGAGCCTCCACAACTTCTTCACTGTCCGGGATGTAGCCAACCTGTACGGCTACGAGCCCATCCGGTACTTTATGCTCACCGCCGGGTACCGTATGCCCCTGAACTACACTGTGGAGCTGATTGAGAGCTGCAAGAGCAGCCTGGAACGGCTCTACAATTGCCGGGAAAACCTGGACTTTGCCATTTCCCACGCACCGGAACAGGGGGAGGAAGTCCTGAAAGAAAAGTGCGCCGCTGCCCGGGAGAAGTTCATCAAGGCCATGGATGATGACCTGAATACCCCCGATGCCCTGGCTGCCATCTTTGACCTGGTCCGGGAAATCAACACCCTCTCCTCCAAGGCTTCCAAGGCTGCCCTGGAAGAAGCCGCCCGCACTATGGACGAGCTGGCCGGAGTGCTGGGCCTTCTCTATAACCGGAAGAAAGAAGAGGAGATTCCCGCCCAGGTGCTGGCTCTGGTGGAGGAGCGTGCCGCTGCCAAGAAGGCCAAGGACTGGGGCAAGGCAGATGCCATCCGGAATCAGCTCACCGAACTGGGCTGGAGTGTCACCGACACGGCCCAGGGTCCCAAGCTGGCAAAGCTGTAATGGAGGGGCGGAAGATAAACCCCGCATCCCTCAACGAAAAGACCTCGCTGGTCCTCATACTGGCGGGGGCTTTTCTGTTACAGGCGGTTTTGCAGGGGGCAACGGAAGGCTACTCTTATGATATGGGCTGCTTTTACGCCTGGGCAGGGAGACTGGCATCCCTGGGTCCGGGGGAGTTTTACAGCCCCGATTACTTTGCGGACTATCCTCCGGGAGGGATTCTGGCCCTCTACCCGGCGGGAATCATCCGGAATCTTCTGGGCTTGGAAATGGATTCCGTGGCCTGGAAACTGGTGTTGGGATTTCTGCCCGCTCTGGCAGTCTGCGGCATCGCTTACCTTACCTGGAGCCAGGCAAGACGGGTGATGGATTCCTCTCTGGCCCTTCGGCTGACAGCCCTGGTGGCGTTCAATCCGGCCCTTCTCTATGCCATGGGAATCTGGAAGCAGGTGGACAGCCTTTTCCTTCTGGCCCTGGCAGCGTCCTTTGTCCAGCTGGAACGGAAACGATATCTCCCCGCTGCCTTTCTCTACGGACTGGCTCTCAGCCTGAAACCTCAGGCTCTCCTGGCAGGTCCCATTCTGGCCCTGGCTTTCCTGGAGCCTCTGAGAAAGGACCTGGCAAAGGGGCTCAAAAATCTTTTGGCAGGAGCCGCCGCTTCGGTGGGAACCGTTCTGGCTATAGGCCTGCCTTTCTATGGGACCCAGGTATTGAGTGAAACCTGGAACCGGTACTTCGGAACCTTTTCCAGCTATCCCTATGCCTCGGTGAACGGATTCAACTTTATGGCTGCCCTGGGGGGAAACTGGGTGCTGCAGGAAGAAAAACTCTTCTTCCTCACCTGGCAGCAGTGGGGAACAGCTGCCATTGCGGCAGTTACCCTGTTTGTGGTCTGGCTGGCCTGGAAGGGGGTCCGGAATGACCGATTCAGCCCCCTCCTTCTGGGAGCGGTCTACCTGGTAGGCGTTTTTACCTTCGGCCATCGGATGCACGAGCGGTATCTCCTGGCGGGAGTGGTGTTTACCTTCCTGGCAGCAGCCCGCTCCAAGGACCGTCGGCTGGCCCTCCAGGGGGCAGGGCTGTCTCTTGTCTGCACCCTTAATCTGGCGGTGGTCTATACCCATGTGGGAACTGAAAACGAGTGGCTTACTGATGAACTGTCCCAGATCATGATGCGGATCTGCGGCCTGGCAACCGTGCTCCTCTGGGCGGCGCTGGCCTGGACCGCAGTAAGTCTCACCCTGGAAGGAAAGAGATACCCCCTGAAAAAGGCAGCCGCCCCGCTGGGAGAAAAAATGCCCTCCTGGACCAGGGGAGAAGTGATTGCTCTGGCTGTTCTTACTTTTGCGGTAGGAGTTCTCAGCTTTTTCAGACTGGGGGATCTGCAGGCTCCTCAGACGGTGGAGGACCGACTGGGCCAGGAACCCCTGACCTTGAACCTTACCCTGGAACAGCCGGCGGAAGCCATCTGGATTTATCCCCAGATTCAGGACAGCCAGGGAGGAACCCTCCGGCTGACGGATTCCACCGGCCAGGTGCTGCTGGAGCAAAAGCTGGAGCAGGGGGGATGCTTTACCTGGCAGAGTTACCCGATCGCTTCCACGGACCAGTCCCTGACCCTTACCCTGGAAAATGCCCGGGTGATAGAGGTTTCCTTCCGGAACGGGGAAGGGGAGCAGATTCCGGTGGAAGCAGACCGGGAGAACTTCCTGCTGGATGAGCAGGAGCTGGTTCCCCAGACCATCAGTTATCTGAACAGCTTCTACTTTGACGAAATCTACCACGCCCGCACCGGGTATGAGGAACTGATGGGAATGTCCATCTACGAGACCACCCATCCGCCGCTGGGAAAAGATTTCATTATGCTGGGCATTGCCCTGTTTGGCATGTGCGGCTTTGGCTGGCGGTTCTTCGGCACCCTCTTTGGGGTGCTCATGGTCCCCCTGTTCTATTTGGTGGCCCGGCGGCTGACCCGTAACCGGGAAGTCTCCTTCTTTGGAGCCCTGATTCTGGCCTTTGACTTTATGCGGTATACCCAAAGCCGGATGGCCACCATTGATACCTATCCCGCTTTCTTTATCCTGCTGGGGGCCGGGTGCATGATCTGGTATCGGGACCGGGTCCTGGAAAAAGGAGTGCACCATGCCATTCTTCCCATGGTGTTGGGGGGAATTGCCTTTGGCCTGGGCTGTGCCAGCAAATGGACCGGCATCTATGCCGGAGCAGGACTGGCAGTGGTCTATTTCTGGACCCTCTGGGAGCGAAGCCGGCAGCAGCCAGCCACCCTCCGCCGGGAGGTGACTCTGGTCATTTTCGGAGGAACGGTTTGCTTCGTGGTGATTCCGCTGGGAATATATCTGGCCAGCTATCTGCCCTATACTTGGGGAGAAAATGGTTTTACCCTGACTGACTGGTGGAATACCCAGGTGGGAATGTTCCAGTACCACAGCCAGCTTACAGCCACCCATCCCTATGAAAGCCCCTGGTATACCTGGATGTTTGACCTGCGGCCGGTATGGTATTACCTGAACGGGAATCTGGAACCGGGAGTCCGGGGAAGCATTGCAGGCTTCTATAATCCCGTTCTGGCCTGGGGCGGACTGGCTGCTCTTCTGGCCCTGGCAGCCCGGGCAATCAAAGAGGGAATGGAACCCAAGACCCGGCTGGTGGTGATTTTCTTCCTGTCCCAGCTCCTGCCCTGGGTGCTGGTGACACGGTGTACCTTCCTCTATCATTACTGGGCCAGCGCCCTGTTTGCTCTACTGGCTCTGGTGGTTTGGATGTCCCGTCTGGCTGCCCTTCGCCCCCGTCTGGCAAGAGGCGGGATGAAAGGGCTTGCGGGAGCGGCAGCAATTCTCTTTATTCTCTATTTCCCGGTGTTGTCCGGGCTTCCCGTAGGGGAAGGGTGGGTCAGTTGGCTGAGAATTCTGCCCAGCTGGTTCTTCTGATGATTTAAAAGAAAAAGGCCCGCACGGCAGCGTGCGGGTCTTTTCCTTTTACACAGGAGAGATCAAAGCATATCGAATACACAATATACCTTGGGGGTTGGTTGTTTCAGCCTGCCTTACTTCATGCGGATATGGCAGGGGAGACCGTCCACATAGATGGGGGTCAATTCAGCCTGAATCAGGGGCCGGGCATACTCCAGGAACTCCGGCATCATGTCGGTGTGGGATTCGTTGATCCACTCCAGAGGAATCTTTTTCTCCAGATTGGCCACCTCACTGATGGGATGGAGTTCGGTAGTGCTCTGATAAGGAGCATTGGAAACCCGCTTGATGGCCACCATCTCGCCGGTGTGCCCCTCGAAAGCGGCTTTTGCGGCGGCACCGCCGACCTGATAGGCTTCGGTGATGTCGGTGCGGCTGGTGAGATGGCCGGCGCAGCGCTGAAGGGTGGAAAGCTCGATGCAGCGGGTTTTGGTATCCAGCTGACGGGCACAGGTGTTGGCCAGGAACCGGGCGGTTCCGGTCAGGGTCTTATGTCCGAAAGCATCCACTGCGTGAACATCGTCGGCCAACTCACAGACATACCGGCCATCCGCCAGTTTGATTCCTTCGGACACGGCGATTACAACGCTGGGCTTCTTTTCCTGCAGGGCGGCCACCTTTTCCACAAAATGCTCCACGTCAAAAGGAACTTCGGGCAGGCAGATCATATCCACCCCTTCGCAGTCTTCGGACCGGGCCAGGGCAGCGGCGGCAGTGAGCCAGCCGGCATTCCGGCCCATGATTTCCACAATGGTCACATATTTGGTTCCGTAAACGGTGGCGTCCCGGATGATTTCCTTCATGATGACCCCGATGTACTTGGCAGCACTGCCATAGCCGGGGGTGTGATCGGTTACCATCAGGTCATTGTCGATGGTTTTGGGGACACCCATAAACCGGATATCGCTCCCCACCAGCTTGCCGTAGTCAGCCAGCTTGCCGATGGTGTCCATGCTGTCATTACCGCCGATGTAGAAGAAATAGCCGATATCCAGCTCTTCCAGAATACGGAACAGCTTTTCATAGATGGCACGGTCCTCCTCAATGGCAGGCAGCTTGAACCGGCAGGAGCCGAGAAAGCTGGAAGGAGTACGCTTGAGCAATTCCACGTCCAGGTGGTCATGCAGCTGGGCGGAAAGGTCTACCACCCGCTTTTCCAGAAGTCCGGCAACACCGTTGCACATTCCATAAACCACCTGAGCGCCCCGAACCTTACAGCTCTGGTAAACCCCGGCCAGGCTTGCGTTGATGACGGAAGTGGGACCACCGGACTGGCCCACAATAGCATTCTTGCCCATTTTGTACCCCTTTCCAGCTTCTGCCTCTCTGGGGGGAGGCGCACCCCCTTTTTTCTGAACGTATCTATTCTACCAGCCTTCCCCCTTTTTTCCCATTGTAGGACTTGCCAACTCCCCATAGAGAGAAAACGTTCCATATGGCGGAATTACAAAAAAGAACAAGCCCGAAAAAACACGAGCTTGTTCCATAATGTGAAACTTCAAACGCAACATACACAACTAAAATATTGCGAATATTGCTATTTCGTAATGTCCGTTCAATCAGCGCAGATGCATGTGCATGGGAACGCCGTTTACAAACATGGGGCTCATTTCACCCTGAATCAGGGGACGGGCGTAATGCACAAAGTCTTTGGTCACATGGGTGCCGTCGGAGGTGATCCACTCCAGGGGAACCTTTTTCTCCAGGTTGGCTACGGCGTGTACATCCACCATTTCGCTGACACAGAGGTAGGGATGGTTGTGGAGCCGCTTGAGGGCGCTCATCTTGCCGGTCTCGCCTGCCAGGGCAGCCTTGACGGCGGCGCCGCCTGCCATGTAGGCTTCGCTGATGTCGGTCCGGCTGGCCAGATGGCTGGCGCACCGCTGGAGGGTGCTGAACTCAATGGCCCGGCTCTTGCAGCCCAGATTCTTGCTGATAAGGTCACTGAGGTACCGGCTGGTGCCGCTGAGAATGGCCTTGTGTCCGAAGGCGTCCAGCTGACCGGCAGTGCTCACCAGGTCGCAGAGATAAACACCTTCCTTGGTCTTGACCCCTTCACTGGCAGCAATGATCACATTGGATTTGGAATGCTGGAGGTCGTCCACCCGCTTGAGGAAAACTTCCGGGTCAAAGGGAACCTCGGGGAGAAGGATGATGTCGGGACCTTCTCCGTCATCCCCGGCTGCCAGACTGGCGGCTCCGGCCAGCCAGCCTGCATGACGGCCCATGATTTCGGCTACAGTAACGCTCCGGATGTTGTATACGTTGGAGTCACAGATCATCTCCTTCAGGATGGTGGCAATGTACTTTGCGGCGCTGCCATAACCGGGAGTGTGGTCGGTGAGCATAAGGTCGTTGTCAATGGTCTTGGGAACCCCGATAAAACGGATGGGGCTGTTGATGGTCATGGCGTAGGTGCTCAGCTTGGCAATGGTGTCCATGCTGTCGTTTCCGCCAATGTAGAACATGGCCTGAATATCGTATTTCTTCAGGATGGAGAAGATGGTTTTGTAGGTGTCTTCATCCTGGGTCAGCTCAGGCAGCTTGAACCGGCAGGAACCCAGGTAACTGGAGGGAGTGCGCTTGAGCAGTTCAATGTTCATGTCCCCGGTGAAAAGGCTGTCCAGATCCACCAGGCTGTCCTGAAGGAATCCTTCAATGCCGAATTTCATTCCGTATACTTTGTCAACGCCCATTTTTTTGGCAGTCTCATATACTCCTGCCAGACTGGAATTGATGACGGCAGTGGGACCGCCGCTCTGTCCTACCACAATATTAAATCCCATATGAAAAAACATCCTTTCAGCGTTTTAGTTTTGCCCATTTCATTGTACTTGTTTTTCCTGCTATATACAAGAGGGGAGACATGAGAAAAGGCCCGATCCAGTAAAGGACCGGGCCTTTTAAATCAGCTCTTCTTGTGGGTGGCCTTCATCCGGGCGTCATTGCTGAGAATGACCTTCCGGAGACGAAGGTTTTCAGGGGTGACCTCCAGCAGTTCGTCGGGGGCCAGGAACTCCAGGCACTCTTCCAGGCTGAACTTGCTTACGGGCACCAGGCGCAGAGCGTCGTCGCTGCCGGAAGCACGGGTGTTGGTCAGATGCTTGGTCTTGCAGATGTTTACTACAATGTCCTCGCCGCTGGCGGTGTAGCCCACGATCATGCCCTCGTATACCTTGTCGCCGGGGGTGACCAGCAGGGTGCCCCGCTGCTGAGCATTGAACAGGCCGTAGGTGACAGCCTCGCCGGCTTCGTGGCAGATCAGGCTGCCGCTGCTCCGGCTGGCGATCTCGCCGCACCAGGGCTCGTAACCGTCGAAGATGGTGTTCAGGATGCCTTCGCCATGGGTGTCGGTGAGGAACTGGCTCCGGTAACCGAACAGGCCCCGGCTGGGCATACGGAAGGTGAGACGGCTCCGGCTTCCCAGCATTTCAATGTTCTGGAGAAGACCCTTCCGGGCGCCCAGGGCGGTCATGACTGCGCCCTGATACTCCTCAGGCACATCGATGACCACCTGCTCCATAGGCTCCATGGTCACGCCGTTCTCCTCGTGGGTCAGTACCCGGGGCGGAGAAACCTGCAGCTCGTAGCCTTCCCGGCGCATGGTCTCAATGAGGATGGACAGGTGCATTTCGCCACGGCCCATGACCCGGAAACTGTCGGTGGTGGCGCTGTCCTCAACCCGGAGGGCTACGTCCTTCAGAAGTTCCCGCTGGAGACGGTCCCGGATCTGGCGGCTGGTAACATATTTGCCTTCCCGGCCGGCAAAGGGACTGTCGTTTACAGAGAAGGTCATTTCCACGGTGGGGTCATTGATCTTCACAAAGGGCAGGGGCTCAACCTTGGAAGGATCGCAGAGGGTATTGCCGATGGTCACATCTGCAATGCCGCTGAAAGCCACAATGTCGCCGGCTTCCGCATACTCGGCAGGCTGGCGGCCGTTGGCCTCAAAGGTGTAAAGCTTGGTGATACGGCCCTTGAAGTTCAGGTCGGGATTGTGCCAGTCGCAGATGGACACGTCCTGGTTGACCTTGACGGTGCCGTTCTGGATGCGGCCAATGCCGATACGGCCCACGAAGTCGTTGTAGTCAACGCTGGAGCAGAGCATCTGGAAGGGCTGGTCCTTGTCGCACTCGGGGCACTTCACATACTGGAGAATGGTCTCAAAGAGGGGAGTCAGGTCGGTGCCGGGCTTCTCCCAGTCATAGCTGGCGGTGCCGTTCCGGCCGCTGCAGAAAATCATGGGGCTGTCCAGCTGCTCATCGGTGGCATCCAGATCCATGAGAAGGAGGAGGATCTCATCGATGACTTCCTTGATGCGGGCATCAGGACGGTCGATTTTGTTGACGGCAATGACCAGGCTCAGGTTCTGCTGCAGAGCCTTCTGAAGCACAAACCGGGTCTGGGGCATGCAGCCTTCGGCAGCATCCACCAGAAGGAGCACACCGTCTACCATCTTGAGCACACGCTCCACCTCACCGCCGAAGTCGGCGTGGCCGGGAGTGTCTACAATGTTGATTTTTACATCCTTATAGGTGCAGGAGCAGTTCTTGGCCAGGATGGTGATTCCCCGCTCCCGTTCAATATCGCCGCTGTCCATGACCCGGTCGGCCACCTGCTGATTCTCCCGGAAGGAGCCGGACTGCTTGAGAATCTGGTCTACCAGAGTGGTCTTGCCATGGTCAACGTGGGCGATAATGGCAATGTTTCGCAAATTTTTCCGTTCCATACTGTTCATCCTCATCTATCTGTTTCAAGTTCCAGAGAAAATGTGAGGCTACTTCCACACATACATTTTACAGTGTAATATAAGGAAAGGGGTTTGTCAAGAATACACAAACATCTTTTGGAAATTTCGTCGGTTTGCATACTGAAAAAGAAAAAGGAAGAAAGGAATTTTTCTTGATAGCATTCTTTAAAAAGAATATAATAGACACATCCAAAGAAGAGATAAAGGTCGCCAAGACAGAACAGGAGAGGTTATTATGGAACCCGGAAATAAAAAAGTTTATGTTATAGGCCACCGAAATCCGGATACCGACTCCATTTGTGCTGCCATCAGCTACGCATACCTGAAAAGTGCGGCCAGTGAAATGGAGTGTGTAGCCTGCCGGGCGGGGGAGATCAACCGGGAGACAGAGTATGCCCTGAATTACTTTGGGGTGCAGCCTCCCCGGCTGATTACGGATGTAAGCCCCCAGGTAGGTGATATTGATATCCGGAAGGAGGAGCCCATTGACCAGGAAACCAGCCTGAAGGATGCCTGGAGCATGATGCGGGATCGGGTGATCGATACTCTGGTCATTACCGATCAGGAAAGGGAACTCCAGGGAGTCATCACCATCAAGGATATCGCCACCGCCAATATGGGAAACTTTGACCGTTCCATCCTGGCCAAGGCAAAAACCAGCTATAAGAATCTGGTATCCACCCTGGACGGAACTCTGGTGGTGGGAGATGAGAACGGCCGGGTGGAAAGCGGACGGCTCCATGTAAACGGAGGAACCACCGAAAGCATGGAGGAAGTGGTCAAGCCCGGGGATATTGTCCTGCTCTCCAACCGGTACGAGAGCCAGTTCTGCGCCATTGAGCTGGGAGCGTCCATTCTCATTATCTGCATGGATGCCCAGGTGCCCAAGACCATTCTCCGGCTGGCGGAGGAACGGAATGTGGCCATCATCCGCACTCCCTATGACACCTACGAGGCCAGCCGGCTCATCAGCCAGGCAGCTCCGGTCCGGCATTATATGACCACCCAGAACCTGCTCACCTTCAGTGTTCACACCCCGGTGGAGAATGCCCGGAAGATCATGGCCCAGGTTCGGCACCGGTATTTCCCCATTCTGGACAATGACGGAAAATACTGCGGTGTGATCAGCCGCCGGAACCTGTTGAACCTCCATCCCAAACAGCTGATTCTGGTGGACCACAACGAGCGGACCCAGGCGGTGGAAGGGTACGAGCGGGCAGATATTCTGGAGATCATCGACCATCACCGTCTGGGCAGCCTGGAAACCAGCGGCCCGGTCTTTTTCCGGAATATGCCGGTGGGCTGCACCTGCACCATCATCTTCCAGATGTTCCTGGAAAACATGGTGGAAATTCCCAAGGATATTGCAGGAGTTATGCTTTCCGCCATCCTCAGCGACACCCTTATGTTCCGCAGCCCCACCTGCACTCCCCAGGACGAGCAGGCCGCCACTGCCCTGGCCAATATTGCCCAGGTGGACATGGAAGCCTATGCCCAGCAGATGTTTGAGGCCGGCGGAAACCTGGAAGGAAAATCCCCTGAGGAAGTGTTTCTCCAGGACTTCAAGATTTTCACCAGTGGTGAGGACCGGTTCGGTGTGGGCCAGGGCAGCTACATGACCCGGAAAAACCGGGAGGCAGCCCAGGATCTTCTCCGGAGTTATCTTCCCATTGCCATGCAGAAGCAGAACGTTCCGCTTCTCTTCTATATGTTTACCGACGTGCGGGATACCGTCACCTACCTGATGATTGCAGGCAGCGGCGCCAAGGATGTGGTGGAGGATGCTTTCGGTCAGGTGGAATGGAAGGATGACCTGGCCATTCTGCCCGGGGTAGTCAGCCGGAAAAAACAGCTGATTCCCGCCATTCTGAAAGTGTTTGAACAAACCTGAGTAAAAAGAAAAGGGTATGGCCCAAAAGGCCATACCCTTTTTTATAATAAGAACAGAAAAATCGGCTGCGGAGGGCAGACTCCGCTGAAAAGTGATTCTGTTCCGGGGGCAAAAAAAATTAGGCAGCAGTGGGCTTGGTGGTAGAGACAGCCCGGACCTTCCGACGGGCCAGAACCTTAGCCCGGCGGATGCTGATTTCCAGATGAATGTATTCCAGCCAGCAGATACGGACCGTAAGAGCAGAGAAGGCAAGGACCAGCAATCCGGCAGGGAGGGAAACAGTGGCATAAGCAGTGGAGACCATGGCCAGCAAAAAGAACAGAGCGCCCAGAACGATTCCCAGTTTATAAAGGACCAGTTTCATGATACTTACCTCCAAAAGAATAACAACTGTTGGTTGTGTTATGGTTGTATTATAGATGCTGTTTTGCGGAAAGTCAAGACAATTGAAAGAAAAAAATGAATTTTTTGAGAAAAACCTTTACATTGAACTACTAATGGTTGTATAATGAATTCAAGATAAAAGGAGGTGGCGGCAGATGTTTTCGGAATTTCTGCGAAAGGCCCGGAAGGCGAAGAAAATGAGCCAGGGGGAGCTTGCCCGCCAGTTGGGAGTGACCCAGCAGGCTGTGGGCAAGTGGGAAAAAGAGAAGGCAACCCCTGCGCCGGATATGGTGGCCAGGATCGCAGAAGTCCTGGAGACCACCACTGATTACCTGTTGGGATTCAACCAGCCCAGCCCCGAGACCCTTCAGGCGGAGGAACGCTTTTTCGGAGGACGGCAGCAGTGCCTGATTCCGGTGATCGGCACGGTGAAAGCCGGTTACGGCGGTCTGGCCTTTGAGGAGGACTACGGTACCGAGTATGCCTGCGTCAAAGACCCGGACAATTACTTTTTCCTGGTGGTAAAGGGAGATAGCATGGAGCCCCGGATTTTCGACGGTGACCTGGCCCTGGTCCATCGCCAGAATACCCTGGACGACGGTGACCTGGGAGTTATGGTCTACGGTGATGAAGGGGGCGAGGGCACCCTGAAAAAGTTTATCCGCCGGGGGAACGCCGTGGTGCTGAAAGCCTTCAATCCCCAGTATGAGGATAAGATCCTTCGGGGAGAGGAACTGTCTCATCTTTACATTGCAGGGAAAGTGGTGGAGACCAAAGCCCGCTGGTAAATTTTCTTTTCTTTCCTTTCCGTGATTTCAGTATAGAGAAATAAAGGTCCTATAATTTGTACTATAAAGGCCTCCTGCCCAAGGAAAAAACCGACGGGGGAGGGGGCCTTGTTTTTTGCACCTTTTTTGGAGGAAGAACCATGGAACTGCTGAGAAAGCTGGAGATTCTGGCGGACAGCGCTAAGTATGATGTGGCCTGCACTTCCAGCGGCTCGGGGAGGAAAGGCCAGCCCGGAAAAATCGGGAACACAGTCCAGGCAGGGCTTTGCCATACCTTTACGGCGGATGGCCGATGTGTCTCTCTCCTCAAGGTGCTGCTCACCAACATCTGCGCCTACGACTGCAAATACTGTGTCAACCGCCGCTCCAATGACCTGCCCCGGGCAGCTTTTACACCCCGGGAGCTGGCACAGCTTACCATTGAGTTTTACCGGAGAAATTATATTGAAGGGCTGTTCCTGTCCAGTGCCGTGCTGAAAAATCCTGATTACACCATGGAGCAGATGATTCAAGCCCTGGAACTGCTGCGGGGAGAGTACGGCTTCAACGGATATATTCATGCAAAGACCATCCCGGGAGCAGACCCGGCTCTGGTGCGGCGGCTGGGGCTTCTGGCCGACCGGCTCTCGGTAAATATTGAACTGCCCAGTGAGGCTAGTCTTTCCCTCCTGGCTCCCGATAAGGGGAGAAAAGCCATCTTCCGACCCATGGGACAGATCGCTCAGACTGCTCAGGAGAACAGCCGGGAACTTCAGGTCTACCGGAGCGCCCCCAAATTTGCCCCTGCAGGGCAGTCCACCCAGATGATCGTGGGTGCAACCCCGGAGACGGACTACCAGATTCTTAACCTGACCCAGGGACTGTACAAGAAATACAGTCTGAAACGGGTGTTTTTCTCCGCCTATATTCCGGTGGTGGAGGATTCCCGGCTTCCCGCTCTGGATGTGAAGCCGCCCTTGCTCCGGGAACACCGGCTGTACCAGGCGGATTGGCTTCTCCGGTATTACCAGTTTGATGCTGGGGAAATTCTGGATAAGGAGAATCCTAATTTTAATCCCTACCTTGACCCTAAGTGCAACTGGGCAGTGAATCATTACCATCTTTTCCCGGTAGATGTGAACCGGGCCCCTTATGAAATGCTTCTCCGGGTACCCGGGATCGGCCCCCGCTCTGCAAAGCGGATTCGCACCGCCCGCCGGCAGCAGAGCCTGGACTGGGAGGGCCTGCGGCGGCTGGGGGTGGTTCTGAAGCGGGCCCAATACTTTATCACCTGTAAAGGGTATGCAGGACCACATTCTCCACGGCGGGAGATGGTGGTCCGGTCTCTCCTGGACCCTAAGGCTTTCGGGTACGGAAGCTATCAGACCAGTATGTTTGACAATGATACCCCGCTTTTGGCGGAGGCTGCACCTCAGGTGCAGCAGCTGGCTCAGGAGGGAATGGCCCCGGCTCTGGCGGCCAAAACAGTGGAAGAGGAGACGGTAAAATGGCTGGCGGCAAAACTCTGACCCCGAAAGATGTTATCTATTGGTATGACGGCAGCTATGAAGGCTTTCTGTGCTGTGTCTTTCAGTGCTATCAAAACCGGGAGCGGCCCTGCGACATCTGGCAGCTCTGCCGGCCGGAGACCTCCCTTTTTCCTCAGACGGAAATTCTCACCGACCCGGTCCGGGCAGCCCGGGTGGAAGCCAGCATCCGGAAGATGGGGCAGGGGGTGCGGCGGCTGATGATGTACGGCTTTCTCAATGACAGCGACGGAAAGGAATTGAAACTTCTGCGGTTTCTGGAACTGTGCTATCAGGAAGGCCCCCGGGTGATGGGGCAGCTGGCCCACCCGGATGTGGCCGCCGTCATGGAACTGGAACAGCAGGTTTCCCATGAAGCCTGCAAGTACCGGGAGGTGCTCCGGTTCCAGGAACGGGAGGGGATGCTGGGTGCCGTTATCCGGCCTCACCACTGTGTTCTGCCTTTGCTCCAGAATCATTTCTGTGACCGGCTGCCGGAGGAGGATTTTGTTATTTTTGACAACAGCCATTATCTGGCCCTTCTTAAGCGGGGGAAAAAGGTGGAGTACCTGGAGCTTCAGGAACCGGTGATTCTGCCCACTCCGGAGGCCCAGGAAAAACAATATCAGGAAATGTGGAAGGCCTTTTTTAAGGCGCTCACCATAGAGGAGCGGCGGAACTATGCCCTCCAGCGGAGCAACCTGCCCAAGCGGTATTGGGAATATATGGTGGAAATGCAGGACTGAATCTCTTTTTGCGTTTCCTTTTTAAAAGGAATGTGCTATAATCAAACCATTGAGGCCGTCTTTTCAAAAGAAAAGGCCGCCCCAAAACTGCGAAGCCTGCTTTGGGCTTCGGGATGGGAGAGAACAGTATGCAGACTGTAAAAGAATTTATTGCTGAAAACCGGGAAAACATCCTGCGGGATATGGCACGGCTGGTGGCAGTGCCCAGTGTGAAAGGCCCCGCCCTGCCGGGAGCTCCTTACGGGGAAGGCCCCCGGAACGCCCTGAACGAGGGGCTGGCTATGGCCAGGGAAATGGGTTTTGAAACCTATGACGCCCAGGGATACCTGGGGTGGGCTCAGCTGCCCGGCAAGGAGCCGGAAAAATATATCGCTACCATCACCCACATGGACGTAGTGCCGGTGGGAAATGGCTGGGATGCAGACCCCTGGATCCTGCGGGAAAAGGACGGCTGGCTCCTGGGACGGGGCATTGCCGATGATAAAGGCCCCTCTGTCCTGATCCTCTATGCCCTCAAGTACATCAAGGAAAGCGGAATGGAACTGAAATATCCCATCCGTGCCATTTTCGGCTGTGATGAGGAGTGCGGCATGACCGATGTGGAATATTACCAGGCCAATTATCCCGCTCCCGCTTTCCTCTTCACCCCTGATGCTGAGTTCCCCCTCTGCAACGGGGAAAAGGGTCACTTTGGCGGAAAAATCTGCAGCCCTGTCTGCAATGGGGTGATTCTGGACTTTGAAGGCGGCGTGGCCAACAACGCTGTTCCCGACCGGGCCAAGGCTCTGGTAAAGGTCCCCGTGGACAAGCTGAAAAAGACTGCCGGCATTACCCTGGAAGCAGTGGACGAGAATACTACCGCTGTTCTGGGCCAGGGCAAGAGCGGCCATGCGGCCCTGCCCGAGGGAACGGTCAATGCCATCGGCCTGGTGGTGGACTGCCTGCTGGAAAGCGGTGTCTGCAATGAGGCTGAAAATGCTTACCTGAAAGTGCTTCAGAACCTGCACAAGGATTACTACGGCAGGGGAGTGGGGATTCAGGCGGACGACGGCAAGTTTACCCCCCTCACCATCATCGGGGGCGTCATCTCCATGAAGGACGGCGTCATCAGCCAGACCTTTGACTGCCGGTATGTCACCACCACCGACGTGGATACCCTGACCCGTCAGATGGAAGCTGCCTGCGGAACCGCTGCTCATCTGGAAGAGGTGGAAGGAAATGCCTGCTTCTACATTGAGCCGGATCATCCCGCCATCCAGGCTCTCCTGAACACCTATAATGAGGTCACTGGCCGTCAGGCTCAGCCCTTCCTGATGGGCGGCGGCACTTACGCACGGCATTTCCCCTGTGCTGTCAGCTATGGCCCCGAGGTGCAGGATCTGGTCCTGCCTGATTTCGCAGGTCCCATGCACGGAGCCAACGAAGGCGCCCGGTTTGAAGATCTGCTCATGGGTCTGGAAATTTATATCAACGCTCTTCTCCGCCTGGAAGAGCTGGAGCTGTGATCCATCAGCTGACTGCTTGAAGCAAAAGAAAAACAGCCCGGATTCCTTTGGGAATCCGGGCTGTACTGTTTATGGAACAAATGCGATCAATCCTGATCGCTGTCCAGGGTGATATATTGATTTTTCTGACTTTCCTGCAAAGCGTAGGATACGGCAACGGCAGCACCAATCAATGCAAATAAAGCCACTAAAATCCGAAACAGAGTCTTCATCTTAACAGCCTCCTGTGGTGTTGTTTGTTTTTATTGTATCATGGCGTTTGTGCAAATGCAACCGGAATACTGTGAAGAATCTGGAAAACTCCTGGAAAAAGTCCCCAGAAAAATCTTGATCGAAATGACTCTTTTGGTTGACTTAAAGAAGAAAAATGATAAAATGGATGTGTATGGTATAAGGGCGGCAGATTGTCTAAAAGCCGTTCCGGGCGGATATTTTATGCTTTTGGGTATCCGCCGCCAAGTTTTTATGAAATGGGGGATCGTTCTTTCATGTTTAAAAAGCTGAAGCGTTCTGCCGAAGGTGCAGGCGTACCTCATGAAAAGATCACCGCTACCATGGAAACCGTGCAGATGCCGATTTCCAAGCGCCTGGTCATTCCCATGAGCATGCACATCGGCGCCCCCGCCAAGCCTGTGGTCAAGAAGGGTGACACCGTTATGGTGGGCACTCTGATTGGTGAGGCCGGCGGTTTTGTAAGCGCTAACATCTACTCTCCTGCCAGCGGTACGGTGGCGGAAGTGGGCACCATCCGGATGCCCAACGGTGCAGCTGCAGCAACTGTGGTCATTGACACTGACGGTGAGCAGAAGGTTGACCCGTCTGTCAAGCCTCCTGTGGTCAACGATCACGACAGCCTGATCCAGGCAGTCAAGGATTGCGGCCTGGTAGGTCTGGGCGGTGCAGGCTTCCCCACCCATGTGAAG
Organism: uncultured Clostridia bacterium; assembly: GCA_944387885.1. GTDB lineage: Bacteria > Bacillota > Clostridia > Oscillospirales > Ruminococcaceae > CALXEN01. The sequence continues at coordinate 115,042 of CALXGR010000002.1, forward strand.
CTCTGCCCGGCTACTCCCGTGGATACCCTGGTCATCAACGGCGCCGAGTGCGAGCCTTTCCTGACTCCTGATACCCGGGAGTTCCTGGAATGCACCGACACTGTCATCAGCGGTATTGAAGCAGTGATGAAGTACTGCTCCATTCCCAACTGCATCATCGGCATTGAGACCAACAAGCCTGAGTGCATCAAGCTGATGGAGGAGCGTACCTCCGGTATGGCCGGGGTAAGCGTCAAGCCCCTGCCCAGCCGGTATCCCCAGGGCGCTGAGAAGAACCTGGTGGAGACCTGTACCGGACGTGAAGTCCCCAAGACTGTTCCCGGTGATCGTCCCCGGGCCGGCCTGCCTGCCGACGTGGGCTGCGTGGTCATGAACGTGACCAGCGTTTCCACTCTGGGCAAGTTCCTGAAAACCGGTATGCCTCTGGTGACCAAGCGGGTCACTGTGGACGGAGATGCCTGCGCCAAGCCCATGAATGTGGAAGTGGCCATCGGTACTCCCTACCAGGATATCATTGACTTTGCCGGCGGAATCAAGGAAGGCAAGGAACTGGGCAAGGTAATTTACGGCGGCCCCATGATGGGCGGCTGTGTCTCCGACACCTCCTTCCCCCTTCTGAAGCAGAACAACGGTCTGCTGCTGTTCAGCCGGGAGGCTGCTGCTATCCCCGAGCCTCAGGCCTGCATCCGGTGCGGCCGCTGCATTAACGGCTGCCCCATGGGTCTGGCTCCGGTGCAGATCGCAGAAGCATATAAGAACAAAGATGTGGAAGCACTGAACAAACTGAATCTGGATCTGTGTGTGCTGTGCGGCACCTGCAGCTTTGTCTGCCCTGCCAAGCGCCCTGTGACCCAGACCATGAGTCTGGCCAAGGTGCTGCAGAGAACAGGAGGGAAATAAGCAATGGAAAATCGTTTGATCGTAACTGCTTCTCCCCACATTACCGATATGGTGGACACCCAGCGGCTGATGGGGAACGTAGTCATTTCCCTCATCCCCTGTGTGGTGGCCAGTGCAGTCATCTTCGGCATGCGGGCTTTGGCACTGGAGGCTGTAACCGTGGCCGCCTGTGTATTCTTTGAGTGGCTCTACACCAAGCTGATGAAGAAGCCCAACCCTGTGGCAGACCTTTCCGCAGTGGTTACCGGTCTGATTCTGGCTCTCAACTTCCCTGTAAGCCTGCCTTACTGGATCGCCGTGGTAGGCGCTTTCGTCTCCATCGTTCTGGTCAAGCAGCTGTTCGGCGGTATTGGCATGAACTTTGCCAACCCCGCTCTGGTAGGCCGTCTGGTTCTGTTCAGCGGCTTTGCCACCCGTATGACCACCTGGACTTATCCCGATGCAGCCGTTGACCAGCTGGCCAGCGCTACTCCTCTGCAGGTTCAGAATGTGTATCGTCTTGACCTGCTGGATCTGTTCCTGGGCATCCACGGTGGTGTTCTGGGTGAAGTCTGCGCTCTGGCTTGCCTCATGGGCTTTGTCTGGCTGGTATTCACCAAGACCATCAGCCCCGCTATCCCTGTGACCTATGTTCTCACTGTTTTTGTCTGCAGCTGGATCGCAGAAGGGGATATTGAGTACGCTCTCATCGCTATTCTCAGCGGCGGCCTGCTCTTCGGCGCCATTTTCATGGCTACCGACTATGTGACCAGCCCCTTCACCCTGAAAGGTAAGCTGGTGTTCGGCCTGTTTATGGGTGTGGTAACCTTTGCTATCCGGTATTGGGGCAGTTTGGCAGAGGGCGTTTCTTACGCCATCCTGCTGGGCAACCTGATCACTCCCTATATCAACAAGCTGACCATGCAGACTCCCCTGGGCTATGTGAAGCCCGCCAAGAAGGGAGGCAACTAAAATGAAAAATGCAAGCTGGGAAACCATTGTAAAGCCTATTGTGGTTTTGGTAGTGATCTGCGTCATCACCAGCGCACTGCTGGCCGTGACCAACCAGATCACCGCCCCCATCATTGAGGAGAACGAGCGCCAGACCACTCTGGCTGCCTATGTGGAAGTCCTCCCCGAAGGCACTACCACAGATGATCTCCAGGATCTGGATGTCACAGGCATGGAAGGAGTAGAGTCCGCAGTTATGAAGTCTGACGGATCTGCTTACGCCATCAAGTCCAGCGCTACCGGTTATGACGGCGGTGCTATCACCACCATCATCGGCTTTGATGCTGAGGGCACCATCATTGGCATCTGGTCCGATTCTTCCACCCAGACCGCCGGTATGGGTGACCGCTGTGACAACGACGACTTCAAGGGTCAGTTCCTGGGTATGAGCGGCTCTGCTGAGATCGGCACCAACGTGGATGCCATCGGCGGCAGCACCATCTCCTCCGAGGCCTATGTGGAGGCTGTGAACTATGCCTTCGAATGTTTCAATCAAGTAAAGGGGGCATAAGAGAAAATGGCTGAAAATAAAGTTTCCAAAATGTCCTACCTGACCAACGGCATTATTAAGGAAAACCCCACTCTGCGGCTGGTCCTGGGTACCTGCCCCACCCTGGCGGTCACCACTGCGGTGTCCAACGCTCTGGGTATGGGCGCTGCAGCCACCTTCGTGCTGATCTGCTCCAACGTGGTAATTTCTGCCCTGCGGAAGGTCATTCCCGATAAGGTGCACCTGCCCTGCTATATCACCATTATTGCTACCTTCGTTACCATCGTTCAGATGCTGGTAAAGGCTTTCTTCCCCGATCTGGACGCTGCTCTGGGCGTATACCTGCCCCTGATCGTGGTTAACTGCATCATCCTGGGCCGTGCCGAGATGTTTGCCTGCAAGCACACCGTCTTTGAGTCCGCTCTGGACGGCGTGGGCATGGGCATCGGCTTTACCCTGGCTCTGCTGGGCATGGCTTCCATCCGTGAGATCATCGGCGCCGGCAGCTGGCTGGGAATCACCATCGTCCCCGAAAGCATCGACCGGATGACCATTATGACCTCCGCTCCCGGCGGCTTCTTCACCTTTGGCCTGCTCATGGCTGCTGTGGTGTGGTATGAGACCAAGACCAACAACAAGATCGAGCGGAAACTCTGTGTAGAGAAAGCCGAAGAAGCTAAAGAACAGAAAGGGGAGGAGAACTAATGGCTAAACTGCTTAGCATCCTGTTCACCATGATTCTGGTGGACAACTATGTGCTGGTCAAGTTTCTGGGAATCTGCCCCTTCCTGGGTGTTTCCAAGAAGCTGGACAGTGCATTTGGCATGTCCTGCGCCGTTACCTTCGTAATGGTGCTGGCTACCGCTGTTACTTGGCCCCTGATGACCTACCTGCTGATTCCCAATGGCCTGGATTACCTGCAGACCATCGTGTTCATCCTGGTCATCGCCGTGCTGGTACAGTTTATTGAGATCGTACTGCATAAGTATATGCCCCCTCTGTATAACAGCCTGGGTGTGTATCTGCCTCTGATCACCACCAACTGCTGTGTGCTGGGTGTTACCATTCTCAACTTCACCAACGGCTACAACTACGTGGAAAGCCTGTTCTGCGCTGCCGGCTCCGGCCTGGGCTTTATGCTGGCCATGGTTCTGTTCAGCGGCGTTCGTTCCCGCGTGGAGGCTGCTAACCCTCCCGCCTGCTTTAAGGGCCTGCCCATCACCCTGGTGGCTGCCGCCATTACCGCTCTGTCCTTCACCGGCTTCGGCGGTATCGTGGCCAGCATCTTCGGTGTGTAATTAGGAGGGAACAAAAATGAACGGTATTGTATTTGCAGTTATTTTGGTTTCCGTTGTAGGCCTGATCGGTGCAGTGGTCCTGGTACTGGCTGCCAAGTTCATGGCTGTGTATGAAGATCCCCGTGTGGCTCAGTGCTCTGAGTGCCTGCCCGGCGCCAACTGCGGCGGCTGCGGCTATGCCGGCTGCTCCGACTACGCCCGTGCCGTGGTGGAGGGCGCTCCCGTCAACAAGTGTGCCGTAGGCGGCCCTGCCTGTGCAGCCAAGCTGGCTGAGATCATGGGCGTTGAAGCCGGCGACTCTGTGGCCAAGGCCGCTGTGGTTGCCTGCACCGGCGCCAAGAACGGAATCTGCGAGGTCAAGTTTGATTATCAGGGTATCAAGAGCTGTGCTGCAGCTGCTGCCCTGGCCGGTGGTCCCAGCGCATGCGCCTTTGGCTGTGTAGGTCTGGGCGACTGTGTGGCTGCCTGTAACTTCGATGCCATCCATGTGGTGGACGGAGTTGCTACTGTGGACCGGAGCAAGTGCGTGGGTTGCGGTGCCTGTGTTCAGGCCTGCCCCAAGAAGATCATTATGCTGGGGGATGCTCCCCAGAAGCCTGTGGTCCAGTGCTCCAACCATGAGATGGGCAAGTTCGTCATGAAGGAATGCAAGAACGGCTGCATCAGCTGTGGTCTCTGCGTTAAGAACTGCCCCGAGCAGGCTATCACTCTGGACAACTTCCTGGCCAAGATTGACTACGCCAAGTGCACCGGCTGCGGCACCTGCATTGAAAAGTGCCCCAAGAAGGTCATTCACTGGCAGAAAGATGCTTGATTCAGGTATCTGTAACAGGTAAAACCACTCCGCTCCGGAAGATTCCGGAGCGGAGTTTTTTTGCGGGAATTTTAAAAGTGGGGGTTGACTTTTAGGGGAAGGGGGTGATATAATATCATCTGTACCCCGATGGAGGATTAGCTCAGCTGGTTAGAGCATTTGCATCACACGCAAGGGGTCTGGGGTTCGAATCCCTAATTCTCCACCAAAACAAACAAATCCGAACCTTATGCTGATTGGCAATGGGTTCGGATTTGTTGTTTATTGTCAAGAACGATGATGCCTCTGGGATTGAAAAGTCTCAGGGGTATTTTTTGTGCTTGCCTTCTTTTTGTGGAAAAAGTATTAAATGTATGATATTCTGTTAAATACAATGCATATAAATATTTTTGACATAGGAAAGAATTTTATGACAGATTTTGGAAGCGGATTCTACAATGCTATGGCCTTCTACCAGAACGGTGAAGAACATCTTGTAGTAACAAATGACGACAATTTGAGATTTTTGGACTTGGGGAAAACCATTGATATTTTGTCGGATGCTTTAGTGTTTTATGACCAATATAGCCTTAATTTGAGACATTGCTTTTTGTGTGAGCGATGGAATCAATGCGGATTTTTGTTTGTTCTTAGAGATTATGGTGTTAGAAATATCTTGGGTGTATATTTCAAATTGGAAATTAATGGTAAACCGGTGGATAATATTATTTATTATCAAGATACTTTATATGGTCCGAAAAATGAAATCAAATTATATGCACAACATCAAATTCGGGATATTCATAGTGTTCGCCCAATTATTGAGCAAATTGTATATTACAATAGCTGTTATCCCAATTGCCGGCTTCTTTTTGGAACGCAGCAATTTCCACAAATAGCAGGAGAAGAAGAAATTGCTGTGATGAATCGCTTGGATCGTGAGTATAAGCGTATTACAGATAAGAAATCGAACATAGCTGGAGCTTCACACAAAAATGCCTTTTGGAGAGAAGGATTATATCCTTCATGGAAGCTTTACCCTGAAGCAGTTCGATTGCTTTGCTGGGTAAAGAGTCAAACTCAAAAAATCGAGAAAATACTGAGTAAGTTTCATGAAAATTTGAAAGACATAAATCTTCAGCCGCCAAAGGGTGAGAACATAATTTATATTCCAATCGACTGTACATGTGACAAGCAATATAATATAAAAATGTGGCTGCTTCGAAATCATTTTATAGTGACGCGTATTGTTTCAGGGTATGATATGCTCCAATACCAAATTCCAGTCAGCTTCAACAACATAGAACTGATAATTTTAGTATATGGACAGCATTATCAGGAACCGATTTATTGGAATTTGAAAGAAGTTGTGGGGCTTGATCACTCAGTTAACACTTACAAACAAGTCAAGGATGCCTGCCCTATTTTACAACTCATAAAAAATACGGAAGAAGCGGTTAGTGATTACTACAGAGAAGATACTATTATTAAATCAGACATTTATCAAAAGTTTTTAGAAACCAAAAAAGAGCTGAGCCAGTGGATTGCTAAAATTTATAATCAAGCATATGAGGAATTTATAAATGCAAAAAGCATCTATGTATGGAAATCAGAATATAGACTTTTCAAGTATATAAATCTTTTTTATCCCGGGACAGTTTATCAGTATCATCCAGACTGGCTTGAAGGGCAATCTTTGGATATTTTTATTCCACAAGAGAATTGTGCTATAGAGTATCAGGGTGAACAGCACTACCAGGCGCTGGATTACTTCGGCGGTAAAAAAGGCTATGAGTATAGGCAAGAGCTGGATAATGTGAAGAAGGAACGGTGTAAACAGAATGGTATCTTGCTATTAGAATGGATTTATTCGGAACGCATTTGTTTCTCCGCTGTGGTTGATTTCCTCAACAAAAACTTACATGATGCACAGATAGATAGAAATTTTTTTCTGGAAAGTCTCAAACTTAATAAGCCTGTTTTGGTTGCAGAGGAGGATAGCCTGTTTGCAACCCAAAGAGTTACAGAGAAGAAAAAGAAAGCTGATGAATTTGAAATAAGAAAATATAATTCACAAGGGGTATTAATAAATTGCTATGCTTCCGTTGAAATTGCATCGCAGGATACTGCAATTTCGAAAACACAGATACTGAAGGCAATTTACGGGTATAATCATACAGCTGGCGGGTTTCAGTGGAAAAAGGTTAAGAGGAATGAAGAAAAGTCTAGCATACCTCCATTAGCGAAGCCAAGACAAAACTCCGGTGAAAATGAGAGCAAGGTTGTTTATCAAATTGATTTGAATGGTACTATTTGCGCTGAATTTGGTTCAATCAGAACCGCAGTTAGAGCAACAGGAATCAACCGAAAGTCTATATGTGATGCGTTAAGAGGACGGCAAAAAACAGCAGGAGGATACATATGGAAATATAAAGAAAATGAAGAAGGACCGGAATCCGAAATAAAGGGAAAGAATATATAACTGCTCTCTGTAGAATTTGTTTTTCACACAATTGCTCGATTACCGCCTCCTGTTCGATCATCCAACCAACAAACTGCCCTGTGGGCAGCTTTTTCTCCTTGACCTGCTGTTTATGGAGCAGGACTTCTTTACTGAACTCCTTAAATGCGGCCTGTGCCCGCCCGATCTGTTTGGGTAGGCACAGGCATTTTTGGGCTTGGATGTACTCTTTGCATAGGTCTGCTTGTAGTCGTTGTCGTTGTTCAGGCCGTCGAACTGCCTCTTGGCGGCCTTTCGGCTTTTACCCTGTTCGGCAAAGAATAAAAATCAAGTCTTGATTTTCAATTTTAATCATACTATAATACCCATTGGCAATAAATGTTAGGAGGCGAACAGTTAGGTGGGGAACAATTCGGATTCAAACAATCCCTGTGGAAACCTGAGCTGGAAAATCAAAAGGGCAAACCGGGAAATCAAGCGGTACATTGATAACCGGCTTTCCGTTGTGATTGACCGGGAAGCGGGCGGAATTACCGCCATGCAGGGGATGATACTTCATTATCTGTCCTCCCAGCCGGAAGGAACAGATGTATTCCAGAGAGATTTGGAAAAACAATTCAATACCGGCCGCAGTACCGTGACAGGAATTCTGCAGCTTATGGAACAGAATGACCTGATACGCCGGGAGAGTGTGCCCCAGGATGCCCGGCTGAAAAAGCTGGTCCTGACACCCAAGGCCTACCGCATCCAGCAGGAAATCCACAACACCATTATGGAGATGGAGGAGAAGCTGCGGAAAGACATTACCCCCGAGGAAATAGAGACCGTAGAACGGGTACTGGAAAAAATCCGGAAAAATCTTCGGAACGAGGGGAAAGAATTCAATGAAACGGAGGATAAACCATGATTAAAAAACTGGCAGCACATATCGGGGAGTATAAGCTGCCCTCTTTTTTGACTCCGGTATGCATGATACTGGAAGTTATTATGGAAATGATCATCCCCCTGCTGATGGCATCCATCATTGATGAAGGCGTCAACATGGGGGATATGGGCCATGTGGCCCGGGTGGGAGCCGTTATGCTGGCGGCAACCCTGCTCAGCCTGGCTGCCGGTATCGGCGGCGCTCACTTTGGCGCAGTGGCCAGCGCCGGCTTTGCCAAGAACCTGCGGCAGGCCATGTTCAGCCGGATTCAGGAGTACAGCTTTTCCAACATTGACAAGTACTCCACCGCCGGCCTGGTGACCCGTCTTACCACCGACGTGACCAACGTACAGAATGCATATATGATGATTCTGAGAATGTGCTTCCGGGCTCCGGTTACCATGATCGTGGCCTTGTTCATGGCCTTCTCCATCAATGCCCGGCTGTCCAGCATCTTCCTGGTGGTTCTGGTATTCCTGGGAATCTGCCTGGCATTTATTATGAGCCGGGCTTTCCCCCTGTTCAGCCAGGTATTCAAGAAGTATGATGCTCTGAACAGCAGCGTTCAGGAAAACGTGAACGCCATCCGGGTGGTCAAAGCCTATGTCCGGGAAGAGCATGAAAATGAAAAGTTCCGCACCGCCAGCAGCAACCTGAAAAATCTGTTTGTCAAGGCTGAAAAGATGGTCGTGCTGAATATGCCCCTTATGCAGTTCTGCTCCTACGGATGCATTCTTGTCCTCAGCTATATGGGCGCACAGTTCATTGTGGCAGGGGACATGACCACCGGCAACCTGACCAGTATGCTCAGCTATGTAATGAACATTCTTATGAGCATGATGATGCTGAGCATGGTTTTTGTTATGATCACCATGTCCAAGGCCGCTGCAGAGCGGATCGTGGAGGTTCTGGAAGAGCAGCCCACCATCGCAGACGGCGAAGAAAATGTCATGGATGTGAAGGACGGCTCCATTGTTTTTGACCATGTAAACTTTGCCTACAAAAAAGACGGCAATATGGTCCTGAAGGATATCTGTCTGAACATTCCGGCCGGAGCCACCGTGGGTATTCTGGGCGGTACTGGCAGCGCCAAGTCCAGCCTGGTCAACCTGATTCCCCGGCTGTATGATGTGACCGAGGGCAGTGTAAAGGTAGGCGGCCTGGATGTGCGGAAGTACAATATTGAAGCCCTCCGGGAAAGCGTGGCCGTGGTGCTGCAGAAGAATGTTCTGTTCAGCGGTACCATCAACGACAACATCCGCTGGGGCAAGGAAGATGCCACCCAGGAGGAAATTCAGGAGGTCTGCAAGCTGGCCTGTGCCGACGAGTTTATCCAGACCTTCCCTGATAAGTACGAGACCCATATTGAGCAGGGCGGTACCAACGTGTCCGGCGGCCAGAAGCAGCGGCTTTGCATCGCCCGTGCTCTGATCAAGCGGCCCAAGGTGCTGATTCTGGACGACTCCACCAGCGCTGTGGACACTGCTACCGATGCCCGTATCCGGGAAGCCTTTGCCAAGAAGATTCCCGGCACCACCAAATTGATTATTGCTCAGCGAATCTCCAGCGTGCAGGATTCCGATATTATTGTGGTTCTGGACGACGGCAAGATCAACGGCGTGGGCACCCATGAGGAGCTCATAGCCAATAACCCCATCTATCGCGATGTGTATGAATCTCAGATGAAAGGAAGTGAGGAATAATGCCGGGTCCGGGAAACCGAGTTGCCAACCAGGTGGCCGCACAGAAGGTGCAGAATCCTGGAAAAATCTTTAAGCGGCTACTGGGCATCCTTTTTGAGGATTATGCAGTTCACCTGATCGTGGTAGTGGCCTGCATTATCATCAGCGCCATCTGCAATGTGCAGGGCACCCTTTTCATGCGGGATTTGATCGACCTGTACATTGTTCCCTGTATCGGACAGCAGAACCCTGATTTTGGCCCTCTCACCGGCGCCATTGCCCGGGTAGCCTGCTTCTATGCCCTGGGGATTTTTGCTACTTACGCCTATCAGAGTATTATGATCGTGGTGAGCCAGGGAGCCCTGAAGGACATCCGGGACCAGCTTTTCACCCACATGGAAAGCCTGCCCCTGCGGTATTTTGACACCCATGCCCATGGCGATATCATGTCAGTGTACACCAACGATACCGATACCCTCCGGCAGCTTATCAGCCAGAGTATGCCTCAGTTTGCCAGCAGTCTGGTCACCATCCTGACTGTGGTGGTAAGCATGATTTATCTGAGCCCGGTGCTGACCCTTTTCAGCCTGGCCATGGTAGCTTTGATGACCTTTATCACCGGCAAGGTGGCTTCCCATTCCGGCCGGTTCTTTGTGGAGCAGCAGCGGAGGCTGGGCGCCATCAACGGCTACATTGAGGAAATGATGGAAGGCCAGAAGGTGGTCAAGGTGTTCTGCCGGGAGGAAAAATCCAAGGAACAGTTTGACCAGCTCAACGAGGCTCTCTGCGAAAGCTCCACCAAGGCAAACGCCTTCTCCAGCATGCTGGGCCCTGTCAATATGAACCTGGGCAACGCCGGATATGTGGTCTGTGCCATGGCCGGCGGCGTGCTGGCCATCTCCGGCTTCGGCGGTTTCACCCTGGGCGGTCTGGCCAGCTTCCTCAGCCTGGAAAAGAGCTTTACCATGCCCATCAGTCAGGTCAGCCAGCAGCTGAACAGTGTGGTCATGGCTATGGCCGGCGCCGACCGTATCTTCAAGCTGTTGGACGAACCCAGCGAAGGGGACAACGGTTTTGTAGAATTGGTAAATGTGCGGAAGAGCAATAAGGAAGCCTCTGACGGGGAGTACGACCTGGAAGTTGTGGATGAGCATACCGGCCAGTGGGCCTGGGTCACCGGAGAAAACAAGACCATCCTGAGCAAGGTGGAAGGTGACGTGGTGTTTGAGCATGTGGACTTCGGATACACCCCCGAGAAAATCGTGCTCCACGATATCAACCTGTACGCCAAACCGGGCCAGAAGATTGCCTTTGTAGGCTCCACCGGCGCAGGCAAAACCACCATTACCAACCTGATCAACCGGTTCTATGACATCCAGAAGGGCTCTATCCGGTATGACGGCATTACCATCAGCAAGATAAAGAAGAGCGACCTTCGCCGGAGCCTGGGCATCGTTCTTCAGGACACCCACCTGTTCACCGGCACCGTAGCCGAGAACATCAAGTACGGAAAGCTGGATGCTACCCAGGAGGAAGTGGAGGCCGCCGCACGGCTGGCCAATGCCGACGGATTCATCAAGATGCTTCCCCAGGGATATGACACCATGCTCACCGGAGACGGCGCTAACCTGAGCCAGGGCCAGCGGCAGCTGCTGGCCATTGCCCGGGCGGCCATTGCCGACCCGCCCGTTCTGATTCTGGACGAGGCAACCTCCTCCATTGATACCCGCACCGAGAAAATCGTGCAGGACGGCATGGATAAGCTGATGGAGGGGCGGACGGTGTTTGTCATTGCCCACCGGCTCAGCACGGTCCGGAACAGCGACTGCATTATGGTGCTGGAGCAGGGACGGATCATTGAGCGGGGCAGCCATGAGGAGCTGCTGGCCCAGAAGGGCAAGTATTATCAGCTCTATACCGGCGCCTTTGAATTGGAATAACAAGCCATCAAACACAGGACGGTTGTGCCGCCGGGGGAAGGGAAGACCTTTCCCCGGCGGCATTCTTTTAAAAAGGGAAAGGCCCCCGGGCCTTTTGGTCCGGGGGCCTTCTCTGACTTTTGCAACAAAAGGAAGTTGGTACTTAACGGAGCACCAGCTGGTCGTTCTCCGCATCCACGGTCAGGGTGGAGCCAGGCAGAGGCGGGTCGGCAATCAGTCGACGGGCTACCATGGTCTCCACATGGCTCTGGAGATACCGCTTGAGAGGACGGGCACCGTAAATGGGGTCGTAGCCTCCCTGGATGATGAGAGCCTTGGCAGCGGGAGTGACGGTGAGGGTCAGTTCCTTGTCTGCCAGACGGTGCTGCAGGTCTGCAATGAGCAGGTCCACAATGCCGCCGATCTCCTCTTTGGTCAGGCTCTTGTAGTAGACGATTTCGTCCAGACGGTTGAGGAACTCGGGACGGAACTGCTGTTTCAGCAGGGCATCCACCTGAGCCCGGGCCTGAGCATCGATCTCGTTGCCGCCCTGGGCACGGCTCCGTTCCAGAGCCTCCAGAATGATGGGGCTGCCCAGGTTGCTGGTCAGGATGATGATGGTGTTCTTGAAGTCCACGGTCCGGCCCTGGCTGTCGGTAATGTGACCGTCGTCCAGAACCTGGAGCAGGATGTTGAACACATCGGGATGGGCTTTCTCCACCTCATCAAAGAGGACTACACTGTAGGGCTTCCGCCGGACGGCCTCGGTGAGCTGACCGCCCTCCTCGTAGCCCACGTATCCCGGAGGCGCACCAATGAGCCGGCTGACGCTGAATTTCTCCATGTATTCGGTCATGTCGATCCGAACCATGTTCTTCTCGTCGTCAAACAGGCACTGAGCCAGAGCCTTGGCCAGCTCGGTCTTGCCTACGCCGGTGGGACCCAGGAACAGGAAGCTGCCGATGGGCCGGTTGGGGTTGGCAATGCCGGCACGGCTGCGGAGGATGGCCTCGCTTACCTTCTTGACGGCTTCGTCCTGGCCGACCACCCGCTGATGGAGAATTTTGTCCAGGTTGAGCAGTTTCTCCCGCTCGCCTTCCACCAGCTTCTCCACCGGGATTCCGGTCCAGCGGGCCACAATACGGGCAATCTCTTCCTCGGTCACACGGTCCCGGAGCAGGCTGTTCTCCTGTTTCTGGGCAGCGGCCTTCTCGCTCTCCTCCAGCTGTGCCTGGAGTTTGGGAAGGATGCTGTACTGCAGCTCTCCGGCCTTGGCGTAATCGCCGGTGCGGGTAGCAGTCTCAATGTCTGCCTTGGTCTGTTCCAGTTTGGCACGAATCTCCTGAACGCTGCCGATGGAGTTCTTCTCGCTCTCCCACTGAGCCTTCATGGAGTTGAACTGGTCCCGCAGCTCGGCCATCTCCTTCTGGAGGGCAGCCAGCCGCTGGGCACTGGCATTGTCGGTCTCTTTTTTGAGGCTGATTTCCTCAATCTGAAGCTGGGTGATTTTGTGCTGCAGGTCATCCAGCTCGGCGGGCATGCTGTCCATCTCGGTCTTGATCATGGCACAGGCTTCGTCCACCAGGTCGATGGCCTTGTCGGGCAGGAACCGGTCGGTAATGTACCGGTTGGAGAGGGTAGCAGCAGCCACCAGGGCGGTGTCCTGAATCTTGACACCGTGGAACACCTCGTACCGCTCTTTCAGACCACGAAGGATGCTGATGGTGTCCTCCACGGTAGGCTCATCCACCTGGACCGGCTGGAACCGCCGCTCCAGGGCGGGGTCTTTCTCAATATACTGCCGGTACTCGTCCAGGGTGGTGGCGCCGATGCAGTGGAGTTCGCCCCGGGCCAGCATGGGTTTCAGCAGGTTGCCTGCATCCATGGCGCCGTCGGTCTTGCCTGCACCTACAATGGTGTGGAGCTCATCAATAAAGAGGATGATTTCACCCTCGCTCTTTTTCACTTCATTGAGAACGCTCTTGAGCCGTTCCTCGAACTCGCCCCGGTACTTGGCACCGGCCACCAGAGCGCCCATGTCCAGACTGAACACCTTCCGGTTTTTCAGGTTCTCAGGCACGTCGCCCCGGACAATACGCTGGGCCAGCCCTTCGGCAATGGCGGTTTTGCCAACGCCGGGCTCGCCGATAAGGCAGGGATTGTTTTTCCGCTTCCGGCTGAGGATACGGATGACATTCCGAATCTCGCTGTCCCGTCCGATGACAGGGTCCAGCTTGTTCTGACGGGCCATCTCCACCAGCTCCTGGCCGTACTTTTTCAGTACGTCGTAGGTGTCCTCGGGATGGTCGCTGGTCACCCGCTGGTTGCCCCGGACTTTGGCCAGGGCAGCCATAAACTTGTTCTTGTCAATGGAGAACTGGCGGAACACTTCGGCGCAGGCGGAGCCGGGATGCTCCAGCAGGCCCAGGAAAATATGCTCCACGCTGATATATTCGTCCTTCATGGCGGAGGCCTGAGCCTCAGCGGCATTCAGGGCTTTGTCCAGATCCGGGGTGATGTACACCTTCTCCGGGTCTCTGCCGCTGCCGGTCACATGGGGGAGAAGGGAAACCTTCTCCATGGCCGCCTGGGCAAAGTTCTGGGGCTGGACCCCCATCTGTTCCAGCAGCTGAGGGATCAGCCCATCCTGCTGGTTGGCCAGGGCTGCCAGCAGATGCTGGGGCTCCAAAGCCTGATTCTGATATTCAACGGCCAGCTGCTGTGCAGCCTGTACCGCTTCCATGGTTTTTTGAGTAAAGCGATTTGCATTCATAGGTCAAACCCCCTTTGAAATGTTGTTTTGGCAAATTGTGCGGATTGATTGCTAACCACTGAAAAAAGAAAAATATATTGAATTAAAGAAGAATTTCATAAATATTAGCACTCTCCCTCCTAGACTGCTAATATTGTACAACGAATTTGAGCTGCTGTCAATGAAAAAATTATGAATTTTTTGAAGAGGAAAGGAGCCCTCCTTTACCTTGACCATGACCCCCGGAGAGTGTATTATTAAAGAATAGTATTTTAGGTCCCCGGTTTGGGGCAGGGAAGGATGGAAAAGTATGAGTTTTGATCGTGATACTATCTGCGTGCAGGGGGGCTACACTCCCGGAAATGGGGAACCCCGGCAGATCCCCATTATCCAGAGCACTACCTTTAAATATGCCACCAGTGAGGATATGGGCAAGCTGTTTGACCTGGAAGCCAGCGGTTACTTCTACACCCGGCTTCAGAATCCCACCAACGACTATGTGGCCGCCAAGATCTGCCAGCTGGAGGGAGGCACTGCCGCCATGCTCACCAGCAGCGGCCAGGCAGCCAACTTCTACGCCATCTTCAATATTGCCAACTGCGGGGACCATGTGGTGGCCAGCAGCACCATCTACGGCGGAACCTTCAACCTGTTCCATGTGACCATGCGGAAAATGGGGATTGAGTTCACCTTTGTGAATCCCGACTGCACCCCTGAGGAACTGGATGCTGCTTTCCGGCCCAACACCAAGGCCGTGTTCGGAGAGACCATTGCCAACCCGGCCCTTACCGTTCTGGATATTGAAAAGTTCGCTAAGGCTGCCCACAGCCATGGAGTTCCCCTGGTCATCGACAACACCTTTGCCACCCCTGTTAACTGCCGTCCCTTTGAGTGGGGCGCCGACATTGTCACCCACTCCACCACCAAGTATATGGACGGCCACGGCGCCGGGGTAGGCGGCTGCATTGTGGACAGCGGCAAGTTTGACTGGATGGCTCACGCCGACAAGTTCCCCGGCCTGACCACCCCCGACGACAGCTACCACGGCATTACCTATGCCGAGAAATTTGGCAAGGAAGGGGCCTTCATCACCAAGTGCACTGCCCAGCTCATGCGGGACTTCGGCTCCATCCAGGCTCCCCAGAATGCCTTTATTCTCAACCTGGGCCTGGAGAGCCTTCATGTCCGGATGAAGCGCCATTGTGAAAATGGCCTGGCTGTGGCTCAGTTCCTGGCAAACCATCCTAAAATCAGCTATGTGAACTACTGCGGCCTGCCCGGGGACAAGTACTATGAGCTGGCTCAGAAATACCTTCCTAATGGCAGCTGCGGCGTGGTCAGCTTTGGGGTCAAGGGAGGCCGGAAGGCTGCCGAGACCTTTATGAAGCATCTGAAACTGGCTGCCATTGAGACCCATGTGGCGGATGCCCGCACCTGCTGCCTCCATCCCGCCAGCGCCACCCACCGTCAGATGAACGATGAGGAACTGGCCGCCGCCGGTGTGGCTCCCGACCTGGTCCGGCTCAGCTGCGGCCTGGAAGCTGCCTCCGACCTGATTGCCGACCTGTCCCAGGCTCTGGACCAAATCTGAAACCAAGTTAGGACGATTTAAGTATGCCCCTTATCATACCCCAAACTCTTCCGGCTTATCAGGCTCTGGGGGAGGAGAATATCTTTGTCATGCATGAGGAACGGGCTCACACCCAAAATATCCGCCCCCTGCGGATCGTGGTCCTCAACCTGATGCCTACCAAAATTGTGACCGAGACCCAGATTGCCCGGCTGCTGGCCAACAGCCCTCTACAGGTGGAGTTCACCCTCCTTCAGACTGCCAGCCATACCGCCAGCCATGTGTCCATGGACCATATGGAGGCCTTTTACAAGACCTTCGATGAGATCAGGGACCAGCGCTTTGACGGAATGATCATTACCGGCGCACCGGTGGAGACCATCCCCTTTGAGGAAGTGGATTACTGGCCTGAGCTCTGCGAAATTATGGAGTTCACCAAAACCAATGTGTATTCCACCCTCCATGTCTGCTGGGGGGCGCAGGCGGGTCTCTATTACCATTTCGGAATCCAGAAGGAACTGCTTCCCCAAAAGATGTTCGGGATTTTCGAGCATCGGGTCACCCGGCCCAACAACCCCCTGGTCCGTGGGTTTGATGAGGTGTTCTATGCCCCCCACAGCCGCCATACCGGGGTGCGCCGCCGGGATGTGGATGCCTGCACCGAACTGCGGATTCTGGCCGAAAGCGACGAGGCAGGGGTTTACCTGATGAGCACCGACAGCGGCCGGCAGATTTTTGTGACCGGTCACCCGGAGTATGATAAGTTCACCCTGGACAGCGAGTACCGCCGGGATATCAACCGGGGGCTGGAAATCGAGGTTCCGAAGAACTATTATCCGGAGGATAACCCCGCCCGGGAGCCTATCTTCCGGTGGAGGGGCCATGCCCATCTTCTCTATACCAACTGGCTGAACTATTACGTTTACCAGAATACTCCCTACGACCTGTCCAAACTGGAAGCCCTGAAGGGAAGAACATAAAGCCAAAAAGCCGGAACCTCAAAGGTTCCGGCTTTTTTACAGGATTCATAACAAAAGAAGGACAGCCCAAGGGCTGTCCTTCTTTTTGGTTGATCAGATTGGAATCAGACCACCTGAGCGCCGTCCAGCAGCAGCTGGTTGGCATGATAGCTCCGGCAGTTGAACATGAGATACCGGGCATCATAGTTCTCTTTCAGGGTGGCGGGGTCCTGATCTCCGGCAACCTCGGCCAGGTAAGCATCCAGGTCCTCGTCAGTGATTTCCAGGGCGGCATCCTGGCTGATGGCCTGGTAAATCAGATACTGCTTGGCGTAGGTGTTCATGGTCTCCTGAGCGGCCTCGTCCTCGAAGAGGGAGTTCACATCGTCGGTGCCGAAGTAGCTGGACATGAAGTCCTCCAGGGTCATGCCGTAGGAGGTGGCGAAGCTGGCGTAGTAGGCCAGCATGTCGTCCTTCTGATAGTCGGTGAAGACAGCGGGCAGTTCCTCGGCAAAGGTGGAGTTCTCCAGAACATAATTGTAGATGTAGTCGTCGGTCTTGCTCAGGGTGAGAGAATCCTCCAGGTAAGCCTTCAGGTCCTCCACAGTGGAAACGCTGTAGTAGCTGGCCAGGTTGGTGGCGACAAACTCATCGGTGAGCTCAGGGGTCTTGGACTCCTGGATGTAGTTGATGGTGGTCTCAAAGACGGCATCCTTGCCGGCCAGTTCCTCGGTCATGTAATCGTCGGGGAAGGTGACCTCAATGTCGAAGGTCTCGCCGGGCTTGTGGCCGATGAGCTGCTCCAGAAAATCGTCAATGTACTGGGTCACGCCGATGGTCACCACGGTGCCGGCGCCGTCGGTGTTGCCGCCTTCAAATTCTTCTCCGTCAATGCGGCCTACATAGTCGATGTTGACAGAATCCCCGTCCTCTACGGCACGGTCGGTGATTTCCTCGGTCTCGGGGAACTGAGAGAGCAGGTAATCGATCTGCTCCTGGATTTCCTCCTCGGTTACGACCAGCTCATCCGCAGGGATCTGGATGGAAGCGTAATCCTCGGGCAGGGTAATGTAGGCAGAAGCATCAAGGTCCAGCCAGTTACCTTCTTCGTCGAAATACTTGGTGTAGTCGACGGCGTACTGGTCGCTTTCGGTGTCGGTGGTCTGAGTGTTGTCGCTCTGAGAGCAGGCGGCCAGGGAAAGGGCCAGAGCCAGGGCCAACACCAGAGCCATCATTTTTTTGAAATTCAAGGGTGTTTCCTCCTTATGGGTTGTTATGCTTGACATAGCGAAATCCATTATAACCCCTAATTGTGAAAAAAGAAAGAAAAACTTCCGGGGAAATCCTGACAATTTGGTTGCAAATCCGGCCCGGCGGGGTGGAAAAGGGAAAAGGGATACGGTATAATAGACTCGAATAGGGGGACTCAGATAAGCCTGAGAATTATTTGGGCGGCCCTGACCGGACGGAAAATAACCATTTTGGGGAAGAAAGGGAAATGGAATATGGATTACAATAAAGCAGCCCTGGAACTGCATAAGGAACATAAAGGAAAGCTGGGAACCGTCAGCCTGGTATCCATTCAGGACCGGGATTCTCTCAGCACTGCCTATACCCCCGGCGTGGCAGAGCCCTGCCGGAAAATCAAGGAAAACCCTGAGACCGTCTATGACTATACCTGCAAAGGCCGCACCGTGGCAGTAGTCACCAACGGTACCGCTGTGCTGGGCCTGGGAAATATCGGCCCTGCCGCCGGTCTGCCGGTCATGGAAGGCAAGTGCGCCCTCTTCAAGGAGTTCGGGGGAGTGGATGCATTCCCCATCTGCCTGGACACCCAGGACCCGGAAAAGGTGGTGGAGGCTGTCCAGCTCATCGCTCCTGTGTTCGGAGGAATCAACCTGGAAGATATCCGCAGCCCTGAATGTTTTGAAATCGAGCGGGTCCTGGAGGAAAAGCTGGATATCCCTGTTTTCCACGATGACCAGCACGGCACCGCCATTATTGTGACTGCCGCCCTGCTCAACGCCCTCAAGGTGGTGGGAAAGGACCTAAAGAATGTGAAGATCGTCCACAATGGTCCCGGAGCTGCCGGTACCGCCATTATTAAAATGCTTCTGGCGGCAGGAGCCACCGATATCACCGCCGTGGACGAGCACGGAATCCTCTACCCGGACCGTCCCGCCGGACTGGAAGGCCAGAAGGAAGAACTGGCCCAAATCACCAATCCCCGTCACCTGACCGGTGGTCTGGCCCAGGCTGTGGAGGGAGCCGATGTGTTTATCGGCACCAGCGTGGCAGGCTGCCTGACCCAGGATATGGTCCGGACCATGGCCCCCGGAGCAGTGGTCTTTGCCATGGCCAACCCCAACCCGGAAATTATGCCCGACCTGGCCAAGGAGGCCGGGGCAGCAGTGGTGGGCACCGGACGGAGCGACTTCCCCAACCAGATCAATAATGTGCTGGCTTTCCCCGGCGTGTTCAAGGGTGCCTTGTCGGTGCGGTCCCGGGACATCAACCAGGAAATGAAACTGGCTGCCGTCAAGGCCCTGGCCGGAATCATCACCCCGGAGGAACTGAACGCCGACTACATTATTCCCGACCCCTTTGACAAGCGGGTGGTGGAGGCCATCAGCGCCGCTGTGGCCCAGGCAGCCCGGGATACCGGCGTGGCCCGGATTTGAGGAAACGCCCATGAAAGTGATTACTCAGGAAGAGATTTCCAGCCTGGTAGCCCGGCTTTGCATCCAGGCAAACACCAGCCTCCCGGCGGATATCCGGGAGGCCCTGGATAAAGCCCGGGAGGAAGAACCCTGGCCCCTGGCCCGGGCCACCCTGGGCCTGCTCCAGGATAACCTGACCCTGGCCGGGGAAAAATGCCTGCCCATCTGTCAGGATACCGGCATGGCCTGCGTCTTTGTGGAACTGGGCCAGCAGGTGGCTTTGGAAGGAGACCTGGAGGAAGCCATCCATGAAGGGGTCCGCCGGGGCTATGACCAGGGCTATCTCCGGAAAAGCGTGGTGGGAGACCCCCTTAACCGGGTAAATACCGGAGACAATACTCCTGCCTTTATCACCACCCACCTGGTTCCGGGAGATACCCTCACCATTACGGTGGCCCCCAAGGGCGCAGGAAGCGAGAATATGAGCCGTCTGGCCATGCTCAAGCCTGCCGATGGGGTAGAAGGGGTGAAGGCGTTCATCCTGGACACAGTCCTCAAGGCGGGAAGCAACCCCTGCCCGCCCATTGTGCTGGGAATCGGTATCGGTGGCAGCTTTGACAAGGTGGCCTACCTGGCCAAGAAGGCGCTGCTCCGGCCTATTGACCAGCCTAACCCCGACCCTTACTACGCAGACCTGGAACAGGAACTGCTGGAAAAAATCAATGCTACCGGCATTGGCCCCCAGGGATTTGGAGGCCGGACCACCTGTCTGGGCCTGGCCATTGAACAGATGCCCACCCATGTGGCATGTCTGCCGGTGGCGGTGAATATGAGCTGCCATGTGACCCGGCGGGCCACCGGTAGCCTGTAAGGGAGGGAATGGAAAATGGAATATCGTCTTACCACCCCCCTTACAAAGGAAGCCCTGGCTCCTCTGCGGGCCGGGGACACGGTGCTTCTCAGCGGCATTGTCTACACCGCCCGGGATGCTGCCCATAAGCGGATGACCGAACAGCTGGACCGGGGAGAGGAGCTGCCTTTTCCCATTCAGGGAGCGGCGGTCTATTATGTGGGCCCCACCCCGGAACGGCCGGGCTGCTGCATTGGAGCGGCAGGCCCCACCACCGCCGGACGGATGGACAGCTATACTCCCCGTCTGCTGGACTTGGGGCTGGCTGCCATGATCGGAAAAGGCGCCCGGAGCCAGGCAGTGAAGGATAGCGTAGTGAAGAACGGAGCCGTCTACCTGGGTGCCCTGGGGGGCGCCGGTGCCCTCATGGCTGCCAGCGTGGAAGAACTGGAAATCATCGCCTGGCCTGACCTGGGCTGTGAAGCGGTGCGGAAACTGCGGGTAAAGGATATGCCCCTCACCGTCCTTCTGGACCCGGCAGGGGGAGACCTGTACCAAAGCGGCCCTGCTGCCTACCTGGAAAGCCTGGAAAAGAAATAATCTTTTTGGAAAAATCCAAAAAGGGTATTGACTTTATTGGGATGAAGTGATATAAACTAGGTAAACCGATGAGGCGGAGATAAAACTGCAAGCGCACTCACAGAGAGCCCCGGCAGCTGGGAAGGGGCAGGAAGCGGAGCAGACAAATGGACCGCCGAGGGCAAGGCTGAACCGTAAGCAGTAAGCCGGGCCGGGAACTCCCGTTACAGAGTGAGGATGTGTTGGCATCCCGCAGAGTGGTCGGAGAAATAAACCTCCGGCAAACAAGGTGGCACCGCAGTGTAAGTATTTACCCTGTCCTTGTACAAGAAATTGTACGAGGGCAGTTTTTTTATTTCCCCCGTACCTTTGGAAAAGGAGGCGGACCCAGTTATGAAACAGCACAAGACCCGATATAATCAATCTATGCGATGGCGATGGTGCAGCTTTTTTGTCCGTCCATCCACTCCATAACTTGAAAAGAGGTAAATTACCATGATGAATAAAATGAAGAAACTGTTGGCTCTCACCCTGACCCTGGCCCTGGCCCTTTCCCTGGCCGCCTGCGGCGGTTCCGATACCTCCGCCGCCGGAGAGGACACTTCCTCCCCCCAGGATGCCCAGTTTACCGTGGGCATTATCAACTATGTGGATGACCCCAGCCTGAACCAGATCCAGGCCGCCATTGAAGCTGAGCTGGCCGCCAATGACATCGCCTATGTCAGCCAGAACGCCCAGGCAGACCAGAGCACCATCACCACCATCGCCAACCAGATGATCGAGAGCGGGGTGGACCTGCTCATCCCCATCGCTACCCCCACCGCCATGGTGGTCCAGAACGCCACCTCTGAGAATCAGCTGCCGGTGGTGTTTGCCGCCGTTTCCGACCCGGTGGGCGCCGGACTGGTGGCTTCCATGGATGCTCCCGGAGGGAACATTACCGGTTCTTCCGATGCCCTGGACACCGCCAACATCTTTAATCTTATCACCGCTCTCAACCCTGACCTGACCAAGGTTGGCCTGCTTTATGACGCTTCCCAGGATTCCAGCACCCTGGCCATTCAGCACGCCAAGGAATTCCTGGATGCCAACAACATTGCCTATGTGGAAAAGACCGGTACCACTACCGATGACCTGTCCCTGGCAGCCGATGCCCTCATTGCCGAGGGGGTAGAGGTAGTATTCACCCCCACCGACAACACCGTCCAGGTGGCCGAGCCCGCCCTTTACCAGAAGTTCATTGATGCCGGCATCCAGCATTTCTGCGGAGCCGATTCCTTCGCCCTGGTAGGCGCCTTCTGCGGCTACGGCGTGGACTACGAGAACCTGGGCACCATGACCGGAAAAATGGCGGTAAAGATTCTGGTGGGGGGCGCTGACCCTGCCGCTACTCCCATTGAGACCTTCGACAACGGCAAGGCTTCCATCAACACCGATACCTGTGCTGCCCTGGGCCTGGACTTTGAGGAAGTTTCTTCCACCCTGGAACCTCTCTGCACCATGGTAGAGGGACTGACCACCAGCGACTCCTTCTAAAAATCATTTCAAATTAAAGGCGACCAGGGGACAGTCCGGAAGGACTGCCCCCTGACCCCTTGTCACCGGGAGGAAACCATGTCTTTCTTTACTTTGAGTATGCTCCAGACGGCTCTGGAACAGGGATGCATCCTGTCCCTGGTCACTCTGGCCCTCTATATCAGTTTCACCACCCTGAACCTGTGCGACCTGGCCACCGACGGCACCTTTACCCTGGGATGCGCTGTCTCTGCCCAGATGGCTCTGACCTTCCTGGGCCATCCCGTCCTGGCGCTCTTTGCCTCCATGGCCATTGGCTGCCTGTCCGGTCTGATCAACGCCACCCTTCAGACCAAACTGAAGGTGGAAAGCATTCTGGCCGGTATTATTGTGAACACTGGTTTGTACACCATCAACCTGTGGGTGATGGGCCTGGGGTCCAGCGGCGGATTCTCCAGCAATGTGAATATGAACAAGGCGGTCACCATCTTTGACCTGGCCAAGGACCTGCTCCAGCCGCTGCTGGGCAGCTGGTACAAACTGGCAGTCCTGGCAGTGTTTGCCCTGGGTGCGGCCCTTCTTATTAAGGTATTTATGGGGACCCGGCTGGGCCTGTCCATCCGGGCCACCGGAGACAATGCAGACATGGTCCGGGCCTCCAGTATCAACCCCGGCTTCACCATCACCGCCGGTCTCTGCCTGGCCAATGCCCTGACCGGCCTGGCAGGCGCTCTCCAGAGCCAGTACCAGAAAAGCTGTGACATCAACATTGGCACCGGCATGGTCACCATCGCTCTGGCCAGCCTGATCATTGGTCAGACTCTGGTGGGCCGGAAGGGAAGCGTGGGCCGCCGGATCCTGGGGGTCCTGCTGGGCAGCTGCCTTTACAGAATCATCATTGCCGTTGCTCTGCGGATGAACATGAACGCCAACTGCCTCAAGCTGGTGTCCGCCATCATTGTGGCGATTGCCATTGCCAGCCCCACCGTCAAGGGGGCCATTGCCCTCCAGCGGCAGAAGGCCGCTGCCAAGGCTGCACGGAAGGGGGATAAGACCCATGCTTAAAATCGAACACATCAGCAAAACCTTCAACCCCGGCACTGTCAATGAGAAGAAGGCCATTCAGGACCTTTCCCTGACCATGGAATCCGGGGACTTTGCCACCATTGTGGGCAGCAACGGTGCAGGAAAATCAACCCTTTTCGCAGCCATCGCCGGCAGCTTTATCGCCGATACCGGCTCCATCGTCCTGGATGGGGAGGATATCACCTTTACCCCGGAATACAAGCGGAGCAAAAGCATTGGACGGCTTTTCCAGGACCCTCTCCGGGGAACCGCTCCCAATATGACCATTGAGGAAAACCTGGCCCTGGCCTATCTTCGGGCTTCCACCCATCAGCGGGCCTTTTTCAGCCGAATTACCCGGAAGGAAAAGGAAAAGTTCCGCCAGCAGCTGGCTCTGTTGGATATGGGTCTGGAAGACCGGATGAGCCAGCCGGTGGGGCTTCTCTCAGGCGGACAGCGCCAGGCGCTGACCCTCCTCATGGCTACCATGGTCACCCCCAAAATTCTGCTGCTGGATGAACACACCGCAGCCCTGGACCCCGGCACCGCCCAGAAGGTGCTGGACCTGACCCGGAAAATCGTGGCAGAAAATCATATCACCTGCCTGATGGTCACCCATAACATGCACCAGGCTTTGGAGCTGGGCAACCGCACCCTGATGATGGACCGGGGCAGGATCGTCCTGGACCTGAAGGGAAAAGAACGGGATGGCCTGACGGTGGATGATCTTCTTCAGAAGTTTGCCCAGGGAGCAGGCCGGGAGATGAACAACGACCGGATTCTGCTCAGCAAATGATTTTATCAAAAAAAAGACAGACCCCGTGGGGTCTGTCTTTTTGTTTGTGTCAGGACAGGTTTAGTTTCCGCTTCACCAGATAGTACATGAGAAAGTAGCTGGCAATGCCTACCGCCACCGTGAGGAGGGTGGAGAAGGTAAGGGTCCAGCCATAGGAGGCGGAGGCATCCAGGAGAAGGAGAGAGGTTCCGGCGGCGGTGCCCACTGCTCCGGTAATCAGGACCTGAGCCATCTGGATGCCATAGTAAACAGCGACGGCAGCCACCACTTTGTGCTTTTTGGCCAAGACAGCTCCCACGGTGATGACCAGCATAATGACTGGAATCTCACACACCCCGCTGATGAGAATCTGGGCCACCATCTGGAAGAAGAGGGGAACATTTTCTCCAGTGAAAAGCCATCCTATGCTTTGGAACAGGGCCTCCAGGATTTCCCACCGAGAGGAAAAGAAACCGGGAAAACCGGCACAGGCCACCAGACCCATAAAAATATAGCTGACTGCCAAGGTCACCAGTGCACAAAAAGCTCCCAGAAGGCAGTTCACAACACTGGAGAGAAGGATCTGATGGGTGGTCACCGGCAGGGTAAAGGTGAGATACCCTTCCTGGGTGAACCGGCTGCGGTAGAACCGCCAAAGGGTAAAGAAGAGGTTGGCGGCGGCACAGACCAGCAGAGCCACCATGGCAGCCAAAAAGATTAGGAGTACCATGACGGTCAGAAGGGTCTGCTGAGCCTGGGTCTGGCTGACCCGCATGAGATGCTGGAGGGACAGCCCTCCCACCACAGCGGCACTGAGACTGATGAGAAACATAAGCCACGCGAAACCCTTGGTGGATCTCCATTCGTATTTCAGCAGTTTGGCAAACATTTGAATACCTCCCGGAACAGTTCATCCAGAGATTTTCCGGTTTCTTCCCGGACCTGGTCCGCCGTACCCTGGCGAACGATCTTTCCCTGGTTCAAAAATATAAATTCGTCCAAAACCCGTTCCACATCCTCAATCAGATGGGTGGAAATCAGCACCGTGGCGGTGGGGTCATAGTTGGTGATAATGGTGTTGAGAATATAATCCCGGGCAGCCGGGTCCACTCCGCCAATGGGTTCATCCAGCAGATAGAGCCGGGCCCGGCGGGACATGACCACCACCAGCTGCACCTTTTCCTGGTTACCCTTGGACAGGCTTCCCAGCCGTGCTTCCAGAGAGATGCCAAGAGCACCCAGCATATTCTCTGCCCGCTCCCGGTCAAAGTCGGCATAAAAATCCTGGAAGGTGTCCAGCAGCTCCCGGATTTTCTGCTTGGCACTGAAATAGGTTTTGTCCGGCAGATAGGAGACCAGCGCCTTGGTGGCGGGGCTGATGGGCTGGCCGCAAACCTGAATCTCACCCGATGTGGGTGTAAGGAGACCGGCTGTCAGTTTGATGAGGGTGGTTTTGCCGCTGCCGTTGGGCCCCAAAAGCCCCACGATTTTCCCCGGTGTCAGGGCCAGGTTCAGATTGTCCAGGGCCAGGGTGCGGTGATACCGCATGGACAGCTCCTGGGCCTTGAGTACATATTCTTCCATTAAGATTCCTCCTTTGGCGTATCCAGCGCCACGAGCAGCCGGGCGGCCTGGGTGGGGGTAAGGCCGAATACCATAAACTTTTCGGCACACTCCCGGGCCAGAGCATGCAGGGCCTGCTCCCGCATGGCGCTGAGAATGGTTTCATCCTGGGTGACAGTGCGTCCACTGGTGCCGCCTCCCACCAACAATCCCTCCCGTTCCAGCTCGGTCAAAGCCCGCTGCATGGTGTTGGGGTTGACCTGTGCCTGGGCGGCCAGATCCCGGACGGAGGGAACTTTCCCCCCGGGGGGAAGTTCTCCCTTGAGAATGGCGCCCCGGAGGGTTTCCATGATTTGCTGATAAACCGGGCGGTCCCCGGTAAACTTCCAGTTCATAGGCACCTCCTGTATGTCTGTATTACTACACTAATACAATAACACAGTCCCCGGGCACTGTCAAGGGTGAGAAGTGATTTTTCCGCAAAAAAAAGGAAGGCAGCCTTTGAAAGACTGCCTTCCTTTTATACTTAATATATAGGGTGGTTATGCCTGATAATTCTTCCAGCCGCTGCTTTCCTGGCTGGTCCGGTCGGGGAAAAGCCATTTGGCCTCCACACCTTCCAGGCTTTCCACCAATTCCAGCCCTTCCTCCGGGGACATACAGAACAGCCCGGTGGAGAGGCCGTCGGCCAGGCCGCTGTCGGCGCAAATTACAGCTACCGAGCTGGCGTACTGGGCGGGGTAGAGGGTCTCCAGGTCAATGAGGTGGTGGTACTTCTCTCCGTCCACCGTATAATACCGCTGATAATCTCCGCTGACCACCAGACTCAGGTCTGAAATATTCAGGGCATCCAGATAGGCGGGAAGGGATTCGTCTCCCTTCCAGGGAGTCTCCAGACCGGCTGTCCAGCTGGAACCATCCGGTTTGTAACCCACTGTCCGGCTGTTTCCTCCCACATTGAAGTAGGCGCTGGTCACCCCGGCCTCCACGGCAGCCCGGGCAGCCATTTCGGTGGCATATCCTTTCCCGATGCTTCCTACATCCAGGCTCATTTCCGGGTCCGCCAACTCCACGGTCCCGGCCTGGGAATCCAGAATAAGGTCATCCATGTTGCAGTGGAGGGCTCCCTCCTCCAAGGCTGCCTGGTCGGGGAGAGCTGCCTGGTCCGGGTCTTCCAGCCCCAGGGTCCGGGCATCATGCCAAAGGCGAAGCACCGCCCCGGCGGCAACATTGGTCCGGCCGCCGGTCAGGTCGTAAACCTCTTTGGAGAGGGTGAGGAGGGAGATGATTTTTTCATCCACCTCCACAGGCCCCTGGCCGGCCATCCGGTTAAGGGTGGCCAGGTTGACCAGATCGGGGTACTCGTTGTAGATGTCGTAAAGCTGGTGATATTCCAACAGGGTGTCATGGAATACCTCCATGGCCTGGTCCCACACCTCCTGGCTGGGGGCGTACCCCTGTACTGTGGTGACCGTGTCAAATACGTCCCAGCAGAGATACTCGTATTTGACCGGCTCCTGCTCCTTTTCCTGCTTTTGGGGGCTGCACCCGGTCAGAAGGAAGAGGGCGGCCAGAAAAAGGGCGGCAAGCCGTTTCATACCTCTTTGCCCTCCCATTCTTTCCGTTCCCGGACCAGCTCTGCCAGCAGCTGGGAGAGCATCCAGTCCCGGTTATGAATGGTGACCATGGCCTTGAGAGGGATTTCAATCCCGCAGCCGTTTACCTTGTCCACAAATTCGCTGACCTTTTCCCGTTCCAGGCCGCAGAGGATCAGGGCCGGGGGATAGGCATCGTCCTCCAGGGCCAGAAGTGCTGCCGCCTGGCTGGCGCCCCGGAAGCCGCAGAGAAATCCCACGGTTTTGCCGGCATCCATTCCGCCTACGGCTTTGGGCTCCAGTCCGTACCGGCGGCAGAGTTCTTCCAACTGAGTATACTGGTCACTGCCGGGAGAGCAGTTCCAGAGCAGAACCCGCTTGGGTTCAGGAATGATTTTTGCTTTCATTTTGTTTCTCCTTAATAGAAAACTGCCCTCATTATACACGAAAGACCCGGCTCCGTCAAAACGGAAACCGGGTCGGAGGATATTAGTTCAGGGTTTTCCCGAAGAATCCCAGCTGGGCTTTCAAATCGCCCATGAGATTGTCGAACTGGTCGGGGGTCAGGCTCTGGGCGCCGTCGCAGAGGGCATGGGCCGGGTCATTGTGGACTTCGATCATCAGACCGTCGGCTCCCACCGCCACAGCAGCTTTGGCCAGAGGCTCCACCATCCAGGCAATCCCGGCGGCATGGCTGGGGTCGATGATGACCGGGAGATGGGTCATCTTTTTCAGCATGGGAATGGCGGAAATGTCCAGGGTGTTCCGCATGCTGGTCTCAAAGGTACGGATTCCCCGCTCGCAGAGAACCACGTTTTCATTTCCTTCCGCCATGATGTACTCGGCGCTCATGACCAGCTCCTCCAGGGTGGAGCAAAGCCCCCGCTTGAGGAGGACCGGGGTTTTGGTCCGGCCTACCGCTTTCAGCAGTTCAAAGTTCTGCATGTTCCGGGCGCCGATTTGAATCATGTCCACTTTGTCAAAGAGGGGGAGATGTTCGGTGTTCATCAGCTCGGTGACCACCGGCTGACCGGTTTTCCCGGCGGCCTCAAGCAGCAGGTCCAGCCCTTCGCTGCGCAGACCCTGGAAGCTGTAAGGGGAGGTGCGGGGCTTGAAGGCGCCGCCCCGGAGGATGGAAGCTCCCGCAGCCTTTACCCGCTGGGCTACCAGTTCCATCTGCTGGGGGCTCTCAATGCTGCAGGGGCCCGCCATGACGGCAAAGTTGCCGCCTCCGATTTTCACATCCCCTACCTGGACTACCGTGTTATCCGGATGGAACTTCCGGTTGGCTTTCTTGTAAGGTTCACTGATCCGCCGGCAGGTCTCCACCGCGGGGTGCGCCAGAATCCAACTCTCCGCAATGGCTTTGGTGTCACCCACCAGACCCAGAATATGGGTGTCTGTGCCGTTGGAATCGTGAATCTCCAGCCCACGGGAGCGCAGTTCTCCGCACAGCTGGTCGATCATGCTCTGGGAAGCGTTTTTCTTCAAAATTACAATCATGGTAAGCAACCTCTTTCCGTTTTATCTGTCTATATAAATAAGAAGGGCCTGCGGCAGGTGCCGCAGGCCCGGAAAACAATGGAGACAGGGTCCAGTCAACCCAATCCTTCCGCCCGGTTGCAGCACAAAAAGCTCTTGCCATAAAAATAGCAAAAGCAATAGCCGAAATAGAAAGCTGCAAAGAGAACGGCCATGGTGAAAACTCCTTCTTGAAATCCTTGATGTGGGTAGTATAGCGCTTTAAAGCGACGAAGTCAACCCCTGAAAGGCGGGAAATGAGAAAATTCTGTAAAATTTTCCCAAAGGAAGAAAATGGGTTTTGACCTTTCCCATGGCAGTTGGTATACTGAGAAGGTGATATTGAAGGAAAAGAAGTGTAAGAAATGGGAAAACAAACCAAGACCAATGCCATTCGGCTGTTGGATACTCAGAAGGTCGCTTACAAAATCCACGAGTACGACCACGACGACGGAGCCATTGACGGGGTAAGCGTGGCGGCCAAGCTGGGACAGGACCCCCGGGCCGTCTTCAAGACCCTGGTGACCAAACCGGCAGGGAAGGACAGCTGCTGTGTCTTTGTCATCCCGGTAGGGGCGGAGCTGGACCTGAAGAAAGCCGCCCGTGCTGTGAAGGAGAAGAGCGTTTCCATGCTCCATTTGGTGGACCTGACCAAGTATACCGGCTATGTCCGGGGTGGATGTAGCCCCCTGGGAATGAAAAAACAGTATCCCACCGTTTTTGATGAAAGCTGCCTGGAATGGCCTGCCATCTGTGTGTCGGGGGGAAGAATCGGGACCCAGATCGAGGCGGACCCCCGGGATCTGATCCGTCTTTCCCGGGCTTCCACCGCACCCTTGACGGCGGAGGGCGAAGGATGAGGCTGGATCAATACCTATCCAAGGCCATGGGAATCAGCCGGAGCCAGAGCCGGAAGCTGATCGCTTCGGGACAGGTCACGGTGGACGGACAGCTTTGCAAGGCGGCGGACTTCCAGCTGGGGGAGAACCTTCAGGTGACCGCCCAGGGAAAAGCCCTGGGGGTAAAGGAGTTTGTCTACATCATGCTCCATAAGCCCCAGGGAATCGTCAGTGCCAGCCGGGACAAGCGGGATAAAACCGTGGTGGACCTGGTGGCAAAGGACTTTCCCCGGCGGGAGCTGTTCCCTGCGGGCCGGCTGGACAAGACCAGCACCGGGTTTGTGCTGCTCACCGATGACGGGGCGCTGGCCCACCGGCTGCTGGCTCCCAAACGGCATGTGACCAAGGAATACCTGGTGGAACTGGATACCCCCCTCACCCCTGAAATGATTCGGGGTTTTGAGGAGGGGGTCACCCTGGCGGACGGACAGACCATGCAGCCTGCCCAGGTGAGTAATCCTGACCCGTCCCGCCCCTGCCTGGTGAGGGTGCTCCTTCGCCAGGGAGTGTATCACCAAATCAAACGGATGTTCGGAGTCTACAGTGCGGGAGTGAATGCGCTTCACCGCACTGCCATCGGCGGAGTGGCCCTGGACCCGGCCCTGGAACCCGGACAGTGGAGGGAGTTGACCAGGGAAGAATTGGAAAAATTACAGCAGGATTGAACCTTCTGTTGGAAAATCTGACGGAGAGAACCATTTGCATTTTGAAAAAACTTGAAATTTCAACAAGAAAAAACCATCTTTTTTGTTCAAATATGTTGCAAAAGTAAAAACTATTGTGTAATATATACATGATATGGTCTCTTAATTGTTGAAAAATGCCAAAGCAAAATTACCAAATACCCTTTGGAAAGTTTGCCAGGGCAGATAAGGGAAGGGTTTTCATTATGGCAAATCGTGTTTTTCAGAGTGTTATCTACCAGATGAAGGACGCAGTTAACCGGATCGTGGGTGTTGTGGACGAAACGGGTACCGTTATCGCCTGCTCGGAACTGAATCTCATCGGGGAGGTGCGGGAAAACTTCCTGGCTGAACGGCTGAGTTCCGCAGATCGCTTCGTCCGGGACGGCTATTCCTACCATCAATTCTCCAACGCCAAGCATAATGATTACGCAGTCTTTGTGGAGGGAACCGACGAGGTGGCCGGCCAGTTTGCCAGCCTGCTTTCCATCAGCCTGCAGAGCATCAAGCAGTACCACGATGAAAAGTTTGATAAAGCCAACTTTATTAAGAACGTGGTTCTGGACAATATCCTTCCCGGGGATATTTATGCCAAGGCACGGGAACTCCATTTTGCTACCGATGTGTCCCGGGTGGTGCTGATCATCCGGGTAGCCAACGGAACCGATGTTTCCGCCTACGAGGTGGTGAGCAGCCTGTTCCCCGATAAGCAGAAGGACTTCGTTTTCAATGTCAGCGAGACGGATACGGTCCTGGTAAAGGAGATCCGCCGCGGAATCGAGACCAGAGATATTGAAAAGCTGGCCGCCAGTATTGTGGATACCCTGTCCGGGGAGCACTATATCAAGGCCAGTGTGGGTATCGGCACCCCCATCGGGAACGTGAAGGATCTGGCTACCAGCTTCAAGGAAGCCCAGATCGCCATGGAAGTAGGGAAGATGTTCGACACCGAGCAGCAGATCGTCAGCTATGACCATCTGGGAATTGCCCGGCTCATTTACCAGCTCCCCACCACCCTGTGTGAGATGTTCCTGAAAGAGGTGTTCCGTCAGGGTAGCATT
This sequence comes from uncultured Clostridia bacterium, assembly GCA_944387885.1. GTDB lineage: Bacteria > Bacillota > Clostridia > Oscillospirales > Ruminococcaceae > CALXEN01. Next base: position 146,547 of record CALXGR010000002.1, read on the forward strand.
GAAAGCCTGGACAGCGAGACCCTCTTCACCATCCAGCGGTTCTTTGAGAATAACCTGAATGTTTCCGAGACCAGCCGCGGGCTGTTTGTCCACCGGAACACTCTGGTCTACCGTCTGGAAAAGATCAAGAAGCTGACCGGTCTGGATCTGCGGGAGTTTGACGATGCCATCGTATTCAAGGTGGCACTGATGGTCAAGA
>CALXGR010000003.1 GCA_944387885.1 uncultured Clostridia bacterium
CGTCTCTCTCGGAGACAGCTTTAATATATTACCACCGGGGAGGAGAAATGTCAACACTTTTTTCCATAAAAATCAAGATTTGATTTTTCTTGTGGAAAACCCGCCGGTTCCTGAGAACCGGCGGGTTTCTATTATACTTTATACAATAAGTAGGAAGATTCAGCTCAGGCCGGACAGGAACCGGAGGAATGCTGCGTGGCCTTCCTCATCCCGCTTGAGCACCCCTGCATGCTCCAGCACCCGGGCGAAAACCTTGCCGGTCTCCTCCTGGACCACCGGCCATGCTTCTCCGGGAGCGAAGGGTCCGTGGTTTGCCAGAATTTCCTTGGCCCAGTCGGCATGCTTGGCAGTCCGTTCATCCTGGGTAAGGTCCTTTCCTTCCTCCAACATCTGGGCCACCAGGTTCAGCTCCTCCTTCAGGCGGGCGGGCAGAACCGCACGGCCCATGACCTCGATGAGGCCGATGTTCTCCTTTTTAATATGATGGAGTTCATCGTGAGGGTGGAACACGCCCAGAGGATACTCCTGGGTGGTGATGTTGTTCCGAAGGACCAGATCCATCTCATAATCCTCCCCACGGCGGCGGGCAATGGGGGTGATGGTGTTATGGGGCACACCCTCTGTCTCGGCAAACACAAAGACAGATTCATCGGTGTAACCACGCCAGGCATTGAGCACTTTCTCTGCCAGTTCCCCGATCCGCTTGGGGTCGGGTCCGGTGACACGAAGCACCGACATGGGCCACTTGACGATTCCAGTCTTCAAATCTTCGTAGCCGGGGATGGTCACTTCTTCCTCCACCGGGGCTGCCTCCATGGGGAAGAGGCACCGTCCGCCCTGGAAATGCTCATGGGCCAGGATGGAGCCGCCTACAATAGGCAGGTCTGCGTTGGAACCCACAAAGTAGTGGGGGAACCGGGTGACAATATCCAGCAGCTTGTCAAAGCAGCTCCGGTCGATTTTCATGGGGACATGGGCTGCGTTGAATACAATGCAGTGCTCATTGTAGTACACATAGGGGGAATACTGGAACATCCAATCCTCCCCGCAGACAGTCATGGGGATGACCCGGTGGTTGGCCCGGGCGGGATGGTCCATCCGGCCGGCATATCCCTCGTTCTCAGCGCAGAGCTGGCACTTGGGGTAGGCGCTCTGGGGCATGGTCCGGGCCAAGGCGATGGCCTTGGGGTCCTTTTCCGGCTTGGACAGGTTGATGGTAATATCCAGCTCCCCGTATTCAGTGGCGGTGGTCCAGTGCAGGTCCTTGGCAATCCGGTCCCGACGGATATAGTTGGTATCCTGGGAGAACTGGTAGTACCAGTCAGTAGCCTTCCGGGGGGATTCCTGGTACTTTTCCTGGAAGGCATGAATCACCTGAGCCGGGCGGGGGGTGAGGACCGCCATCAGGGCAGTGTCCAGAATATCCCGCTGGGTAATGGATTCCCCGTCAATGACTCCACGGGCAGCGGCGTCATCCAGAAGAGTATCCAGAATTTGGGGAAGTGCCGCCCCCTCCACCGGCTGGGCCGGTTCCAGGGAGTCCAGTTTCAGAACGGACAAAATCCCGTTTGTGGCCCAGATTTTTTCACAAGGCTCAATAAGCTGCCTTTCCAGTCCGTATTCCACCAAGCTGGCAATAGCCTGCTCCACCGTCATCAAAAATCACTCCTTCTCGCTGCTCATAATCATGCAGCCGCCTTCGGGCCGCACAGAAACTGCGTGGCAGGTTCCCTGACCCAGCACGCTTTCCATGGCTTCCACAAAGCTCTTCTCCATATCCTGGGGAACGAAAGCCTGGATAGTGCCTGCAAAGCCACCCCCGTGAACACGGACGGCGCCCCGGCCTGCCAGGGCCTTCTCGGCCAGAGCCAGAGAGAGGGTGACAGCCTGCTGATCCGGAGCAGAGACAGACCAGATATTCTGGAGCAGCTGGTCGGAGGAACGTCCGGAGGCGTTGACCAGTGCCAGGAACTCTTCCATCTTGCCCTGGGCCAGCACTTCGGCTTCCTCCTGGGCACGGCGGTTCTCCTCAAAGAAGTGGAGTGCCCGGAGCACAGCCCGGTCGCCGGTCTTGGCCCGGATGGCGGGGATGGCAGCCATAAACTCCTCTTCCTTTACGTCACGCAGCACTTCTTTCCCGAAATGAGCGGCCACAGCCCCCATCTCCTGAGTAATTCCGGCGTAGTCGTCGGTCAGGTCTGCGTGGCAGGAACGGGTATCAATAATGTACAGCTGGTAACCGGAGCGGGCCAGGTCGTAGTCTACCTTCCGAATCACCGGTTTGCCGGGGTCGTTGAAGTCGATGGCTACCACGCCGCCAATGGCGCTGGCTGCCTGATCCATCAGGCCGCAGGGCTTGCCGAAATAGTTCCGCTCTGCAAACTGGCCGATCTGAGCCAGCTTGACCGGGTCCAGAGCACCCTCACAGCAGAAGGTGTTGAAGATGTTCCCCAGCAGAATCTCATAAGCAGCGGAAGAGGAAAGGCCGGAACCGCCGGGGACGGTGCTGCTGGCGTAGGCGCAGAAGCCCTTGGGGGCAAAGCCTGCGTCGGCAATTCCCCTCGCAACGCCCCGGATGAGAGCGGCGGAGGTATTTTTCTCCTCGGGATGAACTTCCAGGTCGGTCAGGTCGATGGTCAATTCAGGGTAACCCTCGCTGACCACCTTGGCCACCTGGCCCTCGGTGGGGACCACGCAGGCCAGAATGTCCATGTTTACGCTGCCGGCCAGAACGCAGCCGTGCTGGTGGTCGGTATGGTTTCCCCCGATCTCGGTACGGCCGGGACCGCTGAATACGGCGGCGCCGGTGCAGTCCACACCGGGGAAGGCTTCCTCAAAGCCCCGGATCACGTGGCTTACCTTTTCCCGGGCAGCTTCCAGCTCCTCCTGGGTATCGTGGAACACATACAGCCGGCGCAGGCGGTCATCATATTTTCCCTGGTTTACGGCCTGCAAAAATTTTTCCATGTTCTGCATTACATTTTCCTCCCGTTCTTTCAGTGCTCAGCCCTCACAGGCGAAGCAATATTGAATCTTGTGCTTCCAGAGCTTCCCCTCAGGCAGATAGATGGAGGGGAATTGGGGATGGTTGGGGGCGTCCGGAATAAACTGTGCTTCCAGGGCTGCTCCGCTCCGTCGGACCGGTTCCAGGAAGTTGCCGGTGTAGAGATGGATTCCCGGCAGAGTAGCGTTCACCTTAAGGCTCAGGCCGCTGACCGGGCTTTCCAGGCAGCAGACCGGGCGAAGGCCCTCCCTTTCCACCAGGAAGGTATGGTCAAAGCCGCTGCCGGCTGCCAGCTGGGAATCTTCCAGGTCCCACCGCTCCTTGAGAGCTGTGGGCCGGGCAAAGTCAAAGGGAGTACCCTGGGTAGGGATAAACTTTCCGGTGGGGATGCAGTCCGGGCGAATCTCCACAAACTGCCGGGCAGGGGTGGAGAAAAGGTGGTCTCCCACGGACAGGCTTTCCTCCCCTTCCAGGTTCCAATATCCATGGTGGGTCAGGGAAAGGATGGTGTCTGCCTGGGCGGTTCCTTCCAGTTCCAGGTTGAGGGCGCCGTCCTGGTCAAACCGGTACCGGACGGTCACATCCAGGGCACCGGGGTAGCCTTCCTCCCCGTCCCGGGCATGGCAGGTGAGCTGCGCCCCGTCAGGGAGCAGTTCCACATTCCAGACCTTCCGGTCAAAGCCCTGGTTTCCTCCATGGAGGTGATTCTCTCCCTGGTTGCAGGTGACCTGATATTCCTTTCCGTTCAGGGTGAACCGCCCTCCGGCGATCCGTCCGGCGCAACGGCCCACAATGGCGCCCAGGTAGCAGGTGCCCTCCTGGTATTCTTCCAGTGTCTCGTATCCTTTGCAGACCTGGACCTGGCCGTTCTTTCCCGGCACCCAGACTGCCCGCAAGATAGCCCCGTAGCTCAGGACCTCTGCCGTGATCCCGGATTCATGCTCTATCCGGATACACGCTACCTCCTGCCCGCTGCGGGTGGTTCCAAATGGTCTCGTGGTAATTTTCATACAACAAAAGTCCTTTCCTTGCCGTATTTTTGCCAAGGGCTCGATTTGTTTAATTATACCAAATTATTTTTCCCATTCCAACAATATTTTGAAAAAATGATACAAAACTCCATGGAATGGGCGATTTGTTCAATCTCAGCTTTCCGGGGACTGCTCTGCCTGGAGTTCCCGCAGGGTCACCCGCTGGTAGGGAAGCCAGATATACTTGCCGTCGGTGAGGGAAAGATCGCTCTGGGACGGGTCCTGGCCGCTCTCCAGCAGCAGGGCCAGTTCCAGCATATTTTCCGCAATTCCCTGGGCATCATTGAGGACGGTACCATAGAGCAGCCCCTCCTTTACCGCCTTCAAAGCGGGGTCGGTGGCATCCACCCCCACGATCACCGGCATATCCTCCGGAGGAATGTCCAGGCTCTGGTAAGCATCAATGGCCCCCAGGGCCATGTCATCATTGTTGGAGATGACCGCCTCGATGGAATCTCCCAGGGTGTTGACCCAGTCCGACATCCGGGCAGCTGCCTGGCTCCGGTCCCAGTTGGCGGTGTCCCCCGCCAGCCGTTCCACCGACACCCCTGCACCGGTCAGAGTCTGGACCGCATACTCGGTGCGGAGCATGGCGTCCTGGTGACCGGGTTCCCCTTCCAGCATAACGTACTGAAGAATTCCGTCTCCGTTTTTGTCCATGGAGGGGTTGGCGTTGAGCCACCGGTCCATAAGGATCTGTCCCTGAATCACTCCGGACTCCTCCGCCTTGGCTCCCACATAATAGACCTGTTCCCACCGGTGCAGGTCCTCCGCCACCGGCTCCCGGTTGAAGAAGATAATGGGGATTCCCGCCTCCTTGGCCTTGTCAATAAGCTGGGCGGCGCTGGTCCGGTCCACAATGTTCACACAGAGAACGTCATAATCCAGGGCGATAAGCCGGTCGATCTGTTCTGTCTGGGTGATCTGGGAACCCCGGCCGTCCACAATATTCAGGTTGATTTTGATTCCGTCCGCTGCTTCCCGGGCCTGAACCAGCCGTTCCAGATCCTGGACGATGGCATCGATGAAGGTATCGGTCTGAAGATAGACCGCCACCCCCACCCGCAGGGTTTTGGTTTCTGTCTGCCCGGACTGCCCGCAGCCCACCAGGAGCGCCGTAGCCAGCAGGAGGCAGAGCCCTTTACTGAAATACCGGATACAGCAGTTTTTCATGGTTCTGATCATAGGTTTCTCCCTCCTGCACCAAAGTCACCGGCAGGATTTTGTCCTCTGCCGATTGGTCACGGGCGGCAGCCACCGCCTGGGTCACCGCCAGATACCCGGAAGCATAGTCGCTCCAGGCAGCCAGGGCTCTGATCCCGCCTACTTCCAGCTGGGCCACGGCCCGGTCGGACACCCCCGCCCCATAAACCAGGGGCGGGTCTTCCATCTGGGAAGCCAGGACCGCAGCCCGTTCCAGAGTCGCCGGTTCAAAGCAGATCACTCCGTCTGCCTGTTCCATCTGGGCGGCTGTAATTTCAGAGCAGACCTCCGGGGCAAAACCTGCCTGTTCCAGGGCTTCCCGAGTGCTCTCCAGCCGCCGGGAAGGGCCCTGACAGCCGGGATGGGATTCCACCAGAAGGATTTTTTCTTCCGGCTGACAATCCTCGATCACCTGTCCGGCCAGCAGGGTCCCCACTTCTTCATCCGAGGGGCCCACAAAGGCCTGGGCATTTTCCAGAGGAGATTCCAGGGTGATCACCGGCAGTTCCTTCCACCGGGAAAGGAGCTGGTCCAGCCCCTGGCAGTCCGCCGGGACCACCACCGCTGCATCCACATCCATCTGGGCCTGATTCTGAAGAAGCTGAATCTGTTCTTCCCCGTTATTTTCTTCTTCCAGGGTAAGGAACCGAAGTTCCGCATTCAAATCCTCGGCAGCCTGTTCCATTCCCTGACGGACCACACTCCAGGCACTTGTTCCAGACTGGCGCATCAGGATGGAAATCTCCACCCGTTTGGGTGCGGGAGGGGTCAGGAGAGATTCCGGCGCAGCCAGGCTTACCACCATGGCGGCTGCCAGCAGAACCAGAACGATCATCTGCCAAAGCTGGTATCCCGTTCTTTTCATCTGGCTTCCTCCTTCCCTGGATTTTCCTCGGGACTGGTCACCACCGGCAGGTGGATCCGGACGGTGGTCCCCTCGTCCGGCTCGCTGTAAAATTCCAGTCCGTACTGGTTGCCGTAGGTCAACTGAATCCGCCGATGCACATTCTGCACCCCGATGCCGGAACCCTTGCCCTGGGCAGGACGGTTTTCATCCAGCAGGCTGGCCAGCACTTCCGGGGTCATTCCCAGGCCGTTATCCTCCACATCAATATACAGGTCCTCCCCTTCCCGCCATACCCGGACGGTGATCTGACCGTCATCGTCCTCAGCGGCCATGCCATGGTAGATGGCGTTTTCCAGGAGAGGCTGGATAATCAGTTTCAGGCAGTAAAGGCCCTCCACCGGGGTATCCTTCTGGATGTTGAAAGCGAACTTGTTCTTGTACCGAATCTGCTGGATGGTCATGTAATATCCCGCATGGTCCAGCTCGCTTTCCAGGGAAATCACCCGCTTGCCCCGGCTCAAAGAGATGCGGAAAAGCCGGCCCAGGGCGGTGACCATCCGGATGGAATCCTCGTACCGTCCGCTTTCGGTAAGCCAGATCACAGAGTCCAGGGTATTGTAGAGGAAGTGAGGATTGATCTGGGACTGGAGCACTTCCAGCTCGCTTCGGCGCTTATCCTCCTCCTGCTGGATCACATCATCCATAAGATGGCGCATGGTGGAGACCATGGACCGGATGGAGTGTTCCAGCTGCTGCACCTCGTAGCAGCCCGCCTCCGGTACCTGGGGCATTTCCCCGCCCCGCCCGGTCTGGCGGACCGCCTGTTCCAGCTGGCGGATAGGCTGGGTAATATGGGCGGAAAGCCGTCCGTTCACAAAAATCATCAGGAAGATGGAGAACAGAAGCACCGACACCACAAAGAGCATAAGCTGGGCAGTGCTCATGGCCAGGCCCTGGACCGGCACCACTCCCACCAGCTTCCAGCCGGTGTAGCCCACGGTTTTTACCGTTACCTGCCGCCGGGTCCCCTGGAAGGTCTCCCAGTGGGTCCCGTCGGAGAGCTGGGCAGCGGCCTTGTTGTTTTCCTGCAAAAGTCCTGAATAGAGCAGCTGCTGCCGGGGATGGTAAATCAGTTCTCCGTCAGCATCCACAATGTAAAGATATCCGTCCGTTCCCAGGTCGGTGCTCCGGCATATCTGCTCCACTCCGGAGAAGCTCATATCCACCAGCAGCACGCCGCTCTCGCTGGCGCCGCCCCGGGTCAGTTCCACCTGACGGCTAAGGGAGATGACCCAATGATAGCTTCCGTCGGTGGTCTGAAACAGATTCTGCACATGAGGAGTGGAAAAATGGATGTTTTCGATCTGGGCCAGGGCCGCCTTGAACCAGCTCTGTTCCGAGGGATTCACTCCCTCCTTCATAATGGAGAGAGGGGTGGCTCCCACCAGGGCTCCCCGGGAGTCAAACACTGCAATGGAAACCATGGAATCCCGGTTTTCCTCGTACAGCAGGGTGAGCTTCTCCTCAGAGAGGCCGTCGGTCAGGTCCTCATTTTTCAAAAGCCGGTAATAGACGGTATCCGAGATCCGCATCATCCGGCGGAGATAGTTGTCCAGGGAAAGATTGACCTGGTTCAGCACCTGCTGGCTGGCCTGGGCCTGAACTTTTTCGTTTACCGTGGAGTACCGCAGGGTGAGGGACAGGCCGATGAACAGCACCCCCACCACAGCCACCGCCGTGAAAGTGAGCGAAATGACCCGCTGGATACTCATTTTTTCGTAGGAGCGGGTAAACTTGCCCGCCAAAGCCCGCAGCAGCATAGGCTTTTTTCCTTGGTCCATCTTTTACTTCCCCTGTTCCTGTCCTGTTGCCCGGTATTTGGAAGGACTGGTTCCAAAATACCGCTTGAATACATAGCTGAAATAATTGGGGTCCAGGTATCCGGTCTGCTGGGCGATGAGATAGGTTTTCTCCTCGCTGGAGCGGAGCAGCTCGGCTGCTGCTTCCATCCGTACCTGGGTCACATAGGCGGTAAAGCTCATTCCCGTCTCCCGTTTGAACATGGTGGAGAAATAAGCGGGAGAGAGATGAAGATGTTCGCAGAGCATTTCCACCGACAGGTTGCAGTCGGCGTAGTTTTCCCCAATGAATTCCCGGGCCTTGTCCACGGTCCGGGCTGTAGTATAGCTTCGCTGGCGGCGGAGCAGTTCCTGGAGGTGGAGGCACCGTTCCTCCACCCAGCTGCCCAGCTGCTGGGGTCCGCCGAAATCCGAAATCTGCACCGCCCCGGTGAATCCCGGTCCGAACACTTCCTCCTGGGGAATCTCCGCCTCCCGGGCCAGCCGCATAAGGCAGGCCACCAGTTCCAGGAAAAAGCACTGCATCTGGCTGAGAGAGGTCTCATTCTGAGCCTGACGGAGCCATCCTTCCGTAAAGGCCCTTACCTGTTCCGGAGTGCCCAGTTTTACTGCGTTTACAAGTTCCCGTTCCGCCGTCTCGTCAAAGGGAAGGGTATTGGTGCTCCGGGGTTCCAGGTCTCCGATATAGAGGGTACGTCCGGGTCCTAGAATGACCCGGTATTCCAGGGCACTTTTGGCTCCGTGGATGGACTGGGCCAGCTGAGCCGGCTGCCCCACTCCCAGGCCCACGCCAATGGTCAGCTGCAAGCCCAGCAGAGGTTCTCCCAGGGCCCGGACCCGCTCCAGTTCTCCGATCAGCCCGTAAACCCGGGGGTACTCCTCAAAAGCGGCAATCACTGCCAGGTCATCGTCATAGAGGGTCCAATGGAACTGGCAGTCGGAAAGGGAGGCGTTTTCCTCAAAAAAGTTTTTCAGGGAGAGCAGGATCAGGTCGTCCGGGTCCTCCCCCAGGTTGCTCACATGAATTTCGGCAGCCACCCAGCTTTTGCCGGAAAACTCGATCTCATACCGGGCGGCACGCTCCATGATCTGGTTTGCTTTCAGCTGTCCGCTGAGAAGGCGGGTATAAAACTGGCCCCGGAGCACCGGAAGGTTTTCCTCATAGCTCCGGCGGAGTTTTTCCATATCCTGCTGGCGGATCCGTTCCTCCTCCATGGTTTTCCGCAGGCGAACCAGTACCCCGCTCAGGTCCTCTGAGGTAATGGGCTTGAGAAGGTATTCAAACACATTCATTCCGATGGCCTGCCGGGCGTAGTCAAAATCATCAAAGCCGGAAAAAATCACCAGCCGCACTGCCGGAAGCTGTTGTTTCAGCTGACGGCAGAGGGTCAGCCCGTCCATAAAGGGCATCTTTATGTCGGTGAGAACCACGTCCGGCCGAAGCTGTTCTGCCAGTTCCAGGGCATCCCGGCCGTTGGCCGCCTCCCCTGCCAGTTCAAAGCCCAGAGCATTCCAGTCAATGCGGGTCCGGATACCTGCCCGCAGTTCCTCCTCATCGTCCACCAGAAGGATACGATATCTGTTCATGTAAGTCCTCCCGCAGGGTGCAGGACCTCATTACAGTTCCCGCATTACCTCTGCGTTTTCCAATACCGGATATATTTCTTAGTCAGAATTATACCATAAATGATTATAAAACCAAAACAAGGCGGCCGCCCGTTGGACCGGACGACCGCCCTGCTTTTGCCAGGTCAGAGCGGCCCGGCTATTTATGGGGAATTCCTTATTTCTTTACCAGATACTTCCGCATATCCAGAGCGCAGGCGAACAGGATGATGCCGCCCTTGATGGCATACTGCAGGTTCTGGTCCATGCCAACCAGAGGCAGGGCCACGAAGATCAGACGGAGCATGATAACACCGATGACGATGCCGCTGATCTTACCAATACCACCGACGAAGGATACGCCGCCGATAACACAGGCTGCAATGGCATCCAGTTCGTAGTTCACACCAGTGTTGGCGGTGTTGGAAGCGATACGGGCAGACTCTACAAAGCCAGCCCAGCCGTACATGGCACCGGCCAGAGCAAATACTGCAATGGTGGTGGCGAATACGTTAACGCCGGAAACACGGGCAGCTTCCTCGTTGGCGCCCAGAGCAAACATGTTCTTGCCGAAGGTGGTCTTGTTCCAGATGAACCACATGAGGATGGTCAGGAGCACTGCGTAGATTACGTAGTTGGGAATCTGGATCTTACCGCCTGCAAAGCTGAGCAGGGGAGGGTTGCCTACTACGAAGTTCCGGTATCCGTCGGACAGGCCGGAAATGGCCATGCCCTTGTTGTTGCCCTGCTGTACGTAGAGGAGCAGGATGGTGTAGAGGATCAGCTGAGTAGCCAGGGTAACGATGAAGGGATGCAGCTTGAACTTGGCTACAAAGAAGCCGTTGAAGGCACCGATGAGAGCGCCGATGGCCACTACGATCAGGATGACCACGGGGATGGGCAGGGTGCCGATGTTGGGCCACATTTTATTGGCGGCATCGGAAGCCTGCAGGAGAGAAGCTGCCACACAGGCGGTGATACCAACGGCACGGCCTGCAGAAAGGTCGGTACCGGTCAGAACGATACAGCCTGCGATGCCCAGAGCCACCGGCAGATAGGCGGCGGTCAGGGAGAGCAGATTGATCAGAGAGCTGGGGGCCAAAAACGAGGGCTGAGTCACTGCAACGTAGGCAGCTACCAGCAGCATGATGATGATCAGAGCATTGTTGAGGAGCATATCCCCCACCTGTTTAGGGGTGATGGACTTTCCTTTCAGCTCCAGTTTCTTGGTGGAATTACTCATAAGATTCTCTCCTCCTCTTTACACATACTTTGCGGCCAGGGTCAGGATCTCTTCCTGACTGGTGTTGCGTGCATCCACTTCGCCGGCTACCTGTCCGCCGGACATGACCAGGATCCGGTCACATACGCCCAGCAGTTCGGGCATTTCGGAAGATACCATGATAACGCCCTTGCCCTCATTGGCCAGGTCAATGATCAGCTGGTAGATTTCGTACTTGGCGCCTACGTCGATGCCGCGGGTAGGCTCGTCCAGAAGCAGGATCTCGGGCTTGGTGAGGAGCCACCGGCCCAGAATGACCTTCTGCTGGTTACCGCCGGACAAAGACCGGATCTGGGTCTTCTGGCTGGGAGTCTTGATGTGCATTGCCTGAATGGCCCAGTCGGTATCCTTCTTCATCTTGCTGTCGTCCAGATATACCTTGCCGATCAGGTAATCCTTCAGGCTGGAAATTACGGTGTTGTCCCGGATATCCCGGATTCCGAAGATACCGGTTGCCCGCCGCTCCTCGGTGAGGAGTGCGAAGCCGTTCTTGATGGCTTCCTTGGGAGTGCGGTTCTTGATGGACTTGCCATGGAGGGTAATGGTGCCGCCCTCACGGGTCATGGCGCCGAACAGGTTTTCCAGAACCTCGGTACGTCCCGAGCCGTCCAGACCGGCAATGCCCAGGATCTCGCCCTTCCGCAGCTGGAAGGTGGCATCCTTCAGACGGGTGTACTTGCCGGAAATGTGCTGTACGTCCAGAATCACTTCCCCGGGCTTGTTGGTCTTTTCGGGGAAGCGGTTGGTCAGCTCACGGCCTACCATCAGGCGGATGATCTCGTCCATGGTCAGTTCCTTGGCGGGCCGGGTGGCTACCCACTGGCCGTCACGCATGATGGTCACGTCGTCGCTGATCCGGAGGATCTCCTCCATCTTGTGAGATATGTAGATGATGCCGCAGCCCTTGTCCCGAAGCATGTTGATGATCCGGAACAGGTGTTCTACTTCCGTTTCAGTCAGAGAGGAAGTAGGCTCGTCGAAAACAATGATTTTGGAGTTATAGGAAACTGCTTTGGCGATCTCCACCATCTGCCGCTGGGAAACAGGCAGGGTGGACATGATGGCCTTGGGATTGACGGTAACTTCCAGGGTATCGAAGATCTTCTTGGTCTCCTTGGCCATAATGCTTTCGCTGACCATGATTCCCGCCACCTTGGGGTAACGGCCCAGCCACAGGTTATCCTGTACGCTGCGGGTCAGAGCCTGGTTCAGTTCCTGGTGTACCATGGCCACTCCGTTTTCCAGAGCGTCCTTGGAGCTTTTGAAATCTACTTCTTTCCCATCCAGCTTGATGGTGCCTGCATCCCGGTGATAAATTCCGAACAGGCACTTCATCAGGGTGGATTTACCTGCGCCGTTTTCCCCCATCAGGGCATGTACCGTACCGGGGCGAACGGTCAGGTTGACATTGTCCAGCGCTTTTACGCCGGGGAATTCCTTGCAGATGCCTCGCATTTCCAGCAGGGCCGGCTTGTCCATAATTTTCCTCCTCTCGCAGTAGCAAACCACCGTTTCGGGTACAGCCCGCCTTCGGGCTGCACCCGAAGCGGTGGTTTCAAATCAGGGCGAAGCGGGGCTGCCCTTAAGCAGCCCCGCCTTGCCATTCGTAATTCCGGCACAGGGCCCAAGGATTTATTCCTCGGTGGTGCCGTCGTACATCTGATAGGGAACGCGGATCTTAGCCACGTCAGAGTCTACCACGAACTGGTCGGTGTTGGCCATCAGCTCAGCGCCGTCCATCACGTTCTGAACCAGAGTGTTGATGGTGGTAGCCATACCCACGGCATCCTGCTTGATGGAACCGGTCATGTTGCCAGCCTTGATCAGAGCCTTGGCAGAGTCGGTAGCGTCAACGCCGAATACGGGGATGATGGTGGTGCCTTCACCGTTGTTGTAACCAACGTTCTGCAGAGCGGAGATAGCGCCTTCGGCCATACCGTCGTTGTTGCAGATGATCAGCTCAACCATGTTGTTGTTGTCTTCGTTGTAGCTGCCCAGCAGGGTGACCATGTAGTCGTTGGCAGCCTGAGCGCTCCACTTGCCAGCGGTGTCAACCAGGTACTTGGTGGAAGCAGCAGAGTCGTAGTAAGCCAGTTCGGGCTTGCCAGCCTCGGTCAGCAGAGCGTTGGCATCTTCAACAGCGTACTGGGTACGAGCTTCAGCCTCAGCGTTGCCTTCCTGGCCCTTGAACAGAACGTAGGAGATGGTGCCGTCGCCGTTCAGGTCAACTGCATCGTAGTTGGCCAGCAGGTACTCACCGATCATTTCGCCCTGCATATGGCCGGCATCGGGAGCGTTGGTGCCAACAAAGGCGCACTTCTCGTAGCTGTTGATCACTTCGTTGTCGGCAACCTCACGGTTGAAGAAGATAACGGGGATGTCAGCAGCGCGGGCGGCTTCCACGATGTCCTTGGCAGGATCGGAGGTGGAGGTCTCTACGATGTTCACGATGAGCAGGTCAGAACCAGCGGTGATAGCGGTCTTGACTTGGTCGGTCTGGGTGGGCTGGCTGCCAGCGGCATCCCAGTTCTTGGGCTCGATGCCCATGGCCTTCAGCTGCTCGTCCATAGCGGCACGAACGCTGGAAATGTAAACGTCAGAGAAGTCGTAGTAGAATACGTCTACCTGCAGGTCGCTGGTAGCAGCAGCGGTATCGCCTTCGGCGGGAGCTGCGGTTGCATCAGCGGGGGTTTCGGTGGTTGCAGTGTTTCCGCCGCAGCCGACCAGCATGCCAATGACCATAACAGCGGCCAGAAGCAGTGCAAGTTTCTTTTTCATTGTCGTTTTCCTCCCATAAATGAATTTCGGGTCGGCGCCCGTGGGCGTCGTCTGTGATTGCATTCTACCCCTTTTTCGCTGCAAAAACGATAGAAAAATCTTCTGTCTTATAGGAAATAAATTCGCTCAATCATCAAAATTCACATACACTTTTTAATATTTTTATAAATTCTGCACATATTTTTCTTCTTTGAAGGCGAATTCCCCCTCCCGACCCCGAAAAAACTTCCATGAAATTTCTTTGATATTCTTTTCCGGTCCCCGGACTCCCGATTTTTTTCAGGGTCATAATGACGGGGATAAGGGATGGTGCTATAATATGTATACTAAGGATGTCTCGGGCTCCGCCCGGGGCATCTCTTTCAGAAAAAAGATGATTTTTCCAGGAGCGTTCAGATGGCTCATTCCGTAAAAGGCAGTGCTTCCCTGACCCAGGGGCCCATTGCCTCCACCCTTTTTTGGTTTGCCCTGCCCATGATGGCGGGAAATCTGCTCCAGCAGATGTACAACATAGCGGACACCCTGATCGTAGGTCGGTTCGTAGGTTCCCAGGCTCTGGGCGCGGTAGGCTCCGCCTACACCCTTATGACCTTTCTCACCTCCATTCTTCTGGGCCTTTCCATGGGCAGCGGAGTGGCGGTGTCCATCTCCCTGGGCCGGGGAGATGCTCCCAGAATGCGCCGGGAAATCTTTCTCTCCTTGACCATGGTGGGGGCCACCGCCCTGGTCCTCAATCTGGCCGCTTTCCTGGGACTGGACTTTATTCTGGCCTTTCTCCAGACCCCTGCCGAGCTGTGGGAGCTTATGCGCACCTATCTGTGGGTGATTTTCTGGGGAATCGGCGGCACCTTTCTATACAATTATTACGCCTGCATGCTTCGGGCGGTGGGAGATTCCGTAGGCCCTCTCCTCTTTCTGGGCGGCTCCGCCCTCCTGAACATTGTGCTGGACCTGCTCTTTGTGGTGGGTCTGGGAGCCGGAGTGGCCGGCGCCGCCTGGGCCACCGTCATTTCCCAGTGGCTCTCCGGTCTGGGGCTGACCGGATATGCTCTTCTCTCCCGGTCCGACCTGCGGTTCGGCCAGAAGGAGGCCCGGTGGGACGGCCCCTGCGCCCGGCATCTGTTCCATCTTTCCTTCATCACTGCCGCCCAGCAGTCCATTATGAATTTCGGCATTCTTCTGGTCCAGGGCCGGGTAAACAGCTTCGGCCCCACCATTATGGCCGCCTTTGCCGCCGCCGTGAAAATCGATTCCTTTGCCTACATGCCAGTCCAGGATTTCGGGAACGCCTTTTCCACCTTCCTGGCCCAGAACTACGGTGCCCGGCAGCACCAGAGGATACGCCGTGGGACCCGCATTGCCCTGACCGTCAGCCTGGCTTTCGGCGCCCTGGTCAGCGCCGTTGTGTTCCTTCTGGCGAAGCCCCTCATGCTCCTCTTCATCCAGCCCCAGGAAACCGAGATTCTGGCCGCCGGGGTCCAGTACCTTCGTACCGAGGGTGTGTTCTATGCCCTGATCGCCCTCCTTTTCCTTCTTTATGGATTCTACCGGGCCATTGAGCGGCCTGCCATGTCGGTGGTGCTGACCGTGATTTCCCTGGGGCTTCGGGTAATTCTGGCCTATTCCCTTTCCGCCCTGCCTGCTTTGGGGGTAATGGGGATCTGGATCTCCATTCCCATCGGCTGGTTCCTGGCAGACCTGGCAGGCTGCATCCCCATGGCAAAGTTCTTCCGCAGCCTGCCCCGGCAGGAGGATTCTGCCCCGTAACTACCGCACTTTTTCTCTTTTTCCAAATTGACTTTGTTAAAAAGGCAAGTTCATAATTAGTTTGTAAACTAACCATTCAGAGAAAGGTAAGTCACTATGGCTCTCTATAATATTTTTTTCAGTCCCACCGGCGGCACCCAGAAGGCCGCTCTGGCCCTGGCCCAGGGTATGGGGGAGGACTGGAAGACCATTGACCTGTCTCTGCCCCGGGTAGACTATTCCCAGGTTGCTCTGACAGAGGAAGACACCGCAATTCTGGCCGTTCCCTCCTTTGGGGGACTGGTCCCTCAGCCGGCTCTGGCCCGGCTGGGGCAGCTCCGTGGAATGGGTGCCCGGGCTGTGCTTCTCTGTGTCTACGGCGGCCGCGCCTTTGAGGACACCCTGGTCCAGCTGGAGGATACTGCCCGGGCAGCCGGATTCCAGGTGGTTGCCGGAGTAGCCGCCCTGGCCCAGCATTCCATGGTCCATGAGCTGGCTGCCGGCCGCCCCGATGAGAAAGACCTGGCTCAGTTGAGGGAATTCGGAGAAAAAATCCGGGAGAAGATTGCCGCCGGCAACGTCCATCGGCCTGCCATTCCCGGCAACCGTCCCTATAAAAAGGTAAAGGGCGGATGCTTTCCCCCCATGCCCGGGGAAAAGTGCAGCGGCTGCGGTCTCTGCGCCGTCCGCTGCCCGGTGGAGGCCATCTCCATCCAGGACCCCTCCCAGGTGGACAAGACCCGGTGCATCTCCTGTCTGCGCTGTGCCGCCATCTGCCCCAAGTCCGCCCGGGAGCTGGACCAGGAGCATCTGGCCGTCATCTCCGCCATGCTGGAGCCTTTCCTGAAACTCCATCAGGAAAACCAGCTCTTTATTTGATTCCCCTGCACTTGACAATCCAACTGTGAAAATGCTATCCTTTCCCAATTGCAAACGCTAACTTCTTTTTGAAAGGAGCATCCTATGGACACTCAGGTTTTGCAAGCCTTTTTTCTCACCCTGTTGGCCGGGCTCAGCACCGGCATCGGCAGTGCCATTGCCTTTTTATCCCGCCGCACCAACCGGAAGTTTCTTTCGGTCTCCCTGGGGTTTTCCGCCGGGGTGATGATATATGTCTCCCTGGTGGAGATTCTTCTGAAAGCCCGGGAGTCCCTGGCCGGGGAATGGGGGCTGCGGGCAGGCAGCTGGGCCACTCTGGGAGCTTTCTTTGGAGGGATGCTGGTCATTGCCCTCATCGACAAGCTGATCCCCTCGGTGGAGAACCCCCACGAGGTCCGCTTGATGGAGGAGACCGCCCCCGGCGCTCCCCTGCCCGGCAAGCTGATGCGGATGGGAATTTTCACCGCTTTGGCCATCGCCATCCATAACTTTCCCGAAGGGCTGGCCACCTTTGTATCTGCCCTTCAGGAGCCGGGGCTGGCCATTCCCATTGTGGTAGCCATCGCCCTCCACAATATTCCCGAGGGAATCGCCGTATCGGTGCCCATCTACCAGGCCACCGGTTCCCGGAAGAAAGCCTTCTGCTACTCTTTCCTGTCCGGTCTGGCCGAGCCTTTGGGCGCCCTGGTGGGCTGGCTGGTCCTGCGCCCCTTTATGACCCAGGCGGTCTTTGGTCTTCTCTTTGCAGGGGTAGCCGGAATCATGGTCTTTATCTCCTTTGACGAGCTTCTCCCTGCCGCCCGGGAATACGGGGAACACCATCTCTCCCTCTACGGGCTTATCTCAGGGATGGCTATGATGGGAGTCAGCCTTCTTCTCTTTATATAAAGGAGGATTTTTGTGACAGAACAGGAAAAGATGGACCGGGGGCTTCTCTACGATGCCAACTATGACCCGGAACTTTTAGAGCAACGGACCCGGTGCAAAGACCTTTGCCATGACTTCAACCAGCTCCGCCCCTCCCAGCTGGAGGAACAGGAGGCCCTGCTCCGCCGGCTTCTGGGAGGCACGGGAGAACGGTTCTGCATTACCGCCCCCTTCTGGTGCGACTATGGCCGGAACATTTTTCTGGGGGAGGACTTCTACTCCAACCACAATCTGGTGATTCTGGACGCCGCCCCCGTCCGGTTCGGGGACCATGTGTTCATTGGTCCCAACTGTGTCTTTTCCACCGCCGGGCATCCCCTGGATGTGGAACAGCGGAACCAGGGCCTGGAATACGCCTATCCCATCCATGTGGGGAACAATGTCTGGTTTGGCGCCGGAGTGACGGTTCTGCCCGGAGTAACCATCGGGGACGACACGGTGGTGGGTGCCGGGAGCCTGGTCAACCGGGACCTGCCCTCCGGGGTGATTGCCGCCGGGGTCCCCTGCCGGGTGATTCGGCCCATCACCCCCGCCGACCGGGACAAATACAAGAGATAACAAAACAGCCCCCGCCGTTTTCTCAACGGTGGGGGCTTGTTCTATTTTATTTCTTAATCAAAAGAACCGATTCATAGGGGCGGAGCTTCCAGCTCTGGGAGGGAATGCTGTCCGGGTAGTTGGAGAGAAGGACACGGTATCCGGTCAAGTCCAGAGGAGCCTGCCAGGTGGTCTCCTTCCGGTAGAAGTTGCTGAGACAGACAAGGCTGGTGTTTTCCCACCGGCGCTGGTAGGCCAGCACCTGAGGGTCTTCCTGGGACAGGGCCCGGAAGTCACCCTGGGCAAAGACAGGGTATTCCTTCCGCAGCCGGATGAGGGCCTGGTAGTGGGCAAAGATGGAATCCGGGACCCCTACCTGGCTTTCCGCATTGATGGTCCGGGTGTTGGGATTCACCGAGATCCAGGGCTGGCCGGTGGTGAAGCCTCCCTGCTCCTCCCCGGTCCACTGCATGGGGGTTCGGCTGTTGTCCCGGGAATGGACCTTGAGGATATTGTAAACGCTTTCCCGGCTCATTCCCTTATCCCGCAGGATCCGGTAATGGTTGAGGCTTTCCACATCCCGGTACTGGCCCAGGGAGGTGAACCCGGCGTTGGTCATTCCCAGCTCCTCCCCCTGGTAAATATAGGGAGTGCCCCGCATGGCATGAATCACATTGGCCAGCATTTTGGCGGACTCTTTCCAGTATTCCCCCTCGTCACCGAACCGGGAGACCACCCGGGGCTGGTCATGGTTGCACCAGAACACGGCGTTCCAGGCCCCGTGGGCGGCCATTCCCTCCTGCCAGGAGAAGAGAATCTCCTTCAGCTTTCCGAAATCGGCAGGGACCAGCACCCACTTTTCGTTCCCCACAAAGTCCACCTTGAGGTGGTGGAAGGAGAAGACCATGGACAGTTCCTGTCCGTCGGCTCCCGCATACCGGAAGCAGTTCTCCATGGAGGTGGAGGACATCTCCCCCACCGTGATGATTTCCGGATCCCGGCCGAAGCTCTCCCGGTTCAGTTCCTGAAGAAATTCATGGATGCGGGGGCCGTCGGTGTAGAACCGCCGTCCGTCCCCCTGGGTGTCGTCGGCGTACTCTCCCTTGCTGATCAGGTTGACCACATCGAACCGGAAGCCCTTGACCCCCTTTTCCATCCAGAACCGGACAATGTCCTGGACCTCCCGGCGGACTGCCGGATTCTCCCAGTTCAGGTCCGCCTGGGTCTTGTCAAAGAGGTGGAGGTAGTACTGGTCCAGCTGGGGGACATACTCCCAGGCATTTCCGCCGAACTTGCTTTCCCAGTTGGTGGGAGGTCCGCCCTGGGGCTTGCCGGGGCGGAAGATGTAGTAATCCTGGTAGACCGGGTCCCCGGCCAGGGCTTTCTGGAACCAGACATGGCTGGTGGAGGTGTGGTTGAACACCATATCCAGCATGATTTTGATGTTCCGGGTCCTGGCCTGGGCCACCAGTTCCTCAAAGTCCTCCATGGTGCCGTACCGGGGGTCGATGGCCCGGTAGTCGGCCACATCGTAGCCGTTGTCGTTCTGGGGGGAGACAAAGAAGGGGGTGAGCCAGATGTAATCCACTCCCAGGGTCCGGAGGTAGTCCAGCTTCTGGATGACGCCCCGCAAATCCCCCAGGCCGTCCCCGTTGGTGTCCAGGAAGGACTTGGGATAAATCTGGTAGACTACGCTGTTTTTGAAAGTGTTCATGGTTTGCTCCTTACTCTTCCCGGATGACTGCGGTCTGGCCAGCCTGGGCCTCCATACCGCTGAGATACCGGAAGTTCTTCCCGGCTGTCTCGGTGACCACAAAGGCGGTGGTGGTGGGATGACCTGCTTCCTGGATGGCCTGGGGGTCAAAGGTGATGAGCAGGTCTCCCCGCTTTACCCGCTGGCCCTCCTTCACATGGACCTGGAAGCCTTTCCCGGCCATATCCACCGTATCCATTCCCACATGGACCAGCAGTTCCACCCCGTTGTCCAGAGCCAGGCCGCAGGCGTGGCCGCTGTCCTCCATAAGGGCGGTAATGTTGCCGTCGGCGGGAGCCACCACCTGGTTGCCGGTGGGCTGGATGCCTACCCCCATTCCCAGAACGCCCTGGGAGAACACCTGGTCGGGAATCTCCTCCAGGGGGATGATCTTGCCGGACACGGGAGCGGCGAACTCTTTTACTTCCTCAGGCTCTGCCTGGGGCAGGGGCTTGGCGGCTGTGTCCTGGGGCAGTTTCTTCTTTCCGATCACATAGGTAAGGGCAAAGGGAATCACAATGGCGGCAGCCATAGCCACCAGGAAGCTGAGCCAGAACTGGGGTTTGATGGAGAGGATTCCGGGCAGGCCGCCCACACCGATGGAGTAGGCCTCCACTCCGGTGCCGATGGAGATGACGGCAGCCACGGCGGAACCGGTCATGCCGCAGACCAGGGGGAACCCGTACTTCATGTTGACGCCGAAGAGGGCGGGCTCGGTAACACCCAGGTAGCAGGAGATACAGGCGGGAATGTTTACCTGCTGGGCCCGCTCGTTCTTCTTCTGAAGCACGGACATGGCCAGAACTGCGGAGCCCTGGGCAATGTTGGACAGGGCGATCATGGGCCAGAGGATGGTGCCCTCATACAGGTTGACCAGCTGGGTGTCGATGGCGTTGGTCATGTGATGGAGTCCGGTCATAACAATGGGGGCATAGAAGAAGCCGAAGAGGGCGGCAAAGAGCCACTTTACATTGGAAGTAAGACCCATGTATACCACTGCGGCGATGGCGTCCCCGATTTTCCAGCCGATAGGTCCTACCACGGTATGGGCAATGATAACAGCAGGAACCAGGGAGCAGAAGGGCACCACGATCATGCTGACCATTTCAGGGCAGATCCGCTTGAAGAACTTTTCCAGGTAGACCAGCACAAAGCCTGCCATCATGGCGGAGATGACCTGGCCCTGATAGCCGATCATCTGGACCTGGGCAAACCCGAAGTCCCAGACCGGAATCTCAGTGGCAGTAGCTACCGAGAAGCCGTTGAGCAGCTGGGGGGAGACCAGGGTCAGGCCCAGAACAATGCCCAGAATCTGGGTGGTGCCCATTTTCCGGGTGATGGACCAGACAATGCCCACCGGGAGCATGTGGAAGACAGCCTCACCAATAAGCCAGAGGAAGCTGTACACTCCGGCCCAGAACTGGGATACATCCGCCAGGCTCTGGGTGCCGCCGGCAAAGAAATTGATTTCACCGATTACATTCCGGAACCCCAGAATCAGACCGCCGCAGATAAGGGCGGGAATGATGGGGGCAAAGATTTCGCCCAGAGTGCCTACCACCCGCTGGACAAGGGACTGGTTGCTCTTGGCGGCCGCCTTGACCGCATCCTTGCTCACCCCTTCAATTCCCGCATAGGCAGTGAACTCGTTGTAGAAGATGGCCACATCGTTTCCGATGATGACCTGGAACTGTCCGGCCTGGGTAAAGGTCCCCTTTACCACCGGGATCTCCTCGATTTTGGCGGTGTCCGCTTTTGCAGGGTCCACCAGCACGAACCGCATCCGGGTCATGCAGTGGGTCACTGCCCGGATATTTTCTTTGCCCCCAATGTACTCCAGAAGGGCCCGAACATCTGACTGATACTTTGCCATGAAACGCTTCCTCCTATATGATTTCTGGGTTTTCCCAGGGAGAAATCCCTCTTCTCCCCTGCTTTTTCTTAAGAATAACTTACTTGTTTAAACAAGTCAATTAGGAAAAGGAACTAAAGAAATGTCGTTGTTTTTAGGCAGTTATACAATTTCCCGCTGCTTTTCCCCTTTCCATTGACTGTGCTGAAAGGTCAGTGGTATAATAAAACCTCTTAAGTTGTTTGAACAAGACAGGAGGGATGGTTCTGGCTGCCCAGAAGTTTCTTCAAATCTATTCTGTACTGAAAGCCCGGGTGGAATCCGGGGAATATCCGGTAGGCCAGCTGCTGCCCTCGGAAAATACCCTCATCACCGAGTTCCACTGTTCCCGGAACACAGTCCGCCGGGCCATCGGGGAGCTGGTGCGGGACGGCTACGTCCAGACCCGGCAGGGCTGGGGTGTCTGCAACATTTTTCATCCTATCGAGCAGACCTCCTACACCATGGGCACCATTGAATCCTTCCGGGAGACTGCCCGGCGCACCGGCCAGAAAAGCACTACCCGGGTGGAGTCCTTTACCAGAATCCAGGCAGACCAGGCTCTGGCCCACCAGACCGGTTTTCCCGTGGGGACTCCCCTGTTCTGTCTCTGGCGTATCCACGATTTGAACGGACGGCCCATCATCTTCAATATCAGCTACCTTCGGGAAGACTGCATGCCTCGGCTCACCCCGGAAATTGCCTCCGGGTCCCTTTACCGGTATCTGGAAGAGGAACTGGGGATGGTCATTGTCACCAGCAAGCGGACCATTACGGTGGAACCTGCCACCGATCTGGACCGTCGTTGGATCGATTTGGGGCAGTACAACTGCATGGCAGTGGTGACCAACCAGGCTTACAACAGCCAGGGTGTCATGTTTGAGTACACCCAGTCCCGGCACCATCCCGCCATTTTCCGGTTCCAGGACAATGCGGTCCGCCGGCCTGTTCAGGATTTATAATGCAAAACAGAAAAGAGGGAGCTTCCTTTGGGAAGCTCCCTCTTTTCCGTTTTATAGAAATGGAGAGTAAGAAAAAGTTTTAGTTTTTTATTCCGGCTTTTTGCCTCCGCAGCTGCAGGAACCTCCCGAGCAGCCGTGGCATCCGATACATTTTTTCCCGTTTTTCTTGGCCCGGTAGACATATCCTCCGGCCAGGGCCACCAGGGCCAGGATGATTCCTATGATAATCCAGTCGATCATGCCTTCACCCCCTGACCCAGAGCATATTCACGCTCCAATTCCCGGTCAGCCCGCAGGCAGAGCCAGACCACAATGGCGGCCATTACCAGAACGGCAACAAGTCCGGGAATGAATCCGGGGCCAAAAGCGCCGGTGGTGATTCGGGTGCCCACCTGGTAGACCAGGAAAGCCACGGTATAGCCCACTCCCAGCTGGAGGGCAATGCCGCCCCAGAGCCATTTGGCGCTCTTCATCTCGGCATTCATGGCGCCGATGGCTGCAAAGCAGGGAGGAGTGTACAGGTTGAACATCATATAAGCCAGGGCTGCCACCTTGGTGATGGCCAAAATCCCGGCCACCTGGGTCCCGGTCCCTTCCATAAGGGCCAGGTCATCGGTATTGATAAAGTTTTCCAGGCCCACAAAGCAGACGGCCAGGGTTCCCACCACGTTTTCCTTGGCGATAAAGCCAGTGACGGCGGCAGCAGCCAGCTGCCAGGACAGGACCCCAACAATGGGAACCAGCAGGTAAGCGAAGGGACCTGCAATGGATGCCAGGATGGAGCTGTCCGCAGTTTCGGCCACCTGGAACTGCCAGTTGAAGGTCTGCATGATCTGGACCGCAGTGTTGCAGAGAAGGATAATGGTGGCTGCTTTTACAATGTAGGCCCAGCCCCGGCTGCACATGGACATGAAAGCCCGGCCCAGGGAAGGGATCTTATACTCAGGCAGCTCAATGATAAAGAAGGATTTCCGGTTTTTGTACCCGGCGATTTTGTTTACCAGGAGCGCCCCCAGGAAGATAAGGGCAATGCCGGACAGGTATGCCACAGTGGAAACCCAGCCTGCATTATCGAAGAAGGCCCCGGCAAAGAGGGCGATGACCGGAATCTTGGCGCCGCAGGGCATAAAGGGAGCCAGCATAGCGGTGGCCCGGCGCTCCCGCTCGTTCCGGATGGTGCGGGTAGCCATAACGCCGGGGACGGCACAGCCTACGGTGATGACAAAGGGAATCACCGATTTACCGGACAGGCCCACCTTTTTGAAGATGGGGTCCAGCACCACCGATACCCGGGCCATATACCCGCAGTCCTCCAGCAGGGCAATGAGGAAATACATGACCATGACCAGGGGCAGGAACCCGATAACGGCGATAACGCCTCCGATCATGCCGTCCACCAGGAGGGCGGAGAGGAGGGGGGAGGCCCCTTCCAGCAGGCCCCCAACCCAGCCCTGGAAGCCTTCCAGCCAGGCCACCAGGGTATCCGCCACCAAAGGTCCTACCCAGACCTGGGAAATCTGGAACACCAGGAACATGACCACCGCAAAGATGGGAATGCCCAGAATCTTGTTGGTGATAATGTCGTCTATCTTATCCCCCAGTCCCCTTTCCCGGGTAAGGATCTTCCGCTTTTCCACCTGGGACACCAGGCTGTTGACAAATGCAAACCGTTTCCGGTCCGCATCTTCCACCGCTTCCTTGCTGGTCAGGTCAATATTGCCCTGATGATAGGGAGCCTCCTGGCCCTTTCCTTCCAGCTCCACAGCGGCTTTGACCACCTGGGCCAGGCCGGAGGCACTGGTGGAAACGGTCTGAATCACAGGACAGCCCAGCTTCCGGGAAAGAAGGTCTGCGTCAATTACGGTTTCCTTTTTGGCATTGATATCGCTCTTGTTCAGGGCCACCACCACCGGAATCCCCAGCTCCAGCAGCTGGGTGGTAAAGAACAGGCTCCGGCTCAGGTTGGTGGCATCCACAATATTGATAATGGCATCGGGATGCTCATGCTTCACATAGGAGCTGGTAATGCTCTCTTCCGAAGTAAAGGGAGACATGGAGTAGGCGCCCGGCAGATCCACGGCAATCAGCTCTTTGTCTGCCCCATAGGACTTTTTGATGGGATGTTCCTTCCGTTCCACCGTTACACCGGCCCAGTTTCCCACCTTTTCGTTCCGCCCGGTGAGGGCGTTATACATGGTGGTTTTTCCCGAGTTGGGATTTCCTGTCAATGCGATTCTCATGGGTTTCATTTCTCCTCTATCACTGAAGGTTCCCGCCGGGGGAACCAGGGTCAACAGTTAGCAATAGGTAACCGCATAGTATGCCGATTGCCCGGAATTCAAAAAACCTCAGGCCAGGCAGATTGCCTGAGCCAGCTGGTTATCAATATTGTACCGGCCATCCTTGATGGAGACCACACAGCCACCTTTCAGGTGGGAAATCACCGTAATAGGCTCACCGGAATAGCAGCCCAAAGAGAAGAGGAAAGCATCCAGCTCCGGGTCCTGGGTCTCGATCTGATCCACCAAATACTCTTTGCCTTCCATTGCATCCAGTAGGGTCATTCTGGTTCACCTGCCTTTTTCCGCACCGAACGGTTAGCAAAGGGAAACCGTCCGCCGAAATTTTCGGTTAGCTTTCGCTAACCTTTCGTTCAGAGGATACATCACTTTCCAGGTTTTGTCAAGGCCCTTTGTTAGAAAAAATCAATTTTTTCTTTTCCCCTCTTTTCCTCCCCTGCCGGAAAAGCGGATTCATTCCTGTTTAAACAGCCGCTCACCCGGCGGGAAAAATCACTGGACGAAGCAAAAAAAGTATGGTATATTAATACAAATCACTTTTTCAGGATTGTTCATGAAGGTCCCGGAATCCCAAAAGAAAGGCTTGAAGATTTATGGAATCCTCCTCCCAAGCAGCGAAGCTCCTTGCCGATGAAATTGCCCGAAAGATTCAAGACAATATCCAGAACAAGCAGTATGCTCCCGGCCAGCGGCTTACGGTCCGGAAGCTTTGTGAAGAGTTCGGCGCCAGTGAGACTCCCATAAAGCAGGCCCTGAATCAGCTGGTCACCACCGGCCTGGTGGTTTCCATCCCCAAATGCGGTATGCGGGTCCGGGAGTTTTCCTTTGACGAAATGAAGGAGAACTGGGAAGCCCGGCTGATGATCGAGCAGTTCTGCGCTGCTTCGGCGGTGGAGGCGGCCCGCCGGGATGATGCCTTTGTGGCCCGGGTCCAGGCGCTTCTCCAGGAAGTCAACCGTGTTTATCAGTACTGCATTGATGAATTTGAGCAGGCGAACTTTAATCTTCTCCTGGCCCCTGACCGGAACCTTCACACAGAGCTGGTGGCCTGTTGTAAGAACCGGCAGATCATCGAGATGTATAATCGTCTCAACGCCCATGCCGGCATGTTTGTAGGGTATGAGTTCTATAACCGTGAAATCCTTTATGATGTTATGGAGCAGCACAACCAGCTGGTAGACCGGCTGCTTCTCTGCGATTTGGAGGGGCTTCAGAAGGCCATACGGACCCATATCTATTCTACCATCCGAACCTACCGGGCATTACAGCAATCATCCCTGTAAAACCATAAAGAAAGCCCCCACGGGAAAGCGTTACTTTCCTGTGGGGGCTTTTTTATCCGTTCAGGGCCGGGGGCTGCCCAGCCGCATTTTGAAGTCCTGGTACCCGAACCTGGTAAGAGGGGCAAGGGCGCCGTCCTCCTCCATGGCCCAGATATCCGGCAGGGGCATTCCGTTGAAGGTATTGTTCTTGCAGGTGGTGTAGATGGCCATGTCTCCCAGCACCACCAGGTCCTCCCGGTGGAGGGGCCAGGCGAAGGCATAGTCTCCCGCCACATCTCCCGCCAGGCAGGTGGGCCCGGCCAGGCGGTAGAGGTGTCCTTCCTCTCCTTCGGCCAGAGCTCCCAGGATAGGGGGCTGATAGGGCATTTCCAGCACATCCGGCATATGGCAGGCGGCGCTCACATCCAGGATGGCTACCTGAATCCCGGCGTTTTCCACCAGGTCCACCACCCGGGTCACCAGATAGCCGCTGTTGAGGGCCACCGCCTCCCCCGGTTCCAGGTAGACTTCCAGGTCCCACTTTTCCCGGACCGAGGTAATAAGCCGTTCCAGAAGGGACAGGTCATATCCGGGGCGGGTGATGTGGTGTCCCCCGCCCATGTTGAGCCATTTCATCCGGGGCAGGAATTCTCCGAACTTTTCCTCAAAGGCGGCCAGGGTAGGTTCCAGGTCGGTGGAGTTCTGCTCGCAGAGGGTGTGGAAATGAAGCCCGTCCAGCAGTTCCAGGGCGGCGGTGTCCATCTCCCGGTCCCAGGCTTCCCGGGTCACTCCCAAACGGCTGCCGGGAGCGCAGGGGTCATAGATGGCATGGCCTTCCTGGGTGGAGCACTGGGGATTCACCCGCAGGCCCAGGCTTTTCCCTGCCGCTTTGGCACGGGGGCCAAACTGTTTAAGCTGATGGACCGAGTTAAAGACAATATGGTCGGCGTATTCCAGCAGCTCCGGGAACTCCTGTTCCCGGTATCCGGCGCAGAATACATGGACCTCCTTCTCCCCCATTTCCTCCCGGCCCAGCCGGGCTTCATAGAGGCCGCTGGCCTCGGTGCCCGCCAGGTAAGGGGTCAGGAGAGGATAAAAATCATAGTTGGAGAAGGCTTTCTGGGCCAAAAGAATTTTGCACCCGGTCCGCCGGGCCACTCCTGCCAGAATCTCCCCATTGGCTTTCAGCCGGGCCTTGTCAATCACATAGGCGGGTGTGGGCAGGTCCCGGAAAAGCTCCGCCGGGTCCCGCCCTGCCAGACCGGCAAAGGCGGGAGCTGCGGTGGTGAGGAACTCCATCACTTCACCAGAGCCGGGTCATGGCTCTCGCTCCGGGGCAGGCCGTACTTGTCCAGAGCGTCCAGGAAGGGATCGGGATCAAACTCTTCCACGGTGTGGACACCGGGCTGGGTCCACTTGCCGGTGAGGAGCATGAGAGCGCCGCACATGGCAGGCACACCGGTGGTGTAGCTGATGGCCTGGCTCTCCACCTCCTTGTAGCACTCCTGATGGTCGCAGACATTGTAGATGTAGTAGGTCTTTTCCTTCCCGTCCTTCTTGCCGGTGAAGATGCAGCCGATGTTGGTCTTGCCGTGGGTGCGGGGGCCCAGGCTGGCAGGATCGGGAAGCAGGGCTTTCAGGAACTTGATGGGTACGATCTGGTGGCCCTCAAACTCCACAGGCTCGGTGGAGAGCATACCCACATTTTCCAGACACTTCATATGGGTCAGGTAGCTCTGGCCGAAGGTCATGAAGAACCGGATCCGCTGTACCTCGGGGATGTTCTGGGCCAGGGACTCGATCTCCTCGTGGTGGAGCAGGTACATATCCTTCATTCCCACCTGGTCAAAGTCGTATTCCCGCTTGATGCTCATGGCGGGAATCTCCACCCAGTGGCCGTCCTCCCAGTAGCTGCCGGGGGCGGACACCTCCCGCAGGTTGACTTCGGGGTTGAAGTTGGTGGCGAAGGGGTAGCCGTGGTCGCCCCCGTTGCAGTCCAGAATGTCGATGGTGTCGATGGTGTCGAACTCATGCTTCTTGGCGTAGGCGCAGTAAGCCTGGGTCACGCCGGGGTCAAAGCCGCAGCCCAGGAGAGCCACCAGACCGGCCTTCTCAAACTTTTCCTTGTAGGCCCACTGCCAGCTGTAATCAAAGTAGGCGGTAAAGCCCTTTTCCTTGCACCGCTTCTCGTAGATGGCCCGCCACTGGGGGTCCTGGGTGTCCTCCGGCTCATAGTTGGCGGTGTCCATGTAGTTGACCCCGCATTCCAGGCAGGCATCCATAATGGTCAGGTCCTGGTAGGGCAGGGCGATGTTCATGACCAGGTCGGGCTGGTATTCCCGGATAAGGGCCTTGACCTGCTCCACGTCGTCTGCATCCACCTGGGCGGTGGTAATGCGGGTGGCAGTCTTTCCGGCCAGCTTGGCGGCCAGGTCGTCACATTTGGATTTGGTGCGGCTGGCAATGCACAGGTCGGTGAAAACCTCGCTTACCTGGCAGCACTTCCGGATGGCCACAGAGGCCACGCCGCCGCAGCCGATAACCAATACTTTGCTCATAATGATTCTCTCCTTTACTATCTGTTACAGTTGGGGCCAGAGGGCCAAAATCAGCTCCCGCACCACCTTGCAGGCGGTGGCGGTGGAGGCTCCGCTTTGATCCAGCATGGGGGCCAGCTCGTTTACATCCGCTCCCACCAGGTGGGTGCGGCTGACCAGACGGATGGCATTCAGCAGCTGGGGGAAGGTGACGCCCCCGGCTTCGGGGGTGCCGGTGCCGGGAAAGACCGAGGGGTCCAGGCAGTCCAGGTCAATGGTGAAGTAGACGGGGGTTCCCGCCTTGGCCAGCCGGTCGGTCAGTTCCTCCAGTCCCTCAAAGTCAAAGGGATGCAGGTCGGTATGCTCCCGTGCGAACCGGAATTCCTCCCGGTCTCCGCTCCGGATACAGAACTGGTGGATCTTCCCGTCTCCCACCAGGTCATGGCACCGGCGAAGGACGCAGGCATGGCTGAGGGTCACCCCCAGGTAATCCTGCCGCAGGTCGGCGTGGGCATCAAAGTGGATGATTTCCAGGTCGGGGTGGCGGGCAAACACGGCCTCCACCGCCCCCAGGGTGACCAGGTGTTCCCCGCCCACCAGGAGGGGGAACTTTCCGTCGGCCAGAATCTCCTCGGCCCTGGCCCGGATATCATCCAGGGGAGCCCGGGGACTGCCGAAGGAGAGTTCCAGGTCTCCGGAGTCAAACACCTGACAGTCGGTCAGGTCCCGGTCCTGGTAGGGGCTGTAGGTCTCCAGCCCGAAGCTCTCGTGGCGGATGGCCGCCGGGCCGAACCGGGCGCCGGGGCGGAAGCTGGTGGTGGAGTCATAGGGTGCTCCGTAAATCACCAGCTTGGCCTGGTCATAGTCGGCATCACAGCCGATAAAGGTCTCTACATTGGGGTTCACAGTTTTTCTACCTCCTCCAGCATTTTTTCCAGGAAAGCGGGGAGGAAGAAAGCCCCGCAGTGGAGACGGACCGTGTAATACTTGGTATCCAGTCCCAGGGCCAGCCACTTATCCCGGTTGAAGTCGTCAATGGGATGGTACTTTTTGCTGGCAAAGCCGAAGAGCCAGTACCCGGCGGCGTAGGTGGGGATGTGGGCCTGATAGACCCGGCTGATGGGGAAGGTGCGGACGATCTGTTTATGGCACCGCTGCATGGCGTCAGCGTCATGGCGGTAGAAGGGGCTTCCCTGCTGGTTGACCATGATGCCGTCCTCCCGGAGGGCGTTGTAGCAGATGCCGTAGAACTCCCGGGTAAAGTACCCTTCCAGGGGGCCGAAGGGGTCGGTGGAGTCCACAATGATAAGGTCGTACCGGGCGGTGCACCGGCGGATGAACCGCTGGGCATTGTCAAAGTAGATATGGACCCGGGGGTCATCCAGACGGCAGGCGTTCTCGGGCAGGTATTTCCGGCAGGCTTCCACTACCTGGGAATCCATCTCCACCAGGTCGATGGACCGGATGGAGTCATACCGGGCCAGTTCCCGGACCACGCCCCCGTCTCCGGCGCCGATGACCAGCACATCCTGCACATTGGGATGGACCGCCATGGGTACATGGGTGATCATCTCGTCGTAGATGAACTCGTCCCGTTCGGTGAGGAGGACGTTTCCGTCCAGGGTCATTACCTTTCCGAACTCAGGGGTATCGTAAATATCGATCTGCTGATAGTCGGTTTTCTGGGAGAACAGGTGCCGGTTGACCCGGATGCTGTGCTTCACGTCCGGGGTATGAAATTCGCTGAACCAAAGTTCCATCAGACGCCCTCCTGTTCCAGAATGTTGATGTGTTCAATATCCGGGTCCGCAGGGCCTGTCATGGAGCAGCCCTTGGCCTTGGCGTACCGGATATAATCCAGGATTTCCGGGGTGATGCGCTCGCCGGGAGCCAGAATGGGGATTCCCGGAGGATAGCACATGACGAACTCGGAGCAGACACAGCCCACGCTCTCCGCCAGGGGAACGCTCCGCTGTCCGGCGTAGAAGGCCTCCTGGGGGCTGGTGACCACCTGGGGGTCAAAGTATTCCTGGTTCATCAGGCCGGTGCTGTCCTTCTGGTGACGGCGGCGAATCTCAGCCAGAGCGCTGACCAGCCGTTCCAGGTTCTGGGGCCGGTCTCCGATGGACAGGTATGCCAGGATATTGCCGATGTCTCCGAACTCGATTTGGATGTCGTATTCATCCCGGAGCAGGTCGTACACCTCAATGCCAGCCAGACCGATGTCCCGGGTGTGGACACTGAGTTTGGTAGGGTCAAAGGCAAAGATGGAATCCCCGTTGACCAGTTCCTCCCCGAAGGCGTAATATCCGCCCACGGCGTTGATTTCCTCCCGGGCGTACTGGGCCATGGCAGACACCTGCCGGAACACTTCCTTTCCCCGGAGAGCCAGGTTCCGGCGGCTGATGTCCAGGCTGGACATGAGAAGGTAACTGCCCGAGGTGGTCTGGGTCAGGTTGATGATTTTCCGCACATGGCCCTCGGAAATATCGGGGCCGGTGAGAAGGAAGCTGGACTGGGTCAGGCTGCCGCCGCTCTTGTGCATGGAGACTGCCGCCATATCCGCCCCCGCCTCCATGGCGGAGACCGGCATATTTTCTCCGAAGTAGAAGTGGGTGCCGTGGGCCTCATCGGCCAGGCAGAACATTCCCGCCTGGTGAGCCATCTTGACAATGGCCCTCAGGTCGCTGCAGATGCCGTAGTAGGTAGGGTTGTTCACCAACACCGCCACTGCATCCGGATTTTCCCGGATGGCCTTGGCTACCATTTCCCGCTTCATACCCAGGGAGATGCCCAGCTGGTGGTCCACCTCCGGGTTGACATAAACGGGGATGGCGCCGCAGAGGACCAGGGCGTTGATAACGCTCCGGTGGACATTCCGGGGGAGGATGATTTTGTCTCCCCGCTTGCAGGTGGAGAGGACCATGCTCTGGACGGCACTGGTGGTACCGCCCACCATAAGAAAGGCATGGGCGGCCCCAAAGGCATCCGCCGCCAGCTCCTCCGCCTGGCGAATCACCGAGATGGGATGGCAAAGGTTGTCCAGGGGTTTCATGCTGTTTACATCAATGCTGACGCATTTTTCCCCCAAAAACTGGGTCAGCTCCGGGTTGCCCCGGCCCCGCTTGTGGCCCGGCACATCAAAGGGGACCACCCGCATCTGGCGGAAGGTCTCCAGGGCCTCAAAAATGGGGGCCTGGTTCTGGTCCAGGCGATATTCATGTCTCATTTCCGGCACCTCACAAACAAAAAAGGATCGCAAGCCGTGGCCCACAGCTTGCGATCCTGGTTGTTCCTATTTTCCTTCCCTCTGGGACTTTCTGCCCACGCCAGGGGCAAACCAGCATACCAAAAGAAGGCAAGGTACACAGAGTCTATACAGCGATAAAACACTTTTACTACTCTTATTGACCGTTTCACAAGTCTGCGTGTCAACGCATTTCGGTTATAAAGTAACCAACTCATAAAATTTGAACCCATGGTTCAATCAATAGGGCGGAAATCCGCCTGTCGGCAGTGGACCCGGCTGTCCGTATGGCCTTGACTCCCGAAGGAGTGGTCCAGTATTCTTCGCTGAGAGTTCTCAGTGCAGTTCACACTTAAGATAGCATGGTGAAAAAAATTTGTCAATAACATTTGTTATTTTCATCTTCCTGTTGAAATTCCCCTTTGTGGGAAAATTCTTTTTTCCGGCTTCCACATGAATGCAAATTGTTGAAAATGCGGAAACTTTTTCCATCTGTGACTAAATAACTTTTCAAGGGTCATAAAATATGATATTCTTATTCATGCTCCAAAAGGGAGCTTTGTCCGCTTTATTCAACCTGTTTTTTTGTATAGATAAAGGAGAAACCCTATGCAGGATTTTCAGCAGTGGAACGGCTTTGAAGGCCGTATCTGGAAAGAGGAAGTGAATGTGCGGGACTTTATCCAGAAGAACTACCATCCCTACGACGGGGATGAGTCCTTCCTGGCAGGTCCCACCCAGGCCACCGACAAGCTGTGGGGCGCTTTGCAGAAGCTCCAGAAGGAAGAGCGCGCCAAGGGCGGCGTTCTGGACTGTGAGACCAAGGTAGTCTCCGGTCTGACCAGCTACGGTCCCGGATACATTGACCCCGAACTGAAGGACCTGGAGCAGGTGGTAGGTCTCCAGACCGATAAGCCCCTGAAGCGCGCCTTCATGCCCTACGGCGGCATCAAGATGGCGGTCCAGGCCGCCGAGAACTACGGGTACGAAATTGACCCGGAGCTGAAGAAAATTTTCACCCAGTATATGACCACCCACAACGACGCCGTGTTCGGAGCCTACACTCCCGAAATGCGGCTGGCCCGGAAGACCCATGTGGTCACCGGTCTGCCCGATACCTACGGCCGGGGCCGTATTGTAGGTGACTACCGCCGTATTGCCCTTTACGGCATTGATTACCTGATTCAGGCCAAGGAGCAGGACAAGCTGAACTGCGGCTGCGGCAACATGTATGACGAGGTCATCCGTCTGCGGGAAGAAATTCAGATGCAGATCAACGCCCTGAAGGGGATGAAGGAGATGGCCAAGATTTACGGCTACGACATCTCCCAGCCCGCCAAGAACGCCAAGGAAGCCTGCCAGTGGCTCTACTTCGGCTATCTGGCCGCTGTCAAGACTCAGAACGGCGCTGCCATGAGCGTGGGCCGCATCTCCACCTTCCTGGACATCTACTTTGAACGGGACCTGAAGAACGGCGTCCTCACCGAGGGGGAGGCTCAGGAGCTCATCGACCACCTGACCATGAAGTTCCGGATGGTCAAGTTTGCCCGTATCCCCAGCTACAACCAGCTCTTCTCCGGCGACCCCACCTGGGCTACCCTGGAAGTGGCCGGCATTGGCATGGACGGCCGGAGCATGGTCACCAAGACCGACTTCCGGTTCCTCCACACCCTGGAGAACATGGGCCCTTCCCCCGAGCCCAACCTGACCGTTCTCTACTCCTCCGCCCTGGGCGAGAACTTCAAGAAGTACGCCGCCAAGATTTCGGTGGACACCAGTTCCATCCAGTATGAGAACGACGATGTAATGAAGCCTGTATGGGGTGACGACTACTCCATCTGCTGCTGCGTTTCCGCCACCCAGACCGGCAAGGAGATTCAGTTCTTCGGCGCCCGTGCCAACCTGGGCAAGGCTCTTCTCTACGCCATCAACGGCGGCTTTGACGAGAAGCACCGCATTCAGGTAGGCCCCAAGATGGCTCCCATCACCAGCGAGTACCTGGACTACAACGAGGTCATGGAGAAGTACGAGTTCTGGCTGGACTGGCTGGCTGACATCTATGTGAACACCCTCAACCTGATTCACTACATGCACGACAAGTACTACTATGAGGCTGCCGAGATGGCTCTCATTGATACCGATGTGCGCCGGACCTTTGCCACCGGTATTGCCGGATTCTCCCATGTGATTGACTCCCTCAGCGCCATCAAGTACGCCAAGGTGAAGGTGATCCGGGACGAGGAAGGCATTTCCAAGGACTTTGAAATCGAAGGCGACTTCCCCAAGTACGGCAACGACGATGACCGGGCTGACGAAATCGGCGTATGGCTCCTCAAGACCTTCCTGGAGAAGATCAAGCGCCGCCACACCTACCGGAACTCTGAGGCTACCACCTCCATCCTGACCATCACCTCCAACCTGGTGTATGGTGAGGCCACCGGCGCCATGCCCGACGGACGGAAGGCATACGCTCCCTTTGCTCCCGGCGCTTCTCCCTCCTACGGTGCAGAGCAGAACGGTCTGCTGGCCTCCCTGAACAGTGTAGCCAAGCTGCCCTATCACTGGTCTCTGGACGGCATCTCCAACACCCAGACCATCAACCCCGGTGCTCTGGGCCACAGCGAGGAGGAGCGGAAGGAAAACCTGGTACAGGTTCTGGACGGTTACTTTGACCAGGGTGCTCATCACCTGAATGTAAATGTGTTCGGCACTGAGAAGCTGCTGGACGCTATGGAGCACCCCGAGAAGGAAGAGTACGCTAACTTCACCATCCGGGTATCCGGCTACGCCGTCAAGTTCATTGACCTGACCCGGAAGCAGCAGCTGGATGTTATCAGCCGTACCTGCCATGGGGTCCTGTGAGCCTGTAGGGCTGGTCCATTCCCTGGAAAGTTTTGGCTCGGTGGACGGGCCGGGGGTCCGGTTTGTGGTCTTTCTGCAGGGCTGCGCCATGCGGTGCCAGTACTGCCACAATCCTGAGACCTGGGCCTGCACTTCCAGCAGCCAATGGACTCCCGAAGCCCTCTTCAAACACGCCCTCCGGTACCGGAGTTACTGGGGCAAGCGGGACCGGCGGGGCGGCATCACCGTCAGCGGCGGGGAGCCTCTTCTCCAGATGCCCTTTGTCACCGAGTTTTTCCGGCTGGCCCGGGAAAACGGGGTGCACACTGCCCTGGACACGGCGGGACAGCCTTTCCGGGAAGACCCGGAGTTCCTGGCCCGGTTTGACCGGCTTCTGGAACAGACCAATCTGGTGATCCTGGACCTGAAAGAGATGGACGAGGAGAAGCACAAAGCCCTCACCGGGCATACCAACCGGAACATTCTGGCCATGGCCCGGTATCTCTCGGACAAGGGTATCCCTCTTTGGATTCGTCATGTGCTGGTGCCCGGGCTTACCGATGACCCCCAGGGTCTTAAGGAACTGGATGAATTTATCCGGAGCCTGAAAACCGTGGAGCGGGTGGAAATTCTCCCCTACCACACCCTGGGCCGGTTCAAGTGGGACCGGCTGGGGATTCCCTATCCCCTGGGCGACACCCGTGTCCCCACCAGGGAAGAGGTGGAGCAGGCGGAGGCCATTCTCCACACAGTAGAATATACCGGGTCCTGAACCCGGCTTTATCCCCCTTTTCTCACAGGAAAAGGGGGATTTTGTTTTCTCCTGCCGTTGCGGGCAAAAAATCAGAATGTTATAATAAAAGTTAAGGCAGCGCCGCCCGGGCCCCAAATACCAGTTCCGTGACGGTGCCTTTCCCTGTTTTAACGCTTTGTAAGGAGACTGTGGTCCATGCTCTTTTCCAGCCTTGTATTTCTCTGGCTGTTTCTTCCCCTGGTGCTGCTGATTTACCAGCTGCTGCCGGGGATTCGGTCCAAAAACGCCCTGCTTCTCATTGCCAGCCTGTTCTTTTACAGCTGGGGGGAGCCCCGGTACATTTTCCTTATGCTGGGCTCCATTACCCTGAATTATCTGGGCGGGCTGTTCCTGGGATGGTGCAAAGGAAAAACCGCCCGGAAGCTGGTTCTCTTCCTGACGGTAGCCGCCAACCTGGGGCTTCTGGGATACTTCAAATACTACACCTTTGCCGCCGACACCCTGGCGGCCCTGGCCGGGCGGCAACTTCTTCCCATCAAGGAGATTGCCCTTCCCCTGGGCATCAGCTTTTACACCTTCCAGGCCATGAGCTATGTCATTGACCTTTACCGGGGAAAAACCGCCGTCCAGAAAAACTGGTTCCTGGTAGCCCTGTATGTAAGCTTCTTTCCCCAGCTGGTGGCAGGCCCCATCGTCCTCTACACCCAGGTGGAGGCTCAGCTGAAAGACCGCTCCACCTCCCTGACCCGGTTCACCTACGGCATCAAGCGGTTTTTGTACGGGCTGGGGAAAAAGGTGATTCTGGCCAACTGTTTTGCCGCCCGGGCCGACCAGGTGTTTGCCCTGGACCCTGGGGCGGTGAGCACTCCCCTGGCCTGGCTGGGAGCCCTCTTTTACACCCTCCAAATCTACTATGACTTTTCCGGTTACTCGGACATGGCCATCGGTCTGGGGCAGATGTTTGGCTTTGACTTCCCGGAAAACTTCAACTATCCCTATCTGTCCAAGACGGTCAGCGAGTTCTGGCGGCGGTGGCACATGACCCTGTCCGGCTGGTTCCGGGATTATCTCTACATCCCTTTGGGAGGAAACCGGAAAGGCCAGGCCCGGACCCTGATCAATCTGTTCATCGTGTTTATGGCCACCGGTCTCTGGCACGGGGCCAACTGGCAGTTTGTGGCCTGGGGCCTTTGGTACGGAGTCCTTTTGATTCTGGAGCGGACTGTCCTGAAACCCATTCTGCCCCGGCTGCCCCAGTGGCTGACCCGAATCTATGCCCTCTTCTTTATTGTCTGCGGATGGGTGATTTTCCGGGCGCCGGGCCTGCGGGCGGGAATCCTCTGGCTCAAGGCCATGCTCCTTCCCGCCGCCGGGTTTGCGGCCTATCCGGTGACCCGGTATCTGGACCCCCGGACCGTCCTTCTGGTGGTTGCCGGTCTGGCCCTCTGCGGCCCGGTCCAGGCTCTCTTCCCCCGGTTCAAGGCGACCCTCTATGACCGGGAGAAAACCGGGGCGCTCCAGTCCCTGGTCCTGTTGGGAATGGGCTTTGTCTGTCTCACCCTGCTGGTCAGCGGAACCTACAATCCCTTCATTTATTTCCGTTTTTAAGGAGGCCCGGATATGGATAAAAACCGAAAAATTCAACTGGGCCTCACCGCCGGGTTTGTGGCTTTGCTGGCCGGTCCCGGACTGCTCTGGCTTGGGGTAAACCCTTTCTGTGACACCACCAACTATGAGAACCGGACCCTTACGGCCTTCCCCACCGCCCAGACCTCCATTGAACAATGGCCGGGGCAGTTTGAGGATTGGCTGGAGGATCACGCTCCCTTCCGGAACGGATTCCTCACCCTGAAAGCCGGGGCTGACCGGCTGGTGGGAAGTCTGGATTCCTCCAATGTTCTGCTTGGCAAGGAAGGCTGGCTCTTTTTGCAGGATGTCAGCGACTCCAAAAGCATCTCGGATTACCAGGGTCTTACTGCCTATTCTCAGGAGGAGATGGCCGCTCTGGCCGGGACCCTGGAGAAGCTGAACCAGGTATTGGCCCGGAAAGGCAGCAAGCTGGCTTTGATTTTTGCCCCCGCCAAGGAGGGAGTATACAGCCAATATATGCCTGACTCCATCCCGGTGGTTTCCCGCCCCACCCGGGTCCAGGCCCTGGTGGAGTATCTGAATCAAAACACCCAGGTGCCGGTGCTTTTTCCCCTGGAGGAATTGAGTGCCGCCGGGGAGTCCACTCAGGTCTACTACAAATATGATACCCACTGGAATGATGTGGGTGCCTGGCTGGCGGCGCAGCAGCTGCTGGAGGTCCTGGATCTGCCCTTTGAGGAAGTCCTTCCCACGGTAGAGGTAAACCCGGATAAGACCGCTCCCACCGACCTGGCCAACATGTGCGGCAGCTGGGATTTCTGCACTGACGACCTCTACTACGAGGTGGATGCACCTGCCGCCCAATGTACCGAAGGGACTCCCGACACCGAGTTGACCCGGTATCAGGGGGATGGCACAGAGGACCTGCTGCTGGTGCGGGACAGCTTTGGGGCCGCCTTGGGTCCCCGGCTGGCTCAGGGATTTGATGAGACAGTGGTCATTCACGGAAATCTTCTCTCGGAGGAGAATCTGGCCCAGTACCAGCCCGCCATTCCTCAGGTGGTCGTAGTGGAAGTGGGCGAGCGTTTCAGCGACAATCTGGCCGGGCGGCTGGATACCCTGCTGGCCTGGGCAGAGCAGGCATCTCCTTCCCTCTGAGTTTTCAGATGATTCAAAAAATCCACATTGCGACAACAAAAAAGGGACCTGCGGCTCAGCGAAGCCGCAGGTCCCTTTAATTTTCTTTTCTCCTGCCTTTTTTGACATTTGTCAGTCCCATAATACCAACAGGAGCCGGACGGTGACCCGCCCAGCTCCTGCCAGCTATTTCAGGGGGATGAGTTACAAGTAACTCATTTCTTGAAACATATCTTTGGGATTGGAAACTGATGGAACTGCCAGACTTACCTTCCCGGAAAGGGAAGCAATCAACTTAACAGGGCCACCTTAAAGTCAAGAAGGTCAAGGGATAGGATGAATTAGAAGATGCCGATGAAACCGCCCAGGATGCCAACTACCAGGAGCAGGCCAATGCACATAACGGGGGTCCAGCCCTTCTTCTTCATGAGTGCGAACAGAACCAGGGTGATGGTCAGGGGGATCAGCTTGGGCAGCACGCCGTCCAGAATGCTCTGGATGTTGATGGGGCTGTCGCCGTTCTCGATAACCAGGTTGATGGTGGTTCCGCCGTAGTTGGAGGTCAGAGCGCCAACAACGAATACGCCCAGCATGGAAGCAGCACGGGTGAATTCCTTAGCGTTGGCGGTCAGCAGCTCGATAGCCTTGGTGCCCAGGTTGTAAGACCAGTACATCAGGAAGAACCGGCACAGGAACTGTACAATGTTGAAGATCAACAGGAACAGGATGGGGCCGGCCAGAGAGCCGTTGATGGCCATGTTGGAGGTGATACCTGCAGTGATAGGTACCAGGGTGAACCAGAAAATAGCGTCGCCGATACCGCCCAGGGGGCCCATAGCAGCCACACGCACGGCACGGATGGTGCCGATGTCAGCCTTCTGCTGTTCCAGGGACAGGACAATGCCCATCACGAAGGTTACCAGGAAGGGGTGAGTGTTGAAGAACTCCAGGTTGTGCTGCATGGAGATCTCCAGGTCCTCCTTGTTGTCAGCGTGGATCTTCTCCAGGCCGGGGAGGATGCAGTAGAGCCAGCCGCCAGCCTGCATACGCTCGTAGTTGAAGGAAGCCTGCAGGTTGAGGGACCGGAAGACCATCTTGTTCAAAGTAGCTTTGTCAAGCTGCTTTGCAGGGGTCAGGTTATTGTAATGAGTTGCATTAAATGCCATCTTCGTCGCCTCCATTCACACTTGCACCAGCGCCAGCGCTCTTCATGGCGCAGCGGGTCTGGAAATCGTAGAGAGCCATAGCAATACCAACGAAAGCAATCAGGAGCAGAGCGGAACCGGACAGCTCGGGGATGTAGCCAATGATGGTGGCCAGAGCAAAACCGGCGAAGTAGATGCCCCAGAAGTCGTTGGAGAGCATAATGCGGAGCAGAACGGCAAAGCCGACGAAACGCATCATACCACCAGCAGCGCTCAGGCCGTTCATGAACCAAGCGTACTGCTCGGACAGAGCGGTGAGCTTCTCGCCCATGGCAGCGCCGCCCAGCAGACCGGCGGTGCAGACTACGGCGAAGAGCAGGCCCAGGATGGCCATTGCCAGATAGTTCAGACGAACGATGCCCTTGGTATCGCCCTTCTCAGCCATCTTGTCAGCCACGGACATCATGGGAGACATAGCGGTGAAGAGCAGGGTGACCATGTACTGGCCAATGATAGCGAAGGGAACGGCCAGACCAACCGCAGCGGTGGTGTCCAGACCGGAAGAAATTGCGAATACGGCAGCCATAACACCGCCGACAACAGCATTCGGGGGCTGTGCGCCGCCGACAGGCATGTTACCGATGGTCATCAGCTGGTAAGTACCGCCTACCACCAGACCGGTGGGCAGGTCGCCCAGGATAGCGCCGATCACGGCACCGGTGACGATAGGCTGATACAGGGATTCCAGGAAGTCAAACTGGTCAATAGCAACGATGAACACGAAGATAAAGACCAGAATAATCTGAATAGCACTAAAGCCCATGATTTATTCTCCTTTACAATATCTCGCAGGAGAGACTGTTATTTGAACAGCTTCTCGATGCTCTCAGCCGGTTCGGAAGGGACCCGGCGGATCTCCAGCTCCACACCAAGATCGCGCAGCTTTTTGAAAGCCTCCACATCCTTGTCATCCACAGCCACAGAGCCGGCCACCTGGCGCTTGCCCTCTGCCATGTGCATGTTTCCGATGTTTACCTTCTTGATGGGAACGCCACCCTCAACCAGCTTCAGAACGTCAGTGGGATTCTCCGCAACAATGAAGATCAGCTGCTTGTCAGAAGCTTTGTGGATGGTGGAGATGGTTTTTTCGATGGTCCAGTAACGCATGGCGGCGTAGCTGGGGGCAGCCATATCCATCAGACCCTGACGGAGTTTGTTGCCCGCAACCTCGTCGTTGGCGACCAGGATCAGGTTTGCACCAATGGAACCGCACCACTGAGTGGCCACCTGTCCATGGACCAACCGATTGTCGATTCTGGTTAAAACAATGTTCGGCATATCAAGATTCCTCCTTAACTTTTTGCCCCGAGTTTCCAATTCAAGGTAACCCTATTATAGCTGAAATTCTTAGTCAAGTCTTTGCACTTTTTAGTGATTCATTGCCGAAAATTGGTGAATATGCGACCAACTGTCAACAAAAAGTCTCCAATACTGTCAAAATTGACAAATTCCCCTTTTAATGGTATTATTAAGAAACACACAGGGGGATCTTAATATGCAAGCTGAAACTTCCAACGCAAGTTTTCTGGAATTTGGCTCTGTTTACCGCACACCGCTGCCCCAGGAGGTCTCTTCCCTTATCCGGCAGCCTATGAGCCAACCCACAAAAAAGTACGTTACACAGTTATATTGTTTCAATTGTGATATACATTTGGAAATCCGGGAGGGCCTGGCTGCCATCCTGGTCGCTCACGAGCCCGACCCCAAGCAGCTCAAAGAATTTTCCATGAACCATCTGGTTCAGTTAAAAGCCGGGGTTTACTATGCCATCGTTGCCACCACCCCCCAGGTGATTTTTGATCTGATCGTAGACACCAATTATCGCCTGAACGTGGTGCCTTTGACTGCGCCCTATGAGTACAAGCACCGCCTGCCCCGGATCGAGGCTTCCAGCATTCTGGGCCACTACTATCGGATCCGGAACGGAGGATACCGCTTCAAGGGCGAGTGTCACGATTTCTTTGAGCTGACCTACGTGGATACGGGAAAATTGAATACTGAGGTGGATCATGTTCCCTACGAGATCGGGGAAAAGGAAATGATGATCTATGCGCCCGGGCAGTGGCATACCCAGTACACCCAGGAAGGGCAGGGTGCCTCCTATGTGACCATTCTGTTCACCATGGAGACGGTTCCGGCTTCCACTCAGAATGAATGGTTCAAGCCTCTCATCAACCGGGTATTTCCCTACGACAAGAAAATCTACACCCTTATCCGGACCCTGGTACAGGAGAGCACCACCGGCGTGCCCTATATGTACGCTCTCATGAGTTGTCTGCTCTCGGAGACCATCATTCGTCTGATTCAGAGCCAGTACGTGGCTCCCGTCCGTCAGGAAAAACCGGTGAGCATTTCCCGGCAGAACTACCAGGATGATTTGTTCCGCCGAATTGAACAGTATATCGATGAACGCATCTATGAGCCGCTCACCATTGCCGATATCTGCCAGCACTTTTCCCTCAGCCGCTCCTCCCTTCAAATTCTATTCAAAACGGCAGTGAATCAGACCCCCAAAAAATACATCAGTGACCTGAAGTTGGAAAAGGCCTGTCTCATGCTCCGGGAGAACCGGTACACCATCAGCGAGATTTCTCTCCGGCTGGGATACAGCTCCATCCACTATTTTTCCAATGCCTTCAACCGGAAATACAACGTATCTCCCAGCGAGTATGCCAAGCGGTTTTACCAGTAAGCCGGCCCCGGCGGGGCCTTTAAGGAGGAGATTCCCATGAACATAGGCATCATCGGCACCAGTTTCATCCTGCCCGAGATCCTGCCCCAGATGAAGGCAGCCGGGATGACCCTGGGCGCAGTGTATTCCCGAAAAGAAGAGACCGGCCGGGCCCTGGCCGACACCTACGGCATCCCCGCCGTCTACACCTCCCTGGAGGAGCTTCTGGCAGACCCTTCCCTGGACTGGATCTACGTCTGTTCTCCCAACAGCCTTCACTATGAGCAGTCCAAGGCTGCCCTGGAAGCCGGGAAGAATGTCCTTTGCGAAAAGCCCCTGGTCCCCTCCCCGGCCCAGGCCCGGGAGCTGGCCGACCTGGCCAAGTCCAAAGAATTGTTCCTTTTTGAGGCAGTGACCACCGCCTTCCATCCCAACTACCAGATCATCCGTCAGCGGATGGAACAGCTGGGAGACCTGAAAATGGTGCTCTGTACCTTCTGCCAGTATTCCAGCCGGTATCAGGCTTTGCTGGACGGGAAGAATCCCAACGTGTTCAATCCCCAGTTCGCCGGGGGTGCCCTTATGGATCTGAACCTGTACAACATCCACTTTGCCGTGGGTCTGCTGGGAGCACCCGTATCGGTGAGATACCTGGCAAAGCTCCACTCCAACGGCATTGATACCCACGGCATCGCCTTGCTGGAATACCCGGGGTTCTTCTGCCAGTGTGCCGGAGCCAAGGATGGTCAGGCCCAAAACCAGATCCAGATCG
Source organism: uncultured Clostridia bacterium (assembly GCA_944387885.1). GTDB lineage: Bacteria > Bacillota > Clostridia > Oscillospirales > Ruminococcaceae > CALXEN01. The sequence continues at coordinate 42,621 of CALXGR010000003.1, forward strand.
TAGGCGAAAAGGGATACATGAAAATCACCCCCAGCGCCAGCAACTGCCAGTGCCTGGAGATTTGCTTGAGAGGGCAGGAACCCGAAATTTTCCAGTGCCCCGAAAACGGCTGGTATTACGAGATGCAGGCCCTGGCCCAGATGGTAAAGGAGAAGGACCTGGAAGGCTGCTACCGCCTGCTGGAGACATCCTGTCAGGTGGTCCAGGTACTGGAGGCCGCCCGGAAAGATGCCGGACTTCCCTTCTGAATCATCCCTTCCCTCCCCTGTCCGGGGAGGGATTTTTCCTTGTTAATTATTGTAAATTTCCCGTTAAAAGTTGTAATTGAAAACCCCTTCCCTGGTGATATATAATAATAGGAGAAGGATTAGAAGCCTTTTTCTTTGCACAGGAGAAAAATATTACAGTATAAGGAGAGTTGTATTATGCTGGTAACTGCAAAACAGCTGATGCTGGACGCCCAGAAGGGCGGCTACGCCATCGGCGCATTCAACGTTGAAAATATGGAGATGGTCCAGGCTGTGGTTTCCGCCGCCGAGGAGCTGAAGAGCCCTGTTATCATCCAGACCACTCCCTCCACCCTGAAGTACGCTTCCCCCGAGATGTTCTACGCCAACGTGTCCGCCGCTGCCAAGGCTGCTTCCGTTCCCGTGGTCATGCACCTGGACCACGGCAGCAGCTTCCAGCTGGCCATGCAGGCTTTCAGGGCCGGCTATACTTCCATTATGATTGACGGCTCCCACAGTGCCTACGAGGACAACATTGCCGTGACCAAGGCAGTGGTGGATGCCTGCCATCCCGCCGGCGTGCCCGTTGAGGCTGAGCTGGGCAAGGTAGGCGGCAAGGAGGATGACCTGGACGGCGGCGACGGCGGTTACACCGTTCCCTCTGAGGCTGCCGACTTTGTGGAAAAGACCGGTGTGGACTCCCTGGCTGTGGCCATCGGCACCGCCCACGGCGTATACAAAGGCACCCCCAAGCTGGATGTGGACCGTCTCAGCGAGATCCGGAAGGTAGTTTCCATTCCCCTGGTTCTTCACGGCACCAGCGGCGTTCCTGACGAGGCTGTACGGGAGTGCATCCGCCGGGGCATCTGCAAGGTAAACTACGCCACCGACCTGCGCATTGCTTTCAGCGCCGGTCTGAAGGAATATCTGGCCAAGGACCCTGATGCCTTCGATCCCAAGAAGTACAATGCTGTGGGCCGTGAGAAGGTAAAAGAGTACGTTATGAGCAAGATCCTGGTCTGCGGAAGCAACGGCCGGGCCTGATAAGGCTTTTCCCCGGATGGGGTTTCCCTGCGATTATAAAACATAACAGGAGGCAGCCACTATGAAAATCATTCGTGCAAAAGACTACAAGGATATGTCCCGGAAGGCCGCAAACATCATTTCTGCCCAGGTCATTATGAAGCCCTATGCAGTGCTGGGCCTGGCCACCGGCAGCTCCCCCGTGGGCACTTACGCCCAGCTGATCGACTGGTACAACAAGGGAGATATCGACTTCTCCGAAGTTACCACCATCAACCTGGACGAGTACCGGGGCCTGCCCCGGGAGCATGACCAGAGCTACTGGTATTTCATGCACAAGAATTTCTTTGACAGCGTGAATGTGCAGCCTGACCGGATCTTTGTTCCCGACGGCTCCAACCCTGATGCTGCCGAAGCCTGCCGTGAGTACGATGCCATCATCCAGCGTGCCGGCGGCATCGACCTGCAGCTGCTGGGAATCGGCCACGACGGCCACATCGGCTTCAACGAGCCCGGCGCCGCCTTTGAGCTGGGGACCCACTGCGTGGATCTGACCAAGGAGACCATCGAGGCCAACAAGCGGTTCTTCAACAATGACGAGACCCTGGTGCCCCGTCAGGCCTACACCATGGGCATCAAGACCATTATGCAGGCCCGGAAAGTCCTGATGGTAGCCAGCGGTGCCGACAAGGCCCAGATCATCAAGAAGGCTTTCTTCGGTCCTGTCACTCCTGAGGTTCCCGCTTCCATCCTCCAGATGCACCCCGATTTTATTCTGGTAGGCGATCAGGACGCTCTCAGCCTGATTTGATTATCCAATAAGGGACTGACCCCGCTCTTTTCTTCACGGAAAAGGGCGGGGCTTTTTGTTTTACGTTTACGGGATTCTACATTTTAAACATAAAAAGGGAGGCAGCCCTTTTACAGGCTGCCTCCCGGCTTGCTTTATGGACAATCAATCTTTTACCAGAGCCTGTACTGCGTACCGGGAAATGGTAATGATGGTCTTGGGTGCAACTTCCACCCGCAGGGTTTCCTCATCCATGCCGGTGACGGTTCCGTAGATACCGCCTGCAAACATGATTCGGCTCCCAATCTTCATTTCCGTGTGGATTTCGCTCACGGCTTTCCGCTTCTGCTTCATGCCTCTTGCGGAAATCAGGTTGAGAATGATGGCAATAACGCCCATCACAACCGCCATGGTAATACAAGTCCAGCCAATTACTTCCCAGTTCATACGCAATGTTCCTTCTCTGTTTTAGTAAGTATCAGATTCCGTCTTCGTCGGCGTTGTCCTCATGCTCTTCCAGAGCAAAGGGAACCAGGCACTCCTTGCCGATCTCCACCAGCTCATCCATGAGAGCCTTGGGGTCGGTCTCGTCGTCCACCATGGTAGCGCCGGTGACGATCATGGGCAGGTTGGAGCCTGCAATCACTTCGATAGCCTGGTCGGGACGTGCATACTTGCACTCCACGGCAGTCTTGAAGGGGGAACCGCCGGGCAGGTCGGAGAGGACCACTACGCCGTCGCAGTTCTTCAGGCTGTCGAAGGCCTCATTCAGCTTCACGGCCAAGTCCTCGGTGGACATGCCTTCCTCAAACAAAACATACTTGATGATCTCGCTTTCACCGGCGATCATCTTAGCGGCACTCTGCATGCCGGCGGCAAACTGGCCGTGACCGGTAACCAACAAACCTACCATAATATTACTCCATTCCTTTCGTTATTTCAAGGTGTAGGGATACAGGGTAACGCCCTTGACCACACGGTTTACCTCGCCGGTGGGGCAGGGGTTGTCGGGGGTGATGCCCAGGGACAGAGACTTCATGACAGCCAGGGTCTGAGCAAAGAGGATGTAGTCGAAGCCCAGCAGGACATTTTCCTTGTCGCTGCCAACGGGGATCCGGATGATGTAGTCCACCAGGTCTTCCAGGCCTTCGGCGGGCTTGTTCATAACAGCCACGATCTTGTTGCCCTTCCGCTGGGGGCCCATCTCCTTGATCAGGTCGATCTCATACTTGCGGCGGTAATCGTCGTCGCTCAGGTAGACCACGGTGAGGGTCCGGGGATCAATGATGGACTTGGGACCATGACGGAAGCCCAGAGGAGAATCATACATGGTGGCAACCTGGCCGGCGGTCAGCTCCAGCATCTTCAGAGCAGACTCCTGAGCCACACCCTTCAGGGCGATGTTGCCCAGGTATACGATACGGTTGAAGTCGAAGGTGTCCACGATCTCCTGAACCTGGCCGTACTGGGTGTCCAGGAAATGCTCGGCAGCCTTGGCCACCTCTTCGATCTCAGCGGTCAGCTCATCCAGCTTGTCCAGGTTGAAGGCCAGGTAAGTAGCCATGTACATGTTGGAGTAGCTGGAGGTCATGGCGAAGGACTGGTCGTGGGTCTCGGGAGTCAGGTTGAGAGCGAAGCAGTTGGTCCGGTCCTTGGCCAGCTTGGAAAGGGTGCCCTCATGGTTGCAGGTAACAAACAGGTGATACAGGTTCTGGCAGACCACCTCAGCGGCCTCTACAGCGCCCAGGGACTCGGGGCTGTTGCCGGAACGGCCGAAGCTGACCAGGATGGTGGGCTTGGTCCGGGAGAGGAAGTTCTCGGGGGAAGGTACAATGTCGGTGGTGGCATAGCTCTTCACCTTGTAATTGTACTTTTCAGCCAGAGCCTGGTAGAGAGAGTTGCCCACAAACTCGCTGGTGCCGGCGCCGGTGAGGATGATGTCAAAGTCGTCTGCCTTGACTACCTGGTCCAGGAACTTCTGCAGCTCGTCCTTGCAGGCTGCCAGCTGGGCACAGGTCTTCCGCCAGGTGGCGGGCTGCTGATAAATCTCGTGAATGGTGTATCCGGAGAAAGTTTCCTTCATTTTTTCTTCGGAAATATTAAAAATGCTCATGGTCGCAAACCTCCTGTGACGTATTCTGGTATTCTCATTATATCTCACCCATTTTGGAAAAAACAACCCAAATACTAAAAGCGGTAACAAGTGAGCTAAAAATTGCAAATATTTTTCCTGGAAAGGGCGGTATAATATATGCAACATCACCAATATGAGGTTTTATGCCTTTTCACGCGTGAATTAAAAGGAGGCCAGCTTATGATTATTCAGAGCAAAAAGGTTTGGATCGCCGACCAGTTTGTGCCTGCGGCCATCCAGCTTGAGGAAGGAAAAATCGCCGGTATTTATCCCTACGGCAGCCGGGATGTTGACCAGGATTACGGCGACAAACGGATCGTACCCGGCTTCATGGACATCCACTGCCACGGAGCTTTTGAGTTTGACACCAACGACGCCAACCCGGAAGGGCTGCGGAACTGGTCCAAGAACATTGTAAAGGAAGGCGTTACCAGCTTCCTGGCCACCACCATCACCCAGAGCGAGGAAGTCCTCACCGCTGCCGTGGCCAATGTGGCCAATGTTATGGAGGAAGGCTACGAGGGCGCCGAGATCCTGGGCATCCACTTTGAGGGCCCCTATCTGGATATGGTCTACAAAGGAGCTCAGCCCGAGCAGCACATTGCCAAGCCCACCATCGAGCAGTTCAAGCGGTATCAGGAAGCCGCCAAGGGACACATCAAGTACATCACCATGGCTACCGAGACCGACGAGGACTTTGCCCTCACCCGGTACTGCGCTGACCACGGCGTAGTGGTAAGTATTGGTCACTCTGCCGCCACCTACGAGCAGGCTGTTATGGCCTGGGCCAACGGTGCCCGGTCCATGACCCATGTGTACAACGGCATGACCCCCTTCAACCACCGGGCCAACGGTCTGGTAGGCGCCGCTTACCGGATCCGCACCATGTACGGCGAGATCATCTGCGACGGCAACCATTCCACCACCGCCGCCCTCAACAACTACTTTATGTCCAAGGGCCCCGACTACTCCATTATGGTATCCGACGCCCTCATGGCCAAGGGTACTCCCGTGGGAAGCAAGTTCCTGTTCGGCGGCAATGAAATCGTCATTTACCCCGACGGCAGCGCCCATCTGACTTCCACCGGCGGACTGGCCGGGTCCACCCTCCAGCTGAACCAGGGTCTGCGCATCCTGGTAGAGGAGGCTATGGTCCCCTTCAACTACGCCATTAACTCCTGCACCATCAACCCCGCCACCTGCATCGGCATGGAGGACCGGAAGGGCTCCATCCAGGTAGGCAAGGACGGCGACCTGGTGGTTCTGGACACCGATTACACCGTACTGCAGACTTACTGCATGGGCCAGCCCCAGCTGTAACCCCACAAACAAGAGAGGTATTGAATTATGAAACATCCTTTGCAGGAAATGATGGAAAAGCGCCGCCAGGGAATCCGCTGCGGAATCCCTTCCTACTGCAGCGCCAACGAGCTGGTGCTGGAGATTGCCCTGCGCCGGGCCAAGGAGCGGAACATTCCTGTTCTCATTGAGGCTACCGCCAACCAGGTAAACCAGTTTGGCGGATATACCGGCATGGTCCCCAAGGACTTCTATCAGATGGTCCTCAAGATGGCTCAGGCCATTGACCTGCCCGAGAACATGATCATCCTGGCCGGAGACCACCTGGGCCCCCTGACCTGGCAGAAGCTGCCCGAGGCCGAGGCCATGGAGAACTCCCGGGAACTGGTTTACCAGTATGCCCGGGCCGGCTTCACCAAGATTCATCTGGACACCAGCATGAAGGTGGCCGACGACCCCGAAGGCCTCCTCTCCACTGAGGTGGTGGCCCGCCGTGGTGCAGAGCTTTACAAGGCAGCCATGAAGGGCTATGAAGAGCTGAAGGCTGAGAAGCCCGACGCCATGCGTCCCGTCTTTGTCATCGGCAGCGAAGTGCCCATCCCCGGCGGTACTACCGAGGCCGAGGACACTCTGGCCGTTACCAAGCCCGAAGCTTTCCGGGACACCGTTTCCACCTACCAGAAGGTATGGACCGAGGAAGGGGTAGGCGACGGCATGGCCGACGTTATCGCCGTTGTGGTACAGCCCGGCGTAGAGTTTGGCGACGAGCAGGTATTCTACTATGACCCCGCCGCAGCCACCGACCTGGTAGCTGCCCTGAAGGAGTTCCCTGGCATCTGCTTTGAGGGCCACTCCACCGACTATCAGAGCGCCAAGAACCTGGCTGACATGGTCACTGACGGCATTGCCATCCTGAAGGTTGGTCCCGCCCTGACCTTTGGTCTGCGGGAAGCCCTCTTCTCCCTGAGCATGATGGAGAAGGAGCTGGTTCCTGCCGAGAAGCGGGCCAACTTCATTGAGACCCTGGAAGAGGTCATGTTGGCCAACCCCGGCAACTGGAACAAGCACTACCACGGCGACGAGGCCCATCTGGCCCTCTGCCGGAAGTACAGCTACTCCGACCGGGCCCGGTACTACATCGGCCAGCCCCAGGTTGTGGAAGCTATGAACAAGCTGTTCGACAACCTGCGGGAGTATCCCATCCCCATGAATATGCTTCATCAGTACATGCCCCTGTCCTACAACAAGGTACGGACCGGCGAGCTGAAGCTGGACCCCAGAGAGCTTGCCATGGACGGCATTGTCCAGTTTATGCTGGATTACGAGAGCGCTGTCTGATTTTCCTTTATCATTGAACCTGTCCTCCGGCTGAAGCCGGAGGCAGGCTCTCTCCTTTGTGCAAGATTTCTCCAAAAGCGCACTACACCCCATCCCTCCGGATGCTGTTCACCGGCGGGATGGGGTGTAGTGTTTTAAATGGATTCAGTTGTAAGAATTACAGGGTGCCTTCCCGAATCAATTTCAAGGCATGGTTCAGGGTGGGGCATACCGCCGCCACAGCCTCCTTCAGTTCAGGGGTGGGAGGAACCTGGTCGGGAACCAGAACGGTGGTACAGCCGGCCTTGACCCCGGCCCAGCCTCCCTGAAGGCTGTCCTCGAACACATAGCAGTCCCGGGGATCTGCCCCCAGCTCTTTGGCTGCCAGAAGGAAAACATCCGGTTCAGGCTTGCAGTGTTCCACCTGTTCCCCGCTGACCAGCAGGTCAAAATACTGGCTGATTTTTCCCACTTCCAGGTGATGGCGGATCACTTCCAGGCCGCTGGAGCTGGCCACTGCCAGCTTGACCCCCTGCCCTTTCAGGTAGGAAAGGATCTCCACCACCCCGGGTTTCAGGTCGATCTGGGTCTTCATCCGCTCCATTCCCCGGTTATGCCATTCCTGCCAGAACACAGGGGGATTGAGGGTGGGATAATACCGATGGATGATAGCCAGTTCATAATCACCGCAGGTACCGCAGACCTCATGGAAGAACTGGGGATCCACTTCCAGACCCCGTTCCCGGGCCATTTCCTCAAACACTACCCGGAACACATTTTCACTGTCCACCAAAAGGCCGTCCATGTCAAAAATGCCGTACTGTTTCACTGGAAGATACCTCACTGTTTCAAAGGGTTTGCACCCTGTATTTTATTTCTTGCGGGACTGTTCAAACTCTTCCTGGATCTGGGCGCTGGGAGCGGGAGTAAGCAGGCTGACCACCACAATGGCTGCCAGGCTGACCAGGAATGCGGGGAGAAGCTCATAAATATTCCAGATTCCGCCCAGGGGCCGAACCAGATATTTCCAGACAAAGATGGTGATGCCGCCTGCCAACATACCGGCCAGGGCGCCCTGCCAGTTGCTCCGCTTCCAGAACAGGGCACAGAGGGTGACAGCGCCGAAAGCTCCGCCAAAACCGGCCCAGGCAAAGGAAACGATTCCGAAAACGCTGGAGTTGGGGTCCCGGGCCAGGAAGATGCCCAAAACGGTGATGCCCAGAATGGTGAGACGGGCCACAGCCAGGCTCTGCTTCTGATGAAGCTTGATGCCCAGGAAGTCCTGAACAATGTTCTGGCTCACACTGGAAGCAGCGGCCAGCATCTGGCTGTCCGCAGTGGACATGGTGGCGGCCAGGATTCCGGCCAGGATCAGGCCTGCAATAAAGGCGGGGATAATGCCGCGCTGGCTGATAAGGCCGGCCAGTTTGACAATGACGGTCTCGCTGTCGCTGCCGGCCAGGAAGCCCAGCTTTCCGGCAGCAGTCATTCCCAGACCGGACATACCGATGAGGATGGCCACGCCCATGGCGACCACAGCCCAGATGCTGGCAATGCGGCGGGAGAGGACCAGCTTCTTCTCGTCCTCAATGGCCATAAACCGGAGCAGAATATGGGGCATTCCGAAATATCCCAGGCCCCAGGCCAGGGTGGACACCACCTGGATAGGCCCGTAAGCAACAGCCTGACCGCTGGTGGGGTCGTAGGTGCTGGAGAAGGAGAAGTAGCCGGGCAGGCTCTGGGCGTTGGCGATCACAGCCTCCCAGCCCCCTGCGTTGACCACTCCGTAGCCCAGCACCACCACCAGGGCCATGGTCATGACCATGCTCTGGACCAGGTCGGTGGTGGAAACGGCACTGAAACCGCCCATGATGGTGTACCCTACAATGACCAGGGCGGACACCACCATGGCCACGGTGTAGTTGACCCCCAGCAGGCTGTTGAACAGCTTGCCGCAGGCGGCAAAGCCGGAAGCGGTGTAGGGGATGAAGAAAATCAGAATGACCAGAGCGGCAATGGCATTGAGGATATTCCGCTTGTCATGGTACCGCTTGGAATAGAATTCCGGCACGGTAATGGCATCCAGGTTGCTGGAGTACCGGCGGAGCCGCCGGGCCACCAGGAGCCAGTTGAGCCAGGTGCCCAGGGCCAGACCGATGGCGGTCCAGCCCACATCGGCAAGACCGGTCAGGTAGGCCAGACCAGGCAGACCCATGAGCAGGTAGCTGGACATGTCGCTGGCCTCGGCGCTCATGGCGGTGACCAGAGGGCCCATTTTCCGGCCGCCCAGATAAAAATCGCTGGTGCTTTCATTTCCCTTGCTGCACTTGAACCCGATGGCCAGCATTCCCAACAGGTAAAGAACAATGGCAGCAAATATGCAGAAGTTGATTGTATTCAGCTTAATTCCCTCTCTTTCTGTTGCGGCAAGGGGCACTGCCAAAAGCTGCGCCGCCGCAGAATCCTTTTCATTCTACCATAACAGAGGGATTGCCACAACCCAAAACCTCCCTTTTTCCTGGTATTTTTCCGGTTTTTCCAAAAAAACTGCCGGGAGAAAGGCTCCCGGCAGAAAAAACGCTTATTCTTCCCACTGAATCCCCTGGACCAATTCCAGGATGGGGGTGTAGTCGGCGGCCTTGGAGGCTGCGGTCACATATACGGAACCCTCCTCAAAGTCCAGCTGGACCAGAATGGTCTGGTAGCTGCCGCAGTCATACCGCCGGGCCGAGGCGGTGGCACCCGGGCAGTCGATTTCCTCCATCTCCTTGAGGACGGTGGGCCCCACCTCCTCCAGTTCAGCGGCGGACTGCTCCAGGAAGTCCTGGTAGTCCCCGCCCTTCTGGATCATCACCACCGTCTGGTTGAGACCGCTGCCGGTGGAAGACATGACCGCAGTATCCTCGGCCCCCTCCTCTTCCACCGGCGCTCCCCAGTGGCTGGCATCGTAAGTAAGGACCAGCCCGTTGGGAGCCGTCACCGTCTGGTAATCCGGCTCCGGGTCGTTCTGGGCCACAAGGTCCTCGCTGTCAAAGAGGTAATACATAAAATCCATGACCCCGCACCCGGTCAGGCTGAAAGCCATCACCAGGGCAAGCATCAGGGCGACACAACGTTTCATTTTTGGTTCTCCTTTATTTTCAGATAAGGAAAAATCCCAGCCAGCCTGCTCCGGCTCCCAGGGCCAGCCCGCCCAGCACATCCCGGGGGAAATGTACCCCGGTGAGCACCCGGCAGAGGGCAATGGCGCCCGCCACCAAAAAGGCAGCCCAGCCCCAGGCGGGGCAGAGCCAGGCAAATCCCACAGCAATCACCCCCGCCGAGAACACATGGCGGCTGGGGAAGGATTGTCCCCGGGTATCCTTGTGAGTCAGGGGCGGGATCTCATACACCTCATAGGGGCGGGGGGCATTGATGGCCCGGCGAAGGGCTGTTCCCCCCAGGAACACCACCAGAGGCACCAGGGTCATCCGAATCAGCCTGGGGTCCCGGCCCAGGGCCAGGATTCCCAGGGCCAGGGTATAGCCCAGATAGACCAGTCCCGTGAGAAGGGAGGAGACCCGGCTTACCAGCCGGCCCCATCCGGGACGTCTGGCCCAGAACTCCATCAGAGCCTGATACCGCTCTCTGGTCATCTTTCCTTCCCTCCCCTGCGGTTTTCTGGTATTAAGATACCATTCCCCCCAAGGCTTTGTCAAATAAACAGGCAGGGCTTTGATTTTTTCTTCTTAATTTTATATCATTATTCTGTAGGCCAGCTTCCCTCCTGGGGAACCACCGAGGCCGCCTCTGCGTTCTCTGCTGCGGCATCCTTTTCATCCATCTCCCCCTCAGGTGCGGACAGGCCGGTCACCTCGCCGCCGGGCTGGGTGAGCAGGTAAGCTCCGATGGCCTGGTTCTCATACACCAGCATGACCCCATAGGTCTTTTCCTCCCCTGCGGACTGGCCGGGGCAGAGGGCGGTCCACTTTTCCACCGTTTTTCCCTTATACCCTTCCAGGCTCATGCCGCTCTGGTTCACCACCGTATTGAAGGCCAGAAAGCTGTCATCCCACCGCTTGGGGATTTTGACGCTGTCCACTCCGGCTGTGGACATATCCAGCTCCACCCCGTACTCGTGGAAAAACTCCCCGATGTCCTGGGTCCCGGAGATGACCAGGCCGCTGGGAGCCGATGCAGCCACCGACTGCCCCGCAATGTAATTGACCCCGGCCACGGTGCCCACCAGGCAGGCCAGGCACACCCCCATGGTGGCGGCCCGCCGCAGGCTGTTTTTATGGAATGTAAACACGAACATCACTGCCTCCCCCCGGACGGCGCCGCCGTCCTGTTTTGGTTCATTCCTATGAGACAAACCCGGGAAGAATACCTGGAAATAAGTTATTTACGGTATTTTCACAATTTCATCATAACCCAACAGTATGATAAAATCAGTAAAAAAGGAGTGTGAAACTATGGCACATATTTTGATCGTGGACGATGAGCCTCTCATTCGGGATCTTCTTCGCACCCATCTGGAATATGCCGGTCACACCTGCACCGAGGCAGGAGACGGAAGCGCTGCCCTGGCAGCTCTGGCAGCGGGAAATACAGATCTGGTGATCCTGGATGTGATGATGCCCTTTATGGACGGAATGACCTGTCTGCGGGAGATGCGTTCCCGCCGTATCAATACCCCGGTGATCATGCTTACCGCCCGGGGCGAGGAATACGACAAGCTGGCCGGTCTGGAACTGGGGGCGGATGACTATGTGGTCAAACCCTTCAGTCCCCGGGAGCTGGTAGCCCGGGTAAAGGCAGTTCTCAACCGGACCATGCCCCATCCCCAGGAGGAAGGCACCCTCTACACCTTCAACCGGCTGGTCATTGACACGGCCAGCCACACCGTCCGGGTGGACGGCCAGGAGGTCAGCCTGACCCCCAAGGAATTTGATCTGCTGGTTTTCCTGGCCCAGAACAAGGGCCTGGCCCTGAGCCGGGAAAAAATCCTCCAGCAGGTCTGGAACTATGACTACTACGGAGAGGACCGGACCGTGGACACCCATGTGAAGATGCTTCGCAGTCACCTGGGGCCCTGCCGGGACTACATTGCCACTGTCTGGGGCGTAGGGTACAAGTTCGATCCCAAGAGCTAAGGAGGCCCTCCCATGGAAAAAAAGTCCAAGGGATTTCATCCCGGGATCCAGGCCCAGCTCACCTTTGCCCTGGTCCTGCTTCTGGCCCTCTGTCTGGGGGCGGTCTGGTTTGCCGCTTCCAATCTTCTCCAGCCCATGTATAACCGGCGCATCCAGCGGGATCTGACCCAGCAGGCCAACGATTTTCTGGCCCTGGTGGAAGATTTCGACGGGGAAATCAGCAGCTGGGATTATTTTTCCCTCCATGTGAACCAGGATTTTCTCACCATGATGAACCAGGCCATCACCGAGGGAAAGCTGAACATTTCCAGAAGCTGCGTGGACCTGTTTGACAGCAGCCTGCGGGCGGTGACCTACACGGAAAATATCCGCACCTGCCTTATTCACGGGTCCAACTCCAAACTGGGAAGTTGGCTGGAAGGCTCCCGGGACACCGCCCTTGCCCTCCAGCTTCGTCAGCAGCTGGTGGAACAGGGTAGTCTTATGACCACCCTCACCGACGAAAAAGGCGGAAGCCAGATGGTGGTGGGCGCCCTGACCTCCGACGGAAGTTACGGGGTGATCGTCTCCACCGACCTGACCCAGGTGGAGGTGGCCGGAGAGGTATTGGAGGAGCTGCTCCCCCTCATTGCCATTTTCCTCTTGCTGGTCTCCTGTCTGCTGGCGGCCCTCTATTCTGCCTGGTTTACCCGGCCCCTGAAGCGGCTGAGCCATGCGGCCCGGCAGCTGGCCCAGGGAGAGTATGACACCCCCATCACCATCCGCCGTACCGACGAAATAGGGGTTCTCAGCCGGGACTTCAACCAGATGGCCCAGGAGGTAAAGCGCAGTTCCCAGCTTCAGCGGGACCTGCTGGCCAACGTGAGTCATGACCTGCGTACTCCCCTCACCCTTATCAAGGGGTACGCAGAGACGGTACGGGACCTGACCGGGGATGACCCCCAGCGGCGGACCGCTCAGCTGGACATTATCGTTCAGGAGACCGACCGGCTCAGCGGGCTGGTCAACTCGGTAATGGATCTGAGCAAGGTGACCAGCGGCAACGAGAAACCCAAACTGACCCAGTTTGATATGTCCCAGCTCTGCACTCAGGTGGCCCAGACCTATCAGGCAGTCTGTGAGCAGAACGGCTGGGAGCTGGTGGTGGAGGCGGACACCCCCTGTACCGTCACCGCCGACCGGGATATGATGGAGCGGGTGCTCCATAATCTGCTGGGCAACGCCTCCCATCACCTGGGAGAGGACAAAAAGTTCTTCCTCCGGGTCATTCCCCTGGCCCAGGGCTGCCGGGTGGAGGTGGAGGACCACGGCCCCGGAGTGGCTGCGGAAGACCTGCCCCACATTTTCGACCGGTATTACCGGAGCCGGAGCGACACCGGCAAGGTGGGCACCGGACTGGGGCTGCCCATTACCAAGGCCATTCTCCAGGGACACGGGTTCCGGTTCGGGGTGGACAGCACCCTGGGCAAAGGCACCCTGTTCTGGTTCACTCCGGTGAGGGAGGTCCAGTCCTGATTTGATTTTACAAAACTCCCCGCCCGGAACGCTCCTTCCGGGCGGGGATTTTTCCTTTTCTTGCATTTTTGTCTTTCCACAAAAGTGATTTTCTCCTCCCCTCTTTATGCTATAATGATTTGAGGAGAGGGCGGCAGGTGCTTTCGCCGTCCTCAATGAAACGACTGTTTATCCATTGATTGAGCGCTGTAAGCCTACCAGGAAAGGAGAATTTTTTATGCTGGAAAATTTGGTCACGGAAAAGCGGAATCCGGATTCCATGAATCTGGATGAACTGTCGGTCATGGAAATCATCCGGTTGATGAACCGGGAGGATCTGAAGGTGATTTCCGCCGTAGGGAAGGCCCTGCCTGAAATCGAACAGGTGATCCAGCAGTGCGTAAACTGCATGAAACAGGGCGGCCGGATCATCTATGTGGGCGCCGGCACCAGCGGCCGGGTAGGCATTCTGGATGCGGTGGAGTGCCCTCCCACCTTCGGGATGGACCCCAGCCGGGTAGTGGGAATCCTGGCCGGGGGCACTGACGGAGCCTATGCCAAGGAGGAGGCCGAGGACAGCTTTGAGCTGGGCCAGCAGAGCATGGTGGAACTGAAACTGGAGCCCCGGGACATTGTCATCGGCCTGGCCGCCAGCGGACGGACTCCCTTTGTGCTGGGTGCCCTGGACCAGGCCGCCCGGGACGAAGCCGTCACCGCCTGCATTGTCTGCAATCCCGGCACCCAGATGGCCAAGAAGGTATCCTATCCCATCCAGCTGGACAACGGTCCCGAGGTCCTCACCGGTTCCACCCGGCTCAAGGCGGGCACCTCCCAGAAGATGGTCTGCAACATGATCTCCACCGCCACCATGGTACAGCTGGGCAAGGTGTATGAAAACCTGATGGTGGACGAGGACGTAAGCAACGAGAAGCTCTACCACCGGTGGCTCTCCATGGTCCGGACCGCCGCAGGCTGCTCCCAGGAGGAAGCTGTAGAGCTGTACAAGTCCTCCCATCACAACGCCAAGGCCGCCATCTGCATGGCCAAGTGCGGCATTTCCTACCAGGAAGCAGTCAAAGCCCTGGAAGAGCATGAGGGCATGGTGAAGAAGGTCCTGGCCGCCCTGGCCTGACAATGATTCCCGGCCATCGCTTTTAAAAGGAAAAAGTGCAGCAGATTTTTCCGAATTTCCGGAAAATCTGCTGCACTTTTATTTTGGAACAATTTCCTTCCCGGGAATGTTATTCCTGGGTCTCAATGGAAAGGTAGACCTGCAGGGGGATACAGCTGGCCCACTCTCCCTCCTGGCTCAGCCAGCCGAAGTTCTCACAGACGTGATCCGGGCATTGGCTGTCCAGGAAAGCGATGGCTCCGTCCCGGACCTGGAGGTGAACAATACTGTCCTCTACCTCATAGTAGTAATCGTAGTCGGTGTCCAGAGGGATCTCCTCCACGATTCCCTTTCCGAAATCCACCGAGGCATAGACCCCCGGGTCCCCCGGACCCAGGGCCAGCCAGAGGCCGCCCGCTCCCAGCAGGACCACCAGAATAAAAATCAGGTTGATCTGCCAGGGGCGGAGCTTCCGTTCAGGGGAATTGCTCATCCTACAAAGGCGCTGGCCTGCTCGCCGGCGATCCGTCCAAAGACGGTGAAGTCGGCTACGGCGTTGCCGCCCAGACGGTTGGCGCCATGGACGCCTCCGGTGATTTCACCGGCAGCGTACAGGCCGGGGATAACGGTACCGTCCTCGGTCAGGACCTCGGTGTTGGTGTTGATGGTCAGACCGCCCATGGTGTGATGGACACCGGCGGTGACCTTGATGGCGTAGTAGGGGGCAGTGTTCAGGGGGTTGGCGAAGCTGGTGCGGCCAAACTCCTCGTCCTTGCCGGCCTCAACGCAGGCATTCCACTTCTCCATGGTTGCAGCGAAAGCAGCGGCGTCCACGCCCATAGCCTCGGCCAGTTCCTCGTAGGTCTCGCCGGTCACGGTGTAGCCGTTCTTGATGTAACCCTGGATAACGCTGGAAGCATCGGCCATAGCCTGGTCGATAATCAGCCAGCTGTAGCTGCCGGTCTGAGCGATCTCAGCGGCGGAAACCACGTCACGGGTGCCCACTTCATCGGTGAAGCGGTTGCCCTCGGCGTTGACCAGGATAGCGCCGTCACCACGGAGACCCTCGGTGATGAGGGCAGCGGTGTTGGCTTCCACGGTGGGATGGATCTGGATCTGGTCCATATCCACAGTGCCGGCGCCGATGGCGGTAGCCATGGCAATGCCCTGGCCCTGAGCGCCGGCAGCGTTGGTGGTCATGAAGCCTTCCAGTTCAGGCTTGTACTCTACAACCATTTCCAGGTTGGCGCCGAAACCGCCGGTAGCCAGAACAACGGCCTTGGCGTTTACGGTAACGGTCTCACCGCTCTTGCCGGTGGCTACTACGCCCACGGCAGCACCATTGTCGTCGGTGAGGATCTCGGTAGCGGTGGTGTTGAGCATGATCTCAACGCCGGCTTCCTGGCACTTGGCCTCCAGACGGGGAATCATGTAGCTGCCCACAGAGACAACCTTGCCCTCCTCGTCCAGGGGGCGATGGATACGCTTGACGGAAGCACCGCCGAAGCTGGAAACGCTGGGCATATCGATGCCCTGCTCAGACAGCCATGCAATGGCGTCGGCAGAGTTGGCGCAGAGGGTCTCTACCAGAGCGGGGTCATTGACGCCCTTGCCGCCAATCATGGTATCCAGCTCCATCAGCTCTACAGAGTCGAAGTAGCCTTGGGGATTGGCCTGGTATTCCTTCCACTGCTGGGCCACGGTCTCGGCCAGAGCGGTGATGGTCTCGTTGTCAGCGTAGTCGGCGGCAGACTCCAGAGTCTTCTCCACGCCGGCAGCCTCGCCGAACTCGTTCTCGTCCTGGGCGGGGGTGTGGGCAGCGTTCAGGCCGCCGGTAGCACGGACAGAGTTGCCCCCTACCATGGCCTGGCTCTCCAGGATGACCACCTGCTTGCCCTGGTTTGCGGCAGCAATGGCGGCAGTCATACCGGCGCCGCCTGCACCTACCACCACGATATCGGTGTCAAGGGTGACATCCTCAGCGGTCTCGCCGGCAGCATTGCCGGTGAAGTCGGCTGCATCCAGGCCGGCAGAGGTGAGGGCTGCGGCCAGAGCGGCGTTGATGGCGTCGGTGGTGATGGTGGCACCGGCCACATTGTCGATGGTACCCTTGTTTCCGGATACGATCTCGTCGGGTGCGTTCTCGATGACTACGGAGCCAATACCCTCGGTCTCTTCAGGTCCTTCGATGACGCAATCGGTGATGACACTGTCAGTGAGGGTGATGGTGACGGTAACCTCGCCCATACCCTGTGCAGTGCCGGTGAACTCGCCGGACACACCTTCGGAGCCGGCTGCGGCGGGCTTGGAACCGCAGGCAGTCAGGCTCAGAGCCATCACAGCTGCCAGCGCAAGCGCTGCAATTCTTCTTCTCATTGTTTTTCCCTTTCTTTTATTTGTATTATGCAAAACCGGAGGGTTCTCCCGCCGATCGGGCATCTGCAAAAAACCGGGGTTCAGGACGCCGGGCACGGAACATCCGGGCAGAAAAAAAGCCCTGCCCCCGGGCAGAGCTTTGTCCTGTAAAACATTGCTGCCAGAGTCTGTTGCCAACACCTGTCAGCGTCCGGGCTCATAGTATCATATCCCCTTGAAAAAAACAATATAAAACGGCCATTTTTGTAGATTTTGTTATAATTTTGTCAATTGTTTTCCTTCTTTTTCCAAGAATCATCCAATCTCCCCGGAAAGCTTTCCGCTTTTTTCCTTTCCGCCATTCCCCCAAAGGGAAAAATAGTGTATAATTTTTTTGTTGACCTATTATATTCTGAGAAAGAGAGACCCCATGTCTGAGACTAGAAAAATCTATTTTGTACGGCTGGCAGGCCGGTGCGCCATCCTGCTCCTCTGTGCCGCTGCCGCCCTGACCCATCCGGAATATTTTTCCATTCTGGAAGGGATGAACTTTTTCAAAGGCTTTTCTCCCCTTCACCTTCTCTGGGGTGTATGGGTGGTGGATATGATTCTCCAGATCGTCCCCATCAAAAACAAGATCCCCCTGGGTTCCCAGAAGCTCTGGGCCAACCGGTTCCGGCCCATCCGGGAGAAAATCAACTACCGGGCCCTGAAAAGCTACATCATCACCACCACCCTGGCGGCCTACAAGGTGTTTATCCTCTGGTGCACCCTTATTCTGGGATTGGGCGTTTTGTTTTATCTGGATATCATCCAGCCTCTTGCCCTGTTTATGATCTCCCTTTTCTTCTACGTCTGCGATTTGATCTGTGTGCTGATCTGGTGTCCCTTCCGGCTGATCATGACAAACCGGTGCTGCACCACCTGCCGCATCTTCAACTGGGATCACCTGATGATGTTCTCTCCCCTTATCTTTGTGGGCGGGTTCTACTGCATCTCTTTGGTGGTTCTCTCCGCCGCTGCCTGGCTGGTCTGGGAGCTCTGTGTCATGATGTATCCTGAGCGATTCTGGGACCACTCCAACGCAGCCCTTCAATGCTCTGAGTGCACCGACAAGCTCTGCACCCAATACTGCCAGAAGCTCCGTCCCCAGGACGAAAGCTCCAAATCCGGGGGATTGAATTCCCCCACCTGCTGAGGAAGCTTTCCGCTTCTCCCCAACTGCTTATGAAATCAAGAAAAGAAATCAAGCGCCAGGGAAAAGCTTCCCTGAAGAAGCATTACCTTATCTTTGTGGCCGCCTGTGTCATAGCGGCTTTCCTGTCTTCTGAGTTTCACAGTTCTCTCAACTTCTCCTCTGCCCGGAACTATTCTTCCCAGGACAGTTCCCCCTCCGCCGGGGACGAATCCGATTTGAAAACCCACATTGCCGGGATCACCTGGGATGACATTCTTGTGGCCACCGCCCAGAACCATCTGCAGCCCGGCCAGGAGATCCTGACCAAGGCAGCCCCCACCCTGGTCAAAAAGCCCTCGGAGATATTGTTCTGGGCTCAGCTCCAAATCCCCTGGAAGGATATTCTTCCTCCTTCATCCCTGAAATCCCTTTCTGCCGTGGAGCGGGTCCCTATTCCCTCCCTGGGGCTGAAAAGTCCCGAAGCCATCTTCCGGGAGCAGATACAGATTCCCTGGGAGGAAGTGCTGGACACCATTACCCAGCAGGACCTCCAGGCCGGGCAGACCATGGCCCAGGAAAACCGGCGGCTGGCCATTGAGGAATCCCAGGACGGGAACCCCATGTTCGGCCGGACCCGGGGCGTGCTGTCCAACCTGGTAAACCAGATCACCTCCGGCTCCATTCTGGTGACGGTGGTGGCTGCTGCCGCCGCCATGACCGGCTCGGAGAGCGGCGGGGTAGCCCTGCTGGTCCTTCTCTCCGCCCTGGGGCTGGCCCTGTTCTGGTTTTTGATCCAGAACACCTTCCCGGTGGTCATCCGCCGGGTATTCCTGGAGGGAATGCTCTATGAGCGGGTGACCCTGCAGCGGTTTCTCTTCCTTATCCGGGTGGAAAAATGGGTCCGGGCTTCCTGGATCATGTTTGTCAAATACATCTACTACACCCTCTGGTGCCTTACCGGAGTGGGAATGGTGGTCAAGCGGTACTCCTACTATCTGGTCCCCTACATTGTAGCGGAGAATCCCTCCATGACTGCCCGGCAGGCCATCACCCTCTCCCGCCGAATGATGAAGGGGCACAAGTGGGAATGTTTCCTCTTTGAGCTGTCCTTCCTGGGCTGGGAGCTGCTGGGGGCTTTGACCCTGGGCCTGTTCAACATTTTCTACACCAACCCCTACAAGGTAGCCTCCTTCACCGCCTATTACGCCCAGCTCCGGGCCCAGGCCATTGAGAAAAAGCTGCCCGGCTGGGAGCTGCTCAAGGATACCTACCTCTACGAAAAAGCCCCCGAAGCCCTGATCCGCAAGACCTATGAGGATGTGCTCCAGGTGGTGGAACACCCGGACCAGGAGCCGGAGGGATTGACCGGCTGGCGGCGGGTGCTGGCAGACAACTTCGGGGTATTGCTTCTCCGGCGGCAGGCCGACCGGGCCTACGAGCAGTATCTGGCCGACTCGGTCCGGCTTCACTCCCTGATGGACGATGCCCTGGGGGAGGCCTACCCGGTGCGGCTCTACCCCGCCCACGAGGGAGAGCGGCGGAAGCTGGTGGAATCCCTCAACTATATGCGCCATTACTCCCTCTGGTCCCTTATCTGCATCTTCTTCGGAATTTCCATTCTGGGCTGGCTTTGGGAGGGCGGCCTTCACCTGGTCAGCTACGGCGCCCTGGTCAACCGGGGTGTCCTCCACGGTCCCTGGCTTCCCATCTACGGCACCGGTTCGGTCCTTATGCTCACCGTCCTTTACCGGTTCCGGAAAAATCCCGCCCTGGAATTCGGGATGACCGTATTCCTCTGCGGATTCCTGGAATACATGACCTCCCTGATTCTGGAAGTGGCCACCGGGGGCACCAAATGGTGGGACTACAGCGGTTACTTCCTCAACCTTCACGGGCGAATCTGTGCAGAAGGGTTGCTGTTGTTCGGAATCGGCGGCCTTGCCATTGTGTATGTGGTGGCTCCGGTGATGGATAACCTTCTCAGCCGGTTCCGGGAAAAGCGGGTGGCGGCCTTCTGCACCCTGCTCACCCTGGTATTTCTTCTGGACGCAGGATATTCCATGGTCCATCCCAATACGGGACGGGGGGTCACCGACATTGAAGCCCCCGCCCAGAGCCAGGCTCTGCCCCAGGAATAACAAAAAAATAAAGGCAGGAACTTTTGCAAGTTCCTGCCTTTGCTATGCTCAGTTGCTGCTGGTGGGAATGAAGGGGCGGATGGCCATGGCCACATTCATAATGGGCATGGTCTGGAGCCAGATTTTTCCCGGTCCGGTAAGTACGGTGTTGAACAGTCCCTCACCGCCGAAGAAGGCGTTTTTCAGCCCGGGCACCTGACGAATTTCCATGGAGACGGTGGTCTCAAAGCCGGCCACATTGCCGGTATCCACCACCATCTGCTGGCCCGGTGCCAGGTTATAAATCACCAGGTCGCCGTCGATTTCCGCAAAGGCGGTTCCCTGACCGGACAGCCGCTGCATAATGAAGCCTTCGCCGCCGAACAGGCCGGTGCCCAGCTTTTTATTGAAGTGGATGGACAGGTCCACCCCACGCTCCGCAGCCAGGAAGGCTTTCTTCTGGAGGATCATTTCCCGGCCGGGTCCGATCTCCAGAGGAATGATTTTTCCGGGGAAGCTGGACCCGAAAGCGATCATGCCCTGACCCCGGGCGGTGTAGATGTTCTGGAACAGATTCTCTCCGGAGAACGCCCGGGAGAACATTTTTCCCAGTCCTCCGCCGCTGGTCTCCATCTCCATGTTGGGAGACATCCAGACCATGGACCCGCTCTCTGTGATCATGGACTCTCCGTTCTGCAAATTGCAGGTCACCACCGGGAAAGACCCGCCGATAATTTCGTACTGCATAACGACCCTCCTTTTAGGTTTTCCTATGTTTCCATCATAAAGGACAGCTGTTTTTCCGTCAAGGTCAAAGCTTGCAATTTAAGAAAAAAAGATGATATAGTTAATTTGATGGGAATTTCCGTGAAATTCCAGGTCAGAAAGGAGTCTTTTTTTGTGAATCAAACTACCCCGGTCCGCAGTTTCGGCCGGTTTGCACTGTCCTCTATTCTATCCGCCGGTGTGGACCTGGCAGCCTTTGAAGTGTTCTGCCGGATCCTGGAAAATTTCATTGCCTCCGACCCGGCCATCCTGGCGGCCACCTGTCTGGCCCGGGGTCTGTCCGGTCTTATCAATTACCTTATCAACTATTTTCTGGTCTTTCACAGCGAGTCCTCCCACGGGAAATCCATGGGCCTGTACGCCTTGATCACGGTGGGGAAAACCCTTCTCAGCGGTTTGCTGGTGGCCCGTCTGACCCTTTTCCTTCCCGCCCTGCCCCGGGTGGGGCTGAAAGCCGGGGTGGACACCCTGCTGTTCTTTGTAAATTATATTCTGCAGAAAGCCTTTGTATATTGAATCCCATAAAAATATCCCCGGAACGGAGAAGAGACTCCGCACCGGGGATATTTTTTATTCCTTTGCTTTCCGCTCTTTCATTCCCGCTTCATAGTCCCGCAGGGCATCCAGCGCCTTGGGGGCCAGGGGGAAGAGAGCAATCATGTTGAAGATGGTCATAAGGCCGATTCCCACATCCCCCAGGTCCCAGACAAACTGGTAGGCAGCCAGGCCGCCCACAAAGAGCATGACCAGGGCCAGCACCTTGTACAGGGTCTGGGAGAGCCAGTTATCCCCGAACAGGTAAGCCACGTTGGACCGGGCGTAGAAGAGGATGCCCAGGAAGGTGGAGAAGCTGAAAAGCCAGAGAATCACTGCAATGAACACCACTCCGAACTGGCCCAGGTGGTAGCCCATGGCGGTCTGGAGCAGGTCCATGCCTTCCAGTCCATTGGTGAGGGAGGCAGGGGTAAGCAGCATGATCATGGCAGAGCAGCTGCAGATGACCACGGTGTCAATGAACACCCCCAGAGCCTGGAGCAGGCCGGCCTTGGCAGGGTGGCTGATATGGGCAGCTGCGGCGGCGCAGGGAGCGGAGCCGCTGCCGGCCTCGTTGGAGAAGAGGCCCCGCTTGGCCCCGTTCATGATCACTGCGCCCAGACCGCCCGCTGCCGCCTGGCGCAGGCCGAAGGCCTGAGAGAAGATTTCCCCGAACACCTGGGGAAGAAGGGCAAAGTTCTTGAGAATCAGGAAGATGGTAATAAAGAAGTAGCAGGCCGCCATCACCGGGACCACCACATCCAGCACCCGGACAGTGGCGTTCTTCCGCAGCACAATGAGAGCGGAGATGGCCACCAGGGCAATGGTGGACCAGAGGGGCGGGACCCCGAAAGCATTCTCAAAGGAGGAAGAGATGGAGTTGCCGATGACCTGGCTGATGCCGCACCAGCAGATAAGCCCGGACAGAGCGAACAGGCAGGCAATCACCGACTTGCCGCCCTTATCCCCCCGGAAAAGGGCGTGAAGGTAGTAGGCGGGGCCGCCCCGGTAGCCCCCATAGAGAGGGTCCTTTTCCTTATAGATCTGGGCCAGGGTGGATTCCACAAAGGCGGTGGAGGAACCGATAATGGCCATCAGCCACATCCAGAACACCGCTCCGGGGCCGCCGGCCGAGAGGGCAGCCACCACCCCCACCAGATTGCCCATGCCTACCCGGCAGGCGGTGGAAACGATCAGGGCCTGGATGCCGGAAATACCGTCCTTGCCGGTGCCGTGGCGCTTTTCCCCGGTGACCCGGACCATTTCCGGGAAAAGCCGGAAGGGCAGAAACCGGGTACGGATGGTGAAATACAGTCCGGTGGGGATAAGAAGAATGACCAGCAGGGAGAGCCCCAGGCTGCTCCCTCCCGGTAAGGGGATGGTGACCAGGTCTCCCCACAAAAGATTGTAAACTGCCCGAAACAGCGCCATAAATCAATCCCTCAGTTCTCTTGATTTTTTCCTTCAATCAGTATACCATTGAAACAAACATTTATTAAGTTAATGATTTTTATTTAGTTCATAAAGTTTTTTAATGATTGGAGTTTTCATGGAAGTACGGACCGCCGCCACCTTTCTCCGGGTGGCCGAATTGCAGAGCATTACCAAAGCCGCCCGGGAGCTGGGATATTCCCAGGGGGCGGTGACCATTCAAATCCAGCAGCTGGAACAGGAGCTGGGCGTGCCCCTTTTTGAGAGAATCGGGCGGAAAATCCGCCTGACCCGGGAGGGGACCGCCTTCCTGCCCCTGGCCATGGAACTGGTCCGGGCCGCCCGTCAGGCCGCCGCCTTTCCCCGCACCCGGGATGACCTGCCGGTAGGGCAGCTGCGGATCGGGACGGCAGAGTCCCTTTTCATGAGCGTTCTCTCCCCCATCCTTCCCCAGTTTCACCGCCGCTGTCCTCAGGTGGAGACCATCATCCACACCGGGAGAATTGCCCAGCTCTTTGAGATGATTCAGCAGAACGATGTGGACCTTCTCTTTTTCCTGGACAAAAAGACCCATTCCCCCCAGTGGGTCAAGGTGTTTGAGCGGCCGGAGCCCATCCTGTTTGTAGCCCCTGCGGGTCATCCCCTGGCAGGGAAAAAGAAAATTCCTCTGGAGCGGGCTCTGGAGGAGCCCTTCCTTCTCACCGAGAAGGGGGTCAGCTACCGGTACGACCTGGAACAGCTGGTGGCCAGCCGGGGGCTGGAGCTGCGGCCTTTTCTGGAGACCGGCAACACCGATATGATCGTCCGCATCCTGCTGGAGGAGGGAGGGCTTTCCTTCCTGCCCCGGTATGTGGTACAGCCTGCCATCCGGGCGGGACAGCTGGCGGCTCTGGACCTGGACTGCCCTCCCATGGAAATGTGGAGTCAGCTGGTCTACCACAAAAACAAGTGGATCACCCCTCAGATGGAAATTTTCATCCGGATGCTGAAGGAGCTGCTGGACAAAAAATAAAGAAAGCCCTGCCCCGGCATTTTATACCGGGGCAGGGCTTTGCTTATAAATAATTCACTGCGAGAAAGACAAAGTCATCTCTTGGGTCATTGGGATTCTATCTCAGCGGGCCCTATATAGACCCGCAAACCGGTAAGGTTTTCCACTCCCAGGGCCGAGAAATGATTGTAGAAATAGGCCCCCATCCATACCACTTCCCCGTTCCGGAGATAATAGTAGTACTGGGGTTTCTCCGGCTGGGCCGGGTTCAGGTCGTGAAAATCATAGGATATTTCATACTCCGCCCCGTCTGCTCCGGTAAAGGTGTAATGCCAGGAATCCCCTTCCACCGGAACTCCCTCCCGGGAAAGGACCTGATACAGGGTGCCGAAGCTGACCCCGTAGGCGTACCGGTTGGCGATCAGGTCGGAGTAAATGCGGGGCATCTCGCTGTCCGGGTCATAAATCCCCAGCCGGTAGCCGCTGGCCGAAATCACCCGGTCCAGCTCCTCCTGAGTAAACTGTTCCAGCCCGTCCAGCTGATATTCCAGAGAGCAGTAAGCCATATTGGCCACCGCATCGTCCAGCACATAGGGATAGAGCTCTGTGACACTCCCCTGTGTATCTCCGTCGTCCACCGGGTAGCTGTACTCGCCCTCTCCCTCGGTCACGCTTCGGAGCGGGAATTCCATTTCCAGGCAGAAGGGCAGGTCATACTCTTCCCCATATCCCATGGAGGAGACGAACTGCCCAAACTCCACCAGCCGGTCAAACTGTGCCTCCAGTTCCTCCCGGGTGGAAAAGCCGGCTTTTACGGTGGAATAAAGGGCGCCGTCCCACCAATTTTCTTCCAGAACCAGCTCCGGTCCCAGGCCGTATTCTCCGGCCAGCCAGGAAAGAAGGGCCGCCTCATAATCATCCAGCAGGTAGTTGGCCATGCTCTCCATTCCCCAGTAGTAGTTATCCACCACCCGGAACTGAAGGCCGTTTTCCTTCAGGGTAACGGTCCACTGAAAGTCGGTATACCCGTCCTCCCCTTCCAGTTCCCGGGGCCGGTCCGACACCCGGAAATCGGTGAGGCCATACTGCTCCACCAGATATTTCTCAATATCTTCCCGGTCATAGTGGACGGTGCAGCCAGTCAAAAACGCTCCTGCCGCCAGGCACAGAAAGACGGTCAGGACTATCTTTCTCAAATGGGAAGGCTTCATACGGCTCCGTCCTTTCCTGTTTTGGTTGGAAAGATCTTTTTCCTGCTCTTTTTCAGGGCCTTTCTTATTCTCTGATTTCTTTCCCGGTCTTGTATTCCCGGGACAATTCTTTCAGGGTGACAAACTCAAACCGGTCATAGATATGCCGGATATTGGCCCGCAGCACCCCGGCGTTATAGGAAATCAGCTCATGGGCATAATCCCAGCTGGGGCAAATTTCCGCCGGATGCATAATGGTCACGCAGTCTCCCTGAATACCATCCACTGCATCCACAAACAGCTGATGGTGATAGGCCGGATTGATGTACCGGTAAATGATCTGGCCATTGTCATAGCTGGCAGGAACATGGGTGATGGTCATGGGAATCTCCAGGATCTCCAGTCCCTCCCCTTCCTGCTGATAGTTATCCCGGCCAGGATGGTAGGGAGTTTTGGGTGCCTGGCTCCAATCGGTAAACTGGTTGGCCCAGGGATATTTGGGCCGGGGGATACCGGAGCTGTCCGCCCGGCATCCCAGGTCGCTGAGCAGGCTCATCACCTGATTGGTCTGGTATCCCCAGCCCAGCCGCACGGTATGGGTAATTCCGTGTTCCTTTGCCACCGGGAAAAACTTTTTGATTTCTTCCAGAACCTGGTCATGGTCGGTATTCTGGACCCACTTCCCCTCCTGTTTCACAAAGGGGTGGATGTGCCAGGCAACCTCATGGCCGTTATCCCGAAGCCACTGAATTTTCTCCTTATGAGCCTGGAATACATAATCTGCCTGACCGTAAATATCTTCCATATTCTGATCCACCCGGATAAACCAGGTAGTCTTGACCCGGGGAAATTCCTCCAGGACCTTTTTGATTCGGTCAAAGCATTCTTCAAACTCATCCACAAAAATCAGGTTTCCGTTATAGCTGGCAATCATATCACCATCAAAGGTGATGCCGCACCGATTTTTCATATTTTTCCTCACTTATTGTCCATATTATATTTTTCAGCCAGGATAACTTCCCCCATATATTCCATATCCTCCACAGAATATCTCTGGTCTACCGGCAGGAATATGCCGTCCCTGCTCATGGAAAGCTCAAAGGAATTTCCATGAGCCAGCAAGTCCTCTCCCAGCCAGAGGGTGGGAACAAAAATTTTCTGTTCTACCAGCCGCTTTTTCAGCTCCCCGCCGCCGGGAATCAGGAGCGGGTACACATAGGCAGGGCAGGAGCGGGGAATCTTCAGCCGGTTGAGGGAGTCAAGCCGGTCCCGGAACACCCGGAAATTTTCTTCCCGGACCCGGCGCACCCGCTCATAGTCCACATTTTCCAGGATTCCTTTTGCCAGAACCGACATTCTTCCCGGATGCTCTCCCAGCCAGCGGTCCAGTTCTCTTTTCTCCTTATAGGCCGCATTGGTCCCCTCCTCATAGGTGAGGGCCAGATAATGGAAATACTCTGCCGCTTTGGTATATTCCCGGGGGCAAGCCTGGATATCCAGCCCAATGAGATAGGCTCCGTCCGGCACCCCGAAAAACTTCCGGGCCGAATAAAAGTTATCCCAGTTTCCCTTCATCACCGGCGGGGTGAAAAAGGAATGGGCATTGTCCAGGATGACCGGAGCCTTCCATCCCTCCGGAACCGTCCGGGGCAGTTCCCGGTCCAACACCCCGAAATAGTTTACCAGCAGGACAGGGTCCTCCCGGTCCCACAGGGATTCCTCCGGCAGCATATCCTCCCGGATATGGTAGAATTCCACTTCCACACCGGTAGCCTTGATGGCTGCGGTGGTGGAGGGACAGTAATAGTAGGGGATCCGGATTTTTTTGAGGCCCTTCTCCCGGAACAGCCAGCCAAGGCCCGCACTGATGGTGTTGAAGGCTTCCATATTTTCCTTCCAGGAGGCATGCCACTCCCGTCCGGGATTCAGTTCCAGGGGCAGAAATCCCCCGTAGCTCTCATGCAGTCTCTCCATTTTGCAGCCTTCTTCCTTCCGGTTTTCCCTTTATCCGGATATATTACCGGTTGTAGTCGTCAATGATCTTGCCGAAACGGTAAGGATTCTTATCCAGGTCCTTGGGCAGGGTCCCGGCCGCCTTGACAAGGCGGTCATAATCCATTCCCACCCGGTCTTCCTGGGTATATTTCAGAATCAGGCGGAGGGGGTCCACCTGCATTTCACGGCAGCAGCGGTAGATATCCTTGATAAAGCTGGAATGGAATCCGCAGTAGCCGCAGACGTAATCCAGGGGATTGACCAGTTTGGCCGGGTCCACAATATTCCGCAGGGCAGAATATCCGTACTCCAGCACCCGGGGCAGGTCGAACTCCTCACAGTATCCCTTGCGCTGGAGCACCATGATGGTCTGCTCAATGGAAGCGTTGCCGCAGCTCCGGCCCAGTCCCTGGTAGGAGCAGTCCACAAACTCGATTCCCTTCTCCACACAGTAAACCGTGTTGGCTACCGCCATTCCCAGGTTGTTGTGTCCATGGAATCCGATTTTCACATTGGTGCATTCCCGGATGGCATCAATATACCGGCCCAGTTCATCGGGCATCATGCAGCCTGCGGAGTCCACAATATAGACCCCGTCGGCCCCCCACTGACCCGCGGTTTTGGCAGCCTGGGCCAGTTCCTCAGGGGAGACTGCATAGCTCTTCATAAAGTTGATAAAGGTCTCCACTCCCAGAGACTTGGCATGGGAAAGGTACTTCTCCGCCTTGGGCAGGTCCGCTACATTTACCCCGATCCGGACAAAGTCCATTCCGTTTTCCCTGGCCCGGGTAATGTGTTCCAGTTCCGCAATGCCGGGGATACAGAAAAATCCGATTTTTGCCTGGGGAGCGGCCTGCCGGGCCGCCTGGAGATATTCCAGGTCGGTGTTGAGGGCATATCCGTGCACCGGGCCGCTGGCATTCAGTCCCTGGCCATGGCCGATCTCAATATATTCCAGCCCGATCTTCTGGGATTTCCGGACCACGTCCTTTACATCCTCACAGTCAAACTTGAAGTTGACAGCATAGCTGCCGTCCCGAATGGTAGTATCCAAAATCTGGGTCATGTATCGTTTCCGCAACCGCCTGGGCGGTCTTATCCCTTCTTTAAATTTTATTTTTCGGCGTTTATTCCTTGTCCCGGAATACCACCCGGACATTCTGAATCAGGAAGTTTGCCTGAGCCTTTACTTCCTCCCGGTCATCCCCGCCGATGACGAAATGACCCGGGCGGAGCCGCCCGTACTTGGGCTGCTCCAGCTTGTCCCCCGGCTTTACCTCCAGCTGATAGTCCAGGAGCATGGGATGGTTTTTCAGCAGGTCCAGTCCCTCTACCCGTTCCACCACCCCTTCGCCGAAGTCGAAGAACCGCATGACCACATACTTGTCACGGGAGAACTGATGATCCCGGACCAGGGCCTCATCCACCGG
The DNA here is from genome assembly GCA_944387885.1 of uncultured Clostridia bacterium. GTDB lineage: Bacteria > Bacillota > Clostridia > Oscillospirales > Ruminococcaceae > CALXEN01. Next base: position 71,157 of record CALXGR010000003.1, read on the forward strand.
CTCTCCCAGAGCCTCTTTGATAAGATACTCGTAGTTGTCGATGCCGGACATAAAGGGAACGATTTTGGCGGACAGGTTGCTGCCGCCTCCTCTGGCGCCTGCTTCCACCAGGTAGAATTTTCCCTTCCAGAACTTGTACTCGGAATGGGTCAGTCCCATGGGCAGGCCGGCCGTTTCCACCAGCCGCTTGTTGGTCTGGCGAAGCAGCTCATAGTCATAGTCCGGAGACTCATAGGAATAGGACTGCATTCTGGAAATATTGGGGTTGGTCTCGTACATTTCCTTTACCGAAATGCAGAGAGGATAGTGATGGCCGTTGACCACCAGGCCGTCAATGGTGAACTCGTCCCCGCCGATATACTCCTCTGCCAGAAACAGCTTTTCCCGGTTGGACCAGTCCAGGGCGGTCTGGTACTTCTCCCAGAGCTGCTCCCGGGTGGTGATGGTGGAGACCCCACGGCTGGACTGGCTGTCGATGGGTTTGATGATGATTTTGCCGTACTTTTCCAGCAGGGGCAGGGCATCCTCCGGCGTCTTGCAGAGTTTGAAGTCCGGCACCGGAATTCCGTGTTCCCGGCAGAACTGCCGCTGGAGAGATTTGTCCGTAAAGAGGGCGGCCTTCTCCTCCCCGATTCCCCGCAGTCCCAGCTGGTGGTTCAGGTAGGCCACTGTGGGCACCGAAATATCACTCTGGTCGCTGATGACTGCATCGGGCATATATTTTCTGGCGATTTCCAGGTTCTTTTCCTTATCCAGTACGTTGGCCACCTCGCAGGCGTCCGCATAGGGAAATGCCGGAGAATCCTCATACAGGTTGGAGCAGATGACATAATGGCCCATGGCCTTTGCCTTCTTGACCAGCTCGATCTGCCAGTCTCCCCCTGCAATGATCATAATTTTCTTTTGCAAAATAGTTTCCCCTCTATTCTTCCGGAAAGCAGTCACATTCTCCACTCCATCTGAAAAATGGCAGAGAACCCCACCTTCTCATTATATCTATGTCACAGTATACCCTATCCTCCCCGGTATGGCAAGAGGGCGGGGCAAACCAAAAGCCCCTGACCGGAAATCCGGCAGGGGCTTTGTTTATTGGTCTTTTCCTGTTTCCTCAGGTACGGGCAGAGGGATCTCGGGCATGAGTTCCCGGGAAATAATATGGAGCATCTCCTCCAGGTGGGCCACCTCCTGGGGAGAAAACCGTTCCTGGATCCGTTCCATAACCGTGGTGAGATAGTTATAGCTGATATTATAGTAATCCACATACTTCTGGGTGGCCACCAGATGATACTCCCGCCGGTCGGTCTCGGACCGGACCTTTTTCAGGTAGCCTTTCTGAATCAGGCTGTTCACCTTATAGGCCGCATTGGGGGAGGATATCTGGACAAAGGAGGCAAACTCGTTTACGGTAGGACGGCCCAATGCCTGGATGATTTCCATGCAGAAGGTCTCCACTGCCGAAAGGCTGGCTTCCCGGGTCTGGAACCGGCTGAACACCTTTTGGTAAAAGTGCAGTTTGAATTTGGAATATACCTCGGCAAACGCAGAGTCCAGCACGTCCCACAACCCCTTTATCTCCAGAATTACGCCAGTCCACGCCATAAGGCACCGCCTTATTGGTATTTGTCATTTTTTTCGGTTGCCCCGCAAGGGGCGAGAAAAAAGACGATTAAATAAAACCTGTATAATAGCCGCCTTGCGGCTATTATACCACACCTTGTCAAAAAAAATCAATCAATGGCGAAGGTCAGCTCTGCGCTGGCCGCCACCTTGCCGTCTACTCTGGCAACCGCTTTTCCGATTCCCACCGGGCCCCGGCGGACGGTCAGCTCACACTACGGATCCAGCACACCACAGGGCACCACCTGGCGGCCGAACCGAGCATTCTTTACCCCGCCGAAGAGGACCACCTTGCCCTTGTTTTCCTCCTGGGTCAGGATGGCCACCGCCCCCACCTGGGCCATGGCTTCCAGGATAAGCACCCCGGGCATCACATGGCGCTGGGGAAAGTGTCCGCAGAAAAACTGCTCGTTGACGGTGACGCACTTCCGACCCTTGGCGGATACCCCCGGCTCACATTCGGTGATCCGGTCCACCAGCTGGAAGGGAAAGCGGTGGGGCAGAATCTCCATGATTTCGTTGGAATTGAAGGTCATTTTATTTTTCCTCCCATTTCTTCAAAAGCAGGCTGGCGTTGTGTCCCCCAAAGCCCAAAGAATTGCTCATGGCATAGTGAATCTCCTGCTGGCGGCCCACCCCCGGCACAATGTCCAGGTCACAGGCGGGGTCGGGATTCTGGTAATGGATGGTGGCAGGGATGAACCCGTCCTCCAGAGCCTTGGCAGTGAAGATGGCCTCCACCGCACCGGAAGCCCCCAGCAGATGTCCGGTCATGGACTTGGTGCTGCTCATGGCCAGCTTATGGGCATGGTCCCCGAAAGCCAGCTTGACGGCGGCAGTCTCCCCTGCATCGTTCATGGGGGTGGAGGTACCGTGGGCGTTGATGTAGTCCACCTGGTCAGGGTTCACCCCTCCGTCCCGGAGAGCCTGGGTCATGGCGGCAGCCGCCCCCGACCCGTCGGGGCAGGGTGCGGTAATATGATGGGCGTCACAGCTGGCCCCGTACCCCACTACCTCGGCCAGAATATGAGCGCCCCGGGCCTGGGCGTGGGACAGTTCCTCCAACACCAGGGCTCCGGCGCCCTCCCCCATGACAAAGCCGCTCCGGTCCTTGTCAAAGGGAATGGATGCCCGGAGAGGGTCATCCCCGGTGTGAAGGGCATGCATGGAGGTGAATCCGCCCATGGCCAGCGGGGTGATAGCGGCCTCGGAACCGCCGCAGAGGGCTACCTGGGCATAGCCGTCCCGGATATGCCGGAAGGCATCCCCCACCCCGTTGGCGCCGGAAGCGCAGGCGGTGACAGGGCAGGTGCACATTCCCTTGAACCCGAACCGAATGGCAATGTTCCCCGCCGCCATGTTGGAGATGGTCATGGGGATAAAGAAGGGAGAGACCCGGTCATATCCCTTTTCGTTTCCCTTGAGGCATTCGCTCTGGGTAGTGGAGAATCCCCCAATGCCGCTGGCGAAAAAGACGGCGCACTGGCTGGGGTCCTCCTGCTCCATGACCAGACCGCTCTGGTCCATGGCCTCCTGGGCAGCGGTGAGGGCAAACTGGGCAAACCGGTCCAGGTGACGGGCTTCCCGCTTGTCAATGGTTCCGGTGGGGTCATATCCCTTTACCTCTCCGGCCAGGGTGACCTTCTGTCCGGTGGTGTCGTACTGGGTGATGAGGGCAATGCCGCAGCCACCCTGGCGCACCTGCTCCCAGCTGGAAGGCAGGTCCAGCCCCAGAGGGGTGACTGCTCCCATACCGGTAATGACAACTCGACGCTTTTCCATCCTTCTCCTCCTCTTTCTTTACATGGCCATGCCGCCGTCCACGCAGAGGACCTGGCCGGTAATGTACCCAGCCTGGGGTCCTGCCAGGAAAGCCACCGCAGCAGCCACTTCCTGTGCGGCTCCCAGCCGTCCCAGAGGGATCTGGCTCAGCAGTTCCTCCCGGGCCGCCTGGGGCAGCACGGCGGTCATATCCGTATCGATGAATCCAGGGGCCACGCAGTTGACGGTGACTCCCCGGCTGGCCAGTTCCTTGGCCACGCTTTTGGACATTCCAATAAGCCCCGCCTTGCTGGCGGCGTAGTTGGCCTGACCGGGGTTTCCCCGGAGCCCCACCACACTGGAAATATTGACGATGCGGCCCATCCGCTGTTTCATCATGGGCCGGGCAGCCGCCTTCATGCAGTGGAAGGCACCTTTCAGGTTGGTGTCCAGCACGGCGGTCCAGTCCTCCTCCTTCATCCGGAGGAGCAGGCCGTCCCGGGTGATTCCCGCATTGTTCACCAGAATCTCCAGACTGCCGAACTCTTCCAGGGCGGTCTCCACCAGCCGGGCCGCCTCCTGAGGGTCTGCCACATTTCCCTGGACCGGGATGGCTTTTACCCCCAGTTCCTGGCAGGCCTGGGCAGTCTCCTGAGCAGCGGTCACATTGCCGCTGTAGTTTATCATCACATCATATCCCTGGGCGGCCAGGGCCAGGCAGATGGCCCGGCCGATTCCCCGGCTTCCCCCGGTGACCAGGGCATGGAGTTTTCCGTCACTCATCAGGCTTCTCCTTTCACCCAGGCCAGGGCCTGGTTCAGCTCTTCCAGGGTCTCCACGCTCTTGACGGGAAGTCCCACGGTCTTTTTCACAAATCCCGAGAGGACCTTGCCGGGGCCGATCTCCAGAAAGGCTTCCACCCCGTCCTCTGCCATCCGGCGGAGGGTGTCCTCCATATAAACGCTACTCTGGACCTGCTTTTCCAGCAGGGCGGGGACGGTATCCCCGGCGCCCATGGGAGCCCCCAGACAGTTGAAGTAGACAGGGAATTTCATCTCCCCCAGGGGTTCCCCTGCCAGCCGCCGGGCCAGTTCCTCCCCGGCAGGAGCCATCAGGGAGGTGTGGAAGGGTCCAGACACCTTGAGGGGAACACACCGGCGGGCACCGGCTTCTTTGGCCAGGGCACAGGCCCGGTCCACGGCGGCGGAGGTGCCTGCAATGGACATCTGGCCGGGGCAGTTGTAGTTGGCGATCTCCACCACTTCCCCCTGGGCAGCCTGAGCGCAGGCAGCGGCCAGCTTTTCCCGGTCCAGGCCCAGAACGGCGGCCATGCCGCAGTCCAGACCCTGGGCGGCCCGGGTCATGGCCTGACCCCGGAAGGCAGCCAGCTTGACCGCCTGAGCGGGCGTGAACACTCCCGCAGCGCAGAGGGCAGAATATTCTCCCAGGCTAAGACCGGCGGCAGCCACCGGCTCCACCCCTTCCTCCAGAAGGATCTGGGAGAGGGCGGCGGCAAAGGCCACCATACAGGGCTGGGTGTAGGCGGTCTGGGAAAGCTGTTCCTCAGGTCCCTCAAAGCAGAGGGTCTTCAGGTCAAAGTCCACCTGTTCCGCCAGGCTGTCAAACAGTTCCTGGAACCGGGGCAGGGCCTGGTACAGGTCCTTTCCCATTCCGGCGTGCTGGGCTCCCTGGCCCGCAAAAAGCAATCCTACCTTCATCTTACTTCTCCTCGTTCCAGTCCCTGGCCATTCCTGCCAGGGTATCCCGGCAGCCCTGGGTCATATCCCGGAAAATCTCGGCCAGGGGACGAATCTCATGGACCATTCCCGCCACCTGACCGGCCATCAGGCTGCCGGTGTCGGTGTCACCCTCAAAGACTGCACGGCGGAGGGAACCCAGGGTGAACTGTTCCAGTTCTTCCTTTCCGGCTCCTGCCTTTTCCCGGGAAAGGTATTCCCGGGCCATCTTGTTTTTCAGGATACGGACAGGGGTTCCTCCCATCCGTCCGGTGACGGTGGTGCCGGTGTCCTTGGCCTTGAGGATGGCCTGCTTGTAGTTGGGATGGATGGGGCATTCCTCGCTGGCCAGCAGACAGGTGCCCACCTGGGCCCCGCAGGCCCCCAGGGCAAAGGCAGCGGCCAGCTGGCGGCCGTCTGCGATTCCGCCGGCGGCAATGACGGGAAGGCCATACTCCTTCATGGCATCCACCACCTGGGGAACCAGGGCCATGGTGGTCATCTCTCCCACATGTCCCCCCGACTCGGTGCCTTCCGCAATGACTCCGTCGATTCCCAGAGGGGCCAGTCGACGGGCCAGCACCACGGCAGGGACTACGGGGAACACCTTGCACCCGGCTTCCTTCCAGAGCTTCACAAAGGCTCCGGGGTTTCCGGCTCCGGTGGTGACCACTGCCACCTTCTCCTCAGCGGCGATCTGGGCCATCTCCTTGGCCTGGGGGTGCATAAGCATAATGTTCACCCCGAAAGGCTTATCCGTCAGGCTGCGGCAGAGGTGGATCTCCTGGCGGAACTGCTCGGCGCTCAGGCCCCCTGCCCCGATGAGCCCCAGGGCCCCTGCATTGGAGACGGCGGCGGCAAACCGGCCGATGGCAATGTTGGCCATGCCCCCCTGGATGATGGGATACTGAATCCCCAGCAATTGGTTGAGATGTACCATTTTCTCTTCCTCCTTTTCTTTACCAGGTGAGCAGGGTGGCTCCCCAGGTAAGACCGGCTCCAAAGCCTACACAGGCCACCTTCTGACCGGGTTTGAGTAGCCCTTCCCGGGCCATCTCGTCCAGGGCCAGGATAATGCTGGCAGAGCTGGTATTGGCGTACCGATGTATATTCTTATAAAACTTGGCGGGGTCGGCCCCCAGTTTCTTGATGACATGGTCGATGATGCGGCCGTTGGCCTGGTGGCAGACTACCCAGTCCACCTGGTCCAGGGTGGTCCCGGCCTGGGCGGCCAGGTCCTCCAACGCCTGGGGCACGGTGGTGGTGGCAAACCGGAACACCGCCTTGCCGTCCATCCGGACCCAATGGTCAGGGCTGGCCAGGCCTCCTACCCGGAGTATCTCTGCGCTGCCCCGACAGCCCAGGCGGCAGGTGTAGGGGTGGTCCGGGGAAAGCCGGACCAGGGCGGCGCCCGCCCCGTCCCCGAAGAGAACGCAGGTGGATCGGTCCTCCATATTCAGCACCCGGCTCACCTGTTCCGCCCCAATGACCAGGGCGATTTTCCCCTCCAGGCTGCTGCTTTCCAGAAAGCAGCGGGCGGTTTCCAGGGCGGTGAGGAACCCGGTGCAGGCGGCGTTCACATCAAAGGCCGGGGTGGTGGAATCCAGTCCCAGCTCCCCGTGGACCTCGCAGGCCAGGGAAGGGCTGGCATGGTCGGGGGTGAAGGTCCCTGCCACCACCAGACCGATCTGGTCAGGGGTGACCCCGGCCCGTTCCATGGCCAAGCGGGCGGCCTGGGCAGCCTGCCCGGTAAGGGTCTCCTCCGGGGTGGACAGATACCGCTGCCGGATGCCGGTGCGGGCGGCGATCCACTCGTCGCTGGTGTCCACCATCCGGGACAGTTCCTGGTTGGTAACACACCGGCTGGGCAGGCACCGTCCGGTGCCCAGAATGGCAAGTCCGCTCATACTTTCTCCTTTCCCGGAGTCCGCAGCCAGCGGGCTCCCATCCCCCGGTATTTTCTGTACCGGTGGGCGGCGGGGGCCCGAATCCCATCGGTTTTGCTCAAAGCGGCGGTGAGGGCAGCATCCACTGCCCGGAACACCGCCTGAGGGTCGGTGTGCGCCCCCTCCTCCGGTTCCGGGATGACCTGGTCGGCCACCCCCAGTTCCAGCAGGTCGGCGGCGGTAAGCTTCATTACATCACAGGCTTCCTGGGCCCGGGAGGAATCCTTCCAGAGGATGGAGGCAAACCCTTCCGGGGAGAGGACGGAATAGACGGCGTTTTCCAGCATAATGACCTGGTTGCCCATGGCCAGAGCCAGGGCACCGCCGCTGCCCCCCTCCCCGATCACCAGGGTGATGATGGGGACGGTCAGGCTGCTCATGAGGGCCAGACACCGGGCAATGGCTTCCCCCTGGCCCCGGGCTTCCGCCTCCAGGCCGGGGTAGGCCCCCGCTGTGTCCACAAAGGTGATGATGGGCCGGCGGAACTTTTCCGCCGCTTTCATCAGCCGCTGGGCTTTCCGGTACCCTTCCGGGGTAGGCATGCCGAAATGGCAGGCCAGGTTCTGGTCCAGGGTACGGCCTTTCCGGTGGCCGATGACGGTGACGGGGCGGCCATGGAACAGGGCCACGCCCCCTAAAATGGCAGGGTCGTCGGCGCAGAGCCGGTCTCCCCGCTGCTCAAAGAAATCGGTAAAGAGGGCTTCCAGAAATTCGGCGGTGCCGGGACGGCCCGGTTCCCGGGCCAGGGCCACCCGCCGGGCAGGGGTATGTTCAGCCACGGCGGCCACCTCCTTTTCCGTGAAGTCGGAGAATCCTGCAAAGGGTCTCCTTCAGCTGGTCCCGGGGAATGACCCCGTCCAGGAATCCATGGTCCAGCAGATATTCCGCCCGCTGGAATCCCTGGGGCAGTTTCTCCCCGATGGTCTGTTCAATGACCCGGGGGCCTGCAAATCCGATGAGTGCCCCTGGCTCGGCCAGGGTGATGTCTCCCAGGGAGGCAAAGCTGGCGGTGACACCCCCGGTGGTGGGATGGGTGAGGACCGCAATGTAAAGGCCCCCTGCCTCCTGGAACCGCTGGATGGCCTGGGCCGTCTTGGCCATCTGCATGAGGGAGAGGATCCCCTCCTGCATCCGGGCTCCTCCCGAAGCGCAGAAAATCACCAGGGGAAGTTTTCCTCTCCGGGCGGTATCGGCGGCCCGGGCGATTTTTTCTCCTACGGCAATCCCCATGCTTCCCATAAAGAACCGGCTGTCCATGACCGCCATGACCAGGGGAATCCCGCAGAGCTTTCCCTTGGCGGCTACCACCGCCTCCGCCTGGCCGGTGGTCCGGCGGGCGGCGGAAAGTTTCTGGTCATATCCCGGGAAATCCAGGGGATTGGCGGCGGTGAGCCCCCCGTCCAGTTCCTGGAAGGTACCCGGGTCCAGAAGAAGGGAGAGCCGGAGATACCCGCCCAGGGGCCGGTGATGGCCGCAGTGGGGGCAGACATACTGACTTTTCACCCACTGGACCTTGGGCACCGGCTGTCCGCAGCCGGGACACTGTTCAAAGACCTGCTTTCCCGAAAGCCGGGCCGGAGGAGGGACCTGGCCCTCCCGCCGCACCTTCAGTTCCAGAAGCCGCTGACGGCGCTGGGCAAAACGGTTTTCCAATTACTCTTCCTCCTCCCTGGTTCCGGGAACTCCGGTCTGGGTCCATTCCAGCAGCTGGGCCATGTTTTTCTCAATAAAAGAGGTGTCATAACTCCCCTTGAGAAAGTCGGGATGGTACAAAATCAAATGGGCGAAGTCCGCCCCGGTGGAGTACCCTTCCAGCACAAATTCCTCCAACGCCCGGCGCATACGGCGGATGGCCATGAGCCGGGTGGGGGCCTGGACAATGATTTTGGCCACCATGGAGTCATAGAAGGGGCTCAGTTCCGCTCCGTTATAAAGGGCGGAATCCACCCGCACCCCGCAGCCCCCGGGAAAGTGGACAAACTCGGTCATGCCGGGGCAGGGCTGGAAGTTCCGGGCCGGGTCCTCGGCGTTGATACGGACCTCGATGGCGTGGCCTTCCTGCCGGACCTGGTCCTGGGTGAAGGAGAGGGGAAGCCCCGCCGCCACCCGCAGCTGTTCCCGGACCAGGTCCAGCCCGGTGACCATCTCGGTGACCGGGTGTTCCACCTGGATACGGGTATTCATCTCAATAAAGTAATAGCTGCCCTGAGGGTCCAGCACAAACTCCACGGTGCCGGCCCCCTCGTACCCGCAGGCACGGGCCGCCTCCACCGCCGCCCGGCCCATGGCCTGGCGAAGGGCGGGGGTAAGGGCTTTGGAGGGGGATTCCTCCATCAGTTTCTGGTTTTTCCGCTGGATGGAGCAGTCCCGCTCCCCCAGGTGGACCACATTCCCCTGGGAATCGGCCATGATCTGAAACTCAATATGCCGGGGATTCAGCACCAGCTTTTCCAGGTACATCTCCCCGTTTCCGAAGCAGGCCACCGCTTCCGCCTGGGCGGCGGCAAAGGAGGATTCCAGGTCGGCCGGGTCATAGACCCGGCGCATTCCCCGGCCGCCTCCCCCGGCACTGGCCTTGATGAGGACCGGGTACCCGATACGGTCTGCGGCCCGGGCGGCAGCTTTTCCGTCCGGGACAGGGCCGTCGGAACCGGGGACCACCGGGACCCCTGCCTGCTGCATCAAAGCCCGGGCGGCGGCCTTGTTCCCCATCTTCCGGATGACCGCCCCGGAAGGGCCGATGAATTTCAGCCCCGCTTTCTGGCACAGGTCCGCAAAATCCGGGTTTTCGGAGAGGAATCCGTAGCCGGGGTGGATGGCCTCGCAGCCGCTTTCCACCGCTGCGGTGAGAATGGCGGCCTGGTTCAGGTAGCTCTGTCCCGCCGGGGCAGGCCCGATACAGACCGCCTGGGTGGCCAGCTGTACATGAAGGGCCTGGGCATCGGCCTGGGAGTAGACCGCTACTGTCTCTATCCCCAGTTCCCGGCAGGCACGGATGACCCGGACGGCAATTTCGCCCCGGTTGGCAATCAAAATCCGCTTGAACATAGGCTTACAGCTCCCGGACCCGGAACAGGGGGTCCCCAAAGCCCACCAGGGCCTGGTTCTGGACCAGAACCTCCTCAATGACACAGTCACAGGGGGCCGGAATCTCGTTGATCATCTTCATGGCCTCCAGAATGCAGACGGTCTGGCCCTTTTTCACCCGGTCCCCCACCTGGACAAAGGGCTGGGCATCGGGAGAGCTGGCGGTATAGAAAGTTCCCACCAGGGGTGCGTCAATGGTGGCTCCCTTTTCCGGGGCGGGGGCAGGGGCGGGAGCGGCGGCAGGGACCGGCGCAGCCGGGGCCGCTGCAGGGCCATTCCCAGGGGCTGCAGGTGCATCCAGCACCAGGCGGCTGTCCCCCTGGGCATATTCCAGATGGGCGATGCGGCCCTGGGCAAAGGCTTCCAAAAGACGGCTCAGGGTTTCCTGGGTCATGGTGTTCCTCCTCCTTCTCTTAAAAAGACCGAGGCTTAAGCCTCGGCCCCGTTCTCTTCCAGGTAGTTTACAATGTCGCCTACAGTCTTGAACTGGGCCAGCTGTTCGTCGGGAATGGCTACACCCAGTTCATCCTCAATGGCCATGTTCAGCTCTACGGCATCCAGGCTGTCGGCTTCCAGGTCCTCAGCCAAACGGGCCTCCATGGTGACCTTCTCGGCGTCGCAGCTCAGGGTGTCCACAATGATCTCTTTCACTTTCTCAAACATAATAAAATCCCTCTTTCCTAAGTGTAGGTCTGTTTCTCTCTACGATTTTAGTTAAAATGTTTTAACTAAAATCACTGAGATTAGTATACCAACGATTTCCGGGATGTCAATAGAATCTCAAAAATTTTAATTAAATTTTTTGACCATTTTCAAAATGAGAATAAAAAAATCCCCGGAAGGAGATTCCTTCCGGGGAAAATTGTTTGACGGGAAATCAGTCCACGATCATGCTCTTGCCGGTCATTTCGGCAGGCTGGGGCAGGCCCATGATCTGGAGCATGGTGGGGCAGAGGTCGGCCAGAACGCCGTCCTTCCGCAGCTTCACATCCCCTGCGCCCATGACAACCAGGGGCACGGGGTTGGTGGTGTGAGCGGTGAAGGGGTCATCGCCCTCGTCCACCAGCATCTTGTCGGCGTTGCCGTGGTCGGCGGTGAGGAGCACTGCGCCGCCGGCGGCCAGAACTGCATCCACCACCTTGCCTACAGCGGCATCCACTGCTTCCACTGCCTTGACGGCGGCCTCGAACACACCGGTGTGGCCTACCATGTCGCAGTTGGCAAAGTTCAGGATGATGGCGTCATACTTGCCGCTCTCGATCCGCTTGACACATTCGTCAGCCACTTCGGGAGCGCTCATCTCAGGCTTCAGGTCATAGGTGGCCACCTTGGGGCTGGGAATAACGCACCGGTCCTCGCCCTCGTAGGGGGCTTCCACGCCGCCGTTGAAGAAGAAGGTCACATGGGCATACTTCTCGGTCTCGGCGATCCGGAGCTGGGTCAGGCCCTTCTTGGCCAGGTACTCACCGAACACATTGGTCAGCTCTACGGGAGGATAAGCCACCTCCACATTGGGCATGGTGGCATCATACTGAGCCATGCAGACATAGTGAACGGGGAACCGGCCAAACCGGCGCTCAAAGCCCTTGAAGTCGTCGTCCACGAAAATCCGGGTCATCTGACGGGCACGGTCGGGGCGGAAGTTCATGAAGATGACAGTGTCCCCTTCCTTTACCCGGCCACCCTCACAGGTGACAGTGGGGACCACAAACTCGTCGGTCACATCGGCAGCATAGCTGGCCTCAATGCATTCCTTCCAGTTGGCGGCATGGTTGCCCTCGCCGTACACAAAGGCGGCGTAGGCCTTTTCTTCCCGGTCCCAGTTGCTGTCCCGGTCCATGGCGTAGTAACGGCCGGTAACGGTGGCAATGGTGCCCAGGCCGATCTCGTCGATCTTCTTCTGCAGGTCGGCCAGGAAGCCCTCACCATCGTGGGGGTCGGTGTCACGGCCGTCCATGATGCAGTGGAGGTAGAGCTCCTTCACACCCATGGCCTTGCACATATCCATAACGCCGAACCAGTGGTCGCAGTGGCTGTGAACGCCGCCGGTGCCCACCAGGCCCATGAGGTGAACGGCGTTGCCGCTGTCAATGGCAGCCTGGATGTTCTTGACCAGAACAGGGTTCTTCAGCATCTCCCCGTCCTGGATGGACTTGGTGATGAGGGTGAGCTGCTGGTAAACGATCCGTCCGGCGCCCATGTTGGTGTGGCCCACTTCGCTGTTGCCCATCTGACCGTCAGGCAGGCCCACGTCCATACCGGAAGCCCCGATGGTGGTGGTGGGATACTCAGCCATGAACCGGTCAATGTTGGGTTTCTTGGCGGCGGCAATGGCGTTGCCCCGGACATGGTCCGGGACCCAGCCAAAACCGTCCATAATGCAGAGCATTACAGGTTTCTTGCTCATAAAAAGGTTCCTCTTTCTTTCCTTGGATTACTTGGAGGCTGCAGCCACGATGGTGGCAAAGTCTCCGGCCTTGAGGGCTGCGCCGCCGATGAGGCCGCCGTCCACGTCAGGCTTGGATACCAGCTCCTCGCAGTTCTTGGCGTTCATGCTGCCGCCGTACTGGATGGTGGTGGCATCAGCAACAGCCTGGCCGTACAGCTCAGCCAGAACCTTCCGGATGGCTGCGCAGACTTCCTGGGCCTGGTCAGCGGTGGCGGTGCGGCCGGTGCCGATGGCCCATACAGGCTCGTAGGCGATGATCAGGTTAGCCATCTGCTCGGCGGTGACACCCTGGAGAGCGATCTTGGTCTGCATACGGACCAGCTCCTCGGTGACACCCTGCTCCCGCTGGGTCAGGTTCTCGCCCACGCAGACGATGACCTTCAGGCCGGCGTTCAGGGCAGCCAGGGTCCGCTTGTTGACGGTCTCGTCGGTCTCGGCAAAGTACTGACGGCGCTCGCTGTGGCCGGTGATAACATATTCAACGCCCAGGTCTACCAGCATATCGGCAGAAATTTCGCCGGTGTAAGCGCCGGAAGCCTCGAAGTGAACATTCTCAGCACCTACATGGATGTTGGTGCCCTTGGTCTTCTCCAGAGCGGTGACCAGGGAGGTGAAGGGGGTGCAGATAACCACCTCGCAGCCGGCATCCTTGACGGCGGGGATCAGCTCATCGATGAGCTGGGCGGCCTGGGTGGCGGTCTTGTTCATTTTCCAGTTGCCGGCAATGACGGCTTTACGCAAATTCTTATTCATAATGTATCTCTCCTTATCAAATAAAAAGGCGCGGCGGCCTTCACCGCCGCACCTTGGTTCTGCGGATGTCTTATGCCTTGGCAATAACGGCGATACCGGGCAGTTCCTTGCCTTCCAGGTACTCCAGGGAAGCGCCGCCGCCGGTGCTGATGTGGGTCATCTTGTCGCCCAGGCCCATCTGCTGTACAGCAGCTGCGCTGTCGCCGCCGCCGATAACGGTGGTAGCGTCGGACTCAGCCATAGCCTCGGCAACAGCCAGGGTGCCCTTGGCCAGGGTGGGGTTCTCGAATACGCCCATGGGTCCGTTCCATACAACGGTCTTGCTGGCCTTGACGGCATCGGCAAAGAGCTTCTCGCTCTCGGGTCCGATATCCAGGCCCATGACGCCGGCAGGGATGGCATCAGCAGCCACTACCTGAACCTCGATGGGAGCATCGATGGGGTCGGGGAAGGAAGCAGCCACAGCGGTATCTACGGGCAGGAGCAGCTTTACGCCCTTCTCCTCGGCCTTCTTCATCATATCCTTGCAGTAGTCCAGCTTCTCGGTGTCAACCAGGCTGTTGCCTACTTCGTAGCCCTTGGCAGCCAGGAAGGTGTAAGCCATGCCGCCGCCGATGATGAGGGTGTCTACCTTCTCCAGCAGGTTGCTGATAACATTCAGCTTGTCGGCAACCTTGGCGCCGCCCAGGATGGCGGTGAAGGGACGGACGGGATCGTTCACGGCATTGCCCAGGTACTTGATCTCCTTCTCCATCAGGTAGCCAACAGCGGTGTCCTTAATGTAGTTGGTAACGCCGGCGGTGGAGCAGTGTGCACGGTGGCAGCTGCCGAAAGCGTCGTCCACATAGGCATCGGCCAGGCTGGCCAGATCCTTGCTGAACTCCTCGCCGTTCTTGGTCTCTTCCTTCCGGAAGCGGGTGTTCTGGAGCAGAACCACATCGCCGTCAGCCATAGCGGCTACAGCGGCCTTGGCGTTGGGGCCTACGACCTCATCGTCATTGGCGAAGACAACGGTCTTGCCCAGGTACTCGCTCAGGCGGGCAGCTACGGGCTCCAGGCTGAACTTGGCCTCGGGTCCGTTCTTGGGCTTGCCCAGGTGGCTGCAGAGGATAACCTTTGCGCCGTCGTTTACCAGCTTCTTAATGGTAGGCAGAGCAGCCTGGATACGGTTGTCATTGGTGATGACTCCGTCCTTCATGGGGACATTGAAGTCGCACCGAACCAAAACCTTCTTGCCCTGGTAATTCTGATCGTCTACTGTCTTTTTACCCAAACCCATACTAAATTCTCCTTCCGAAAATATCCTGTGTCTTGGATCTATCTCTATGAGCCGCCAGGCAGCCCATAACGACCGTTTGCGTACCCCGCAGGCAGCTGCCTGCGGCTGCTGCCATCTCTCCCTACAGCGGGAAAAATGGCAACTTAAATAAAAGGTGTATAACAACCTTCGAAGCTATTATACCCTCTTTACCCCCGGTCTGCAATCCCTATGGGGGATTTTTTGATATTTATTTAACAGGAATTTTCATCTTTTGGATTTTTTCCCGGGAAAAAGGGTTGACAATCCCCGAAACAGGAGTTATCATGAACACATGAACAGTTGTTCATATGTTTGGAGGTTTCCCCATGACACCTAAAATGAAAGCCACCCCCTGCTGCGGCCAGCAGCACCATCATCAGGAGGCAGTGGACCAGGTCCTGGCCCATCTGCCCCAGGAAGATCTGCTCTATGACCTGGCAGAGTTGTTCAAGATTTTCGGGGACAGCACCCGCATCAAAATCCTGTATGTACTGTTTGAGCGGGAGCTTTGTGTTTGCGACATTGCCCAGCTGCTGGGGATGACCCAGAGCGCCGTAAGCCACCAGCTGCGGATTCTCAAGGCCAACAGCCTGGTCAAGTTCCGCCGCCAGGGAAAGACCGTGTTTTACAGCCTGGATGACGACCATGTCCGGAGTATTCTGGCTCTGGGGATGGAGCATATCCAGGAAGAATAATCATCGCAAGGAGAGGACCTGTTATGAAAAAGACCTACAAAATCGAAGTAGACTGTGCCAACTGTGCCGCCAAAATGGAGCAGGCCGCCTGCCGGACCCCCGGAGTAGCCGCCGCCACCGTGGGCTTTATGGCCCAGAAGATGTCGGTGACCTTTGAGGAGGGCGCCGACCCTGCCGCCGTTATGGAGCAGGTTGTGAAAAACTGCAAGGTGGTAGAGGACGACTGCGTTATTTATATTTAAAATAAGAAATCAGAAGTTTTCAAGCGCCGGAGGAAGTCCTCCGGCCTTTCTTTCCGGGAGGAATGACCCATGACCAAAAAACAGAAAAAAATGCGGCTGCGGATTTTGATTTCCGCCCTGCTTCTGGCAGGAATGATGGCCGCTGACCGGCTGTTTCTCCTGCCCGCCGGGGTCCGGCTGGCAGGATATCTTATCCCCTACTTTGTCATTGGATATGACATTCTCCGCAAGGCGGTGCTGGGGATCCGGAACCGGCAGGTATTTGACGAAAACTTTCTCATGGCAGTGGCAACTGTAGGTGCCCTGGCCCTGGGCGAGTACAGCGAGGGCGTTTTTGTCATGCTCTTCTACCAGGTAGGCGAGCTGTTCCAGAGCTACGCCGTAGGGAAAAGCCGTCAGAGCATTGCCGCCCTCATGGATATCCGCCCCGACTATGCCAACTTGGAACAGGACGGGCAGGTGGTTCAGGTGGACCCGGAGGAAATCGCTCCCGGCACCCTGATTTTGGTCCGACCCGGGGAGAAAATCCCGCTGGACGGGGTGGTGGAAGAAGGCTCCGGCAGTCTGGACACCAGCGCCCTTACGGGGGAAAGCCTGCCCCGGTCGGTAACCGTTGGGGAATCGGTCATCAGCGGCTGCATTGACCTGGACGGAGTGCTCCGCATCCGGACCACCAAGGAATTCGGGGAGAGCACCGTCTCCAAAATCCTGGACCTGGTGGAAAATTCCAGCATGAAGAAAGCCCGGACTGAGAACTTTATCACCCATTTTGCCCGGTACTACACCCCCATTGTCTGCTACTGCGCCCTGGCCCTGGCCCTTATCCCGCCCCTGTTCCTGGGGAACTGGGGAGACTGGATTCAGCGGGCCCTTATCTTCCTGGTGGTGTCCTGCCCCTGCGCTCTGGTCATCTCCATCCCCCTTACCTTCTTTGGAGGCATTGGGGGAGCCAGCCAGGCGGGAATCCTGGTCAAGGGAAGCAACTATCTGGAAGCCCTCTCCAAGGCGGACACGGTGGTCTTTGACAAGACCGGCACCCTGACCAAGGGTTCCTTCCAGGTGGCCCAGATCGCCCCTGTCCCCGGGGTAGAGGAATCCCAGCTGCTGGAGTGGGCCGCCCTGGCCGAGAGTTTCAGCAATCATCCCATCAGCAAAAGTCTGAAAGCCGCCTGGGGCAGACAGCCGGACCAGAGCCGGGTCTCCCAGGTGGAGGAACTGGCCGGACTGGGAGTCACCGCCCAGGTGGACGGCCAGAGCCTGGCCCTTGGCAACCTTCGGCTGATGGAAAAGGTGGGAGCGCAATGCCCCCCTGAGCGCCAGGAGCCGGGCAGCCGGATTCATCTGGCCCTGGACGGGGTATACCAGGGGTCCATCCTCATTGCAGACACCCTGAAACCCACCGCCGTCGCCGCCATTTCCGCCCTGAAAAAGCTGGGAGTACGGCAGACCGTCATGCTCACTGGGGACAGCCCCGCCGCCGCTGCCGCCGTGGCCGGAGAACTTGGTCTGGACAGTTACCACGCCCAGCTGCTCCCCGCCCAGAAGGTGGAACGGGTGGAGGAACTTCTGGCCCAAAAGCCCGCCGGGAAAACCCTGGCCTTTGTGGGGGACGGCATCAACGATGCTCCGGTGCTGAGCCGGGCGGATGTAGGTATCGCCATGGGGGCTCTGGGCAGCGATGCAGCCATTGAAGCGGCGGATGTGGTCCTGATGGACGACGACCCGGCCAAAATCGCCCTGGCCATCCGGATCTGCCGCAAGTGCATGGTCATTGTCTGGGAGAACATCATCTTCGCCCTGGGGGTGAAGGGGGTGGTCCTGGCCGCTGCCGCCCTGGGCCTGTCCAA
Source organism: uncultured Clostridia bacterium (assembly GCA_944387885.1). Lineage (GTDB taxonomy): Bacteria > Bacillota > Clostridia > Oscillospirales > Ruminococcaceae > CALXEN01. Next base: position 88,590 of record CALXGR010000003.1, read on the forward strand.
TATGTGGCTGGCCATCTTTGCGGATGTAGGGGTAATGGTGCTGGCCGTCCTCAACTCCACCCGGATGCTGCGGGTAGGGAAAAGCAAGTAAAAAAGCGTTGCAGCAAAAGAGAGCCACACTGTCAACGGCGGTGTGGCTCTCTCTTTTTTAATTTTTTCAGACAGTCCGGGACTTCCTTATTTTCCCGGTGAGAAACAGACAGAAAAGCATACCATCAAACAGAATGTCTCTTACGCTGGAATTTAGCAATCACTCTGCATTAGTCTTTGCATGCCCAAATTAAATCTCGGGGATATTTTCATCAGTTGAAAGTTTCCGTCTCACCATCAGCGTAGACAATGGAATCCACATGATATTCAAAGTTCAAATCCGAAAACTGTTCATTATAGAGTTTTGTATCGTCATCCATAAATTCGTTGATATCCATTCCCAGTTCTGAATAAGTTGCGGTACTCCCCGCTCCAATGGTCTGCCCGGTAAAATCACAAAGGACGGATTTAATATCTTTACCAAACAGGTCTTTTATAGTCAAAGTACCGGAAACGCCTTTTATCTCTCTGTCAGACTTATTTTCTACCTCAATAACAAATTCAACCCTGGACGAAAACCGCCCACTATGAATATCTTCCGGCAGGTTTTGCTTATCTACCACTCGTACCTGTACAGGCACTTCTTCATTCTGAACCGGCTCCGTCTCTGTGGCTTCTCCGTCGTACACAATGTTGGTGATTTCATATTCAAATTTCAAATCCGAAAAATCTTCCTGATACAGTTTTGAATGGTCTTCCATGAACGGATTGATGTCCATTCCCAATCCTTCAACGGTAACCGATTCATTCACCGGAATGGTTTGCCCCGTAAAATCACAGTTGATGGACAGGATATCCTTGTCAAAAAGGTCCTTTATATAAAGGATGCCTTCCACTCCTTTTACAGGTTTGTCCGATTGATTTTCAACAGTGAATGTGAATTCTACACTGTCAGAAAACCTTCCGTTGTGAATATCCTCCGGGACATTCTTTTTATCCGTAACGGTAACGATAACCGTTTTCTCTTTTTGCGGAATCTTTTCAGTATAAGTGTCGCCGCATATCTCACAAGTATAGGTAATTTCACCTGCGCTATCAAAAGTTGCCTCCTGCGTAACAGTCCCGTCATCGTATTCATGTTCACAGCCACACGCCGTCAGGGACAGGAGCAGCAGCATTCCCAATATCAATCCAAAAATCTTTTTCATTTTATATCCTCCTCCATAAAACATTTTGCAAAATGGTGTTCCCTTTTGCTAAAACCACACTTGCTTTCCGCCTGTCAACTCAAAAGATTCCGTTTTTCGAGTTAGTACTTATAAGTTCTAATACAGGCATGTTACCACACTTTCGTGTTACCGTCAATAGTACCAATCAATACTAAATCAAGGAAAGCGGGTGTGGTTTTGTTTTTCAGAAGGCTGCGTGATTTAAGAGAGGACCATGATTTATCCCAAGCGGAGGTTGCCCGGCTGCTCCACATCCAGCAAACGGTATACTCCCGTTATGAACGAGGATTCCAAACCATTCCTCTGGAACATTTACTGGTTCTTGCCGATTATTACCGCGTTTCAGTGGACTATATCATGGAGCGGACAGAGAATCCCCTCATCAACTCATAAAAAAAGCCCGCCCGGGAAACCCGGGCGGGCTTTATTATGGTCTTTGGAGTACCCTCCGACAAAGAACTATTACAGCTCAGCGAAGTACTTGATGGTACGGACCATCTGGCTGGTGTAGCTGTTCTCGTTGTCGTACCAGGACACGACCTGTACCTGATAGGTGTCGTCGTCGATCTTGGTGACCATGGTCTGGGTAGCGTCGAACAAGGAGCCGTACTTCATGCCGATAACGTCAGAAGAAACGATCTCTTCCTCGTTGTAGCCGTAGCTCTCGGTAGCAGCAGCCTTCATAGCAGCGTTGATGGACTCCTTGGTGATGTCCTTGCCCTTAACAACGGCTACCAGGATGGTGGTAGAACCGGTGGGAACGGGAACACGCTGAGCAGAGCCGATCAGCTTGCCGTTCAGCTCGGGGATGACCAGGCCGATGGCCTTGGCAGCGCCGGTGCTGTTGGGAACGATGTTCTGAGCGCCTGCACGGGCACGACGCTTGTCACCCTTACGCTGGGGGCCGTCCAGGATCATCTGGTCGCCGGTGTAAGCGTGAACGGTGGTCATGATGCCGCTCTGGATGGGAGCGTAATCATTCAGAGCCTTAGCCATGGGAGCCAGGCAGTTGGTGGTGCAGGAAGCGGCGCTGATAACAGTGTCGTCCTTGGTCAGAACATTGTGGTTTACATTGTAAACGATGGTGGGCAGGTCGTTGCCGGCAGGAGCGGAGATAACAACCTTCTTGGCGCCAGCTTTGATGTGAGCCTCAGCCTTGGCCTTGCTGGTGTAGAAGCCGGTGCACTCCAGAACTACGTCAACGCCCAGCTCGCCCCAGGGCAGTTCCTCAGCCTTGGGAACAGCGTAGATGGTGATCTTCTTGCCGTCCACGATGATGCAGCCTTCGCCGGCCTCAACAGTGTGCTTAGCCTCGCCGATCTTGCCCAGGAAGGAACCCTGTGCGGTGTCGTACTTCAGCAGGTGAGCCAGCATCTCGGGGCTGGTCAGGTCGTTGATAGCCACGACTTCGTAGCCCTCAGCTTCGAACATCTGGCGGAAAGCCAGGCGGCCAATGCGGCCGAAACCATTGATTGCAACTTTAACAGCCATGTTAAAATCCTCCTTAAAATCTCCATGTGTAATGCCGGGGAATCTCAGCGGGGCGAGGTGGATAACCCGGTCGGTCCAATATCGCTCCCGGGACAAAAAAGACTCCTGACCGCCCGATCGGACGAAACAGCGCTTTTCTTTCCCGGCAGCGTATTAGCCCGGCAGGGGAAGCACCCCTTCCCACAGGCAACTCCTGGGCCTATGGACTGATTCTATTCTACCGTATTGTTCAAAAATTGGCAAGGGGCTTTGATAATAAATTAACCTCTTTTTTCAGATTTTTTCTTTCTGGAAAAAAATTGTATCCTTTCTTTTCCTCCCCGGGAGGTATCAACGGCCTTTTCCCCGGCACACTAGAGGGGTATGAGTTCTCTCAAGGAGGAAGCGGTCATGGACACATTGCGTTATCAGCTGGCGGAGGAATGCGCCCGCCAGCAGCTGGAGGGGAAGGCTCCCAGCGCCGCCACCCTCCGGCTCCTTCGCCGGGTGGCCAACTCAGAGCTGTGCTGCCGTCAAAGGCTGTTTTTTTCCACCGATCTCTCCCGGGCTCTTCCCTCAATTTCCCGGGCTCTGGAGGAATCCCTCCTCCGCCGTCCCGGCTGGCTGACCCTGGAATCCGCCTCCGGCTCCGCTCCGGTGGGGCTGGGGCCTTATCCTTCCGCCGCACTTCTTTTCAATGGAGTCTGGTTTTTTCTCCAGACCCATTCCCCGGCCCTGAAGCTCAGTCTTTTCCCCCGGGGGGAGGGTTTTCTCCTCCGGATGTCCGGAGCGGGAGCTTTATCCCCCGTCACCATCTCCCCCGGTTCGGACGCTGCCCTCACTCTGGGGACCCTGACCCATCTCACCGCTCTGGCCGGAGGGCGTTTTTTCACAGCCGCAGGCAGCCAGTCCCTTTCCCTGGCCTTTTTTCTCCCTGCCTGTTCCGGGAAGGACCCGGGGTTCTATCTGCCCACCCAGCTGGTGGCAGACCGGTTCGGGCCCCTTCACCTTTTCCTGGCCGGGTACACGGTCCCTCCTGACTGGGAGGAAAAATAAAAAAAGACGACGGAGTTTCCGTCGTCTTTTTTATTGGCTGCCCCTCTCGGACTCGAACCGAGGACCCCCTGATTAACAGTCAGATGCTCTAACCGACTGAGCTAAGGGGCAATATAATGGTGACCCGTGGGAGAATCGAACTCCCGTTTGCGGCGTGAGAGGCCGCCGTCTTGACCGCTTGACCAACGGGCC
>CALXGR010000004.1 GCA_944387885.1 uncultured Clostridia bacterium
ACCTAAATCCTGCACGTCTGCCAATTCCGTCATACCCGCATATTCAGTTTCCCTCTATTTTTACTCGGGGAGGGGATACCCGAGGCGGAGCGTTGTGCTTGATCCGCATCTATAAAAACAGGCCATGCCTGCTTTTACCTGATTACTGGGAAATTCTTCACTGAGGTGACAGCACCTAAATCCAGCGCGTCTGCCAATTCCGCCATACCCGCATATATTGTTTATAAAAAGGATAGTACTGCCCACGTTACCAGAACAAAAATCCCAGCTGCGAAAAGCCCCAAAACAAGAAATCGGGAAAATCGACTTTCAGGTTCAGAAGGCAGCTGAGAAACAGAAGTAAAGTCAGAAGGACTCCGGGAGAGCTCCTGGTTTGCTTTGGAGTTGACAGCTCGGTAACAGACGGCCAAAGGATCCGCTCGGTTCAGGATTTTCTGATAGAAATCTTCCAACCAAACAGCATCGCCGGGTTGGCAGGCAGATTCCTCGGTAACATAGTTGTCATGGGCAATCTGGTTGCGAATATGCCGGTAGTGCTTTAACTGACGATAAACAGAATCCCAATCAGAACTGTATCTGCTGCCATAAGAGGCCGCTTCCATATCCCGGATGTAACCGGTGATGCCAATGCCATTCATGTCCCTGCACAGGTTATCAAGCCGTTTGTAAGACTGCATGAACTCCATAATACATTCCTGCCTGAACCGTCCTTTTGAATGGGGAGTGCTTGGACCAACGCATTTTCTACCCGCATATACAACCCCATTCTACCAACCGGCAGGTGAATTGTCAACGCAGAGCAATAATCTTTCCTTTTCCGGGGCATACTACCCCAGAAAAGGAGGGGGTAGCCTTGTCAAAATGGAAACGCCGGGCCCTGGCTGCGGCCTTGACCCTGACCGCTGCGCTGGGGCTGGGTGGAGTCTGGCTCAACCGTACATTGCCCGAGACCTTTCAGGTGGCCCAGGGGGAGGAACTGGAACTTTGCTCCCTGCCCTGGATCCAGCCCCTCAGGTTTACCGACCATCAAATGGCTACCGGGGCGGGCCAGGATTCCAGCCAGAATACGGTGCTGGCGGTGTTTGGGGTATTGCCTGTAAAAACTGTCCGGGAAGTTGAGACTCCCAGAACTCAGGTGGTGGTTTGCGGAACCCCCTTTGGAATCAAGATGTTTGCCCAGGGAGCCCTGGTGGTGGGCTTTTCGGATGTGATCACCGGAGAGGGAAGCTGCAACCCTGCCAAGGATGCAGGGCTGCGGATGGGAGACCTGATTCTGGAAGCAGACGGGGAAAAGGTCAGCTCCAACGAGGAACTGTCCCGGGCTATCGGCCAGGCGGCAGGGGATTCGGTGGAACTGGAATATTCCCGGGACGGCGCCACCCACACCACCAGCCTGACAGCGGTACTGGACAGCTCGGTGGACCGGTGGAGGGCCGGCATGTGGGTGAGAGATTCCAGCGCAGGAATCGGCACCATGAGCTTTTATCTGCCGGATTCCGGGATTTTTGCCGGGCTGGGTCATCCCATCAGTGATAACGACACAGGCCAGCAGGTCAGCCTGTCCTCGGGAACAGCCGCCCGGGTCTCCATTACCGGATGGGAAAAAGGAAACCCGGGACTTCCCGGTCAGCTCCAGGGAACTTTCCAGTCCGAGGACCTGGGAAAACTCCTGAAAAACGGGGAAACGGGGGTATACGGGACTTTATTCCAACCCCAGACCGGCACCCTTTACCCGGTGGCCAACCAGCAGGAAGTCCACACCGGACAAGCCCATATCTACACCACCATCCAGGGGGAACAGCCCCAGCTTTATACAGTGGAGATTGAAAAGGTCTCCCTGCTGGGGACGGACCCCTACAGGAACATGGTCATCAAGGTCACCGATTCCCGCCTGCTGGACAAGACAGGGGGAATCCTCCAGGGAATGAGCGGCTCTCCCGTAATACAGGACGGCATGCTGGTGGGGGTGGTCACCCATGTTCTGGTCAATGACCCCACCAGAGGGTACGGAATTTTTGCCCAGACCATGCTGGAAACGGCGGAGAACCTGGAAGGAACCGAGATGGCAGGGTGACAGCCCACCGGGCTGTCCTACATAGTGGAATAGCAGATGGGCAGGTCGGAAATGTCTGCCTAAAAGAACGCAAAAACGGAGCATCAGAGTTTTGTGCCCCAAAAAGTCTCTCGAAGTCGGTCGAAAAGAAATGGAAAAATCTGGAAATTATTTGGAGCTATCCTCTTGAACAAACTGGAAAAATATGGTAATATTTCCAATGTTGAGGGAAAACAATCGACTGGAGGATAGGAAGATGGACAAAATCAAGTTTTTGATGTCAGATACAGGAGCCAAAACTACCGCCCTTTGCCGGGCCGCCCTGGAGCAGAAAGGGGTCGCCGTCACCGTTTGCGAGCGAGACGGAATCAAGGTTCTGGAGCGGATGCTGGAGCTGCGCCCGGATGTGGTGCTGCTGGATGCCTTCATGCCGGGATTGGATGCTATTGCAGTGAAACGGCGGTATCAGGAGAAAATGGGGGAGGGCACCACCTTCTTTGTGACAGGTGCTTTCCAGAATGAGCAGATCGAACAAGAGCTTCTGGACGAAGGGTTCGACTACCTTTTTGTAAAGCCTTTTGACCAGGAAATGCTGGCCGCCCGGGTGACACGGCTGGCGGCAGTACCCGCAGCCCCCGCTCATTGGGGCAGCGATGAGGTGACAGTCACCGAGATTCTGCACCAGATCGGGGTTCCGGCACACATTAAAGGATATCAGTTCCTGCGGGATGCCATCCTTCTTACCATGGAGGACCCGGACTACATTAACGCCGTTACCAAGCGGCTTTACCCCCAGATTGCAAAACAGAACGCCACTACTCCCAGCCGGGTGGAGCGTGCCATCCGCCATGCCATTGAGGTGGCCTGGGACCGGGGAGATGTGGATACCCTGAACAGCTACTTTGGGTATACCATCCATAACCTGCGTGGCAAACCCACCAACAGCGAGTTTATTGCCATGATTGCGGACAAAATGCGCCTGGATAAAAAGCGGAGGATCGGCTGATTCTCACTGCCATAAACAAAATGAAATCCACCCTTGCCGGGTGGATTTTTTTTCTTCTATATAGTATAATAGACGATGAGTTATTGTAAATTGGAGGGGCTTTTTATGGGGAAAAGGGTAACAGCCGTCATCGTGGCTGCGGGAAGCAGCAGCCGGATGGGATTTGATAAATTGTCCTGGGACCTGGGCGGCCGGACGGTATTGGAACAGAGCCTGCAGGCTTTTGATAAACATCCCTTGATCACTGATTTAGTGGTGGTGTACGGGAAAAATCAGGAGAATGCCGAGAAGGCAGCCCAGGGCTGTCGCAAGCCGGTGACCCTGGTGGCCGGGGGAAATACCCGGGCCCAGAGCGTGAAGAACGGGGTGAGTGCTGCCGGGGGTGAACTGGTGGCTATCCATGACGCAGCACGGCCCTTCGTGTCGGAGCAGGTAGTCACCCAGGCCCTGGAAGCAGCAGAGAAAACAGGAGCCGCTGCCCCCGCCGTTCCGGTGAAGGATACCATCAAACTGGCCCGGGAGGGACTGGTGGAGGAAACCCCCGACCGTTCCCTTCTGTACGGAGTCCAGACTCCCCAGTGTTTTGACCGAGCCCTCTACATACAGGCTCTGGAAAAGCTGGACCCGGACCAGGCAAAAGCAGTCACCGACGATTGCAGCGTTCTGGAACTGGCCGGATTCCCCGTCACCCTGACCCCGGGTGACTACGCTAATTACAAAATCACCACCAAGGAAGATTTACCGAAGGAGAACACAATGCGGATTGGACACGGGTATGATGTGCACAAGCTGGTGGAAGGCCGGGACCTGATTCTGGGCGGGGTAAAAATCCCCTATGAAAAAGGGCTTCTGGGCCATTCCGATGCGGATGTGCTGGCTCACGCCGTTATGGATGCGGTGCTGGGGGCTGCCGCTCTGGGAGACATCGGAAAGCATTTCCCCGACACTGACCCGGCTTATAAGGGGGCGGACAGTCTGGAACTGACCCGCCATGTGGCCCGGCTGATCAGGGAACAGGGGCTGACCATCCAGAACGTGGACAGCACCATCCTCTGCCAGGCTCCCAAACTGGCCCCTCATATCCAGACCATGCGGGAAAACCTGGCCCAGGCTCTGGGCATACAGGTCTCCCAGGTGAGCGTAAAAGCCACCACCGAGGAAAAACTGGGATTCACCGGCCAGGGGCAGGGAATCGCCGTCCATGCAGTAGCCCTGCTGGGTTAACGGAGGAAAAGGATGAACACACTTTTTTCAGGAGTCCAGAGCAACAATATTCTGGGGTCCATAATCAATAACTTCCGGGCCAGCGGTCCTGCGGACTGGGTGGATGTCATCATCATTGCAGTGATGGTCTACCTTCTCATGGGAATGATCCGGAAAACCCAGGCGGGCCAGGTAGCCAAGGGCGCCCTTGTGCTGGTGGTCATCCTGACCTTGTCCGAAATTTTCAATCTCCGCACCGTGCGGTTTGTGCTGAACAGCCTGCTTCAGATCGGATTTCTGGCTTTGGTGGTGCTCTTCCAGCCGGAACTGCGCCGTGCCCTGGAACAGATGGGCCGGACAGAACAGTGGATCAGCCAGATCATCCACCAGCGGGGAAGAATGGACGAAGGGGTCCGGGGCAAATGGCAGGCAGCCATTCTGGCCATCTGCGATGCGGCGGAGCAGCTCAGCGACACCCGCACCGGCGCCCTGATCGTGCTGGAACGGGGCACCAACCTGAGTGAGATCATCCGGACGGGAACCCCTCTCCATGCGGATGTGAACTCGGAAATGCTGGGGACCATTTTTTACGAGGGAACCCCGCTCCATGACGGAGCTGTGGTGATTCGGGACGGGGAACTGGTAGCCGCAGGCTGCGTGCTGCCCCTGTCCAATAACCTGCAGATCGGCAAAGATATGGGTACCCGTCACCGGGCTGCCCTGGGCATGAGCGAAAACTCCGATGCCATCTGTGTAGTGGTCAGCGAGGAAACCGGAATCATCTCCATGACCCGGGAGGGCGTGCTGATGCGCCGGCTGGATCGGCAGAAGCTGTACAGTATGCTGGAGACAGAGCTGATTCCCAAGGAGGAATCTCCTGCCCAGAAAAACACTCTTCTGCCCTGGAGGAAGAAAAATGAAACAGATTGACTGGAAAGGAATCAAGGACCGGCTGCTCCTGGTGCATATTAACGAGGACCTCCGGAACTGGCTGATTGCCTTCCTGATTGCGGTGGCCGCCTGGCTGGTGGTGACCATGAACTATGACCGGAACACCACCCTGGAAATGACCACCTATGTGGACTTCAACTACAACACCAGCGCCTATACCGCTCTGGGGGTGGAAATCGTCAACCAGCCCCAGAAGCAGGTGACTGTGAAATTTGCAGGCAGCGGTATCACCCTGGGCCAGATCCGTCAGGATGACTTTGTGGTCTACCCGGATTACAGCAGTGTCCGGGGAAGCGGCGCCACCACCCTCAACCTGGTGGTGGAAATGGTTGGCAGCCAGTTCAGTTCGGTGGACCCCACCATTGTGGACGGGGACCGTACCGTGGACGTGGTCTTTGCCACCGTGGATGAAAAGACCATCCCGGTCACCATTGACAGCCAGAACGTTCAGGCTGCGGAAGGTTACATCCTTAACCGGATGGTATCCAATCCCGTGGAAGTGACCGTGCGGGGCGCAGAGGATGAAATCGAGAAGATTCAGAAGATCGTGGCCCACCTGCCCTCCCAGGAACAGCCCATCAATACGACCATAACAGTGGATGCGGAACTGGAGGCTCAGGATGCGGACGGAAATCCCCTGGAACTGCAGTATACCACCCTCAGTGCCTACAGTGCCGAGGTGGTGCTCCAGGTTTATCAGGTGAAGGAACTCCCCCTGACCATCAACTTTATCAATGTGCCTACCGGCTTTGATATCTCCACTCTTAACTATCACCTGGACCAGGAGACCCTCCTGGTGGCAGGTTCTGAAAAGACCCTCTCCGGCCTTACTGAAATCAGCGTGGCCAGCTTTGACCTTTCCACCTTCCAGCTGGGTAAGACCTACCCCTTGGCCCTGCAGCTGCCCACCGGACTGGTCAGCCAGGAGGGGATCACCGCCGTCAACCTGACCTTCGACACCGAGGGCCTGGCTGAGAAAACGGTGGATGTAAGCAATATCCGGGTGGTGAACTCGACGGTGGAAGGCTCTGTGTCGGTGGTCACCAACCGGATCAAGTCGGTGACCCTCATCGGCCCGGAGGAGGAACTGGAAAAACTCTCCTCCTCCCAGGTGGAAGCCCAGATTCGGGGCGAGGATATTACCGTCACCGGCGGCCAGCAGAATGTGCCGGTCCAGATCGTGGTACCCTCCTCCTCCAGCATTTTTGCGGTGGGGAACTATACCGCCACAGTGCAGGTGGACGCATGATTCTGGTATCGGGAATCCGCCTGACCCTCTCCGGCTCGGAGAGGGAAGCGGCGGAAAAGGCATTCAAAATTCTCCGGCTTTCTCCCGCCAAAGCCCTTCGGTGGGACTTGGCCCGGCTTTCGGTGGATGCCCGGCATGGTCAGCCCAAGCTGGTCTACACCATTGCGGTCACCCTGAAAAATCCTCAGGAGGAACTGAAATATAAAGGCAAACCCGGAATCCGGGTGGAACAGGACCAGCCCCTGGTGCTGACCCTGGGCACTGCTCCTCTGGCCAACCGGCCGGTGGTCTGCGGATTTGGCCCGGCGGGAATGTTCGCCGCCCTTCTTCTGGCCCGGAAGGGGTATCGTCCCCTGGTGCTGGAACGGGGCGCCCCCATGGAACAGCGGGTAGCAGACGTGGAACGGTTCAGCGCCACCGGCCAGCTGGACCCGGACAGCAATATCCAGTTCGGGGAAGGGGGCGCCGGAACCTTCAGCGATGGCAAGCTCACCACCCGCATTGGGGACAGCCGGTGCAGCTTTGTAACAAAAACCTTCCTGGAACACGGGGCCCCGGCGGAAATCGCCATCCGGCAGAAGCCCCACCTGGGCACCGACCTGCTCCGGGGAGTCATCACCTCCATCCGGGAAGAGATTCTTTCCCTGGGCGGGGAGATTCAGTTCCATACCCGGCTGACCGGATTGGAAACCAGGAACGGTCAGCTGACCGCCCTGGAAACCACCGGGGGAACCATCCCCTGCCAGGTCTGTATCCTGGCGGTGGGCCACTCTGCCCGGGATGTGTTTGACATGGTCCAAAAGGCCGGGCTGGAACTGGTCTGCAAGCCTTTCAGCGTGGGATTCCGGGTGGAACATCTTCAGTCCGCCATTGATAAATCCCTTTACCATGAGGCGGCGGGACATCCCGCCCTGCCCCAGGGTGAGTATCAGCTGAGCCAGCAACTGGAGAATGGCCGGTGTGTCTACACCTTCTGCATGTGCCCCGGCGGCCAGGTGGTGGCCTCGGCCAGCGAAGAGGGCGGGGTAGTCACCAACGGAATGAGCTACCATGCCCGGAGCGGGAAAAACGCCAATGCGGCGGTGGTGGTCAGCGTGGATGGCCGGGACTTTGACCAGGACCCCCTCAAGGCCATCGCCTTCCAGCGCCAGCTGGAAAAGACTGCATTTGATGCCGGCGGGGGCGGGTACAAGGCTCCCGCCAGCCATATGGCTGCCTTCCTGGAAGGCCGGGCCGGGCTGGAAGTAGCCCAGGTGGAGCCCACCTATGACCGGGGCATCACCCCGGCAGACCTGGGCTCGCTTCTCCCGGAGGAACTGTCCCAAAGCCTGCGCCAGGGTCTTATGGCCTTTGAACGAAAGATTCGGGGGTATACCGACCCCCATGCCATCCTGACCGGTTTGGAGACCCGGACCAGCAGCCCGGTCCGCCTTGTGCGGGATGAATCGGGACAGGCTCCGGGATTGCAGGGACTTTATCCCTGCGGAGAGGGAGCCGGTTATGCGGGAGGCATTATGAGCGCCGCCGTGGACGGACTGCGGATGGCCCAGCAGGTGATACAGAAGTATGCACCTTTTTAAGTAAGGAAAGAGTTAGGAGCTAATCAAGGTATGAAGTATCGTCCCTGGAATGTGAAACGGCCTGTCCCTGCCAAGGTAAGGGGGCTTGCCCAGGCCATTGGAGCGCCGGAACTGCTGTCCGGTGTTCTGGTGGCCCGGGGTTGGGAGGACCCTGCCCAGGCTTACCAGCTGCTGGAAGAGAATCCGCCCATGAGCGATCCCTTCCTCCTGAAGGATATGGACCGTGCCGTGGAGCGGATTCACCGGGCCCTGGAAGAGGAAGAGCCCATGGTGGTGTTCGGGGACTACGATGTGGACGGCATCACTGCCACGGCCCTCCTTTTCTCCCATCTTCGGAGTATGGGGGCCAATGTCCGGTGCAAGCTGCCCACCCGGGAAGGGGAAGGGTACGGCCTGAGCCGGAGCGTGGTGGACAGCCTTTACAAAAAAGGCTTCAAACTCATTATCACAGTGGACAACGGTATCTCGGCAGTGGAGGAAGCAGAGTATGCCGCCAGCCTGGGAATCGACCTGATCATCACCGACCATCATCTTCCTGCGGGAAAGCTCCCCTCCGCCTATGCGGTGGTGGACCCTATGCGGCAGGATGATACCTCTCCCTTCAAATACCTGTGCGGGGCAGGGGTGGCGTTCAAACTCTGCGCAGCCCTGGACGGAATCGAACCCCAGGACCTGCTGGAAGTCTGCGGGGACCTGGCCGCCATCGGCACGGTGGCGGACGTGATGCCCCTGACCGGGGAGAACCGTACCCTGGTCAAGGCGGGGCTGGAAGGCATCAAAAACACTGACCGCCCCGGACTGGTGGCCCTGATGGAGGAAGCGGGCCTGTGGGACCGCCCCCTGGGAGCAGACAGTATCAGCTTTGGTCTGGCTCCCCGGCTGAATGCGGCAGGACGGATGGAGGACCCCTCCCTGGCTTTGAAGCTGGTCCTGACCGAGGACCCGGACCAGGCTGCCGCCATGGCTCAGCGGCTGGAAGCTCTCAACGCTGCCCGCCAGCAGGCGGAACAGGAAATCATGGCCCAGGCCCAGGCCGAGATGGAACAACACCCGGAACGGTTGGAAGACCGGGTCCTGGTGATCTGGGGGGAGGATTACCACCCCGGAGTCATCGGGATCGTGGCCAGCCGGCTGGTGGAAAAATATAACTGCCCCGCCATCGTCATTACCCTGAAAGGGGGAGAGGGAAGGGGAAGCGGCCGGAGCGTGCCCGGCTTTAACCTGTATGATGCATTGGATTCCTGCAAGGATATCCTGATTCGGTTCGGAGGCCATGCCCTGGCTGCCGGGTTGTCGGTGGAACCGGGAAAAATCGAGACCCTCCGCCGCCGGCTGGATAACTGGGCCAGGACCCATCAGCCCGCCCGGCTGCCTCCGGCCCTGGAACTGGACTGCCCCGCCCGGATGTCCCGGGTAAACCTGGAGGAGGTAAGGGCCCTGGATTACCTGGCCCCTTACGGGAACGGAAATCCCCGTCCCGCCTTCCTTCTGGAAAACGCCACCCTGGATGGGGTCTGGCCGGTGAGCGACGGAAAACATTCCCGGCTCCGGCTGACCCAGGACGGCGTCAGCTTTTTCGGGGTCTGGTTCGGAATGGCCCCTCAGTCCCTGCCCTATGCCCTGGGAGACCGGGTGGATGCAGCGGTGACCTTCTCGGTTTACCAGGGGAAAAACGGAGAGATGGTCTCGGTGCGGATTCGGGAACTTCGCCCGGCGGGACTGACCAATGAACATTGCACCCAGGCGGCCCTTTTTGACGCTTTCCGGACAGGGCTTCCCCTGACCGGAGAACAGCGGGCCAGCCTGCTGCCCCAGCGAAGCGAGACGGTGGCCCTGTATCGGGCCATCCAGACCGGCAGTGTCCGGGGCGAGGACCTGCGGCCCCTCTTTTCAGCCATGGGCCCTGACCAGGCGGGAAAGACCTTGGTCAGTCTGACCGCCCTGGAACAATCCGGGCTGGTGGCCTGCTGCCAGGACGGAGAGGGCCGGCAGTTCTGGCGGGTGATTCCTACCCGGGAGAAAAAGGATCTTACGGCGGCCCCCATTTTTGCGGGACTGCAGGAGAAGGAGTGAGTTACCATGCGGGAAATGACCTATGAAAAACTTTGTGAGGTGATTCGGGAAACCGGAAAGCCTTACGATATGGATATGATTGCCCGGGCCTACCAGGTGGCCGAGAAGGCCCACGGAGGACAGCGCCGCCGGAGCGGTGAGCCCTACATCTGCCACCCTCTTTGCGTGGCACAGCTCCTGGTGGAGCTGGGAATGGACAGCGAAAGCGTGGCCGGAGCCCTTCTCCATGATGTGGTGGAGGACACCAATATCTCCCTGTCCCAAATCAGCCGGGAATTCGGCCCCAGCGTAGCCCTGCTGGTGGACGGGGTCACCAAACTGACCAAAATCGAGTTCAGCAGCCTGGAGGAGCGGCAGGCGGAAAACCTGCGGAAAATGCTTCTGGCCATGAGCCAGGATGTGCGGGTCATGATCATCAAGCTTTGTGACCGGCTCCACAATATGCGTACCGGGGATGCCTGGCCGGAGCAGAAGCGCCGGGACAAGGCCCTGGAGACCATGGAGGTTTACGCCCCCATTGCCCACCGGCTGGGAATCAGCAGCATCAAGGAGGAACTGGAGGACCGGAGCCTCTATTACCTGGACCCCATCGGCTACCAGCATATCAGCGAACAGCTGGCCCAGCATGACGACAGCTTCCTGGAAAACATCTGCCAGGTGGTCCGCCGTCATCTGGAGGATAACGGGATCCATAACATGATCATCAAGAGCCGGATCAAGAGCGTGTACGGAATCTACCGGAAGATGTACATGCAGGGGAAGGAATTTGATGAGATCTATGACATCTACGCCGTCCGTATCATTCTGGACACGGTGGCGGAGTGCTACACTGCCCTGGGTCTCATCCATGACATGTACCATCCCATTCCCAACCGGTTCAAGGACTATATCTCCACCCCCAAGCCCAACGGGTACAAGAGCCTTCACACCACCGTCATCGGCCATGAGACCGTCCCCTTTGAGGTGCAGATCCGCACCCGGGAGATGGACCAGAACGCCGAATACGGCGTGGCCGCCCACTGGAAATACAAGGCGGGGGTCACCACCCGGGATAAGCTGGATGAGCGGCTGGCCTGGGTCCGGCAGCTGCTGGAAAGCCAGCAGGAAAACGGGGACGTGGACGAACTGCTCCAGGGAATCAAGAGCGACCTGCTCCCTGAGGAAGTGTTTGCCTTCACCCCCCGGGGAGATGTAATCAATCTGCCTGCGGGAGCCACCGCCATCGACTTTGCCTACGCCATCCATTCGGCGGTGGGCAACCGGATGATCGGAGCCAAGGTGAACGGGCATATCGTCCCCATCGACCATAAGGTCTCCACCGGTGAGATCATTGAGGTGGTCACCGGCCCCGAGGACAAAGGCCCCAGCCGGGACTGGCTGAAAATCGTCAAGACCAGCGAAGCCAAGAATAAAATCCGCAGCTGGTTCAAGAAGGAACGGCGGGAGGAGAACATCCAGGAAGGTCGGGCCGCCCTGGAGCGGGAACTGCGCCGGAACAACATCCGCATCCCCCCCGAAAAGTGGGATGAAATCATGACCGAGCTGGCCCGCCGCCAGCACACCAACGGGGTGGAGGAGATGTATGCCGCCATCGGGTATGGGGGACTGCTGGTCTCCAAGCTCATGCCCAAGCTGAAGGAGGAATACCAGAAGCTGAAGGTGGTGGAGGTCAAGCTGACCAACGCCCCCATCCCCACCACTCACTCCAGCGAAGGCGTGGTGGTGGAGGGGGTGGACAACTGCCCCATCAAGTTTGCCAAGTGCTGCAAGCCCCTGCCCGGAGACGAGATCATCGGCTTCATTACCCGGGGCTTCGGCGTGTCCATCCATAAATGCGACTGTGCCAACGTGAAGGCCGCCCAGGAAAACCCGGAGAATAACGGCCGGTTCCTGCCCTGCCGGTGGGAGAAGAACGACCGGGAGACCTATAAGGCCACCCTGGAGATCACCGCCATGGACCGCACCGGCCTGGTGGGAGACATTGCGGTAAGCCTGGGGGATATGCGGGTGCCCATCTATTCCATGAATGCCCGGGAGGGGGATAACGGCCGGGCCCTCATCAATATCACCCTGGGAACCACCAACATTGAACACCTGAACAGCGTGGTAGCCAAGCTGAAGAAGGTGCGGGATGTGATCAGCGTAGTCCGCGTGTAAGGGGGAAGAAGAATGAGAACAGTGATTCAGCGTGTTTCTTCCGCCAGTGTGGTGGTGAACGGAGGAGAGCCCCGTGCCATCGGCCCCGGACTGGTCATCCTGCTGGGGGTAGGGGAGAACGACTCTCCCGCCCTGGTCCCCAAACTGGCGGAAAAATGCGCCCATCTGCGGATTTTCTCCGACGAGGAGGGAAAGCTCAACCGCTCGGCGGTGGAGCTGGGATATTCCGCCCTGGTCATCAGCAATTTCACCCTCTACTCCGATACCCGGAAGGGAAAGCGGCCCAGCTTTTCCCATGCGGCCAAGGGAGAACTGGCCCAGGGATGCTATCAGCTTTTCCTGGAAGAGATGGAAAAGCAGGGACTGAAACAGGTTGCCCACGGAGAGTTCGGGGCAGATATGCAGGTGAGCCTCTGCAACGACGGCCCCGTTACCATCATCATTGACACCGACGATTGGAGCAAAAAATGAAAGTGATTCAGATTCAGGGCCTGCCGCCCATGTATACCAACACCTATATGATTTTTTCCCAGGGAGGAAAGGCAGCGGTCATTGACCCGGCAGGGGCGGTGGCAGAGTATCAGCAGGCCCTTGAAAAAAACGGGGCGACCCTGGCCTATATCTTCCTGACCCATGGCCACTTTGACCATGTGGGCAGCGTGAAGGCTCTGGCCAAGGCCACCGGCGCCGTGGTGGTGATGGATTCCGCCGATGCTCAGGGAAACCAGTATTATCCCCTGACTGCCCAGGACCTGACCCGGGGCTATAAGGAGGGGGAAACCTTCCAGCTGGACGAGGTGGAAATTTCCTGCTGGCATACTCCCGGCCATACCCAGGGCAGCTGGTGCCTTTACTGCCAGGGACATCTCTTTACCGGGGACACCCTGTTCAGCGGCAGCATTGGCCGCACCGACCTGCCCGGGGGAGATATGGGACAGATGCGCCAGAGCCTGGCCAGGCTGGCCGCCCTTCCCCTGGACCCGGAAACCCAGGTGCTGCCGGGGCACGAGGCCTGCTCCACTCTGGGGGAGGAAAAGAAATATAACTATTACCTGCGGCATTTTGCCCAGTAAGGAGGAGCCATGGAACTGTACATCACCGGACTGAACTCCGGCTATGAGGTGGAAAATGTGGCCCGGCTCTTTTTCCCGGCGGCCCATCTCACCACCCAGTGCCCCCAGGAAGGGGACCGGATCCTGGCCCGGGCTGGGGAGGAACTGGAAGCCACCCTCTCACTGGACGGGACCCAGGTCAGCCGGACTGCTCCCCTGGGGGAGAACCCTTCCTTTGGGCTGGCCAGCCTGGTCTATGACCTGGCGGAGGAAGTCACCGGGATTCGCCCCTCCTGGGGTAAGATGACCGGGGTACGCCCGGTGCGTATCATCCATGATAACCGCCGCCGGGGGCTGAGCGAGGAGGAGATTCGTCAGCTTTTCTGCGACCACTACGACTGCACCCCCGAAAAATACCGGCTGGCCCTGGAAATCGCCGATTTGCAAAGGCCCATTATGGCCCAGAGCGGCCCCCGGGATTACAGCCTTTATGTGGGGATTCCCTTCTGTCCCTCCCGGTGCAGCTACTGCAGCTTTGTCAGCCGGACCACCGGCAAGGACGGAAAACTCACCGGCCCCTATGTGGAAAAGCTGTGTGAGGAACTGAAAGCCTTCCGGGACCAGGCGAATAAAAACGGGCTGCGGCTGCGTACCATATATATGGGAGGCGGCACCCCCACCAGCATTACGGCACCCCAGCTCCGCCAACTGATGGGGACCATTCGGGACCTGTTTGACCTGTCCCAGGTAGAGGAGTATACCGTGGAAGCGGGCCGTCCCGACTGCACTGACCGGGAAAAGCTGGAAATCATCAAGGAATACGGGGCCACCCGTATCTCCATCAATCCCCAGACCTTCAGCGACCAGGTGCTGGCGGCTATCGGCCGGAAGCACACCGCCCAGGATATTCTGGACTGCTACCGGACCGCCCGACAGGTGGGCCATACCAACATCAATATGGACCTGATCGCCGGTCTGCCCGGAGACACGGTGGAAGGCTTTGCCCAAAGCCTGAAAACCGCCATCGACCTGGGCCCGGAGAATATTACGGTCCACACCCTGACCTTGAAACGGGCATCCAACCTGGTCATTGAAAAACAGGCTGCGGCGGATGCCGGGGTGGCAGCCATGCTGGAACAGTGCAGCATGCTGGCCCAGGCAGGATACCGGCCCTACTACCTTTACCGGCAGAAGGGGACCCTGCAGAACCTGGAAAACACCGGCTGGTGCAAGCCCGGGTATGAGGGACTGTACAACATTTACATTATGGAGGAGGTCCACAGCATCCTCTCCGCCGGTGCGGGGGGAAGCACCAAGCTGGTGGACCCGGCCTCCGGACGGATTCAGCGAATCTTCAACTACAAATACCCCCAGGAGTATCTGGAAGGATTCGGGGAGATCCTCCGGCGGAAAGAGGGAGTGAGTGAATTCTATGGGAAAGATATGGCTTGAAAAACGACTTGTAAAGGCAAAGCTGGTCAACCTGGCTGCCCGGGACCCGCAGGCCCTGATCCGCTCCTGTGAGGCCTCTTATCAAGCGGGGGTGGAGCGGGCCGCCCAGGAGATCATCAACCGGCAGAGCAAGCTGGTCCTGCTGGCCGGCCCCAGCGGCAGCGGTAAGACCACCAGCGCCAAAAAGCTGGTGGAGGTGCTGGAAGCCCACGGCTGTCCTGCCCAGCATATTGCCATGGACGATTTCTATCGGAGCCTGGACGACTACCCCCGGCTGCCAGACGGGACCAAGGACTATGAGAATGTGACTGCCCTGGACCTGCCCCTGCTCCAAAGCTGCCTGGATGAGTTTCTGACCCGGGGAAAGACGGAACTCCCCATCTTCGACTTTGAGTCGGAAATGCGCCGCCCCGAGACCCGGCCTGTAAGCCTGAACGGGGGCGTAGTGGTCATGGAGGGGATACACGCCCTCAACCCCCTGGTGAGCCAGGGCCTGGACAGCCGCCATCTTTTCAAGATTTATGCAGGCGTCCGGGAGGAGTACTGCGACAACGACGGAAAAAATATCCTGGACGCCAAGGAACTCCGGCTGGCCCGGCGGACTCTCCGAGATACCCGGCGGGGAAGGGATGCGGAGGAGACCATTGCCAAGGGTCCCCAGGTGGACCAGGGAGAGGAGCTGTATATCCGCCGGTATAAGCTCCAGGCTCATTATATTCTGGACACTGCTTTCAGCTATGAACCCTGCGTGCTGGCGGGAATCCTGCCTCGGGTCTACCGGGCAATCTCTCCCCAGAGCCAGAGCTATGCCACTGCCCAGCGGCTGACCCGGGCTTTGGAACAGTTCCAGCCCATCCCCTGGGAGCTGGTGCCTCAGGACAGCATGCTCCAGGAATTCCTGTAAAGGAAGAAGTTTAAATATTTTTTTAAACTTCCGGGTATTTCTTGCAATTTTCACGGTAAAAGCGGTATAATGCAGATAGTACCCGGCAGGTAAAGCTGGTCTGCAAAGGAGAAATCAAAATGGAATTTAACATGGACAAATTCAAGGCACAGGCAATGCAGGTGGCAAAGGCTGCCCAGAAGACTGCCGTCGCTATGGCAGACACCGGCAAAAACCAGGCCAAACTGTTGGATGCCCAGAGCAAGCTGGCCAAGGCAGAGCGTCAGCTGGGACAGCTGGTGTACAGTCTCCAGAAATCCGGCGAGCTGGATATGGAGCTGATCCAGAAGTATGTGGAATCCATCGATGAGAAGAAGGCCACCATCGCAGCTTTGGAAGAGGAACTGGAGCCTGTCAAGGAGGCAGCCCGGGATGCTGTGAACACTGCGGTGGAGAAGGCTTCCGCAGCCTATGAAACTGTAAAGACCACCGTGGTCAATGCCACCAAGTGCGACGACTGCCAGGAAGAGGAGATCATCCTGGAGACCCAGGCCGAGGAGACTGTTGAGAAAGAACCTCAGGAGGATTCTCAGGAGGAAGAAGTCAAGGCCGAGGAGCCCCAGGAAGAGGAAAAGCCTCAGGGCAAGAAGTGCCCTCAGTGCGGCGCTGACGCAGGGGAGGAAGAACTGTTCTGCCCCAACTGCGGCTCTCAGCTGTAACCTTGAGTTTATAATTTGAAAAATGCCTTTCCGGTATTTGGCCGGGAAGGCATTTTTATTGACTGGCCCGGAGCCCTTGGAATATAATAAAGACAGTTATAATTTGCCTTGGAAAGGGTGAGTTACAGTGCGTTTTGGATTCATGAAAAAGGAGAAAACCCCTCCGGCCCCCATCCGGTCCGAAGCCCCGGCTCCCGCTCCCCGGCAGGAGGATATTCTCCCCGGCAAGGTGGAGCCCCTGGGAGCCACCGTGGAGGCGGACGGGGTGAATTTTGCCCTGCAAAGCCATGGGGCCTGCGGGTGCACCCTCCTTCTCTACCGCCCCGGCCAGCCCCAGCCCTTCCGGGAAATCCCCATCCCCCTGAAATGGCGGGTGGGGGATGTATGGGCGGTCAAGGTCACAGGTCTGGACTGGACCAAAACCGAGTACGCCTACCGGGTGGAAGGTCCCACCCAGCCCCAGAAAGGACTGCGGTTTGACGGCAGAAAAATTCTGCTGGACCCCTACGCCAAATCGGTGGCAGGGAAGGACCAGTGGGGCTCAGGGGGAGACTTTGTCTACCGTGCCCGTATCGTGGAAGACCGGTTTGACTGGGGGGAGGACCGGGCCCCCGGGTACCCCCTCACCGACCTGGTCATCTATGAAATGCACACCCGCTTTTTTACCCGCCATCCCACCAGCGGGGTTTCTGCCCCCGGCACTTTCTCCGCCATCCGGGAGAAAATCCCCTATCTGAAAGAGCTGGGGGTCAATGCAGTGGAACTGCTCCCCATCTTCCAGTTTGACGAGACCCTTCACCGCCGCCAGTTCGAGGGAAAACTGCTTCTGGAAAGCTGGGGCTACAACACGGTGGGATATTTTGCTCCCCATGCCGCTTACTCCAGCCATCAGGAACCGGGACAGGCCGGTACCGAGCTGAAAGAGCTGGTGAAAGAACTCCACAAAAACCGGATAGAGGTTATTCTGGATGTGGTGTTCAACCATACCGCCGAGGGCAATCAGAATGGCCCCCTCTTCTCCTTCAAGGGGCTGGACAACAACCTGTATTATATCCTCAGCCCGGACGGAAGCTACCACAATTACAGCGGCTGCGGCAATACCCTGAAATGCAACCATCCGGTGGTCCAGCGGATGATTCTGGACAGCCTGCGGTACTGGGTCATCCATTACCATGTGGACGGATTCCGGTTTGACCTGGCCAGCGTTCTCAGCCGGGGAGAGGACGGGACCCCTCTGGAGGACCCGCCCATCCTTCGGGCCATTGCCTGTGACCCTATTCTCAGCCGGACCAAACTCATTGCGGAAGCCTGGGACACCGGTCTTTACCAGGTGGGACGGTTCCCTGCCAACGGCCGCTGGGCCGAGTGGAACGGCCAGTACCGGGATACCATCCGGGGCTACCTGAAAGGGGATTTGTGGGAGAGCGCCGCCGCCCTCCGCCGCATCGGGGGAAGCGAGGATATGTACAGCCACGGAGGCTACCGGGGCTGTGCTTCCAGTGTCAACTTCCTCACCTGCCACGACGGGTTCACCCTTTACGATCTCTACTCCTACAACCAGAAGCATAACCGGGCCAACGGATGGAACAACACCGACGGCACCGACGATAACCGGAGCTGGAACTGCGGAGTTGAGGGGGAGACCTCCGACCCGGAGGTGAACCGGCTGCGGAAAAAGATGATTTGCAATGCAGTCACCCTTCTCCTTTGCAGCCGGGGCGCAGCCATGTTCCTGGCCGGGGACGAGATGGGAAACACCCAGCAGGGAAACAACAACTGTTATTGCCAGGACAATGACCTGAGCTACCTGGACTGGAGCCTTCTGGAAAAGAACCGGGAAATCTATATCTATTTCCAGAAGCTCATCCGCCTGCGCCGGGAGCATCCGGTGCTCCGCCGCCCCCTCACGCCCTTGAAGGGAATGCCGGGGATTCAGTTCTTCGGCCCGGACGGCAAGACCGCCCCGGAGGAGAACGCCCCCACCGTGGAGGTATGTTTTGCGGGGGTCCATCCTGCCACCGGGGAGGAGGACCTGGTCTGCCTGGTATACAATGCACACTGGGAGGGAACTACTGTCCGCCTGCCCGCTCTGCCGGCAGGACTGGAATGGACGGTAGCCGCCAATGCCTCCGCCCCCAGGGAAGACAAGGGGTGGGAAGGCCGTCCCGCCATCCAGCCCTATCCCCTGGAGGGAAGGACCGCAGCGGTCTTTGTAGGGCGCAGACGGCCCTCGGTTTTTGGAAAAAAGTCCAGAAAACCGGGAAAATAAAGGGAAATTCCCCTTGCAAAAAAGAAGAATATAATGTAAAATAGACCCTAGCCCATTTTGAGGGAGGCCCGATATGAAGCCATTTCAGATGAAGGAAACTTACGGTGTGGAAGATCTGGTAGAGATCATCCGAATCCTCCGGGACCCTGAAAACGGCTGCCCCTGGGATAAGGTCCAGACCCATCAGTCCATCCGGAAAAATCTTCTGGAGGAAGCCTACGAGGCTGCGGAAGCCCTGGATACAGGGGACCCGGAGATGATGCGGGAGGAATTCGGGGACCTGCTCATGCAGGTGGTGTTCCACTGCCAGATGGAGCAGGAAGCCGGTCACTTTGATTTCCAGGGCGCCTGCGACAGTGTCTGCAAGAAACTGATTTTTCGGCACCCCCACATTTTCCCAGACCCCTCGGGCCATACTACCCATAAGGATTGGGAGACCCTGAAACGGGAGGAAAAGGGCCGCAGCACTCTGGAGGATGAACTGGACAGCGTTCCGGTCACCCTGCCTGCTCTCATGAAGGCCCAGAAAACCCTTTCCCGGGCCGCCCGGTATGGGGTGGAACTCCAGCCATTGTCCCTGGAACTGGGGCAGGACCCTGCCCGTCAGGTGGGAGAACTTCTCCTCAAAGCCACAGCCCTGGCCCAGCAGGCGGGGGTGGATGCGGAGGAAGCCCTCACCCGAGCCGTCCAGAATTTTGTTCTGGAGGCCAAATCACGGAACAGCGAACAGAAGGCGAACAACGCCGAATGTGCTGAAGATATTCATTAGGAGGTTAAATAATAATGACTAAGGTAGATTTGATTGCAAAGATGGCCGAGACCGGCATGACCAAGAAGGACGCTGAGAAGGCTCTCAACGCTGCTCTGGAAGCCGTTACCGCTGCCCTGGCCGCTGGGGAGAAGGTTGCCATCACCGGATTTGGCACTTTCGAGGTTCATGACCGTGCCGCCCGCACCGGTATCAACCCCCAGACCAAGGAGACCATCCAGATCGCTGCCTCCAAGGTCCCCGCTTTCAAGGCCGGCAAGGCTCTCAAGGAAGCTGTAAACAAGTAATCGGACAGGCATGGACCTGTTGCCCGTCACCCTGGGGTGGCGGGCGTTTTTTGTAAAGGAGATGAATGATATGCGGATCGACAAGTATCTCAAGGTAAGCCGCCTGGTCAAGCGCCGCACCGTGGCCAACGAGGTGGCGGATGCAGGCCGGATCCTGGTCAACGGCAAGGTGGTCAAGGCCAGCTACAATGTGAAGGAAGGGGACATCATCGAAATCACCTTCGGCAACAAGCCGGTGAAGGTCAAGGTCCTCATGGCCGAGGTAAATACCCAGAGCAAGGACCTGGCCCGGGAAATGTACCAGGTGGTCGAGGAATAACCTGCCGCCCCGGCGCATATCCTCTCTTGAACGGGGATTTCCCGGAAAGGGAGGACTGCCCATGGAAAACCAGGCAAAACCCGGGGCTCTGCCCCACAGCCTTACCCTGCAGGAACGGCAGAAACTGTCGGTGACCGGGGTAAAGCGAATCATCTATTATGACGAGTCGGGGGCCCAGCTGGACACCGACCAGGGACGGCTGACGGTGGGAGGACAGCAGCTCCAGGTCAGCGAACTGTCGGTCCAGACCGGACAGCTGGAAATCAGCGGCCTGGTGGAATCCCTCCAGTATACGGCGGCCCCCGGGCCCCGCACCGGCCTGTTCGGCCGGCTGGGCCGTTGACGGTCAGCCTGCCCTGGGACCGGCTTTTGCAGGATATGCTGGACTGCATGGGCTGGGGGCTCCTTCTGGCTATAGGGTATGACCTGGCCCGGACCCTGGTGGGGACCGGGTTCTGGCGCTGCCTGGTATTGGACCTGACCGGTTTTCTGGCAGCGGCGGTGGTGGTCCGGGGATACGGGGCCGGAATCAGCGCAGCCGGTGTGCCCCGGTGGTATCATCTGCTGGGGATGATTCTGGGGGCCACCGCCTGGTTTGGCGGGGTGGCCCCGGCCCTGGCAGGGGTGCGCCGGAAGGTCCTGTGGCTGGCCGGGCGTCCGGTCCGGCTGGCCCGAATCTGGGTATTCGCCCCTTTTAAAGAGAGGATAAAGGCCCTGAAAAAAGAAAAAAAGAAAAAATCCCGGGAACTTCCCCGAAAACAGTTGCCAAAAAAGGGAAGAATGTTGTATAATTCAAAATAATTCCGTTTATTTTGGCGCATGCGCCTGTTGGTTCAAGTGGAGGCAGTGTGAGATGAGGGAAAAAAACAGTTCCGCTCTTCATTGGTTGCTCACTGCGGCGTTCTGGATCGCAGTGGTTTATCTGGGGGTACAAATCTTTTCTACCCGGGTGGCCATCGGTCAGAAAGAGCAGGAGTTGGCTACTGCCACCACCCGGCTGGCCGAGCAGGAAGCGGAAAATGAGGAACTGAGCCGGACCCTTTCCGGCAGCACCCAGAGTATTGTGGAGCAGGTAGCCCGGGACGAGCTGGGTTACGCTCAGCCCAATCAGCGGGTGTTTGTGGATGTGACCGGCAAATAATAAAGGTGAGGGGTTAGTTTTTTGGCAGTCGAGGTAGGAATGATTCTGGAAGGCCGGATCACCGGCGTTAAGAAGTTTGGGGCATTTGTGGCTCTGCCCGAAGGAAAGGTGGGCATGGTCCATATTTCGGAAGTGTCCAACCAGTTTGTGGAGGATATTACTGCGGTGCTCCACGAAGGGGATACGGTCAAGGTGAAGGTCATGTCCATTGGGGAGGACGGCAAGATCGCCCTTTCCATCAAGCGGACCCTGCCTCCTCCTGCACCCAAGGCAGCAGGAGAGCGGAAGGACGGCCCCCGGCCTGCCCGGCGCAAACCCGCTCCCGATGCTCCCCGGGTCTGGCAGCCCAAGCCGGTCCAGTCCCAGGAGAACATGAGCTTTGAGGATATGATGAGCCAGTTCAAGAGCCGCAGCGAGGAGAAGATCGCTGACAGCAAGCGCTGGACTGAAAACCGCCGGGGCGGAGGATACAGCCGCCGGAGATAAACACCAAGGGGCGTTGCCGCAGGTCACGCCTCTTTTTTTGTAGGAGAAAAAAGATGAATATAAATTTGATTGCCCCCTGTTATTTCGGACTGGAATCCACCCTGGCCTTTGAGGTCCGGCGGCTGGGCGCCCAGGACGTACAGGTCACCGACGGCCGGGTGGCCTTCAGCGGCACCCAGGAGATGATTTGCCAGGCCAACCTGAACCTGCGCACCGCCGAGCGGGTGCTCATGCTGCTTTACACCGGAAAGGCCGAGACCTTTGACGAACTGTTTGACAGTGTCTATTCCATCCCCTGGGAGGAGCTGATCCCCGCCAACGGGGCGTTCCCCGTAAAGGGAAGCAGCCTGTCCAGCCAGCTTTCCAGCGTGCCTGCCTGCCAGAGCATTGTGAAAAAGGCAGTGGTCAAGCGGCTGATGGCAGGACATAAAACCTCTGTTCTGCCCGAGGACGGAAAGGAATACCGGATTCGGTTTGCTCTCCGGAAAAACGCTTTGGAGGTCATGCTGGACACCAGCGGGGAAGGACTTCACAAGCGTGGTTACCGGAGAAACGCCACCCTGGCTCCCATCAAGGAGACCCTGGCTGCCGGAATCGTGGACCTGAGCCGGGTCCGCCGGGACAGCCGGGTGGAGGACCCCTTCTGCGGCAGCGGCACCCTCATCATTGAGGCCGCCCAGAAAGCCCTGAACATTGCCCCCGGTCTCCGCCGACGGTTTGCCGCCGAGCATTACAGCTTTGTGGGCCCGGAACTTTGGCGGCAGGCCCGGAGCCAGGCCATGGATGCCATCAAGCGGGACGCCGCCTTTGAGGGAGTGGGATATGATATCGACCCTCAGGCTGTGGCTCTGGCCACCCAGAACGCCAAGCTGGCAGATGTGGGGGACCGGGTCCGGTTCCAGGTGGCGGATGTGAAGAATTTCGCCCCTGATTCTCAGAGCATTGTCATTACCAACCCTCCCTACGGCGAGCGGTTGGGGGACCTGAAAATGGCCGGGGAACTGGCCCAGGTGCTGGGACAGCGGTACCGGGAATATCCCACCCAGGGACTTTACGCCATTACCGCCGATGGTGAGTTTGAACACCACTTCGGCCAGAAGGCTTCCAAGCGCCGGAAGATGTACAACGGCATGATTCCCTGCCAGATTTATATGTACTACAATAAAAAGTAAAGAAAAAGGACCGGTGCCAAATGCTCCGGTCCTTTTATGTCAGTTGTTGAGGTATTCCATCAGGGCGGGGAAGATCTCCTTGGTTACCTGATACCCAATATGGTAACCCTCGGTCAGCTTCTCCTTGTTCTTTTCGGTACGGCCAATGTTCAAAGTTTCGGGGGGGCGGATGACAAACACCTTTCCGGCGGCCTCGTCCTGCTCCAGCCGCTCCAGGGTCTGGTTATATCCCAGATACCGGCTGGCGCTGGCCTGGACAAACTTGGGGTACTTCCGGTACTCCGCCGCAATCAGGGGCTGGAGGGAGGAAGGCTCCTTCCGGTATCCTTTGGGCCGGGTAAGGACCACCACGTTCTTGTCGTTCCCCAGATGGATGCTCTTCAGGTAGGGAATGCTGTCCGCAATTCCGCCGTCCAGGTAATACTTCCCGTCAATTTCCACCTTCCGGCTGACCAGGGGCAGGCTGGCGCTGGCCCGGACCCAGGTCACATCCTGGTACCCGTTGGCGACCTCGTGATAGACTGCCTTGCCGGTCTCCAGGTTGGTGACGGTGGCAAAGAACCGCATGGGGTTTTTGTTGAACTGGGCATAGTCCATGGGGTCCAGCAGATCGGGAATGGCCCGGTAGCAGAAATCTACCCCGAACATATCCCCGGTGGTGAGCAGGCTGCGGACAGAACAGTACCGGGGATCATCCAGATAATCCACGCTGATCCGCAGAGCCCGGCCCGGCTGCTGGGCCTTGTAGCTGCACCCGTGGCAGGCCCCGGCACTGACTCCGATGAGGGTGTCAAACCAAAGATCCTGCTCCATAAAATAATCCAGCACCCCGGCGGTAAAGATACCCCGCAGGCCGCCGCCTTCCAGTACAAGTCCCTTACTCATGGCAAATACGCCTCCTTATTCCTTTAGTGAAATGACGGGCCAATCCGGAGGCCGGCCCTGTCACTGAACTTATTGTACCACAAATTTACCAAAATCCATAGGGACAATTTGCCCAAAATGACAGATGGTGGTATAATAAACCCCAGAATCAAAGTCCCTTCCTTCTTGGGAAAAATCAGATTCGGAAAGCAGAGGGAAAAGTATATGCCGGGAGACCTTCATACCCATTCCAATTACTCGGACGGTTCGGTAAATCCGGAAAAGGTGGTTTGGCTGGCGGCAAAGACCGGGTTGACCAGTCTGGCCATCAGCGACCATGACAGCATGGAAAGTGTCCGGTACGGTTACGCCCATCCGGTCCAGCACGGGGTGGAACTGATCCCTGCCCTGGAACTGAGCTCCTATGACTATGAGCGGCAGCACCGGGTCCACATCCTCTGCTATTACCCTGACGACTGCCCCGCCCTGGAAGAACACTGTGAACTCATGGGCCAGCGCCGGACCCAGGCCACCCTCCAGAGCTGCCGGGAACTGGAAGCCATCTGCCCCCAGTTCTCCACCCAGGATGCCTGGTCCTACTGCGGGGAAGGGAAAGTCCTCTATAAAGCCCATGTTATGCGGGCGCTCATGGATGCAGGACTGGCGGATAACATTTACGGGGACCTGTACCATGAGCTGTTCGCCCTCCGGCCGGTGCCGGGAAAGGTGATTCATGAGGCCAAGTACCGCCCGGTGGAGGAGGTGCTGGCCACCGTCCGGGCCTGCCGGGGGGTGGCGGTCATTGCCCATCCCAGCGTTTACCACAGTATGCCCCTGGTGGAGGACCTGGTGGCCCGGGGCCTCATTGACGGGGTGGAAATCCACCATCCCCGGAACACCCCCCAGGACAAGGAACGGCTGGAACAGCTGGCCAGGGAATATGGCTTGCTGGTCACCGGAGGGACCGATTACCATGGAATGAACTCCAAGGTGCCGCATCCGGTGGGAACCTGCCAGACCGACGATGAAACCATCCAAGCCATCAAGGCTTTGGCTCAGAGCCGGAAAACCGAAAAAGCAAAGGAGAAATAAATATGGTTACTGTAAACTACAAGAATCAGGGGACCTGCAGCGTCCTCACCACCGTTACCCTGGCCGATGACCACACCATCCAGGAAATCGCCGTCAAGGGCGGCTGCAACGGCAACCTGAAAGGGATCTGCGCCCTGCTGAAAGGCCAGAAAGCTGAGGATGTCATTGCCCGGATGGAGGGTATCAAATGCGGACCCCGCTCCACCAGCTGCCCCGACCAGATCAGCAAAGCTCTGACCCAGGCCCTCAAGGAACTGGGCTGAACCTGAACATGCCGCCTTCCTTTCAAAAAGGAGGGCGGTTTTTTTGATTCCCGTCCTTTCGATGTTTATTTGTCTTCTGCCCGTCTATACTGGATTATATCTCTTGACGGGAGGCAGATCCATGAACGAATTCAAGGGTTTTTCCCCCTCTGCTGTCCGCTGCCTGAAGGAATCCCTTCAGCTGGCAGGGGACCGGGGGGTCACCCAGGCCAATACGGGACATCTGCTCCTGGCCATCCTTCGGGAGGGCGGGGCGGCATCCCAGTTTTTACAGAGCAAAAAAATCACCGAGACCGCAATCCTGCCCCTGGCCGGGGAGGTGAGCATCCACCGGGTACGGCTGAAACCCCGGGACCTGACCGGGGAACTGCAGAAGACCCTGGAGTTTGCCCGGCTGGGAGCCCGCAGTGCCCAGTGCCGCCGGGCGGGAAATGAACATCTTCTCTGCGCCATGCTGGAGGATAACAACTGCACCGCCAGCCGATGGATGGCCTCGGTGGGACTGGAGGTCACCGGAGCGGCCCGGGAATGCCGTCAGCTGTCAGGGCAGATTATTCTGCCTCAGCCGCCCCGGGCCACCGCCAACCGGACAGGCCGTCCCAGCGACAAATACGGCCGGGACCTGACCCGGATGGCTTTGGAGGGCCGTCTGGACCCGGTGCTCTGCCGGGAGAAGGAACTGGCCCGGATGGTGGAAATCCTCTGCCGCCGCCAGAAAAACAATCCCTGCCTCATTGGGGAACCGGGGGTGGGGAAGACTGCCCTGGCGGAAGCCCTGGCCCAGAAAATTGCCCAGGGAAGGGTTCCGCTCTCCCTGACGGGAAAACGGGTGCTGGCTTTGGACATGGCCGCCCTGGTGGCCGGGACCAAATACCGGGGAGAATTGGAGGAGCGGTGCAAAAGCCTGCTGGAAGAGTTGCAGTGGGACAAAAATACCCTCCTGTTTATTGACGAGATTCATGTGGTGGTAGGAGCCGGTGCGGCGGAGGGAGCCATCGACGCAGCCAGCATCCTCAAGCCTATCCTGGCCCGGGGAGAGATTCAGCTGGTGGGCGCCACCACCCAGGAGGAGTACCGGAAGTGCATCCAGAAAGACCCGGCCCTGGACCGTCGGTTTGGGAAAATCACGGTGGAAGAGCCTACCCCCGCCCAGGCTCAGACCATCCTGAAAGGACTGATTGGACGGTACGAGCAGTATCACCGGGTATCCATCCCGGCCAGCACCATCCGGGCGGCTGTGGAACTGAGTGTCCGGTATCTGCCGGGACGGTATCTCCCGGATAAGGCCATCGACCTGCTGGACGAGGCGGCTTCCCGGCTCCGAATCGCAGGGGAAGGCCAGAACAAGGAGGATTTGATTCTTCTCCCGGAGGATGTGGCGGCGGTGGTCAGCCGGGCCAGCGGCGTGCCTGCGGAGCGGGTGAACGAAGCCCAGCGGGAACGGCTGGCCCAGCTGGAACATCGGCTGGAGGAACAGGTGGTGGGCCAGCACCAGGCGGTGGCCGCCGTGGCGGGAGCCGTCCGCCGGAGCCGCACCGGGCTTCGGGAGGCGGGCCGCCCCATGGGCGCCATGCTTTTCCTGGGGCCCAGCGGGGTGGGAAAGACCCACCTGGCCCGGACCCTGGCCCAAAGCTGGTTTGGAAGCGAGAAAGCCCTGCTCCGGTTTGACATGAGCGAGTATATGGAAGCCCATACGGTAGCCCGATTGATTGGAGCCCCTCCCGGATATGTGGGCCACGATGAAGGGGGACAGCTTACCGAGGCCATCCGCCGCCGTCCCTACAGTGTGGTCCTCTTTGATGAAATCGAGAAAGCCCACGGGGATATTCAGAATATCCTGCTCCAGATTCTGGAGGACGGGCGGCTCACCGACAGCGCCGGGCGGACAGCGGACTTTACCAACGCCATCATCTTGATGACCAGCAACCTGGGCGCCCGGTGGCTGGCAGGCCAGACCTCTCCTCTGGGATTTGGGACCCAGGAGGATGCCTTTGACAAACAGAGCCAGCAGGCCATGGCGGAGGTGAAACGGTATTTCCGCCCGGAGCTGCTGGGGCGGCTGGACGAGGTGGTGGTGTTCCATCCCCTGAAACGGCAGGAACTGATACAAATCACCGAGAAACTTCTCTGCCAGCTGGAGGAGCGGGCCGCCGCCCAGGGGTACCGGCTGGACCATCAGCCCGCCCTGGCCCAGGCGTTGGTAGGGGAGGAGAACAGCCCCTATGGAGCCCGGGAACTGCGGAAAAAGGTGAGCCGGGCGGTGGAACAGGCCATGGCGGACGGAATCGCCCAGGGAACCTTGGTGGAGGGTGGACAGTTCACCGCCTGCCTGGACCAGGAAAACCGGGTGGTCATCTGCGCCCGGGAGACTGCCACCGTGTAAGTCCCTACTCTACCAAGCGTAGGTTGTGCCCGGGCGGGACAGCTGGTATGATACAGATAAAGAAAATTCATCCGCAGGAGGAATCGTATGGATCTGTATGTGACCGGCGCTGCCATCCGCCGCCTTCGGGAGGCCCGGGGGTTGACCCAGGCCCAGTTGGCCGGGCTTCTGGATGTGAGCGACAAGGCTGTCTCTAAATGGGAAACCGCCAAGGGCTTTCCCGATATCTCTTTGCTGGAACCGTTGTCGGCGGCTCTGGGGGTGTCTGTGGCAGAGCTTCTCTCAGGGGACCAGGTGACCAACCGCAACCGGGGGGCCAATATGCTCCGGTCCCGGTTTTACGTCTGCCCCCTCTGCGGCAATGTGATACACGGGACAGGCCAGGCCCTGGTCAGCTGCTGCGGAATTACCCTGCCGCCCCTGGAAGCGGAGGAACCGGACCAGCATCACAAGCTGGAGATAGAACCGGTGGAGGATGAGGACTTTATCCGGATTCTCCACCCTATGACCAAGGACCACTATATTTCCTTCCTGGCCTACCTTACCGGGGACCGGTGCCAGATGGTCCGGTTTTACCCGGAAGGAAACGGGGAATGCCGCCTGAGACTGACCCGGGGCGGGGCCCTCTATTACTACTGCAACCGCCATGGTTTGTTCCGCCAGAAGGTTTGATGTCCTCCCTTGACATGAAGCCCCGAATGTGATAGCATAAGTCGAACCGTTAAGATTCGACCCGCCGGGGTCTTTCATTGTACAGTAGGCCTGTGTTGTACAACACAGGCCTTTCTTTTTGGAGGAAATACCATGAACCAATCAAGCTGGCTGAGGGAGTTTGCCCGGTACTCGTCCCTGAATGTGCTGGGAATGATAGGGCTCTCCTTCTACATACTGGCGGATACCTTTTTTGTGTCCCAGGGCCTGGGCACCGACGGCCTGGCCGCCCTCAACCTGGCCATTCCCTTTTACAGCATGATTCAGGGCACCGCCCTTATGCTGGGAATGGGGGGAGGGATCCGGTTTGCCATCCAGAAACACCAGGGACAGGAAAAAATCAACCGGATTTTCACCAACACCCTTTATCTGGGCGGAATGGCGGCGGTGATTTTTCTCACCCTGGCCCTGGTGGGCACCCACTGGCTGGTGGGGCTGACCGGCGCTTCCGGGAACGTGTACCAGATGACCCACACCTATCTCCAGGTCCTGCTCTGCTTCTCCCCGGCCTTCCTCCTCAACAACATCCTGCTCTGCTTTGTGCGGAACGACGGAATGCCCCAGCTGGCCATGGCAGCCATGATCGGGGGAAGCCTTTCCAATGTGGTGCTGGACTATATCTTCATCTTCCCCTGCAATATGGGAATCTTCGGTGCGGTCTTTGCCACCGGCCTGGCGCCCATCATCAGCATGGCGATATTGTCCCCCTTCTTTATCCTGAAAAAGAATCACTTCCGCCCGACCCGGTGCAGGCTGAATTTACGGCTGGGGGGCGGCATCCTCTCCGGGGGCCTGCCCTCCCTCATTACCGAAATCTCCTCCGGGGTGGTGATTATGGTCTTCAACACCATCCTCCTCTCCCTGGAAGGGAACACCGGGGTGGCGGCCTACGGGGTCATTGCCAACCTGTCCCTGGTGGTTACCTCCATCTATACCGGAATCGCCCAGGGAATCCAGCCCATCCTCAGCACCAGCTACGGACGGCGGGAAATCAAAAAGATGGGGGCCATCCTGGGATATGCCCTCATCACCATGGGAATTCTCTCCCTGGCGGTGTATGCCGGGGCCTATTTCGGGGCCGAGGAGCTGACAGCCATCTTCAACCGGGAAGGGGACCAGCTCCTGGCCCGGCTGGCAGTTCCGGGGATGCGCCTTTACTTCCTGGCCTGCCCCTTTGTGGGATTCAACATCATCCTCTCCGCCTACTTTGCTGCGGTAGACCAGGTAAGGCCCGCCCAGGTGCTCTCCCTGCTCCGGGGGGTGGTGGTCATTATCCCCATGGCCATCCTTCTTTCCCGGTTCTGGGGGACCAGCGGGGTATGGTGTTCCTTCCCCCTGACCGAGCTGGTGGTCAGCCTGGCAGGGCTGGGGGTCTACCTGAAAAGAAAAACAAATTGAACCACAAAACTCCGGCCTTTTTAATGAGGACCGGAGTTTTTCTTTCAAAAATCCTGCTGGAAATTTCCGGAAAAAGGTGATAAAATAATACTATAAACACCGGCCCCGGAAAAGGGCCGGCACCATGGTCCGGCTGTGCAGCAGCTGGCTTTTTTCTTATGACGGAAAAGGAGGAAATTATGTATCAAGTGGGAGATGTAGTACGCCATCCCAGTGCAGGAGTATGTGAGATCACAGAGATTCGGGAGCAGCGCTTCGGGAATCTGCCTCCTCAGCAGTACTACATCCTCAAGCCCCTTTATGCCAAGGCGGCTACCACCGTTTACACTCCGGTGGACAGCCCCAAGGTCCCTTTGCGGAAACTCCTCAATGAGGAGGAACTGGACCAGCTGCTGGCCCAGGTGCCGGAACACTGGCTGGAATGGAATGAAAACGAGCAGGAGCGCCATAACCAGTTCAGCGAGATCCTCCACAGCGGAAATGTGGTGGAGGCGGTGCGCTTGATCGTGCTGCTCCACTATAAGGAGAAGGAACGGAAGGAGCTGGGCAAACAGCTGCGGGTAGGGGACAAGAAATACCTGGAGGAGACCAAGCGGCTCCTCCATCAGGAGTTTGCCTACGCCAAGGACCTGGAACCGGAACAGGTGCCCCAGTATATTATGGATAAGCTGGGCCTGGAATAAAGTTGCACAAAAACCCCCTTTCTTTTTTGTAAAGAAAGGGGGTACTGCTTTTCTTGCGGGGAAATTGGACAGATGGTATAATGACCATAGAGCCTATCTTACGGGAAAAAATATTTTCCGGCCCTGAAAAGGGATATTAAAAAGAGGGTATTCCAAGAAAATTTTGATCCCTCCGGGGAGAAAGGAGCGTGCTGAACAATGCTTGACAGGATGGTAGTGATCGCAGCCGCAGTATTCTGCGGATTTCTGGCCTATGATATGCTCCAGCGGGAACGGGGAAGAAAAGCTGTGACCCCTGCCCAGGCGGGGGACAAGGACGCTCCCCAGGAGGACCGGAGTGAAAGTTATTACCCCTACCGCACCTATGTGCTGGTGGAGGGAATGAACT
This sequence comes from uncultured Clostridia bacterium, assembly GCA_944387885.1. Taxonomy (GTDB): domain Bacteria; phylum Bacillota; class Clostridia; order Oscillospirales; family Ruminococcaceae; genus CALXEN01. The sequence goes on from CALXGR010000004.1 coordinate 30,604, forward strand.
GCAGCAAGTGCGCCCTCCGGATTGAGAACGCCCTCAACGCCCTGCCCTTTACCTGGGCCACTGCGGAACTGGAGGAAAAGCGGGTGCTGGTCCGGACCCGGGAGCCTTTCCAGGAGGAGCTGGTTCGTCAGACCCTGGAGAACGCAGGGTATCAGATGACCGGGACCATGGAAGCCTGAAAAGTATAAAAAGGGAGTACCCCGGCTTAGCCGAAGTTCCGTAAGAAAACAGCGCCGGAAAAGGGGTACTTTTGGGGGATTCCATCGTCAAATCCCCTTGACAACCACCAAGGGTGCCTGCGGGGATTTTCCTTGGACTCCCCTCAAAATCACCCCTTCCCCGGTGCAGGGCAGTTCTTCCCGGAACTGTAAGGAAAGATAATATAAAAGCCAGACCAAGCTTTACCACTTGGTCTGGCTTTTTTCGTTTCATCAGTTCCGGGTAAGAACCGCTGTTTTCTTATGTCGCCCCGGCTGGGGTACTCCCTTTTTGTTTGGCTTGGATTTATTCCGGTTTCAGCTCGAAGGCCTGTTCGCAGTAAGCGCAGCGGTATTGGCCGGTGCTGCTGAGCAGGAAGATGTGGTCACATTCCTCCTCCATGCTGGTGATGCACCGGGGGTTCCGGCACCGAATCACATTCACCAGCTTGTGGGGCAGGTCGGGCCGCTTTTTGGAAACGATTTTTCCGTCCTGGATGGTGGCTACGGTAATGCCGGGGTCCAGGTAAGCCAGAATGTTCAGGTTGAGGGAACTTACATCCCCCTCGATTTTGATGATGTCCTTCTTTCCGGACTTGCTGGAACGGACATTCTGAATCAGGGCAATGCTGGCGTTTTCCAGCTTGTCCAGCTCCAGAAGCCGGTACAGTTCCAGGCTGGTTCCGGCCTGGATATGGTCTACCACGATTCCGTTGTTGATGGCATCTACATTCAGCATATTACGCCCCTTCCTTTCCCTTGGGATCAGCCAGACCCAGCAGGGTCATGATCAAGGCCATCCGCACATACACTCCGTTTTTGGCCTGCTCAAAGTAGGCGGCCCGGGGATCATCGTCCACCGAAAGGGCAATCTCGTTTACCCTGGGCAGGGGATGAAGGACTGCCAGATTGGGGCTGGCCAGCTTCATCTTGTCCTCGGTGAGGATGTAGGTGTTTTTCAGCCGGATGTAGTCTTCCTCGTTGAAGAACCGCTCCCGCTGGACCCGGGTCATGTAAAGAATGTCCAGCTGGGGCATGCTGTCTTCCAGGCTCCGTACCTCCTGGTACTCCAGCCCGGCAGGCTCCACCACATCGGTAATGATGTAGCTGGGAACCCGCAGTTCCTTGGGGCTGATGAGGATGAACTTTACCCCCTCATACCGGGCCAGGGACTTGATAAGGCTGTGGACGGTCCGTCCGAATTTCAAGTCGCCGCACAGGCCGATGGTAAGATGGTCCAGCCGTCCGCAGCGGCGGCGGATGGTCATCAGGTCGGTGAGGGTCTGGGTGGGATGGTTGTGTCCGCCGTCTCCGGCATTGATGACCGGGATGCGGGAATACTGGCTGGCCCGCAGGGGAGCGCCCTCCTTGGGATGGCGCATGGCGGCAATGTCGGCGTAGGAGCTGATGACCCGGATGGTATCGGCTACGCTTTCGCCCTTGGAGGCGCTGGATACGTCAGCGGCAGGGAAGCCCAGAACGCTTCCTCCCAGGTTGAGCATGGCGGCTTCAAAGCTGAGCCGGGTGCGGGTGGAAGGCTCGTAGAACAGGGTGGCCAGCTTTTTGTGGCGGGCTACCTCCTGGTAGGCGGCGGGGTCGGCAATGATCCGGTCGGCCAGGTCCAAAAGGGACTCAATTTCCTCCTTGGTAAAATCCAGAGGATCAATCAAATGACGCATAGTACCTCCTTACAGCTTCTTGCGGATGATGGAAAAATCAAAAAAGTTGGTGTAGTAGGCGTAACTGTGGAACACCGGTTTGCAGAGCTGGGTGTAGGCAACCTCATCCAGCAGAAGCAGCGCCTCGGAGGGGGGCAGCTGCAAAGCGTTCCGGATGGCCACCGTTCCGGCGCTGGCCTTCACATGGCTGACTGTGCTGACCACTTGAATTCCCGCAGAGTGGAGGAGTTCAAAGATGTTGCAGTTGAAATCCATGTCCTGGGGAACATTGTCCCCAAACAGCTGGGGGCTCATGTAGTCGATGGAGTAGAGCACCGGGGTGTTCCCGGCCAGTACCCGTTTGGTCAGCTTGATCACAGGGTCCCCGGGCTGAAGGCCCAGGCTTTTGGCCAGCAGGGGCTTTGCGGAATCCCGGGTGACGGTCAGGCTGTCGGAATGGGGTGTTTCCCCCAAAGCCTGGATCATGTCATAGTATTCCAGCTTGTGGTCCATCCGGTTGCGGAGAGTCAGGGCATCCCGGTTTACCACCGTGCCGATTCCCCGCACCCGTTCAATGTACCCGCTTCGCTCCAGCTCGGCCATGGCGTCCCGGATCACCGTCCGGCTTACACCCATCTGACGGGCCAGGTCCAGCTCTGCCGGTAATCGGTCGGCCTGGGCAAAACGCCCCCGGCGAAGATCCTCCAGCAGTTGAGCCAAGACCTGATCACTCATTAGGGCTCCGCCTAAAATCGTTTCTTCCATGGTCTTACTCCTTTTGAGTATTACTTATCCCAGATAGTATACCACAAACGGGAGGCTTTGTGTTGAAATCCGAAAGATTTTAGTTTAAAATGAAACTATGGCCCAGAGCCATCAGAAAAAAGAGAGAGCGGAGGGTTTCTTTATGGAACACCACAATCCCCTGCTGACCGGGGAAACCAGCGGAAAGAAATTCATTACCATCGGAGAGATCATGCTTCGGCTGACTCCTCCCAACTACGAAAAAATCAGAATGGCTTCCAGCTTTGAAGCCAGCTACGGCGGGGCAGAGGCCAACATTGCCCTGGCCCTGGCAAACCTGGGTGTGGACAGCACCTTTTTCAGTGTAGTCCCCAACAACAGCCTGGGTAAGAGCGCCGTGCGCATGCTGCGCTCCAACGATGTACATTGCACCCCCATGATTCTGACCACTCCCCAGGAGACCCCCACCCACCGGCTGGGCACCTACTACCTGGAAACCGGCTACGGAATCCGGCCCAGCAAGGTCACCTATGACCGGAAGCACAGCGCCATCACCGAATATGACTTCTCCAATTTCGATGTAAAGGAACTGCTGGAAGGGTTCGACTGGCTCCACCTGTCCGGAATCACCCCCGCCCTGGCCCCTAACTGCCGGGAACTGACCCTCCGGGTCATCAAGGCGGCCAAGGAACTGGGGCTCACCGTCAGCTTTGACGGCAACTTCCGCAGCACTCTCTGGAGCTGGGAGGAGGCCCGGGACTTCTGCACCCTTTGCCTGCCCTACACCGATGTGCTGCTGGGCATCGAACCCTACCACCTTTGGAAGGATGAGGAGGACCACTCCAAGGGCGACTGGAAGGATGACATTCCCTTCCAGCCCAGCTATGAGGAGCAGGATGAGGTGTTCCGCCGGTTTATTGAGCGGTATCCCAACCTGAAATGCATTGCCCGCCATGTGCGGTATGCCCACAGCGGCAGCGAGAACAGCCTGAAAGCCTATATGTGGTACCAGGGCCACACCTTCGAGAGCAAGCTGTTCACCTTCAATATCCTGGACCGGGTAGGGGGCGGCGACGCTTTTGCCAGCGGCCTGATTTACGCCATGATGCATGACTACAAGCCCATGGACATGATCAACTTTGCAGTGGCCAGCAGCGCCATCAAGCACACCATCCATGGTGACGCCAACATCACCGACGATGTGTCCAGCATTCGGAACCTGATGAATGCCAGCTACGACATCAAACGGTAAATTTACCCCCACAGAGGGCAGGGAAACCTGCCCTCTCATTTTATTTTAAAATCCTGTTGACAAAGTATAGTTAAGATGATATCATAATGATATCAAAACAAGTTGCCTTTTTCTTAAAGGAGGAATGAAAGATGACAGAAAAAATTTTGCAGACCCGGAAAAACGGGATGGCGGCCCTGCTGCTGATTCTGCTTGTGTATGCTGCGGGGATTGCCTTGTTTATCCTCAGCCTGACGGCCTGGGCCCGGTATGATTTCTGGGGTGAGACCATCCCCAATGTTCCGGCCATGGTGGTTGGCATCCTGATCATGGCTCTGGGCTGGATTCCCCTCTGCGGCCTTAAGGTCCTGAAACCCCAGGAGGCCCTGGTCCTCACCCTCTTCGGCAACTACATTGGCACCCTGAAAGGGGAGGGCTTTTACTGGGTCAACCCCTTCTGCACCGCCGTCAACCCTGCTGCTGCCACTCGGCTGAGCCAGAGCGGGGATGTGAAGGATGGAAACAGCGTAGCCGCCATCCTCACCAGCGGCCAGCAGAACAACGCTGCCGCCGCCCAGGCCATGGCCAACGGAAAGAAGATTTCCCTGAAACAGATGACCCTGAACAATGCCCGGCAGAAAATCAACGACTGCCTGGGCAACCCGGTGGAAATCGGTATCGCAGTTATCTGGCGGGTCACCGACACGGCCAAGGCAGTGTTCAATGTGGACAACTACAAGGAATACCTCTCCCTCCAGTGCGACAGCGCCCTGCGGAACGTGGTCCGGATCTACCCTTATGATGTGGCCCCCAATGTGGATACCACAGGTGACGGCCACGCCGATGACGGCAGCCTGCGGGGGTCCAGCGAGGTGGTAGCCCGGCGGATTCGGGACGAAATTCAGGAGAGCGTTCGGGAAGCCGGTCTGGAAATTCTGGATGCCCGCATTACCTACCTGGCCTACGCTCCCGAGATTGCAGCGGTCATGCTCCAGCGCCAGCAGGCCAGCGCCATCATTGACGCCCGGAAGATGATCGTGGACGGTGCCGTAGGCATGGTGGAGATGGCCCTGGAACGCCTGGCGGAAAACAATACCATTGAGATGGATGATGAACGGAAGGCGGCCATGGTGTCCAACCTGCTGGTGGTTCTCTGCGGCAACCATGACGCACAGCCGGTGGTGAACTCCGGCAGCCTGTATTAAGGAACTGGTCCCATGGCGGACGGTCCCAAGAAGCAGGTCCCTCTCCGGCTTTCCCCCAAGCTGTATAACCAGCTGGCAGCCTGGGCGGAGGATGACTTCCGGAGCCTGAACGGGCAGATCGAGTATCTCCTTACCGAGTGTGTCCGGCAGCGGAAGAAAAACGGAAAGTATGTGGGGGAGGACATCGACAAACCCATAGAACTGGATATTGAGTAAAGAAAAGGACCCTTCCAACCGGAAGGGCCCTCTTCTTATTATACAGCCGGGGGAATCTCCTCCGGCTCATCCAGTTTGTCCAGATAAAGGGAAAGATCATTGAGGGTCAGGCAGATCCAGATGGTTACCACAATGCCGATTCCCAAAACCCAGTACATTCTTGCCCCGGTTATAAACTGGGAGACCGGAGGCAGCCCCACCGCCATAATGAAGGTGGAAAGAAGGGTTTTCACTGTCCGGAGCCGGAGCAGTTTCTTGACACTGGGATATTCCTTCATCCGGGCAGTCTCCGCCAGATCGGTGAGAAGCTGGAAGTGAAAGTAAAGTCCCGCCACCCCGGCGGCTGCCTGGGCCAGCTGCCAGAGGCTGGTCCCCAACAGGCCGGTGGGGGTGATGGAGAAAAGGGTGAAGAGCCAGCATACTCCCTCCCAGGTGGCAAGCCCCCGGCCCAGGGGCCGCAGAAGCAAAGCGGAAGGCCGGGTGAGGGCCAGGTCGGGAAGAATCTCATTGATGAAGAGATACCCCACCCAGTTGGGAAGAATGTTCAGGGTCCCTATGTTCAGATTGAGATGAAGGAAGAGATATCCTTTCAGAATGCTGTCCGCCGCATTGGCGGCAGGGGTACGCTTTTTCATCCTGCTTCACCTCCCAGTACAAGGTCCGCTGTCAGCTGTCCGTCCCAGTAGATTTGAACCGGGATGGCCTGGGGCAGTTCCACCAGACCGTCTTTCAGGCCGACACCGCCGCCGCTGCCACCCCGGATGAATCCATCCCAGCCATCTATAACCTGCTGCCGGTCCCACTGGGTGCCGTCGCTGCCGCCGCCTCCAATGCCCTCGCTGTCATCCACACCCCAGTCGGTGCCGGGGACATACTCTGGGTCACAGAGCAGCTGGATCTGTACATACCGCTGAGGAGAATCAGGGCTCTCCAGATTGCACTGGTACTGGTAGAAGCAGTAGAGCATTCCCTCAGAAAACTCCATGTCCGGATAAAGGTTGTTGTCCAGGTAGGCGGTCCCGGTCCAGCCCCGGTTTTCCTGGGAGCGGTTTTCCTGACGGTAGCTGGCAGATACCCCCACCCGGAGGGTGCCGAAGTCCCCCTCCACCAGGTATTCCTGGGCCAGAGGACTTTCCTCCCAGTCTTCAACCCAGGGATAGGCTTGCAGGGAATAGAAGGAGGGAGTGCGGGACAGTTCTTTTACCACCCATCCGCCGTCTGCCCGGGTCAAGACCACCTGAAACAGCACTGTGCCGGAAAATTCGCTGGAATCCTCCTGATTTTTCATCATCAGGCCGGTGTCCGGGTCCAGGAAACCTTCGGTGGCCATCACTACCTGGGCAATGTATCCGTCTCCGTTGGGGGTCAGATTGTAAATCTCATATCCCTGAGAAGGATCGGAAATGTCCATCCAATCCCCGCTGTCCAGGTGATAGGCCACCCATCCGTCCTGGGCGCTGCGGACCATCTCGGCTTCCAGGTCAGGGTGCTCATTCAAGGGAGTTACCGTGGCAAGGTAAGCGCCGTTCTCCAAAAGGATTCCCTTGGCCCAGGTGTCCAAAGCGCCTGCTACCGTGGTGCACCGGTTGAGCCGGGCGGCGGCCAGGGCCAGCTCCAGCTCAGACTCCGAAACCGGAGTAAAGAGATTGGTGGAATATTGTGGGGCTGCCCCCATGAGAAGGGGCCCGGCCAGGGCCAGCCCAATACAGACCGACACCAGAGCCATCCCCCGTGGATATTTTTTGAACCGGGCAATGGCGGCAATTCGCCGGGCAATGTTTTTGCTGCCGTTGGAGATACTGGTGGTGCCGGGAGCCCGGGGATACCGGGTGGAGGCCATATCCAACAGAATCACTCCGTATTCCCGGCGCTCCTCTCCCTCCAGCCGTTCCAGCACCCGCTGGTCGCAGAGACTTTCCAGGTCGTTGCCGATTCGGTCAAAGCAGTACCAGAGAAAGGGATTGCACCAGTGGAGCCCCCGGAGAAAGGCCCAGAACAGGTGCTGGGCGTTGTCATGATATTTCAGGTGAAGCAGTTCGTGAAGGAGAACTTTTTCATCCAGCTCTTTCCCGGCGGGGAGAGCCAGCAGGGAGGGGAACCCTCCGCAGACAAAGGGGGATTCCAGCCCTTCCACCAGCACCACCCGGCACCGGGGGAGATGGTATTTCTCCCGGACTTCCTCTATCTTTTCCAGAAGGGCGGGGGAGGGGGCGGATCCCTGCTTTTTCAGGATATGCCGCAGTCTGGCCCACCGGAAAAGAGTGCGGCCCCAGAAAAAGAGCACGCCCGCCAGATAAAGGCAGAACAGCCAGTCGGTAATGCTCCGGGGCGCTCCCGTGACCCAAGGCAGGGGACCGGTAATGCCCAGAGCCTGGTTCAGGGAGGTGTAGGCGGAGGAAAGCCCGGCCTCCACCTGGCACCGTGCCAGTTCCAGCCCCAGGGGAAGGGGAAAAATCACCCACCGGTTGGGGAAGGCGGGAATCAGAAGCCGCAGTCCCAGAAGTCCCCAGATTCCATACTGCCATCGGGGGCTGAGCTTATCTTCCATAAGGGCTTTCAGCAAAAGCAGAAGCCCGGCCACCAGACTGGCCGTAAGGGTCTGGAGCAAAAAGGCCCAGAGATTGGTCATGGTTTACACCTCCATCTCGTCCAGCAGCTTCCGCAGCCGGTCCCGTTCCTGGGGAGTGATGGTGCTCTCCTGCAAAAAGGCGGCCACCAGGTCCCCGGCGGAACCTCCGTATACCCGGGACAGCAGGTCCTTCCGCTCTGCCCGGCGGCATTCCTCTCGGCTCACCCCTGCGCTGTAGGGAGCCTTCTGTTCGTGGTCCACCCGGACCAGCCCTTTGGCCCCCATCCGGTTGAGGTAGGTGTATACCGTGTTCCGGCTCCACCCCTTTGTCCCCGTAAGGGCCTGGACCACCTGGCCCAGAGTGCAGGGACCTTCCTCCCACAGCACCTCCATGACGGCCCACTCGGAATCAGTCATTCCCATGGATAACCCTCCTTCCTACAAATGTAGGTGTTCTTTGATTTTATCCTACACTTGTAGGATGATTTTGTCAACAAAAAAATCCCTACCCCCGGAAAGGGGCAGGGATGAAAGGTGAAAAAGAATGGGTTATTACTTGTTCTTGTTCTGGATGTACTCGTCCATAGCCTTGGCGGCAGCCTTGCCGGCGCCCATGGCCAGGATGACGGTGGCGGCGCCGGTGACAGCGTCACCGCCTGCGTAAACCCCTTCCCGGCTGGTCAGGCCGTCCTCACCGTTGGTGACGATGCAGCCGTGACGGTTGGTTTCCAGACCGGGGGTGGTGCTCCGGATCAGGGGGTTGGGGCTGGTGCCGATGGACATGATCATGGTGTCCACCTCCAGCACAAAGTCGCTGCCCTCCTTGACAATGGGACGGCGGCGGCCGGAAGCATCAGGCTCGCCCAGCTCCATCTCTACGCACCGCATACCACGGACCATGCCGTTCTCGTCTCCCAGAACCTCCACAGGGTTACAGAGGGTCTTGAAGATGATGCCTTCCTCCTGGGCATGCTCCACCTCTTCCAGACGGGCGGGCAGTTCCTTCATGCTCCGGCGGTAGACAATGTAAACGGTCTCGGCGCCCAGCCGCTTGGCGCACCGGGCAGCATCCATGGCCACGTTGCCGCCGCCTACTACGGCTACGGCATGGCTGTGCATAATGGGAGTCTTGCTGTCGGAACGGTAAGCCTTCATCAGGTTTACACGGGTCAGGTACTCGTTGGCGCTGTAAACACCCTTCAGGCTCTCGCCGGGGATTCCCATAAAGTTGGGCAGACCGGCGCCGGAAGCAATGTAGACACCCTCGTATCCCATCTCGCCCATCAGCTCGTCCACGGTGAGGACCTTGCCGATGACCATGTTGGTCTCGATTTTAACGCCCAGGTCCTTCAGGCCGTCGATTTCCTTCTGGACGATTTCCTTGGGCAGACGGAACTGGGGAATACCATACATCAGCACGCCGCCAGCCACATGAAGGGCTTCGTAAACGGTGACATCGTAGCCCTTCTTGGCCAGGTCGCCTGCAGCGGTCAGACCGCTGGGGCCGGCGCCGATGATGGCTACCTTGTGGCCGTTGGGCTGGGGACGGGGAGGAACCTCGCAGGTGTTCTCCCGGTGCCAGTCGGCTACAAACCGCTCCAGGCGGCCAATGCCTACGCTCTCCCCCTTGATGCCACGGGTGCACTTTCCTTCGCACTGGTTCTCCTGGGGGCAGACCCGGCCGCAGACGGCGGGGAGGGAGGAATCCCGGGCAATCACCTGGTAAGCCTCCTCAAAGTTGCCCTCGGCTACCTGATGGATGAAGGCGGGAATGTCGATGCCTACAGGGCAGCCGCTCTGGCAGGGCTTGTTCTTGCACTGGATGCACCGCTTGGCCTCGTTGACGGCCATCTCGGCGGTGTAGCCCAGAGCCACTTCCTCAAAGTTCTTGTTTCGCACATTGGGGTCCTGACTGGGCATGGGGCATTTATGAGGGTCCATATTGAAATTAGGCATTTTACTTTACCTCCTGCTTCATCAGGTTGCAGTGTTCGTCCCGGCGATGGGTCTCAAATTCCTTGTACATGGACCCGCGCTTCATGGCCTCGTCAAAGTCTACCAGGTGTCCGTCAAAATCGGGGCCGTCCACACAGGCAAACTTGGTCTCGCCGCCCACGGTGAGACGGCAGCCGCCGCACATACCGGTGCCGTCGATCATAATGGGGTTCATGGAGACGATGGTCTTGATGCCGTATTTCTTGGTGGTCTGGCAGACAAACTTCATCATGATCAGGGGTCCGATGGTGATGACTTCGTCGTACTGGTTCCCTTCCTGAATGAGGGCTTCCAGGGCGGCGGTGACCACACCCTTCTCGCCGTAGCTGCCGTCGTCGGTCATAATTTTCAGCACATCGCTGCAGGCTTTGAACTCGTCTTCCAGAATCAGCAGATCCTTGTTCCGGAAGCCTACCACGCTGTGGACTTCGCAGCCCTGCTCGTGGAGCTTCTGGGCAATGGGCAGGGCAATGGCGCAGCCCACGCCGCCGCCTACCACGCAGACCTTCTTCAGGCCTTCGGTGTGGCTGGCAACACCCAAGGGGCCCACAAAATCATGTACGCTGTCCCCGGCATTCAGGGTATCCAGCTCCATGGTGGTGCCGCCTACGATCTGGTAAATGATGGTCACGGTGCCTGCCTGGCGGTCATAACCGGCGATGGTCAGGGGAATCCGCTCGCTGTCCTCCAGAGGACGCACAATGATAAACTGTCCCGGCTGGGCCTTTTTGGCAATGAGGGGAGCCTGGATCACCATTTTGGTCACAGTGGGATTGAGAGATACCTTCTCTACGATCTTATTCAATCTCTGTCCACTCCTTTTCAAGTAGATTTTCGCTTTCCCGTTTCCCTATAAAATTTTCGGTCAACCGATTCCATTATATAAGAAACCCTTCCAAAAGGCAACAAAAATAGCCTCCCGCCCTGGAAAAAGGCAACAAAAAACCCCGCCGGGGAATCCCGGCGGGGTAAGAGAGATAAAAGATCAGGCCTTATTGGCGCTGCCGAACAGCTCGATCTTCTCCCGAACGGTAGCCTTGATAGCCTCGGCACCGGGGGCCAGGAGCTTACGGGGGTCAAAGCCCTTGCCCTGCAGGTCCTTGCCGGCTTCCACATACTCACGGGTAGCAGCAGCAAAGGCGAGCTGGCACTCGGTGTTCACATTGATCTTGGAAACACCCAGGCTGATGGCCTTCTTGATCATGTCGGCAGGGATGCCGGTGCCGCCATGGAGAACCAGGGGGATGTTATCGGTGGCCTGATGGATCTTGTCCAGAGCCTCGAAGTCCAGACCCTTCCAGTTCTCGGGGTACTTGCCGTGGATGTTGCCGATACCGGCAGCCAGGAAGTCAATGCCCAGAGCGGAGATCTTGGCGCACTCAGCGGGATCGGCAACTTCGCCGGCACCGATAACGCCGTCCTCTTCGCCGCCGATGGAACCAACCTCAGCCTCGATGGAAACGCCCATGTCATGAGCCATCTTGACCAGCTCGCTGGTCTTGGCAATGTTCTCCTCGAGATCGTAGTGGCTGCCGTCAAACATAATGCTGGTGAAGCCGGCTTCCAGGCAGGCCTTGGCGCCTTCGTAGGAGCCGTGGTCCAGGTGCAGAGCTACGGGAACGGTGATTCCCAGGCTCTCGTCCATGGCCTTGACCATGGCAGCTACGGTCTTGTAACCGGTCATATACTTACCGGCGCCCTCGGATACGCCCAGAATCACGGGGCTGTTCATCTCCTGAGCGGTGAGCAGAATGGATTTGGTCCATTCCAGGTTGTTGATGTTGAACTGACCCACGGCATAGTGACCGTCACGGGCCTTCAAAAGCATTTCCGCTGCATTTACCAGCATATACATTACCTCCCAAAATTTGCGTTCGAGGGACAGAAACCCGCCCTCATACAGCTTTATTATACACCAACCCCCAAAACAAAAGCAACGGGTTGTCCATAAAAAATAATGCTTTGGAGGAAATAAAACTCAACAAGTCAACAATGGGTAGAATTTTGCGGAATGAAATCGGCTCCGGAAGGTCAAATTGTGGAAAACTCACCCTTTGAGGAAGAGGTTTTTCACATTTTCCACCGACTTTTCCACAATCGGAAATCCGGGCGTGCCATTTTACGGGGTGTAAAACCCATTTTCCAAAAAGGACTGGAAAAACACGGGGGATGGTGTTATACTTGTATTTGTTTATAAAAAGTAAAAATGGCGTAGAAGCCCAAAATTCCGGAGGTATCCATGCACCAGAATCCTGAATCGAAAACCGAAAATTTGGTTTACGGGAAAAATCCCGTGGCAGAACTGCTGAAAAGCGGCGGGGTGGACACCCTTCTGCTGGCAGACAGCATGGCACCTCAACAGGCAGGATACTACCAGGCACTGGCCAAGAAGGCCGGGGCTGTGGTCAAGCGGGTGCCTGCTAATAAGCTCAAGCTTATGACCGGCACCGACAGCCACCAGGGGGTGGCCGCCTGGGCCAGCGTGGTGGAATATGTGGGCCTGGACCAGCTGTTGGAGAAAGCCCGCCAGGAGGGACAGCCTCCCTTCCTGGTCCTCTGCGACGGAGTGGAGGACCCCCATAACCTGGGCGCCATTATCCGGAGTGCCCTGCTCTGCGGAGCCCATGGCGTGGTCATCCCCAAACGGGGCGGCGCCGCCATCACCCCCATTGTCATGAAGAGCAGCGCCGGAGCCGCCGCCACCCTGCCGGTGGCCCGGGTCGCCAACATCGGGGAAGCCATCCGGAAACTGAAAGAGGAAAACGTATTTGTTTACTGCGCTGATATGGATGGCGTGTCTTTGCGGAAGAATAATCTTACAGGCCCCATCGCTCTGGTCATGGGCGGGGAGGGCAGCGGCGTCAGCCCCCTGGTGAAGAAACTCTGTGACGGTGTGGTAGCCCTGGATATGGCTGCCGGCGTAGGCGGAGTGGACAGCTTCAATGTGTCGGTAGCCGCCGGAGTCATCATGTACGAGATCATGTCCCAGCGTAAGGGATAAGGAGAAGGAAATGGGAAGACAAAAGTCTCAGGCATCCGTGGATGAAATTCTTCAGGATGTGCGAAACAGGGCCAAGGAGGAGCATGCCCGCACCGCCCGGCAGGACGATGAGGTAGATGCGATCCTGGCCAGCCTGGGGATGGGCAAGTCCCTTCCCCCCCGGCGGAGGAGCCGCTCGCTGGAACAGCCGTCCCAGCCCGCAGCCCAGCCTGCCCCCGGTGCAGGGCAGCAGCCGGAGGTGAAGGCCAGTCAGCCCTCCCGCCAGACAGGGGGGACCCGGCCTCAGGGACAGCCTGCTCCCAGAGCAGCCCAGCCCCAGCCCAGGCAGGCCCAGCCTGCCCCCAAGGCTCAGCCGGTGAAGGAGCAGGTCCGCCCTGCCCCTCCGACCCAGCTGCCCTCTCAGCCGGTGAAGGCCAAGGCCGAACTGCCTTCCCAGCCGGTACAGCCCAAAACCCAGCTGCCCACCCAGCCGGTCCAGCAGCCTGCAGCCCAGCCCGCTCAGCCGGTGATCGAGGACGCAGTCCACGGCTTTTTCAACAGCGCCAAGGACAACGGCCTTCTGGAAGACCCCAGCGAGCTGCTCAAGAAAGAGGAGCGGTTCCGGAGCGTTTTCAGCAAGAGCGTTTCGGTGATTCCCGGAGAGAAGAATCACGCTTTTGAGGATACCGGGGACTGGACCACCGATTTTGAACAGGTGGAAAAGAAAAAGCGCTGGAGTTTTTTCGGAAAGAAGAAAGACAAGGCCAAGGCTCAGCCTGCGCCGGAACCCCAGGAGGAACCGGCGGTGGAGGAGGAGCCTCTGGAAATCGAGCCTTACCAGTTCGGCGCTGCGGAAGAGCCCCAGGTCATAGAAAACCTGCCCGGCCAACAGTATTACAACGCCACCACCAGCATTCCCAAGGTGACAGCCACCCAGCAGAAAAAAGCATGGAGCGAGGAAATCGACCTGCCCAGTGCCAGGGATGCCAGCTATACCTCTGCCTGGGCCCGGGCAGAAACCCGCCGGGAGGGCAGTTTCCAGTTCGGGAAGGTGGATGCAGGCCAGCTGAAAAAGCTCCTGTTCTCCACCGGAGAACAGCCTGCCCCCAAGAAGGTCCCCACCGGAAAGATCCAGTTTGGGGGAGCCCAGGAACCGGTGCAGCAGCCCGCTGCTCCTGCTCCCGCTCCCGCTCCCGCACCTGTCCCTGAGCAGCACACTCCCACCGGGGAGATGAATTTCTTCCCGGAGCAGGAACCCCAGGAGGAGCGGATCCCCACCGGCCAGATGGACCTGAGTGAGGCGCTCTTCGCTCAGGAGGCTCCCCAGGAGCAGGCTGCTCCTGCCCAGGACCAGCGGATTCCCACCGGACAGATTCAGCTTACCCCCGAGGAAGGAGCAGAGGCCGCTCAGCCCCTCCAGATGACGGCGGAACAGCAGTTTGTCAACACAGTGGCGGAAAATATCATCAGTGACAGCATGCTCCTGGACCAGGTTCCTCTGGATGAGGAGGACCAGGAGGAAGAAACCGGGACCAAAACCGGCAGAAAGGGCCTGGCCCGGCTGCTGGGAGTACCCCAGGACGAGGAGGAGAACCAGTCTCCCTTTGAGGAGGTGGAGGACACCTTTAAGCCGGACGAGCTGGTGGACGACTACAACAAGCCGGAGGATGCTCCCGGCGTGGCCGCCGACCTGGCAGATATGGCTTTCCACCTGAAAATTCGGACGGTGGTCACCGGCGCCCTCTCTCTCATCCTGCTTTATCTGGCCCTTGCAGCGGAGGGATTCCTCCCCGCCATCTCGGCAGTGGACCCTGCCTATGCACCCCAGCCTTACCTGGCGGCCAACCTGATTCTCCTGGCCGTGGGCGCCGTTATAAGCCAGTCCACCCTTCTGGGCGGATTCCAGGGGCTTTTCGGCCAGCCTAACCCGGACAGCATCCCGGCACTGGCTACCCTGGCCAGCGCCCTTCAGCTAGTCCTCTTCCTGGTAATGGACGGCTGGTACAAGCCGGGAGAAATGTCGGTCTATGCCCCTGTGGCTTTGTTGCTTCTCTGCTTCAACAGCCTAGGCAAGAGCCTGTTCAGCCGGGTGGCCCGGGATAACTTTGAGCTGGTGAGCAACGGAGTGGACCACGCCGCCGCTTACCGGCTGCGGGATAACCAGCTGGTCCGGGAACTGGCAAAGGGACTGGACCTGGAAAAGCCTGACCTGCTTCTCAGCCGTCCCACCGTGCTGGTCCGGGGATTCCTCACCAACACTTTCAGCCAGCGCAAGAGCGACAGCGCCGCCAAGAAACTTTCCCTGGCCCTGCTGGGCACGGCCCTGGCCTGTGCCCTTATCAGCGGCCTGATTCAGAAGAACGGGGGACAGGCAGTCACCGCCTTTGCGGCAGTTTTCTGCCTGGGCGGACCTTTGGCCGGGACCCTGCTTTCCGCCATCCCTGAGGCACAGATGCAGAAGCACGCTTCCCGGGTGGGAGCAGTGGTGCCGGGTTGGAATTCCATCCGGCAGCTTTGCAGTGCCAACACCATCCAGGTGGCCACCGGGGACCTTTTCCCCAGCGGCAGCATCAAGCTCCACGGAATCAAGACCTTTGAGAAGGAACGGATCGACCTGGCCATCGTCTATGCGGCCAGCATCCTGGTGGAAGGGTGCGATACCCTGCGGAATGTGTTCCTGGGAATCCTCCAGAATGACCGGCGGCTGCTGCTGCCGGTGGAGAATCTGACCGCCGAGATCGGGGCCGGATTCCTGGGCTGGATCCAGAATAACCGGGTCATTGTGGGCAACCGGTATATGATGGAAAAATATCAGATCCCGCTGCCTGACCTGGAATTTGAAAAGCATTACACCGCCAACGGCCGCCGGCCCATCTATCTGTCTGTGTCCGGCAAGCTGTTCGGAATGTTCCTGGTCAGCTACGAAGCCAACCCGGAAGCCTACGACGCACTCACCAGCCTGAATGCAGGCGGAGTGAATTTCCTGGTCACCGGCACCGACTTCCTGGTGGATGCCGCCCTGGTGGAGGACACCTACGGCCTTATCCCCGGAACCGTCAAGCTGCTGGACGCGGAGGAAAGCGACCTGCTGGCCCCCAACATTGCCTGGCTCAGCGAGAGCGAAGGCTGCATGATCCACATGAGCAGCTTTGCCAGCTATGCCGGCGGTATGCTGGCTGCCTGGGGTGCTGCCCGGGGAGAGAAAGCCGCCGCCCTGGCCATGGAGATTTCCGTTCTCATCAGCTGTGTGCTCAGCATAGCATTCTGCTGCCTGGGCAGCTTTACCGGGCTGAGCCTTCTCCAGCTGCTCCTCTATCAGGCGGCCTGGACCGGGATTACCCTGGCTTTGCCCCTGATTCAAAAATATCGCTAAACCACACCAAAGGCGGCCTGCCCCAAGGACAGACCGCCTTTTACAAGTTCACCCAAAATTTTATTACGAATAAGGAAAAAGCAAAACAATGACTGAATGGATGGAACTTTTGCAGGAGGTATTTCTGGAAGCCTGGGGGGACAGCATTAAAATGCTGCCTTTCCTCTTCGGGGCTTACCTTCTTATCGAATATATTGAGCGCCACCAGAGCAGCCGGATCGAGGCAGCCCTGGCCGGCGGCGGACGGTGGGGATTCTTCCCCGGCGCAGTCCTGGGCTGTGTGCCCCAGTGCGGATTCAGCGCTGTGGCCGCCAACTTCTACGGCAGCCGGGTCATCACCCTGGGAACCCTGGTGGCGGTCTTTATCGCCACCAGCGACGAGGCGATCCCCCTCCTTTTCAGCATGCCCGATCAGTGGCCCACCCTGGGGCTGCTTCTGGCAGTGAAGGTGGGATACGCTCTTCTGGCCGGTATTATGCTGGACTTTGTTCTGGTCAAGCTGATACCCAAAGGACTGCGGGGCGGCTACAGCGGCCATATCCAGGATGTGGACTGCCATGAGGAACACGAGGAAAGCGGCAGTATCTGGCTGGCTGCCCTCCGCCATACCCTGGAAATCTTCATCTATATCCTGATTTTCAGCCTGGTCATCGATCTGGTGGTGGAAGGGGTAGGTCCCGAGCGGTTTGCTGCATTCCTCACCAGCCTGGGCATGGCACAGCCTTTGCTGGCTTCCCTGGTAGGCCTGCTTCCCAACTGTGCCGCCAGCGTTCTTCTCACCGAGCTGTATCTTTCCGGAAGCATCCAGTTCTCCAGCGTGATCGCAGGTCTCTGCAGCGGCGCCGGTGTGGGTCTGGCAGTGCTGTTCCGGGCAAACCCCAGCCTGAAGCAGAACCTTTTCATCACCGGACTGCTCTGGGCCCTGGGCGCTTTTGCAGGGGTCCTGGCCATGATGGCCGGACTGTAAGGGGAAGAATGCCATGGAATACAAGATTGCAGCCTTCGATTTCGACGGTACCCTTCGGGCTGGCAGTCAGCCCCAAATCAATCCCTATGTTGTCAAAACCCTGAAACAGCTCCAGAAAGCGGGGATTCCGGTGGTGGTAGCCACCGGCAGAAGCTTCGGTGGTCTTTCTCCCAAACTGCTGGGGGGATTTCGCCCTGATTACTATGTCTGCGCCAACGGAAGCCAGGTGCTGGACAGCAAGGGCAGCCCGCTCTATACCCGCCAGATGACCCCGGAGGAAATGTATGCCCTGGTGGATTTCTCGGAGGATTATGAGCTTCCCCTGGGATTCACCTTTACGGATGCCTACTATATTTATGTGGGCTACGAGACCATGCGGGACTTTTACAGCAACGTTACCGGCAGCGGGGACCTCTGCCGGGACGGGGAGGACATGGACCATCATCTGGTGGAAATGCCCTATGGCGCCTTTACCCTGATGCCGGTAGAATACTCCCGGCGGTTCGTGGAAAAATATCCCCACCTGGACCTGCAGTTCTTCTATTACTCGGACCTGGCCGCAGACATCGTTCATAAGGATACCAACAAGGCCAAAGGGCTGGAATTCCTGCTGAACCGGCTGGGGCTGGACCCCAGCCAGCTGGTGGCAGTGGGGGACAGCAACAACGACCTGGAAATGCTCCGGTATGCGGGGCTGGGGGTGGCCATGGGGAACGCAGATCCTTCTGTCAAGGAAGTTGCGGACAGGGTTTGTCCCTCCGACGAGGAAAACGGGGCGGCAGCCCTCTGCCGGCAGGTTTTCCCCCAAGTATTTGAATCTTGATTTTCAACTCTGAATCATGTAGTATGAGACTAAAAGGGAGAGATATTTTCCCTGCTGTTGAGGCTGGTTATGAGTAAATTTCACGAGAAAAAAATAAAACCGGTGCTGCCCGTTTATCTGGCAGCTGCTGCCTGGCTGGTCTGCGGCCTGGTGCTTCCTCTTTACCGCCTTTGGGCGCTGGGCCTGACCGCACTGGTCAGCCTGGCTGTCTACCTGGTATCCGCCCGTCTTTGCCCTGACCGGTACAGACTGGTGGAGGTGGGGTTCCAGACCGGTCTGGAGGATGTGGACCAGATGCTGGATGGAATCCAGAAGAATCTGGATGTTCTCCACAAACTGAACCAGGAGATTCCGGACCCGGAACTGAGCCGGTACATGGACCGGATGGAGCAGGCGGGAAGAAATATCCTGAGCCATGTGGAGCAGCACCCCGACCAGGCTACCGCCATTCGCCGGTTTGCCAACCATTACCTGCCTGACAGTGTAAAGATCCTGTCTACCTACAGCGAGCTGGTACGCAGCGGCGTGAAGGGCGAAAATGCAGACAGGATCAAGCAGGAGATCAATCAGAACGCTCAGACCATTGCCATGGCCTTTGAGAACCAGCTGGACGCCCTGTTTGCCGCCCGCAGTCTGGATATCAGTGCCGACCTTACGGTGCTGGATACCATGCTCAAGGCCCAGGGCCTGGCAGGAAAAGATATGGAAATCTGAATTCTAATATAATGAAAGGATTTGATGAAGATGAGCGATGAACTGAAGCTGACTTTGGAGGAAACCGCAGCCCCGACCCTGACTTTGGAGACTCCCTCTCTCACTCTGGAACCTGAGAAGGTGGAGGAAGAGAAGCCTGTGGAGCCCGCCACCGTGGAAGATACCCGCCTCACCGAGGAAGAGCGGAAGATGGTGGACGAGTTCGCCAAGAAAATCGACGTGACCAACAGCCAGATGGTGCTCCAGTACGGCGCCGCCAGCCAGAAAAAGCTGAGCGATTTCTCCGAGACCGCTCTGTCCAAGGTCCGGACCAAGGACCTGGGCGAGGTTGGGGGAATGATCACCGACCTGATTGCCGAGCTTCAGGGATTCAGCGCCATGGAGCAACCCAAGGGAATCATGGGCCTGTTCAAGAAGGCCGGCTACAATATTGAACGGATGAAGACCCAGTACAAGGACGCCAGCCAGAACGTGGAGCGGATTCAGGGAATGCTGGAACAGCACCAGGTCACCCTGATGAAGGACATTGCCATGCTGGACCGGATGTACGAGCTGAACACCGTCTACTTCAAGGAACTGTCCATGTACATTCTGGCCGGTAAAAAGCGGCTGAAGGAAGTGCGGGAGAAGGACCTGGTGGATGCCGAGAACCGTGCCAAGCTCAGCGGCTTGCCCGAGGATGCCCAGGCTGCCCGGGACCTGGCCGACCGGTGCGACCGGTTTGAGAAGAAGCTGTATGACCTGGAGCTGACCCGGAACATTTCCATCCAAATGGGTCCCCAGATCCGGCTGATTCAGAACAACAACACCCTCATGGCAGAGAAGATCCAGACCACCATCGTCAACACCATTCCCCTGTGGAAGAACCAGATGGTGCTGGCCTTGGGTCTGGCTCACAGCCAGCAGGCCATGGAGGCCGAGCGGTCTGTGACCAACATGACCAACGATCTGCTCAAGCAGAACGCTGCTGCTCTCAAGCAGGGCACCATCGACATTGCCCGTGAATCTGAGCGGGGTGTGGTGGACATCGAGACTCTGCAGCAGACCAACAAGAACCTGATCGAAACTCTGGACGAACTGAACAAGATCCGTACCGAGGGCAAGGCCAAGCGGGCAGCCGCCGAGGCCGAGCTGGGCCGGATCGAAGGAGAGCTCCGCAACAAGCTCATGGAGATGAACCAGTAAGATGGAATTGCAGGAAAACTATCGGGTCACAGGGCCTCAGCTGGAGGTCCTGGGCCGGGCAGAAACCGCTCTTCCTGCTCCTGCCCGGAAACGCCCGGTAGCCCTGGGAGTGCTGGTAGCAGCGGCTCTGGCCGCTGTGCTGGCCCTGGGGGGACTTAAGCTGAAAGGGGAGTACAAGGCGGTTTCTCAGCTTTATCATTCTGAAAACGACGGGTACAGTATTGGCTTCCTGGTGGACCAAAGCCAGAACTATGCAGCCAATATGATTCGGGTGGCCTCGGAGGTGCTGGATGCTCAGGACCCGGCCCTTACAGGCGCCCAGGAAGCCCTGGAGGCTTTGGAACAGGCCGAGACCCCCAGCCAGGAATACCAGGCGGAGAGCCAGCTTGTTTCCCGGGTGAAGGAACTGTATGAGACCGCATCTCCTCTTCTGGAGGGCAGCCGGTATGACAGTTTCCGGGGCCAGTACCAGGAAGCTCTCAGCGCCTGGGAGCAGTCCGGACACATGACCTATAACCAGGAGGCAGCGGCCTACAACGAGACCGCAGCCGCATTCCCCGCCAACCTGATTGCAGGTCTGTGGGGAGTTCAAGAGGTAGAGTTGTATCAATGAAAAGAAAAGCAGCGATTTTACTGGGCCTGATTCTGGCCCTGACCATGGCTCTGCCCGCAATGGCGGCAGACCTGCCGGAACTGTCCCCCGATGTGTGCGTGGTGGACCAGTCCGGCGTACTGAGCCAGGAGACCGAGAACCTGGTGGAACAGGCCAACCAGGCCCTTTCGCCCAGCGGAGCCCAGATCGGGGTGGTAACGGTGGACTTCACCGGAAATTCCACCACCGAGGAGTACGCCTACGAGGTGTTCAATGCCTGGGGGATCGGGGACAGCTCCAAGAATAACGGAGTGCTCCTGCTCCTGGTCATTGACGGGGAGGATTACTGGTGCATGCCGGGCAGCGGCCTGAATGCAGCCCTTCCCACCAGCACCATCAGTACCATTCTGTCCAAGGAATGTGAGCCCGGTTTCGCCAAGGGAGATTACGATGATGCAGTTTCCCAGACGGTGGAAGCCATTGCAGAGGAACTGAGCTATTACTATGACCTGGACGGAAGCACCCAGCAGAATTCCGGGGACGCAGGATATTACTACGAACCCTGGTACAGCCGCTGGGGTCAGGCCATTGTCTGGCTGGTAGTGATTCTCATTGTGGTCATTGTTCTCCTGGCGGTTCTGCCGGGAGGAAGAGGACCCCGCTCCGGTGGCGGCGGTGGATTTGCAAGCGGCTTCCTGTGGGGAAGCATGCTCAGCCGTCCCCGGCGCAGATACTATGCGCCTCCGCCTCCCCGGCGCAGACCCCCGCCCCCTCCGGGAGGGTTCGGCGGATTCGGCGGACCTCGCTCCGGCGGTTTCGGCGGTGGCCGCAGCTTTGGCGGCGGTGCAGGCCGAGGCGGTTTTGGTGGTATGGGCGGTGGCCGCAGCTTTGGCGGCGGCGCTGGCCGGCGATAAATAGTATTTTTGGAAAAGCCGCAGTGCTGCGGCTTTTCCTTTTGTGAAAAAGGGGAAGAGAGAAATGACAGAGGAATTGGCAAAACACTGGCGGCAATGCGCTTTTCGGTCCATGTTTATTGCAGGGCTTTGCGCCACCAGTACCAGCGTGGTGGTCTCCATTCTGCAGCAGCAGTGGGACCTGAGCTACAGTATGACAGGCACTATGCTTTCCATGGTGGTGGTAGGAAATATTACCGCCAGCTTTTTGGTGGGGGTCCTGTCACAAATAATAGGGGAGCGGATGGCAAACCTGATTCTCAGCACAGGCAGCTGTCTGGGATATCTGATTCTCATCGTGACAGGTCAGCCTGTCTGGCTTTGTGCAGGATTTTTAATAATCGGCCTGGCCAAGGGCACTACCCTGAATACCGGAACGGTGCTCGTCAAGCGTTCCACGGATCAGCCTACCCGCAGTGTTAACCTTGCGCATGGCTTTTACGCCACAGGAGGGCTGGTTTGCCCCTTCGTCATCGCAATGTTTGGATGGGGACCCTGGTGGCTTCCCATGGCCGCATTGAGCGTGATAGGAATTGGCCATGTGATTTCTTTCATGGCAGCAAAGCTTCCCAGCCGGCCTGATAAGGTGGATAAAAAACGGGGAGAATGGGGATTCCTTCGCCAGCCCTTCTTCTGGGTACTTACCGCAACCCTCTTCTTTGAATGCGGCAGTGAGCAGGCGGTTACCAGCTGGGTGGTCAGCTACTTTAAGAGCAGCGGGATTCTCACCGGGTTCTATGCTGACCTTACCGTGACAGTAGTGTGGGGGGCCATGCTCCTGGCCCGGCTGGCCATTGCGTTTTTGATTCAGTTCCAGGACTCTTTCAAAGCACTGATCTTTATGGTCCTGGGATGCCTGGTCACCTATGGCGGCTTGTTGGCCGCTCCGGGAGGATTCTGGGCATTGGGAGCCCTCTTCCTGTTCGGACTTGCAGTGGCAGGTGCTAACCCCACCCTTATTGCTTCCGGCGGCAGCTATATTACTCCCACCGCTCTGGGGGTGATGATTGCCACTGGCTGCACTGGTGCAGTGATTATGCCCTACCTGGTAGGCGTAGTGGCCGAAGGCTGGGGTATGACCGCCGGAATGGCCTGCCCCCTGGTGGGTTTTGTGGCCATGCTGATCCTTCTCTGTGTCTGCCGCAAAATGCAGCCCAAGGAGAACTAAACATACCCGAAAAAGAAAATAGAAAAAATATTACTTTTTTTGAAAAAACAGTTGACAAACCTATCAAGCTGAGATATAATAGCAAATGTCGCCGGGAGACAGAGTTCTTCCGAAGGCGATATCCGGGTGTAGCGCAGTTTGGTAGCGCGCTTGAATGGGGTTCAAGAGGCCGTGAGTTCGACTCTCGCCACTCGGACCAAATCCCTCAGCCAGCAGGCTGAGGGATTTTTTTGTTTTATCTATCGGAAAATCCTTTATCTATGAGGATTTCAAAGAGTGAGAAGAAGAATATCGACTTAATTTAGAAGTGAAGAAAAGTAATCAATAGTAAAAGAAAATAAAGAAAAATTGCAGACCGGTTGCAGACCGGAAATTGAGGGTCACTTTGCAAGGAGTTTGTCCAGTTTATCCCCAACGCCCTCCAGCATACGGCTCTTGATATGCATATAGACCTGGTGAATCATCTTGGCATTTGCGTGTCCAACCAGCTGGACAGCGATCTCTTCTGGAACCCCTGCCTCGGCAAGCATACAGACATATTCGTGCCGGAGCTGGTGGCAACAGACATCAGCTACCCAGTCCTGCTGCACATAGGTGTAGGGCTTCCCATGGCGGGTGCGTTGGCCCACACGATCCACAGAATGGGCAAACCCGTGTTTTCGCCAAAAAGATGTCCAATGTCTCCGGTACCAGCTGGCAGTCACAGGCTTAGGGCCTAAGCCGATGATGTAGGTATCGGGAGAAAGGTGCTGGTAAGGAGCCAAGGCCTGCCGGAGTATGGAGAGAAGCGGAAGCTGCCGGATGCCGGAGGCGGTCTTTGTGGTGGTGAGCCGGGGTTGGTTCCCAATCCATTCTACCGCTTTTCGAATGTGAATCACACCGGCATCAAAATCAATATCCCGCAGTTGGATGGCGCAGCCCTCACCTCTCCGTTCTCCAGTGCAGAGGTAAACAATAGGAAGCAGGTCATCCGGGGCAGGAGACTTTGCAGCTTCTTTGATAATTTGAATCTGCTGATCCTCAGGAGGAAGTCGCCGGCTCTTGGGAAGCCCCCGGGGAATCTGAGTCATTTTGGCAGGGTTGTAGTCGCCGTGCCACTGAGGGTCGTCAATGTAGAGCTGGTAAATGCTGTTGATTACGCTCTTTTGGTTGCTAACCGTGGTTTGGGCTTTGCCCATGGAGGAAAGGAATGCTTTGATCTCCCAGGGCTGAATCTCTTTCATTCGGCGGGAGGAAAATTGATCTCTAGCCCGGGCAATAGCAGGAAGATAGGACTTTTGGGTCCCGTGCTTCATCTGAAGTACCTGTTCCTCATACCGGTCAGCTACTTCTTCAAAAAGTGGACCAAGTTCCTCTAACTGTCGAAGATTACTGGCTTCATCCTGAGCAACCGCAATTCCCTCGGCCCGCTTTTTCCAGACCTCCACGGGGTCCTTGGCGCTCCAGCTCCGCCGGCGGCCGTTCACTGTTTCCTGGCGTTCCCAAACTCCATTTTTCTTGAGGCGAAGCCCTTGAGTAGGATTCTTTGGGTTTGGACAGTAGAGACGGGCATCTTTTGTGATCATAAAAAATACCTCCTTAGGATACACTTTGACAAGCCCATCCCAAAGAGGTATAATCGCAGTACAGGCTGTGCGATGACCCCTTTTTGGGTGAGCCGGTTTTCATCCCCCTGGGTGTTCCAGCACCTGGGGGGATTTTTTTTATTTATGATGAATTATGATAACTTTTGCGCCAAAAGGTGTGCTGCCGGTTTCTAACTGATATTTTTCATTATCATCTTGGTAAAGAACTTTATAGTTTCCACCATAGATCTCAGCCTCAATGCTGGTGATTTTTCCGGACTCAAGAAGGTTACGGACACGAGAACAACTTCCAGCCTTGATATAGCCAATGTGTACGCCGTCAACAACTACTTTGATGGCGTTTTTATCATGTGGGTTTTCAGGTTCAGGAATGAGTTGTACATTGCAGGGAAAAAATTCAAACTGATATATTTTTTCGTCATCGTGGGAATCGTCAATGAGTTCTTTCTTGGTGTAACTGTATAAGTCATTTTCACAGGCTAAAGAAGAAATATCTTCCTGCCGGTATGAAGTACCAGCTACAAAAAAGTTATCGGTGACCAAATCATCAACAGAGGAAATGGGAGCTTTATCAGGAGATGGAATAGATTTATTAAAATCGGTGCTTGAAGGTACTGATCTAGAAGGAGTTACAGGAGAATTATCAACTCTGGACTTCTTCCAAAACACAAAAAGTCCAAGAGAGGCAAAAACACCAATTAAAGCTCCAACAATATGCCCTTCTGAAATAGAAACAATCGCCCCAACGAGAAAAAGAACTATGATGAGAATTTGATACCTTTTTAATTTCATAGTCATGTATTATCCTTTCCTTTTTATTTGACAGGGCTTGTAAAGTAAACTGCCAACCCAAGGATACGAATCTGGTCAAGCTGAGAATCGGAATATTCTAAGACTTCATAATTGGGGTTCTCCGGACGGAGCTGAATGCGGCCGGGTATTTTATAAACTCGCTTAAGGGTAGCTTCATCCTCAATAAGAACGGCGGCTATTTGTCCGTCCTCGACATCGGGCTGGCTACGAATATAAACAATATCGCCATCCAGAATTCTGGCGCCTATCATCGAGTCGCCTTTGCAGCGAAGTGCAAAATCTGCATGAATATGGTCGGGCATTGATACTTCACCCTCCACATTCTGCTGAGCCAAAATAGGCTGGCCGCAGGCGATTGTTCCAAGGAGCGGAATAGTACGCATTTTAGGAATAGGTTCAAGAGCAGAAAAGACGATAGGAGCCTTTCGTTCGATTTCAGACCTTCCCATGAGATAATCCATATCAACGTTAAAGATATCAGCTATAGCTTCAAGGGTTTCAAAATCTGGCTCACGGCTTCCGGTTTCGTACATTCCTATGGTGCTGCGAGATACCTTCAGCATGGAAGCAAGCTGCTCCTGGGTTACTCCTCGCCTAATGCGTAATTGTTTTATGACAGATGAGAAACTAGACATATATTAAGCCTCCACTAATCTCTATAAGAAAAGAATATATCACGAAATGTGAAAAGTCAACAAAAAAATGTCACGAAATGTATTGACAACGAAAAAAGAGGTGCTATACTTAAGCCATAGGTCACGGAGCGTGACAAAACGAAAGAGGGTGAAAAAATGGATTCTGAAAAAATTGCAAAGCGACTTGTGGCCCTCAGAGGTGCTGAAAGCCGTGAGAATGTGGCAAAGGCTATCGGTGTGAGTACATCTGCTATAGCAATGTATGAGACAGGGGCAAGAATTCCGCGGGATGAGACAAAGAGAAAAATCGCCGCTTATTATGGAAAAAGCGTAGAAGAAATTTTTTTTGCATAAATTTGTCACGAAAGGTGACAGTTTTGCGCTTATACAGAACAGCAACAAAGCGTAGAAAGGAGATTCACTATGCCAAGGGAAAAGGAACTGTATGCAGACACTCTGGAGCGCATCAGGCAGCGTGCGGATCAGCTGTACCCGGAGAAGCTCCTTTATACACGGAAGGAGCAGGTGATTATCATGGGCCTGCCTACAGCATACGAACTGCGGGCCAGGAGAGTCCCTGTTCCTGCCACTTGTGAACAGCTGGCAAGAGCATTTTCCTGATTCAACACTCCCCGGCGGGCGCTCTGCCCGCCATCCATGCCACAGTGGGCCAATGGCGGCCTTGGAGGTGTGTGCACTCCAAACCAGGCTCTGGGGAGAGCAGGGACATGCCGGTTCAAGTCCGGCCTGTGGCACCAGCACCGTCAACCGGAGGGACGGGGCAGCTGATTGAGAGCATTTAGTTCTGGAAATGCCTCAATATCGTGCAAAAGCCGAAGGGGCCGGCAGCCGGCCAAGGGAGCGCTACCAGCTGAAGCGCCGGGGGAAGAGCTACCCCCCGGCGGTTATGTGATCCTGAGGGCTGCATGAGGCCGGAAGGATAAGAAAGGACGGCGGAAAATGTACATGGAAAAGGAGGTACAGGCATGACCACGGCAGAAAAGATTGATCGGTACCTGGACAGAGCGCTGGCATACTTGAACACACCTTGGGACCAGAGGGACCCGGCGGAGTATGAAGCAATCCTTGCGGAAAAGGCAGAGGTGGTCACAGAGTGCAAAACGAACCCGGCAAGTGCCTGATTTTTTAACGCCGGGGGAGAAGCTGTCCCCCGGCGGATATATGGTCCTGAGGACCGGATGAGGCATGGGGATAAGAAAGGATGGCGGAATATGTACATTGAAAAGGAAACTCTCCTGCAGCAGCTGCACCGGTGGAAGGGCCAGGAACTGGGCACCGCCAGGGCACTACTGGGGGAAGTCATTGAACTGGTGGAGCAGCAACCGGAAAAGGAGGAAGAGCCATGACTCTATGGGAGCTGGTGTACTACGCAGGGCCGCCGGTGATTGCACTGGGAATTCTGGCCATGCTGGTAAGCACCTTCCTCATTGACTGGATGGAAGATAACCAAGACAAAGAAGAACTGCAGGAACTTCAGTGCCTGCTGAAAGGAGAAAACCATGGATAATCTGATCACTTTGAACATTATGGAGGGAATGAAGTTCCGCTTCCGGTCTCCTCATCCTCTGGATCACCTGCCCTTGACGGTGGGGGCACTCAAGACAACCTGCCCCTGCTGTGGCGGGGAGCTGTGGACGGTGGAGGAGCTGCCGGGCTGCATGATTTCAGCGGATAGCCTGGAAATGGTACAGGAGGACCAGGCGGAAGATGGGCAGGAAGAAGGCTGACCTGTGGCCACTGGAAGAACTGGCCCGGCGGGTCTGGGAGGAGCGGAGCCGGATCGTGAGGATCGGCAATGAGAAAGAGGTGCCCTACTATATGCTCAATATCAGGCACCCAACCATCCGAACACTCTACGACACCTGGAGAAGGGATCTCCATGCAATCCCTTTCCCTCCCAGTGACCTGGAGCGGATCACTTGGGAGCTGGGATTCCTCAATGAAGCCGCCCTCATGAAAATCCAGCGCCACTTTGAGGCGGTGGATGAGATGGAACAAAAACTGAGAAAGGAGCAAGACCATGAATAAGCTGACCATGACAAAGGCCCGGGAGATAGCCCGCAAAGTGTGTGGGTCTTCCAAGGTGGAAAAGGCCGATGGAGAGTACATTGTGACCCTGGGAGAAATCGTGGTTCGCATGAGAGACAGGTGTACCGATTTCCAGAACCGGCCGCTGGCAGAGGTCTATGTGGGGGCATCCGCCTATACCACCATGTATCTCTGTTTTTGGACGGATACGCTGGAACGCTGCCATGAGGCGGAGACCATGCAGTGGAGGATAGACACGGTGGAGCAACGCCAGGAATACTTCCAGCAGCTGCAGGAAAGGGGACTGATGAAGGATGCCTAAATGCTCACTTGCCCAGGAGATGGAAGCAACCCGCTCGGATGTGGGACAAATCGTCATGTGGTGCGGGGTGATCGCCCTCCACCAGAGATACGGCATAGGCCCCAGCCGGCAGGACAGGCTTGGCAAGGCCGTGGAAGAGGACAGTCTGATTGCCCAGCGGGCGGGGCTGACCTGGATGATGAGGGAAATCCGTCAGAATCTGGCTGAAGTGCTGCCGGCGGAGGAACTGGAATTCCGGGTGCCAATGTTGCGGGCGCCAAAGAACCGGAAGGAGCAGCAGCTGGCCATGGCTGGGAACCAGGCGGCCACTGTGGCCTGGTTGCTTCTGGCCCGGGGAGTGCGCCGGGAGCTGGGCTTTGGACAGAGCCGCCTTCATCAGCTGCGAGAGGATATCCTGGGAAACTATAGGCAGCTGAACCAATGGTGCAGAGAGGACGGCCCCGAGGCAGGGCTGGAAAAGCTGCGCCGGTGCGCAGAGCGGGCAATCCATGAAGACCTGCGACTCGAATTGTAATACATAGCTGCCGGTGACCCCGGCGGCATGATGGAGCAGCCCCAGCGGGAAGATTATCGGGGCGGCACCGGCCTGCTCCTCCACCGCCCAGTGCGGTACTGAATAGTTGGTCAACCCGAAGGGCCTTAAGCTGAGGGGGCCGGGCAGAGGGCCAAGGAGCTGGACTCCATCTGCCAAACCACGGTGGCTTCCGCTGGCTGCCGGGGCTTAATTATATGTTCCTGCCAGGTGCAAGAGCCGGGCAGGGAGAAAGAGAAAAAGGAGAGCGGACATGGACAAGAAAAAGATTTTGTATGACCTGGCCCGGGGAATCTGCGGGAGAATCCCGGAGATGGAAAAGTGTACCCTGCGCCAGGAGGGGGAATATTGGTCCCTCCTGTTTGAGCATGAGGAGCTTGGGCCCTCCACGGTGACGGCCCTGCTTTACCCGGGTGGTGCCCTGGCCGGGGCCAGACTGGGGGAGGTGACCATCCCCATGGAACAGTATGATCTACCGGCAGCGCCTGCCATTGAAAGGCCGCCCTATCGGGGGGAGAAGGATATCTTTGTTCACTGGCTGAAACCGCTGGTGATGATCTGCGACCGTAATTTGGTGGACCTGAAGTACATCCCGGACCATCCATTGGGAGAGGTGGTGCGGCTCCAGTATCAGTTTACGGAGAAGGACATCAATGTCACCGGCTCCAGCTGCCTCTGGATCGGAAAGAAGGTCTTTGAGGCCCTGGAGTACTGACCCAATATCCATAAAAACCATGCAGCCTCCGTGGCTGCAGCCGGGCTTGTATAGGGTATTGAAATTAGGACGGAGGCGGGGAAAGGGGTAAGGGGAAAACGAGGACGGGCCATGCTACCTTCCGAGAGATCTTCCTGCCTGGCCCGGCCGGTGTTGTCCCCTGAATGCCAGGGGCAGTGCTTTCCACAAACATAAAAAAGGGGATTTACATGAAAACCTATCAAAGAGAACGGCGGTACCTGTGCGGCCGCTCGGCCCGGACGGCGGAATACCAGGAGATAGAAATCTACCCTCTGCCAACCCGGGACCCGGCCAGCAGAGACCTGGACCGGCAGCATGCCAAAGCTCCTCCCTTCCGGGGAAAGGACCAGGCAAACCACAACGCCAAGGTGGCCCGGAAGTGGTTCCACCGGCTGGCGGTGAGCAACTTTTCCTCAAAGGACACCCACACCACCCTGACCTATGCAGCGGAGCAACGCCCGGAGGATGCGGACCAGGCCTGGAAGGATTTCCGGAACTGGGTGCGCCACCTGCGGGAGAAGTGCCGGGCAGCCGGGCAGGAAAAGCCAGAACTGCTGGCGGTGATGGAGTGGCAAGCTGCTGGGCCGGGAAAGAAGGCGGTGGCTCCCCATTTCCATGTGCTGCTGCACTGTGGACTGTCCCGGGATGAGATAGAGGCCTGCTGGCACCGGAAAGGAGAGCTGCTGGGCCGGGCCAATGCAGACCGTCTCCAGCTGGACAAGGGCAGCCTGGAGGCCCTGGCCAATTACATGATGAAAAACCCACAGAGAAAGCACCGGTATTACCGCAGCCGGGGAATAAAAGACCCGGTCATGCCCCCGCCAAGGGACGGCCGGTACACCCGCAGCCAGGTGGCGAGAATCGCCACCGACAGCGCCATGCTCCATAGCAGCGAATACTGGGCCAGGAAATACCCGGGCTGGGAGCTGAACGAAGCCAGCGCCGAATACAACGAATACCTGGGATGGAGCATCAGTCTGAAAATGCGGCGGAGACCACCGCCCAAAAAGAAAGTGAGGAGATAAACCATGGAAAACAATTTGACCAAGTACAAAATCGGGACCTGTAAGTTTTGCAGACAGAGTGTAGCCCTGATGAAGGACTATGACACCTGGGAGGAAGCAGAACAGGCCGCCACCGCCGCCTGCAAGTGCGAGGAAGGAAAGGTCTTCCGGCGGGCGGCCCAGGAGAAGGCAACCATCCAGGAGATCTTCGGCAAGGATGACCCGGAGGCACAGAAACTCATTTGCACTCTGGCGGATGCCGTGCGGGAGGGGTATATCCTGGGGGCCACCTTGAAGCTGGATGATGGAGTAACTGCCAAGCTTCGGGGAAAGGACGGGGTTGTGCTGGTGTCCAGGGCGGAAAAGCAGGAGCACCAGCGGAGCATCTGATGGGGCTGAGCGAGAAGGACCTGGCCCGGCTGGGACCGGCGGCCAGAGCGCAGATAAAGGCAGAACTGGCCCGGCGGGACCGGGAACGGAAAGCCAGGAATATGGCGGCCCATGCGGAGAGAACCGGACCCCTGCTGCCGGGGGCGGACAGTGAGCTGGAGCGCCGGTATTATGCCGCTGTGCTATGGCCAAAGGTGGTGGCCAAACAGGTGGCCCAGGTGGAGCTGCACAAGCGGTTCACCCTCTACCCGGCGGATAGCTACTGTGGCCTGAAACTTCCGGCGGCACACTACACCCCGGACTTTGTAGTCACTTATGCCAATGGCTTTGTGGAGGTGGTGGAAGTGAAGAGCGCCGCCATCCGAAAGCTGCAGCGGGACTACATCTACCGCCGCCGGCTGTTTATAGAGCTGATCGCCCGGCCAAATGGCTGGGGATTCACTGAATACATACAGGATTGAGAAAAAAAGAAGGGGAGATATGGAGTGACCTACCAGGAATTTTTGGAGCACAAAATTGATATTGCCCCGCTCAGCGGGATTGAAATTGACGAAACCGAGATAAGTCCCGCACTGAAGCCTCATCAGAGGGCGAGCGTGCAGTGGGCATTGCGTGGGGGAAGACGGGGAATCTTTGCCCGGTTCGGTCTTGGTAAGACGGTCATGCAGCTGGAATGGTGCAGGATCATTCAAAAGCACCAGGGCGGGAAAGCCCTCATTGTCATGCCCCTCAATGTAATGCCGGAGTTCCGCACAGATGCCAAGGATGTCCTTGGAATGGACCCACCCGTATACTGCAGGACCATGGAAGAAGTGCAGCAGTGCACCGACCCTATCATCATGACCAACTATGAGCGGGTGCGGGATGGAAACATCGACCCGAAGGCGTTCACGGCCGTAAGCCTGGATGAGGCTGCCACCCTAAGGAGCTTCGGGAGCAAAACCTACCAGGAGTTCATGGTAAAGTTCAAGGGAATCCCGTATAAGCTGACCAACACAGCCACGCCAAGCCCAAACCGATACAAGGAGCTCATCCACTATGCCGGGTTCCTGGAGGTAATGGACACCGGCCAGGCGCTGACCCGGTTTTTCAAGAGGGACAGTACCAAGGCGAACAACCTTACCCTATATCCGGACCGGGAAAGGGAGTTCTGGATCTGGTGCGCCTCCTGGGGTTTATTTCTACAAAAGCCATCAGACCTGGGGTTTTCGGATGAAGGGTACAGTCTCCCGCCTTTGGAGATCCGGTATCACAAGCTGGAAAGCCAGGAGCGGCCGGAGGAGTTTGACCGGGATGGTCAGCTGAAACTGGGACACGATGCGGCCATGGGCCTGGCCGATGCTGCCAGAGAAAAGAGGGACAGCATAGAGATCCGGGCAAGGGAAACCTCCAGAATCGTTTCAGAATCCCCGGAGGACCATTTTGTAATCTGGCATGACCTGGAGGAAGAACGAAGGGCGCTGAAGCGGGTCATCCCGGAGATGGTAGATATATACGGGTCCATGGACCTTGAACCAAGGGAACAGCAGGTAATGAACTTTGCTCAGGGAAGGACAAGGCTGTTCGGGACAAAGAAGAGCATTTCAGGATCCGGGTGCAACTTCCAAAGGTACTGCCACCGGGCAATCTTCATGGGAATCGACTACGAGTTCAATGACTTCATCCAGGCGGTGCACCGCATTTACCGATTCCTCCAGACCAAGCCGGTGGTCATTGACATCATCTACATGGACACGGAAGGAGAGATCCTCCTGGCTTTGAAGCGAAAGTGGACCCAGTACGAGGAGCTGAGCGCAAAGATGGAGGAAATCATCAAGGAGTATGGACTGGGGAGTGTGGCATTGGAAATCCTGAAAAGATCTATAGGGTGTGATCGGGTGGAAGTCCAGGGTGACAAGTACACCGCCGTGAATAACGACTGCGTGGAGGAGGTGAAGACCTGGGAGGATAACAGCATTGACCTGTATGTCACCAGCATTCCCTTTGGCAACCACTACGAATACAGCCCAAGCTACAATGACTTCGGTCATAATCCGGATGACACTGCTTTCTTTGAACAGATGGACTACCTTACCCCGCAGCTGCTCAGGACATTAAAGCCAGGGCGGGTGGCGGCCATCCATGTAAAGGACCGTATCCAATTCGGTAATGTCACCGGGATGGGTATGCCCACAGTGGAGCCGTTTCATGCGGACTGCATTTCCCATTTTATCCGGCACGGCTTTGCCTATTTTGGCATGATAACCGTGGTGACGGATGTTGTCCGGGAAAACAACCAGACCTACCGCCTGGGATGGACAGAGCAGTGCAAGGACGGAACCAAGATGGGGGTGGGCTGCCCGGAGTACATCCTACTCTTTCGCAAGCTACCAACGGATCATACCAAGGGATATGCCGATATACGGGTGACAAAGAGCAAAGAAGACTACACCAGGGCCAGGTGGCAGATAGATGCACATGGTTTCTGGCGGTCCAGCGGAGACAGACCCATCACCCGGCGGGAGCTGGAAAATGCCCCGGTGACCAAGCTCCAGCAACTGTATCGAAAGTACAGCCGCCAGACCGTGTACAGCTATCAGGATCATGTGAAGCTGGCCCAGGAGCTTGACCAGGAAGGGCGGCTACCTTCCACCTTCATGGTGGTGGCGCCGGGAAGCTGGGATGAGACCGTGTGGGATGATATCAACAGGATGAGGACACTGAACACTGACCAGAGCCGCCGGAGGCAGCAGAACCATGTCTGCCCACTCCAGCTGGACATTGTAGAACGGCTCATCGAGCGATATTCCAATCCGGGAGACCTGGTGGCAGATCCTTTTGCCGGACTTTTCACAGTGCCATACACGGCCCTGAAGATGGGACGGAGAGGAAAGGGAGTAGAGCTTAACAAGGAATATTTCCGGGACGGAGTAGGCTACTGCGAGAGCGCAGAGGCTGAGTTGGAAGCACCTACACTTTTTGATTTGGTGGAGTTGGAGGAGAGAACATGAAACAGCTTGACCTGTTCGAGGAGATCATCGTGGATAACTTTGCCGGTGGAGGTGGAGCCTCCACGGGAATAGAGCTGGCCACTGGCCGCCCGGTGACCATCGCCATCAACCATGATCCGGATGCAATCCTCATGCACCAGACCAACCACCCATACACAACCCACTATCAGGAGAGCGTATGGGACATAGACCCGGAGAAGGTATGCATGGGTCGACCCGTGGGACTGGCCTGGTTTTCTCCGGACTGCAAGCATTTCTCAAAAGCCAAAGGCTCAAAGCCAGTGGATAGGCACATCCGGGGGCTGGCGTGGATTGTGTTACGGTGGGCCGGAACGGTGCGCCCCCGGGTGATCATGCTGGAGAATGTGGAGGAGTTTCAGACCTGGGGCCCGGTACGCAAGGGAAAACCGGTCAAAGCCAAGGCAGGCCAGACCTTCAGAAAGTTCATCCGGCAGCTGAAAGAGCTGGGGTATGATGTGCAGTTTCGGGAGCTGGTGGCGGCAGACTTCGGGGCACCCACTACCAGGAAGCGTTTCTTTATGGTGGCCAGGTGTGACGGAATACCAATTGTCTGGCCGGAAGCCACTCACGCCCCGGCGGAAAGTATAGAGGTCAAAGCTGGAAAGAAACTTCCATGGAGAAGCGCTGCGGAAATCATTGACTGGAATCTTCCTTGCCCATCCGTATTTGACACCAAGGAGGAAATCCTGGAGCGGTATGGGCTGCGGGCGGTCCGACCATTGAGACCAAACACCATGCGCAGGATCATCCGGGGCGTGGATAAATTCACCATCAAGAGCGGAAAACCGTTTATTGTGCAGTGCAATCACAGCGGAAGCGGACACATTAAGGACCAGGGAAAGCCTCTTGGAACGGTCCTGGGGCACCATACAGAAGGCGTGGTAATGCCTGTGATAAAATCGGCCAACCTGATCCAGTACCATACCGAGCAGACAGAGGGAGTGAGAGCCTCCGGCCTTGATGCTCCAATCAACACCATTGACGGGTCCAATCGGTACGGGCTGACTGCTGCCTGTCTGGTGGAGTATTACAGCACGGGAAAGCCGCTGGATGTAGCCACGCCTATGCATACGGTAACGGCTACGGACCGGGAGGCTTTGGCGCTGGCCCATATCTGCAAATTCAAGGGGCAGGACATTGGCCAAGCGCCAAACACTCCATTGCAGACTATCACGGCAAGCCCGGGAGGATTTGCAGCCGTAGAGACAAAAGTTGTGCAGTATGAGCCAGGAGCAGACCTGCGCCATTGGCCTAAAATCCGGGACCTGCTGAACCAGTACTGCGGATATAACCTGGAAGAGAATCAGGTGGTTCTCCTGCGGATTGGAGGCACATGGTATTACATTGCGGACATAGGGCTGCGGATGCTCACTCCTGGGGAACTGTATAAGGCAATGGGCTTCCCGGAGGATTACATCATTGACCGGGACTATACAGGCCACGAATACCCCCGGGCAAAGCAGGTGGCCCGGTGTGGCAATGCAGTACCGCCGCCTTTTGCCACAGCACTGGTCCGGGCAAACCTCCCGGAGTGGTGCAATCAGACCATAAAAACCATGGGGGAATTCATGGAAGTGGCTGTAGGGTAAGGAATAAGCAAAATGAAGAATAACCAAGAGAGCGAGGTACAGTAAATGTCCAAAAAGGAAACCACCGTCAGGTACTGCAAGTGCGGGGCACCGCTTCCTGCGGATGAACCGAAGGCAAAACTTTGCCAGGCCTGCCGGCAGCGCCGCCTGGAGGAGCAACGGACAGAACACCGTTCCCTCTCCGTGGAGAATGAAGCCCGGCGGAATGGAGAGATGAACACACCAGGAATGGATCATATAAGGACAGTTAGAGAGGTAAATCAGATTGCAAATGATCTTGGAATAAGTTACGGGAATACGGTCAGTAGAGGATATGACAAAAAGCCAGGGAAAATGGTGCCGGTTTATGCAGAGAATGCGGGTACTGTAGTATCCATCCGAGCGAGTGAAAAAATTGGCCGTGATCCATTCGATGGTAAAACAGTAAAGGTCTGCAGTGTATTAGAAAATGGTAAAACCGTGGAGGTGAATTACTGTCATATAATCGGTGTTGTTGTATGTGAAGGACAATGTCTTAAGCGGGAAGATCTGATTGGATACATTTGGAATGAGGGAAGTAAGGAGGATATGGAATGAAGGCGGTAAAACTCCCGGCGGATATCTATAGGCAGTGTGTGGATATTGCTAAAAGCTATTACACCTTAATCCGGAGGCGCCAGGAACAGGAGGAAATGATCCTGCAAGGCTCCCCGGCGGCGGACGGTCAGCCCAAAGGCTCTGGGACCGGGAATCCCACTGCCAGGAAGGCGGAGCGATTGATTGTGGTCAAAGAGAGAAACGACCAAAAAATCAGGGCAATCGAAAAGGCGCTCTACCGGATGGGAGATAAGTGCGCCCAAGATGTGATCAGGAAAAATTTATTTGAGGGAGTGCGGATGGCTCATATTGATTTGCCTGTATCCATCCCAACCATGAAACGGTATAGGAGTAAATACATCCTCTACCTGGCCCAGGAACTGTGGGAAATATGAAAAGTTGATACCTTTTCGCCAGAAAAAGGGTTAAACTTGATATAGTGGATTTGACCACTAAAGTCAAAAGCATGTAATTCTCCTTAGGGATAAGGGTCCTGCGCCGAAAGGCGCCGTCCTGTATAAGGACCCACAGGCCGGTTGAGATACCGGCTATTTTTATGCCCCGGCGGCTCTGCGTGAGGAGCCAGGGGGTTTCCGGATCAGTGCCAGGAGATGCTCACCTATTTCTTTTTCTCCATCTGTCCTTGAGTTACTGATCCGGAATTTTGTGCCGCCGTAGCTCAATAGGCAGAGCAGCTGATTTGTAATCAGCAGGTTGCGGGTTCGACTCCCACCGGCGGCTCCAATGATAAGCTGTCCAGCAAAGGCTGGGCGGCTCTTTTTATGCGGTTGGATATCCAAACGCTATGCTTGCAAATTCAGCCACAGAAAAAAGCCGGGATTTTACTCCCGGCTTTCGTTATTTAGTTATTCGAGATTAAGCTGTTTCTTTAGACCTGCCTGCAGGGCAGCGGAGAAGTTGATGTGAGCAGCTTCTGCAGCCTCATTGAGCCAGGAAGGAATGGTACAGTTTTTGCGGACCACCCGCATATCATTGGCCCGGCGGTATGCATCGAAATCAATATCAACAAGGGTCGCAAGTTCTCCAGGGTTGCAAGTAGGCAATTCGGAGGAGCCTTCTGGGATAGATCGGCCGGAATCTTCTTCGGCCAATCCCCACAGTCCGATGGCATCCCGGGCCATTGCAATAGCATCGGGAATGGTTTCTCCTTCAGTATTGATATCTAAGGCGGGAACATAAACGACATAGCCATTTTCAGCAGGGGTAAGAATAATTGGGTAAACAGATTTCATATGACTTTTCTCCTTGAATATATCAGAATCATGAAGGGGTGGGGGCTTATTTCAGCCCCCGCCGTTTGATGATTGCTTTTGCCAGTAATTCATTTAGTTCTTTATGCCTGGGAATCGCTTCACTCTCCTTTCCATTGGTGTAGATGATGTGATTGCTACCTTCTCTGGATTTCCACCATCCGTTACTTTCCAGTAACTTTATCAGGTCTTTCTGTTTCATGTAATCACCTCATGTTTATATTATACGCATTTAGTGCGCATAAGTCAAGAGGAAATTAGAAAAAAGTGAGAGATTTTGCAAAAAAATTTTATAAGTCGAAGACATGGCAGCAAACAAGGAAGGCATACGCAGGAAGTGTTGGAGGACTGTGTGAGAAGTGCTTAAAGCAGGGAATCTATAAGGCAGGAGAGATTGTTCACCATAAAATTGAACTTACACCGGAGAATATCAATGACCCGGCGGTATGCCTATCATGGGGGAACCTGGAACTGCTCTGCAGAGACTGCCATGCAAGGGCTCATGGAGCAAAGAAGAGATACAAAGTAGATGAAATGGGGCGGGTTTGTGTCAGATGACCTACCCCCCCTATGCTTTAGTAAAATAAAGTGCCGGGAGACCGGTGGGTGGAGTTTAGTTTTCCTCTCTCAGGTGCGCATACCCCCCACCCAATATATACGCGCGTATATAAGCAGACCAAAAAAGGAGGTGGTATTTTGGCCAAAAAACGGACAGAAAAGTCAGAAATCAACAGACTTACCAAGATTTTCAAAGATCTTCCGGAAAACCAGTTTGCAGTAGCCCAGGGGCTCATTGTACAGGCCGCCCGGCTCAGGGTTCGCCTGGATCGGCTCTGGGAGGATATCCAAGAAAACGGTGAGACAGAGCAGTTTTCGCAATCCGATAAAACCGACCCATATGAGAGAGAACGCCCGGCGGCCCGTCTGTTTACGGCCACAGATAAAAACTACCAGAGTGTTATAAAACAGCTGGTGGAAATGGTGCCGCAGAGCCAGTCAAGGAATAAGCTGGCGGAGCTGATGAAGGATGGTTAATTACATATTGGCTTACTACCAGGCAATCCAAAACGGAAGCGAGGTGGTAGGCCGATGGATTGGACTGTTCTATGAATATGTTGTGAAGGGGATGCAGGAGCAGTCTTTTTTCTTTGACCAGAAGAAAGCAAACAGAGCGATCCGATTTATAGAAACATTTTGCCATCACTGTGAGGGGAGAGATGATCTTCTAAAGCTGGAGTTATGGCAGAAGGCATTTGTTTCGGTTATATTCGGAGTCGTTGGGGCAGATGGACTGCGCCAGTTCCGGGAAGTAGTGCTGATCGTGGCCCGGAAAAACGGGAAAAGCCTTTTCGCTGCGGCGATCATTGCCTACTGTGTATATCTGGATGGAGAATACGGAGCTAAAGTTTACTGTGTGGCGCCAAAGCTTGACCAGGCGGATCTGGTGTACTCTGCGTTTTGGCAGTCGATTGCAAAAGAGCCGGAGCTGGAGACACTCATCCGGAGAAGAAAATCTGACTACTACATTGAAAGCACAAATTCCAGTGTAAAAAAAATCGCATTCAACTCCAAAAAGTCAGATGGATATAACCCGTCCTTGACGGTATGCGATGAGATTGCAAGTTGGCCGGGGGTGGCGGGGCTGAAACAGTATGAGGTTATGAAGTCTGCCCTGGGCGCACGGAAACAACCTATGATTCTGTCTATTTCTACTGCCGGATATGAAAACGAGGGAATTTATGATGAGCTAATAAAGCGATGTACAAGATTTCTGATGGGGGACAGCCGGGAGCGCCGGTTGGCCCCTTTCCTGTACATGATCGATGATGTACAGAAATGGAATGACATCACAGAACTGCGAAAATCAAACCCAAATCTGGGGGTCTCAGTGTCTGTGGATTATCTCCTGGAGGAAATCGCCGTAGCAGAGGGAAGCCTTTCAAAAAAGGCAGAGTTTATCACAAAGTACTGCAATATCAAGCAGAATAGCAGCCAGGCATGGCTTTCCACACAGGCTGTAGAGTCCGCTTGTGGGGAAGCACTGCGGATGGAAGACTTCCGGAACTGCTACTGTGTGGGTGGAATCGACCTTTCCCGCACTACAGACCTGACGGCCTGTGGAATAGTCCTGGAAAAGAAGGGAAGGTTGTATGTGTTCATGCACTTCTTCCTCCCGGCGGAGCGGTTGGAGGAGGCAACAGCCCGGGACGGGCTGCCCTACTCTATCTATGTACAACGAGGGTTTCTGACCTTATCGGGAGACAATTTTGTGGATTACCATGACTGTTTTAACTGGTTCAGAATGCTCATAGAACAGTACCAAATCTATCCGCTTAAAGTGGGGTATGACCGTTACACTGCCCAGTACCTGGTGCAGGATATGAAGCAGTACGGATTCCATATGGAGGATGTATTTCAGGGGTTCAATCTGACACCTGTGATTCGGGAGACAGAGGGACTGATGAGGGATGGAACATTCTGCATTGGTGATAACGACCTGATGAAGGTTCATCTGCTGGACATGGCCATAAAAAGCGAGGCGGAGAGCGGACGGTGCAAGCCAATCAAGATGAGTGCGAAAGTACACATAGATGGCGGGGCGGCCCTCTTGGATGCTATGACGGTCAGGCAAAAGTATTACGCAGAGATAGGGAGGCAGCTGAAAAATGGGGGTTGACCATGGGCTTATTCGATAAAATTTTCAAGAGACCGGAACCTTCCGGGAAAACAGAGGGCTATTTCAAAACACTGACAGCCTACACGCCGGTATTTACCACATGGGGCGGAAAACTGTATGAGAGCGAACTGGTGCGGTCCGCTATCCATGCAAGAGCGACTCATATCAGTAAACTTCGGGTACAGGTAGAGGGAAAAGCAAAGCCAAGACTTCAGACAAGATTGAAGACAGGGCCGAATGAGTGGCAGACCTGGGGGCAGTTCCTGTACCGGCTTTCCACAATTCTGGATGTAAATAACACAGCATTTATTGTTCCTGTGATGGATGACTATATGGAAGTGACCGGAATTTTTCCGGTACTTCCGTCTCAGTGCGTGATCGTGCAGAATGATGGAGAACCGTGGCTGCGGTACCAGTTTCAAACGGGGCAGTATGCCAGCATTGAAATGAAATACTGCGGCATTATGAATAAGTTCCAGTATGAGGATGATTTCTTTGGGGAGGATAATGCCGCCCTGAGACCCACCATGGAACTCATCAATATCCAGAATCAAGGAATAGGAGAGGCAGTCAAGAACGCATCTACATTCCGGTTTATGGCCAGGGTAAACAATTTCTCCACTGCGGAAGATCTGGCAAAAGAGAGAAAGCGATTTTCCAGAGAAAACCTTCAGAGTGAAGGGGGAGGATTGCTTCTGTTCCCCAATACATATACGGACATTGCTCAAATAAAATCCAATCCTTATGTGGTGGATGCAGAACAGATGAAGCTGATCCAGACCAATGTCTATAACTATTTTGGGGTCAATGAGAGCATTCTCCAGAATAAGGCCTATGGAGATGCATGGGCAGCGTTCTATGAAGGAGCAATAGAACAGTTTGCAATCCAGTTTTCGGATGTGACAACGAAAATGCTTTTTTCAGAGCGGGAACGAGCGGCTGGGGCACTTTTGATGGCAACAGCAAATCGGCTGCAGTATATGAGTAATGCAGATAAGCTGAATGTGTCGTCTCAAATGGCAGACCGAGGCATTATGAACCGGGATGAAATTCGGGAAATATGGAATCTTCCGCCTCTGCCGGACGGACAGGGGCAAGCGTACACCATTCGAGGAGAGTATTACCTGTTGGGGAAAGATGGAAGTGTGACAAAGAAAGGAGATGACCTGACCAGTGGAACTTAACGACAGACAGCTGAGCAGGCTGGAGAGCGGACGGGAGTACCGCTCCATGACAATGACCGTTCGGGAAGCGGGAAATGGGGATGAAATGGTAGTAGAAGGATATGCAACGACCTTCAATCAGCCCTATCTGCTGTACGATGGCAGAGACTATAAGGTGGTGGAGCAAATCGCCCCCACCGCATTCTCAGAGTGTGATATGGATGATGTTATCATGCAGTACAACCATGAGGGAAGGGTATTTGCCAGAAATACAAATGGCACACTTACCCTGACTGTAGATGCCATTGGCCTAAAAATTACGGCCAACCTGGGAGGCACCGACATTGGCCGGCAGCTTTATCAGGAAATCAAAGGCGGTTATACAGACAAGATGTCCTTTGGGTTT
This sequence comes from uncultured Clostridia bacterium, assembly GCA_944387885.1. GTDB lineage: Bacteria > Bacillota > Clostridia > Oscillospirales > Ruminococcaceae > CALXEN01. The sequence continues at coordinate 71,934 of CALXGR010000004.1, forward strand.
GTGGTGGCAGAGGACCAGAGAACCGCAACGGTAGACCACGAAAGCAATGTGGAAACCGTGACCAGAACCATCACAAAAATTAAAAAGCTGTACGATGTCAGCGCCGTGTCCATTCCGGCCAACGACATGACATCTATCAGTGCCCAGAGATACGCCGACGGAGTGATCGACGGTATCAAGGCGGAGAGACTGGAACGGGCAAATAAGGTTAAAAAATTAAAACTTTTACTGGAGGTATGAAATGACTCGTAAAGAAGAAATCGAAGCCCGCCTGGCAGCCATTGCAGTGGAGGCGGACAATCCTGAAGCAGATCTGGATAAGCTGACCGATGAAACCCGGAGCCTGAAGGCGGAGTTGAAGCAGCTGGAGGAGGCGGCAGAAAAGCGCCGCAAGCTGCGTGAGGCTGTGGCAAATGGACAGGGAACTGTGGTGCGCCGGTTCAGCGACCATGTGGAGGAAGGAACTGAGCCTTTTGCTTTGGACTCCGAGGAGTATCGCACGGCATGGCTCAAAAAACTCCAGAGCCGTAATCTGAGCCAGGAGGAGAAGCGGGCGCTCACTGCTGCAAACGGTGCAATTTCCAAGCTGGTGGCCAACGATATCATGACCCAGGTGCGGGACCATGCTCCTCTCATGGAGCGGATCACCATGGTCTACAGCGGTTCCAAAATCACCTACTATGTGGAAGGAACCAACGATGCAGCAACCGACCACACCGAAAATGGGGCGATTACCCCGGCGAATGATACTCTGACCCCTGTTGAACTCAGCCCGGCTGAGATCGTAAAGCTGGTACAAATCTCCGATGCAGCCCAGCAGATGAGTATTCCGGCTTTTAACAGCTGGATCGTCAGTATGCTGGGAGAGGCTATCGCCCGTAAAATCAATGAGAAAATCATTACTGCGATTACTGCGGCGGCTTCCTCCGCAGGAACTTCTATCGATGCCGCAACGGTGCAGGCTCTCCTGGGCAGTGTAAAGGGTGCTGGCGTGGCTATTCTGTGTAACCGGAAAACCCTTTACACTAAGCTGCTGCCCATTCAGGACAACAGTAAGAGCAGCATTGTAAAGTTTGCGGGCGGTTCCGAGAAGGCCTATGTGTACGGCGTTGAAGTCCTTCAGGATGACAATGTTGCGGACGATACCGTGCTGGCCGGAGATATGACCAAGGCGGTGGGTGCTATGGGAGAAAACATTGCCGTGCGCCAGCAGTACGATATCGACACCAACAGCCATAAGTACCTTGGTGTGGCCCTGTTTGATGTTAAGGTTGGTCTTGCAAGTGCGTTCTCCAAAATTGCGGCAGGTTAAGGCGGTGGGATGAATGCTGGACAAGGTTAAGTTGGCGCTGCGGGTAAAAACCACGGCGTTTGACAGTGAAATCACTGACCTGATTGCCGCCGCACTGGCTGACCTTGGCATGGCTGGCGTGACAAACCAGGAACAGACAGACCCGCTCATCATTCGAGCAGTGACTACATATTGTAGGATAAACTTTGGGCAGCCTGATGATTATGACCGGCTTAAAGCATCCTACGATGAACAGAAGGCACAGCTCATGATGGCAACTGGGTACACGAATTGGGGGGATACCTGATGGATAGATCCTCTGTGCTGAAGCTGGTCAGAACCGCCTATACAAAGGACGACATCAAGCAGATGGTGCCCAGTGAAACCACACGGGATGTGTTCTGTGCGGTTACAAGTGTGAGTGCCCAGGAATTTTATGAGGCTGGCCGGGCCGGGCTTCGGCCGGAATGGAGAGTAGTCATGTTTGCTCCTGACTATGAAGGGGAAGACATCGCTGAGCTGAATGGGGTGCGGTACAGTGTGTACCGCACCTTCCTGGGAAAGAATGAAACCATTGAACTGTATCTGGAACGAAAGGCGGGTGTATGATGGCCGGTATCAGGGTAGAAGACCTGGCAAGTGCCATTGAAAAGGAACTCTCTGCATACAGCCAGGAGGTCACAGATGGGCTGAAGAAAGAAGTCAAACAGGTGGCCAAGGAATGTAAAGAGGAAATCCAGCAGAACAGCCCGGTACTCACAGGCAGTTACAAAAAGGGATGGAACAGTCAGGTGGCCTATGAAAATCAGGAGGATATTCGGGTGGTAGTAAGAAATAAGACTGACTATCAGCTGACACACCTGCTGGAAAACGGGCATGCCAAAGTCACCGGGGGACGGGTGGAAGGACATCCGCACATTGCCCCGGCGGAACAGAATGCGGAGAAAAAGCTGCTCAAAAAGGTAAAGGTGGTGGTCCGAGGATGACCTTGAAGGAACTTGGAACACTGCTGGAATCAACAGGACTTCCAGTGACCTACCGGGCATGGCCGGAGAAAGAAGCTCCGCCGCTCCCCTTTATCTGCTATCTGGTGGCCTACAGCAACAATTTTGGGGCAGACGGGGGAGTTTACGCAAGGGTCGACCATATTCAGGTCGAACTATACACAAAGCAAAAAGAACCGCAAACAGAGGACAAGGTGGAAAAAGCCTTGTCCTCCCTTTTTTGGGAGAAAACAGAAACCTATCTGGATTCTGAAAAATGCTATCAAATTCTATACGAAATCGAGGTGTGAGAATGTCTACCAATACCGATACCAACAAGTATCACTACGACCTTACCAATGTTCATGTGGCAGAGCTGATGACCGATGATGTGGATGAAGGGGCAACCTTTGGAACGCCGGAGCGGATGCCTGGTGCCGTGAGCATGGATCTGTCCGCTCAGGGGGAAATCACAAAGTTCCGGGCTGATGCAACCGATTACATCGTGACCGAGAACAATAATGGCTATGAGGGGGATATTACCTTTGCCATGATTCCGGACTGGTTCCGTCAGAAGTACATGAACAACCGCCTCTCCGAAAAGGATAAGGTCATGACTGAAAGCGCAAATATGGGTTCCAAAAAGTTTGCGCTTCTGTATGAGTTCCTGGGAGATAAAAAGCACCGGCGCCATGTGCTGTATAGCTGCATTGCCACACGACCCAATATCAAGGGGGAGAACAAGGAAAACCAGAAAGAGCCGGACACGGAGGCAATGACCATCACGGCATCCCCGCTGGCTAACGGTGATGTGAAATCCTCCACCACTTCTGACACACCGGAAACGGTATATGAAGGGTGGTTCGAAAGTGTATGGACCAAGGATACAACGGCAGGAGCAGGAGGCTGATACCATGGCAGAGAAAGTGATTCTCATTGATGGGAAAGAGGTGGGGTTCCGGGCTACGGCCCTGACCCCTCGCATTTATCGGCATAAAATGGGCCGAGACATCATCCGGGATATGAATCAGCTGAAAAAAGGATATGACAGGGCGGTCAAAAGCCAGAATCTGAAGAAGCCGGGGGAAGATGCAACAGAGCAGGAACTGGCGGAGTATGAGGAGGCCGTGAAAGAGGCACAGCTTTCCGTGATGGACCTGGAAATTTTCGAAAATGTAGCCTTTGTCATGGCCAGAATGCATGATTCGTCTGTGCCGGGAACTGTGGAGGAGTGGCTGGATGAATTCGGAACATTCTCCATCTACGAAATCCTGCCGGAAATCCTTCAGCTGTGGGATCTGAATCAGGAGACCACCAGCAAGCCTAAAAAAAAATAAAACCAACCGTCCGGGAGGAGACCGGCGCAACCTTCATGCTCCGATGTGCTGAACTGAATCTTTCAAGAGAGGACCTGGACGATATGACCATGGGAATGGTTTACGATATGCTGCTTGAGCGGAGCAATGATCAAGAAAAATACAACTTCCTGGCCACTCAGGAAGACTTTGACCGGTTCTGAGAGGAGGTGAATCATTGGCAGACAGAATAAAAGGAATCACAGTTGTCCTGGGCGGTGATACCACTGGCCTAAATAAGGCTCTTGCCGGGACCAACAAGGAAATCAAAAGCACCCAGGCACAGTTGAAGGATGTGGAGCGGCTTCTGAAGCTGGACCCGAAAAATACACAGCTTCTGGAACAGCGACAGAGACTTCTGGCGGATGCCGTGGGGGAAACCAAGGCCAAGTTGGAAACCTTGAAACAGGCCGAAAAGCAGGTACAGCAGCAGTTTGCAGAAGGAAAGGTAAGCCAACAGCAGTACGATGCTCTTCAAAGGGAAATTGTGGCTACAGAGCAGGAGCTAAGCAGACTGGAAAACCAGGCGGATCAGGCTTCCAAAGCTATGAGCGGAATTGGACAGGCCGCCCAGAGCATTCAGGCAGGAGCAAATGCGGTATCTGCAACAGCGGGAAAAGTGCAGCAGTCCTTTGCACCTGTAACAGCTGGAATTGTGGGCGTGGGCACTGCAGTTGTCGCCACGATTCCGGCCACAGAGGAACTGCGCAGCGACCTGTCTAAACTGGAAGCAACCGCTGAGGACAATGCGGTGAGTGCAGAAGTGGCCCGTAATGCATGGCGGGAATTGGCTGTGCAGTCCGGAGAAACGGACAGTGCCGTAGAAGCAACCGCTAACCTATTGCAGGCTGGATTCACGGAAAGTAACATGCAAAAAGCCGTTGAGGGGCTTGCCGGAGCTGCCCAGAGATTTCCGGATACTCTAAAAATTGAGGGACTTGCAGACAGCTTGCAGGAAACACTTGCAACAGGAACGGCAACCGGCCAGTTTGGAGAACTGCTGGACCGACTGGGAATCGGGGCGGATAACTTTACAGAACAGCTGGCAGGGTGCAAGACGGAGGCAGAAAAGCAGAATCTGGCTCTTGAGACCCTGGCCAATGCCGGACTGAATGACAGCTATAAGGCATGGAAGCAGAACAACGAGGAAATGCTTGCCAACCAGGAAGCCAACCTGAAACTGCAGGAAGCTATGGCTAAGGTGGCAGAGGTGGCCCTGCCTGTAGTCACCACGGTGACAGAAAAAATTGCAGAGCTTCTGGATTGGTTTACAGGGCTTGACAGTACAACCCAGACCACAATTGCAGTGGTGCTGGGGTTGATTGCTGCCATTTCCCCTGTGGCGGGAATCATTTCAGCTATTGCATCGGCAATCTCGTTTTTAACGGCAAACCCCATGGTACTGTTGATCGCCGCAATCGTTGCCCTGGTCACCCTTATTGCAGTAAAGGGGGAAGAAATCAAGGCGTGGCTCATGGAGTTTGATGCATGGCTCCAAGGGGTTTTTCTCACAGACTGGACGGAAATTTTCGGACCGGTTTTGGGAGAATACTTAAATATGTTTTTTGCAAATGTACAAAACATATGGAACTCCATCCTGCAGATTTTCACCGGTGTAATCGACTTCATCCGAGGCATTTTTACAGGAGACTGGGAACGGGCATGGCAGGGGGTCCAGGATATCTTTGCGGGAATTTTTGATGGTCTGGTGGCCATTGCAAAGGTGCCGATAAACGGAATTATCGGTCTCTTGAATATGGCCATCAATGCTATAAACCAGCTGATAGAGGGATTCAACGGGCTGGGATTTGATATGCCTGTATGGTTGGGAGGAGGGTCTTGGCATCCTAGCCTTCCAACTATTCCCAATATTCCATACCTGGCAAAGGGAGGGACCGTACTCTCCGGAAGTGCCATTGTGGGAGAAGCAGGCCCGGAGCTGCTGACTGTTGGACCCGGAGGAACAAGGGTGCTGCCGCTCACGGGTTCAAATGCAGGAAAAGGCGGTGCTGCCGTGAATATTGAGAGTATTACATTCAACGGATACACCCATCAGCAGGGAAGCGAGTTGGTTAGAGATCTCAACCGACAATTGGGGAGGCTGTTCGTATGAGGCAATTCAAGCTGACAAATGCAGACGGACAGACTTTTGACCTGATGAGGAAGGATGCTTTTTTCCATGACCCATCCGGTTTTGGCTGGGGAATGGATCCGGAAGTTATGGAGGTTGGAGATACCTACATAGTGACGGACCGAAAAACCAAAAAACCTTCCCTGGCGGGAGAGATGATCTTTCAAGGATATGACCAGTACGATGAGTTTCTGGATTTTATCCAAGTTGGTGGACTTGTGCTGGGATATAAGACCAGAAAAACCTGGAAGTATCTCGATGTGGATATATCCATGGAAAAGGGAGAAATAGATGAAAAGTCCCGGCGGCTGATATGCTCTGTCTCTTTTACAGCGAACTCCCAGTGGTATGAACAGCTTACGGCATACCAGGCCCAGTCTGAAGGTGGGGGAGGAAAGGTTTATTCCTACACATACCCCTATGTATATCGGGATGATGTAGAGCAGTCAGTGACCATCAATAATGGAAGACTGTCCAGCTATCCCAAAATTACAATTTTTGGACCGGTAGAATCTCCAACCTGGGCACTGTATCAATATGGTGTGCGCCTTGCCACAGGAAAAGTGAATGTGGTTATACCTGAAGGAAACAAGCTGGTGGTGGACATGCACCCGGCAACCATGGAAATTGCTGAGTATACCGGAGATGGAATCTTTGTTGCAAACAGGTATCAGGATAGTGATTTCTCTACGGAACGGATCTTCGAACTTCCTCCAGGAGAGTGCAGGCTGGTTTTTGCCCAGGGAGGCCTGGGAAACACAAAGGCTTTTGTGGAGGTAAGAAAGCGTGTATAAGCTGGAGATATTCACAGACCAAATGAAGTACGCAGATTCCGCTCTGATTCCGGATCAGACTGTAGAACTGGACTTCCTGACTTTCGAGGCTTTCACAGTCCTGTCAAAACCGGTCAACTGCAAAAAAGGGTACTTTATCCATTTGACCGATGGGGGAGCGCTGGTATGTGATGGAATCGTATCGGATGTACAGCCGGCAACCGGAACGGTAACCATCAGTGTGCGGCCTCTTCAGGCGGTTTTTGACTGTGAAGTTTACAGAAGCCAAATCACGGATGTGGTCAGCTGGATAGAACAGCAGATCACAGACCAGTTCATTGAAAATCAGGACGATCTGCAAAATAGGCCAGTAGCAATACAAAAATCGGTAAGAGCGGTATATCCCATAGCGGATACAGGTACGGGAGATACCATCAACCTCCTTGATGTGATGACGGCAGCTCTGAAAGCATACGGAATTGTTTGCCTTTGCTGGGTGGATATGGAAACCATGATGATTGCCGTGGAAATTTGCCAGCCATCGGATGAAATAACCCTGGAGGCGGATAAAGCCAATGTGCTGGATAAGACCGTGACCCTGGGAGACAGCTACGGAGCGGCCAACAAAATGGTGGTTCGCCGTAAGGTCACAAACCAGGAAACCGGAGAAATATCCTATTCTGGTCAGTCATTTTACTACTTGCACCCGGATGGCACCATTGACCAAAACAACACAGATAGAATTACACCGGTCTTTTGGAAGCTGAAGGATTTGGATGACAGTGATACATGGGACCAGGAAGCATTGGAAGCGGCAGTAGAGGAATTGACCCCGCAGCAGTACGATAATGAGATTATTTTGCTGTATGCAGCGGAAGATAATCTTGTCTATCCGGCTACCATACCAATAGGGACAAAAGCAAAAATCTACCTGGAAGGAAATGTGTACAAGTCGATACTTACAGGTAGAATCCTAAAATCAGGGACAATCGAACTGACATTCGGACAGGTGAGGTCTATGCTAACAAAAAAACTTATCATGGAAAGGAGGAGATAATTTGTCTATTCAGTTATATCAGTTTGACGGGGCAAATGTACCACCGCTGGTTGATGCACGGCTGTATGAAATGCTGTCTGGTGGTACGGTTGGAATTGTGCAGGGATGTGAGATAACCCACTTGGGGGGAAACCAACTGCAGATCACCAGCGGATGGGGAATATGCAAGGGTAGAGTGTTCCAAATACAGCAGCAAACGGTGAATGCAACTGTATCGACCAGTGGGAAGGTAAGGGGACGCTTACTGGTAGATATTGATGTGTCCAATAGAGAAGAGCCTTGTAAGTTCGCAACGCAGGCGCAGGCAGAGCTGCCGGAGTTGATTCAGGAAAATATCAATCTGGATGGAACAATCTACCAGATGCCGTTGGCAGAATACGATGTCGATGAAATATCGATTTCCAATCTGACTGTGGTTGCGCCAAGGGCTGATTTCACCAGGGGGCAGTATTCTGTAACCGTGACTCTCCCGGCCTCCGGATGGCAGGGCGAACAGGCTCCATACACCCAACAGGTGGCGGTGGAAGGGATGACCGCAGACTGGACTCCCGGAACACCCATTGGTGTCCATGGTGGTTTGGATAACCAGGAGCTGATTGCACTGCGGGAGGCATTGGGTATGGTAGGAAGTATTGAGAGCCAGGAAGGTTATCTGGTGGTGACATGCCCGGAGGAAAAGCCGGCGGTGGATATGACTCTGAAAATTCCGGGGGTAATGTGATATGGCATCGAGCGTTTTTGCTGCCGGAGGAGGTAGTGGCGGAAAAAAAATTGCTATAGGGGCAAGGTATACGGACACGGTGCAAAGCATTTATGCCACTTTTCTTTCCACTTCTGTGGCTGGCTTTGCCCAGGCTTCAGGAAACGGAATTAAGCTGAACGAATCTGGGAAGTACGCTGTAGTTCTGCTGGCTGGGTGTACTCTTATTGGGGCTACTGAATCGGCTGCTCTCACGATTACCGGGGATGGAATTGATACGGTAAGTTTGTCTAAAACTGGAAGAGCCGTGGATATTACCTGGACCGGAAGACTTCCCGTAGGAAGCGTTGTGACGGGGAGCGGAAGTGTGACGGGGGGCAGAAGCAATATTCATAACGTTACGCTGATGGTTGTCAAGCTGTAAGGAGGGAAAGCATGAGAGTTAAGAAAGCATTGGATATCTCTAAACACCAGGCAAGTTTCAGTGCGGGCACTGCGAAGTCTAATGGCATTTCCACGGTGATTTGCCGCTGTGCGTACGGCACTAGCAAAGACACCAAATGGGATGTTTTTGCACCGGCGGTTAAAAAAGCAGGTATGGCTCTTGGTGCTTATGGATTTATGACGGCGCATTACAAAAGCAAAAACGGCGGCAACCTTTCTCAGGCGCAGGCCGCTATGAGACAGCAGGTTCAGTCTTGGATTGAGCTATGCGCCGCAAAAGGCTGTGAAATGCTGGCGGTTGACCAGGAACTGGAAGCCGGTAATACCATGGCCCTTGGTAAGTCTGCAAACACTACTCTGCTGCAGGAAGCTGTGAACATGATCCGGGCTGCTGGAATCTATCCTGTAGTTTATGCATCTGCCAGCTGGGTAAATAGTTACATCAACTGGCAGGCCATCAACGCAGATTTCTGGATTGCATATTATCCCAGTTCTACAGCTTCCAGCGATTTCGGTGCTTATGCAGACGGTACTTTCCCCAGTGGTCAATATGGCAACTTGCTTCGTAATATGCAGGCAGCCGGTAAGCTTTTCGCATGGCAATATGGCTCTACCGGTAATGGCGTGAAGTATGGTGCAGGTAGTGCCAATATCGACCGCAACTGGCAATACAAAGATTTTGAGGAAAAGGAGGAGATTGACATGGATTTAAAGAGCGATACCTTTAAGATTGGGCCGGCCGGAACCAATGATAAGAATGCCGTGGCAGAGGCTGCTGATAAGCTGGGAATCAGCAACCATGTAGAGGGTGATTACCTCATCGTTGGCCCCATGAGTGGCAAGGACAGAGTCACCATTTATGATAAGGCCAAGTCCCTGTCCCTGGGGTGCGTGGACTACATCGCCCCGGAAGACCCGGAGGCACAGGTCGACCTTGCCCCTGTGCTGGAGCGGATGGACACACAGGATAAGGTCCTGGCTGAAATTTCCGAAAATGTTTCCCTGATCCTGGACAAGCTGGCCGCCGCCGGCAAAGCCCTGGGGTAAGGAGGCAGCATGGAGAACCTTTCGGAGGTGATGACCGCCTTGGTGCCCCTCCTGGCCGCCTTCTGCGGCTGGGCAACTGGGCGGCTGCGGAAAGGCAGCAAGGAGACGGCAGCCATCAAAAGCGGCCTGAAGGGGCTGCTCCGGGCCAAGGTCATCGACCTGGGGCTCCATTATGTGGAGGATCAGGAGATCCCGCCCTATGGCCTGGAGACCATGAGAAGCTGCTATGATCCCTACATGGCTCTGGGTGATGGAGACCCGGCGGTCTCTCACATTATGAAGAAGTGCGAATCCCTCCCGGTGAGATCCGGCAGGGATTAGATGGAGGTACTTAATATGGAAATGAATTCTATTGGGATGGCCACTGTGGTGGCCATCACGGTCATCTGTTACCTGGCGGGCGAGATCGCCAAGGCCAGCTCACTGGAAAACAAATGGATCCCCTGCCTTTGCGGGGTGCTGGGGGGAGTGCTTGGGATCCCGGCCATGAACCTTATGGCGGACTTCCCGGCCTCCGACCCGGTCACCGCCGTGGCGGTGGGGATCGCCTCGGGCCTGGCCGCCACCGGCGTGAACCAGGTCATCAAGCAGCTGGGCGATTCCGCCGATAAAGAGTAATACATAGGAGCTAAAGAGTAAGCCCCTGGTCTACCGAGTGATGCTCGGTGCCCAGGGGCTTATTTTTGTTTATCTAGAGGGCGGACACAGATACTACATACCATGGGATAGGTGGTTTTTGCAGACTGATTGCAGACCAAGTCAGTTTGAAAGATAACAAAGCGATTTTAATCGAGTTCGACTCTCGCCACTCGGACCATGCGGAGTATCATTAAAGGATCTGAAAAGGTCTGCTGATGATACTCCGCATTTTTTATTTCCAAGT
>CALXGR010000005.1 GCA_944387885.1 uncultured Clostridia bacterium
CGATTTCCTCCACTGTATGTCCGGTGGATGCCAGTTTCCGGGGACTGGCCCCAAAGGTGTTGGCCAGAATCAAATCCGCCCCGGCAAGGGCATATTCCCGGTGTATCTCCTCCAGCATCCCGGGGTTTTCCAGGGCCAGCAGTTCGGGACGAGCCCCCAAAGGCAATCCCCTGGCCTGGAGCATGGTTCCCATTCCTCCGTCCAGGATAATATATCGGCGGCGGTCAATCCATTCCTTCCACTCCACAGGTTGTCCCTCTCTTTCTATACTCACAGATTTCTTTCAGTTTACAGTTTCCGCACCCTGCCAGTGTTCCCCGCACCGGGATATTGCTGATTCCCAGTAAAGCGGTGGTGCTTTTGGTGGGGGCAAGAAGAAGGGTGGGGGTCAGGGAAAGCCCCATCTTCCGGGAAGTGTCCAGCACCCGGCAAAGGTCTCCCTGCAGGGCGAGGGGGCTGTCCCCATACCCGGGGCCAAACCGCCCGGTCAGGTACAGTCCTTCTCCCTCCAGTTCCCGGCGACGGTCTTTTTCCCAGGCATTGGCCACCTGCTCCACCAAGGCGCTGGCCAGGGCATCCACCGCCAACGCCCCCGCAAGCTCGGTGGCGGAAAGGCGGCGGATCAGCCGGTCCACCTCCACCCCCAGGGTAAGGGCCGCCAGCATGGCGTGGGTACAGTTTTGGAAATGCCGCTCCAAGTCCTTTCCCAGGGTCCAGTGGCTCAGCTCCTCCAAAGGCAGACAAACCCAGGCCCCTCTGGGGCGGGCTGCCTCCCAGAGGGAAGGCGCCCACCCTTCCAGGAGAGCCCGGGTGGTGGTATCCATCTTATGCACCCCCATGTACCGGGCGGCCTGGGTCAGGTCCGGCTTTTCCGGCAGGGGGAGATTTTGGGTGGAAATTGTCCTGTTCACAGCAGATCCTCGATTCCCTGCTTTACCTGGCGGGCCACATCCGGGTTGTTCATGGCGTAGAGATGTACCCCGTCTGCTCCGCCCTCGATCAGGTCCCGGAGCTGATTCACGGCATACTCGATTCCGGCCTGGTACAGGCTGGCCTCATCATCCTGATACCGGGAAATCATTTTGGTAAAGGCGCTGGGCAGGCTGGCGCTGGACAGGGCGACGGTCCGCTGAATCTGGCTCTGCCGGACAATAGGCATGACCCCTGCGCTGATGGGCAGGTCCACCCCTGCTTTCCGTGCCATGTTCAGGAACCGGTAATACTTGGCATTGTCAAAAAACAGCTGGCTGACCAGATGGCTCACCCCGGCCTCCTGCTTTACTTTCAGCATGGCCACATCCTGGGCCAGAGAGGGGCTTTCGGTGTGTCCCTCCGGGTAGCAGGCTCCGGAAAGGCCGAAGCTGCCGTATTTTCCCCGGATGTAGGCGGACAGGTCGCTGGCGTGGGGGAATTCCCGGCTCAGAGGAAGATTGGGATTCTTATCTCCCCGCAGGGCCAGCACATTCCGGATACCAGCCCCGAACAGCTGGTCCAGCACCTGGTCCACCTTCTGGGGGTCTGCCCCCATACAGGTCAGGTGAGCCAAAGGCTCAATGCCCAGCTCATTCTTGATAAAGGAAGCAATCTGACAGGTGGAGATGCCTCCCGGGGCAGTACCTCCCGCCCCATAGGTCACGCTGATGTAGTCGGGAGCCAGTTCCTTCATCTCCCGCAGGGTCTGCTGCATTTTGGGATAGTTATCCGCCACCTTGGGGGGAAAACATTCAATGGAAAAAACACAGGGTTTCTGGGCAAACAGTTGGCGGATATACATTTTCTTTTACCTCATTTATCAAAAGGGAATTTCACTGGGGTCAGGGCCCTGGTTGTCGGCGGAGAGCTTCCGCTCTGCCCACTGCTGCTTGGTCAACAGCACCTTCCGGGGCTTGGCTCCCTCAAAGGGACCAATCACCCCTTCCTGCTCCATCTCGTCCATGATCCGGGCAGCCCGGGCATAGCCCAGCTTGCACCGGCGCTGGAGCAGGCTGGTGCTGGCCATGCCGGCATCAATGACCGCCTCCACGGCGGACTCAAACATGGGGTCGTGGGAGGCCCCGCCCTCCTGGTCGTCATCCGAGCCGGAGCCGCCGTTCTTCCCGTTAGAACTCTGAGCGGCGATTCGCTCCACCTCGCTGATAAGCGCTTCATCGTACTGGGCCTGGCCGCTCTCCTTGATAAAGTTCAGGCAGGCTTCGATTTCCTCGTCCTTCACAAAAGCGCCCTGTACCCGGACCGGCTTGTTGGCGCCGATGGGCATAAAGAGCATATCACCCATGCCCAGCAGCTTTTCCGCACCGGCGCCGTCCAGGATGGTGCGGCTGTCCACCTGGCTGGACACAGCGAAAGCGATACGGCTGGGGATGTTGGCCTTGATCAGGCCGGTTACCACATCCACGCTGGGACGCTGGGTGGCTACAATCAGGTGCATGCCGGCGGCACGGGCTTTCTGGGCGATCCGGCAGATGTAATCTTCCACCTCTTTGCCGGACACCATCATCAGGTCTGCCAGCTCGTCAATGACAATGGCAATGTAGGGCATCTTCTCCATGCCGGGAGTGGCTGCCGCTTTCCGGTTGTAGCTCTTGATTTCCCGGACATTGTTTTCCGCAAACTCCTTGTACCGCCGCTCCATCTCGGCTACGGCAGCGCCCAGGGCACCGGCAGCCTTCTTGGGCTCGGTGACCACCGGCATAAGCAGGTGAGGAATCCCGTTGTACTCGGCCAGCTCTACCACCTTGGGGTCAATGAGGATCAGCTTTACATCTTCAGGGCTGGACTTGTAAAGGAAGCTGATCAAGATGCTGTTGACACAGACAGACTTACCGCTGCCGGTAGAGCCCGCAATCAGCAAGTGGGGCATTCTGCAAAGATCTGCCACCTGGGCACTGCCTGCAATGTCCCGGCCCAGAGCCATGGTCAGAGGACTGGTGGACTTGGTAAAGTTCTGGCTTTCCAGAAGTCCCCGGATTCCCACAGGGGTCTTGACCCGGTTGGGGATCTCAATGCCCACGGCAGGCTTGCCGGGGATAGGCGCCTCGATACGGACTCCGGAGGCGGCCAGGTTAAGGGCAATGTCATCGGCCAGGCTGGTGATCCGGCTGATTTTTACTCCGGCCTGGGGCTGAAGCTCATACCGGGTCACAGAGGGACCCCGGCAGATATCCAGAATCCGGGTCTTGACTCCGAAGCTGTCCAGGGTGTTGACCAGAACTTCTGCATTGTGGTTCATTTCCTGGGCAGCCCGGCTGTCATCCACTTCCTTGTTCACCTCAAAGAGGTCCAGGGGGGGATACCGGTAGGAGTTCACCTTCTGCTGGGTCTGGCTGGCAGTATCAGCGCTGTTCATGGCTGCGGTGTCCACCGCCTTCTGGACCAGGCTGGCGATTTCCGGGTCAGCCTTCTGGGCAGGCTGTTCCGGGACCGGAGCGGTTGCAGGGGCCGGGGCCGCCGGAGCAGGCTGAGCCACCGGAGAACGGGCCGCCATCATCTCGGCCATGGTGGGGGTTCTCATTTCCATGAGTTCCGCCATGGTTGCGGTCTCCTCCTGCTGCTCCTTGCCCACCTCCACTTCAAACTCCTGAGAGTGGCTGAGAGGATTCATTCCGAAGGTGCCGCCGGGGCCGATCTGGACCGGCTCCATCTCCTGGGTCCCGTCGGGCAGAGGGGCATCCACGTCATAAATGGCAATGGCATCATGGATGGGCATATCTTGAGGCCGCATTCCTTCCTGATGCTCCGGCTGAGGTTCCGGGTCGGGGCCCAGGTCCACATCAAAGCTGGCCCGGCGGCGCATATCCGCCGACTTCTGCCGCTGGGCAGCCAGCTGGCGCCGCCGCTCCATGGCTTCCTCCCGGGCCTGAGCCCGGCGGACATTGGCACTGGCATGGCGCTCCTCCCAGTTTTCCTGGGCGGGGCGTCCCTCCCCTTCCTCGGGGTCTCCCATAAAGCTGCGGCAGAACTCCCAAAGGTCAGCGGGGGTAATGGTGAAAATAATCATCAGGGCAATCACTGCCAGCAATGCCAGAATCAGGTTGGCCACCGGCCGCCCGCAAAGGGAAACCAGGCTGCCGCCCAGCACCGCACCGGCCACACCGCCGGACCACCAGGTTTCTCCGCCCTGCTGGAACAGGAGGGTGATGACCTCCCAGGCATTCTTAGCAGTCAGGTCCAGCCGGGAGAAAACGGTGGGGATAGCGCAGCAGGACAGCACTCCCAGAACCGCTTTTCCCACGGTTTTTCCAATGGGCCGCTTGCCTGCAATAAGATAGGCTATGTATACCAGGGCAATGGCCAGAGGGTAAAGTCCCAGACCCACCAGACCGAAGATCCATCCCCGCAGGGTGGCCCAGCCGGAATCTCCCTGGATAAAACCCATGGCCAGAAGAAGGAGTGCCAGCCCGAACAGGGGGATGCTCCAAATCTCTGAGATCTGACTTTTCCGGGCAGATTTCTTCCTGGTGGAGGACCTGCTTCTTCCGGTCGTGGTCGTAGTTTTTTTCTTTGCTCTTGCCGCCATCTTCCTTAAACTCCTTGTGCACTCTATCTTGAAAAGCCCCGGCCATTTGGCAACAGGGCATATGAAACCATTTTAACTTATCAAGTATATCACAAACTTTTCCGGTTGTAAAACCTTCCCCACCCATTGTTTCTATAATGTAATTTAAAAAGGGAAGGTCAACCCTTCCCTTTCCCTTCTGCCTTCTGCCGCTTGGCGATTTCTTTGTGAAGGTACTCCAGGGCATCGTTTACACTGCCCAGCCGGTCTATGAGTCCCTCCTTTACTGCCTGTTCTCCCCCCAGCACGGTTCCCATATCCATTACCAGTTCCCCGGTATGGAGCATCAGTTCCCGGTACCTCTTGGCAGAAATACCGCTGTGCCGGACCACAAACCCGGTGATTCGTTCCTGCATCTGGTCAAAGTACCGCATGGTCTGGGGCACTCCCAATACCAGCCCACTGTGCCGGACCGGATGAACGGTCATGGTGGCAGTGGGGACAATAAAGCTTCTGTGAGCGCTCACCGCCAGGGGGATTCCAATGGAGTGTCCTCCTCCCAGCACCAGGCTGGCACTGGGCTTGTTCACCCCGGCAATCAGTTCGGCCAGGGCAAGCCCTGCCTCCACATCTCCCCCCACCGTGTTCAGGATGACCAGCAGCCCCTGGATTTCCGGGTCCTCCTGGATGTCAATGATCTGGGGGATGACATGCTCATACTTGGTGGCCTTCTGGCCCTGAGGCGCTGCCGTATGCCCCTCTATCTGACCGATGACGGTCAGGCAGTGGATGGAATGTCTTCCCTTGGTCCGGATCAGACTGCCCGTATCCAGCAAAAATTCCTGTTCCAGCCGTTCCTGCTCCACCTGAGCATCGGTAAGGTCAAGTTCTGCTTTGGTTCGATTCATCTTTTTCCCTCCTTCTTCTGTTCAGTATGCCCCGCCAAAATCCTTTTACACCCTTTCCACAGACATCTTTGACAAACATTTGACAAATATGGGCAGGATGTTATAATTAAAAGGAAGACAACGGGAAAGGCATTTCCCTTTTATTAGATTTTAAGAAAGACAGGTGTCGTCCCATGACCTCCTCCAACAAGCCCGCTTTGCCGGTGATTCGCCGTCTGCCCAAATATTATCGGTATCTCATCAATATGCAGCAGGCGGGAAAGAAAAATGTATCTTCCAGTGAGCTGTCCCGAATTATGGGCACCACCGCCAGCCAGGTCCGCCAGGATTTCAACTCCTTTGGCGGATTCGGCCAGCAGGGCATCGGATACAAGGTGGACACCCTGGTCACCGAGATTCGCCATCTCCTTTTTGGAGACGGTCAGCCCCTGCCCACCATCCTGATTGGTGCCGGACGGCTGGGTACTGCGGTCAGCCAGTTCCTGGTCCGGGATGCCAACGGCTACAGCCTTCTGGCTGCCTTCGACAATAACCCGGAACTGGTGGGGAAAACCCTGGGCGGCATTCCCATCCGTCACGTGGATGAACTGCGCAGCTTCTGCAGCCAGTACCACCCCCAGGTGGCAGTCCTCTGCCTTCCCCGGGAAGGTGCCACCCAGCTCAGCTCCACACTGGTAGAGATGGGGGTCAAGGGATTCTGGAACTTCAGTCATTACGATCTTTCCGTAGATTATCCTCAGGTCATGGTGGAAAATGTTCACCTGGGAGACAGCCTGATGAGCCTGGGCTACCACATGCGGAATCTGTAAAGGAGTAAAAATGGCAAAGCTTTATTTCCGATACGGGGCCATGAACAGCGGCAAAAGCACCGCCCTCATGCAGGTGGCCTACAATTACGAGGAGCGGGGGCTTCGGGTCCTGATCCTCAAACCCAGCGTTGACACCAAAGGGGATGATTGCCTGGTCAGCCGACTGGGGGTCACCCGAAAGGTAGACCACCTTGTCACCCCTCAGGACAACATTCTTTTCCTGGTGGCCGAGCAGGCTGCCAAGGGCCCCAAGCTGGCTTGCGTTCTCTGCGACGAAAGCCAGTTCTTCACCGCTGAACAGGCAGAGCAGCTGTTTATGGTCACAGTGGACCTGGGGATCCCGGTCATCTGCTATGGCCTGCGCACCGACTTTGCCATGCGGGGCTTTCCCGGCTCCACCCGGCTTCTGGAACTGGCCCACACCATTGAGGAGATGAAAACCATCTGCACCTGCGGGCGGAAAGCCACCTGCAACGCCCGGAAGGTGGGCGGCAGATTCATCTTTGAGGGAGCCCAGGTAGCCATCGACATGGAGAACAGCGTGGAGTATCAGAGTCTCTGTCCCCAGTGTTACTTTGAGGAACGGCGAAAAGCCCGCAAATAAGACAATTCACTCAAGGACCGGTTTTCCGGTCCTTTTTTCTTTGCAAAATAGCACATATTTTGCGCTTCCAACAAAGTAAACGCTCAAAAATTGTTTTTTGTCAAGATTGCCTATTATTTTCCACAATTCAGCTCTTAATGTCGGGTTATTGCCTTTTTCTCTCCTTTTTGAGCCGTTTTTTCAATTTGTCAACATGCACAAATTTTGTTTTTAGGGGTGGTAAAAAGTGACGGGTTGCCCAATTTGACCTTCAAAACTAAGGCAAAAAATGTTCGTTTTTTATGGCAATCGTTCGTTTTGGAACTTTTTGTTTACGGGTGGCTTTGGTATTATAAACTCATAGGAAACTGTTTCGGTATGTTTCCATTTCTATTTACATTTATAGGAGGAAAACACAATGAAAAAACTGCTTGCATTGCTGCTGGCTTTGGTCATGTGCTGCGGTCTGCTGGCTGGCTGCGGAAGCATGACCCAGGGAACCGGCGGTCCTGCTGACAGCGAGACTGCTGATACCGGCAGCACCGAGCCCGTGACCTACGAGCTGTCCGAGACCCCCGTTACCCTGAGCATCAGCTGGTGGGGCGGCGACTCCCGCCACACCGCTTACCAGGAGGCCATTGCCGCTTTCGTAGAGGCAACCCCCAGCGTTGAGGAAGTCACCGTTGACTTCGGCGCCTGGTCCGGCTGGGAAGACAAGATGTCCACCTACTTTGCTTCCGGCACTGCTGCTGACGTCTGCCAGGTCAACTGGAACTGGCTGACCAGCTACTCCAGCAACGGCCAGACCTTCATGGATCTGAACGATCTGTCCGAGTTCCTGGACCTGACCCAGTTTGATGAGAACGCTCTGGCTCAGTGCACCGTTGCCGGCGCTCTCCAGTGCGTGCCCGCCGCCATGACCGGCCGTATCTTCTACTGGAACTCCGAGACCTTCGAGAAGGTCGGCGTGGAGATCCCCACCAGCTACGAAGAGCTGATTGCCGCCGGCCAGGCTTTTGCCGAGTTTGAAGATGGCAGCTACTACCCCACCGCCCTGGGCGAGTATGACCGGATGATCCTGATGGTCTACTACCTGGAAAGCATCTACGGCAAGGACTGGGTAGTTGACGGTGCTCTCAACTATTCCGAGGAAGAGATCATCGAAGGGCTGGAGTTCATCCAGACCCTGGAAGACAACCATGTTACCCCCACCATCCAGCAGATTCTGGGCGACGGCGCCGAGTCTCTGGACAAGAACCCCAAGTGGATGGACGGCCGTTACGCCGGCATCTTTGAGTGGGATTCTTCCGCTTCCAAGTTCCATGGTGCTCTGAACAACCCCGACGCCTTTGTTGTAGGCGACGAGCTGGGCACCGGCGGCTTCACCAAGGTCGCCCTGGGTCTGGCCATTACCAAGACCTGTGAGCATCCCGCCGAGGCTGCTCTCCTCATCGATTACCTGCTGAACGGCGAAGGCGCTGCCATCATGGGCAGCCAGCTGGGTATTCCCCTGTCCAAGTCCGGTCTGGAAGCTGCCGGCGATGCTGTTGATGCGCTCACCGCTGAGGCCAACAGCAAGGTTCTGGCTTCCTGCACCAACTCTCTGGATCCCAAGTTCGAGGATTCTGCCCTCAAGGCTTCTGACGGCGTCTACTACGACGTTATGGCCGGCCTGAGCTACGGCGACTACTCTGTCGAGGAAGCTGCCGGCATCCTCATTGACGGCATCGAAGGCGTTCTGTAACCCTTTCGAGAAGATAACCTGACGGTTTAAAATTGGCGGCCGGGCTTGCCGCGTGGCCTCCGGGCTCACTGCTTTCCCGGCTGCCTTTTTTAGAAAAAGAAAGAGGAGGATAACAGAATGAAGAATTCTGTACCCCAGGTGCAGGGCCGTTCTGCCGCCCGCAAGTGGCTGGACAACAATCTCGGCTTGCTCTACATCCTGCCCTGGATCATCGGTTTCTTAGTATTCAAGGCCTACCCCTTCGGGCTGTCTCTGTTCTACAGCTTTACTGATATGAACCTGTTCAACGGGATCAGCGAATACGGCCTGATGAACTATATTGAGATTTTCAACACTGCCAAGATCACCAAGGCTCTGATTGTTACCGCTAAATATTCCTTCATCACCGTTCCCCTGAAACTGGCCTTTGCCTTGTTCATCGCTTACATTCTGAACTTCAACATCAAGTTCGTGAATGCCTTCCGTACTGCTTACTATGTACCTTCCATCCTGGGCGGCTCCGTTGCAATTGCCGTGCTCTGGAAGGCTCTGTTCCGTGACGAAGGCATGGTCAATACCCTGCTGAGCTACTTTGGGGTCACCGGTCCCAGCTGGCTTTCCGACCCGGACTATGCCCTGTTCATCATCTGCTTTTTGCGTGTCTGGCAGTTTGGTTCCGCCATGGTGCTGTTCCTGGCTGCTCTGAAGGGCGTTCCCGCAGACGTGTATGAAGCCGCCACCATTGACGGCGCCGGAAAGTGGAAGCAGTTCTTCAGCATCACTGTTCCCATGATCACCCCCGTTATCTTCTACAACCTGGTCACTCAGATCTGCCAGGCTTTCCAGGAATTCAACGGGCCTTACATCATTACCAACGGCGGTCCCCGCGGTTCCACCACTCTGGTTTCTCTGCTGGTTTACCAGTACGCTTTCAAGCAGCAGGAGATGGGTATGGCTTCTGCCATCGCCTGGGTCATGTTCATCATCTGCGCTGTACTGACCATCGTTGCCTTCACCAGCCAGAAGAAGTGGGTCTACTACTCTGACGAAAGGTAAGGTGAATGAGTATGGGAATGAAAGCACAAAATCGCATTGCTACCTTCTTCAAATACTTTGTTCTCCTGCTGGTAGGCCTGATTATGATCTATCCTCTGCTCTGGATGGTCAGCGCCACCTTCAAAGAGAACAATGAGATTTTTGCCGGAATCGGTCTGTGGGTCAAGAACCCCACTCTCCAGGGCTACAAGGACGCCCTGAATAACTACGGCGGTTCCATCAATATCATCACCGCCATGCTGAACACCTACAGCTATGTTATCCCTAAGGTGATCTGCACCGTGGTTTCCTCCGCCATTGCCGCTTACGGTTTTGGCCGGTTCAACTTTGTAGGCAAGAAGGTTCTGTTCGGCATTATGATCTCCACCCTCTTCCTGCCCCAGGTAGTTCTGAACGTACCTCAGTTCATGCTCTACAATGCTCTGGGCTGGGTGGACAGCCCCTTCTATCTGGCAATCTGGTTCCATACCCTCTTTGCCACCGAAACTTACTTTGTATATCAGCTGATTCAGTTCATGCGTTCCATCCCTGTGGACCTGGACGAGGCCGCCAAGATCGACGGCTGCGGCAGTTTCAAGATTCTGTACAAGATCATCTGCCCCATGCTGATGCCCGCTCTGGTCAGCTGTGCGCTGTTCCAGTTCATGTGGTCCTGCAACGACTTTATGGGTCCCCTGCTCTATGTGGCCACTCCCACCAAATACCCCATGTCCCTCTTCGTCAAGCTGTCCATGGACGCTGACGTGGGCTTCTCCTGGAACCGGGTTCTGGCTCTCAGCCTGATCTCCATCCTGCCTCAGCTCATCGTCTTCTTCTGCGCTCAGGACCAGTTTGTAGAAGGCATCTCCGCCGGCGGCGTCAAGGGTTAAGCAACGCCCCGCCATTGGCATCTGATTGAAAAGCAGCTGCCCCGTACCTGTTCGGGGGTACGGGGCAGCAATTTTTTATCTGTGTTTTTTGTTTTTCCCATTTCATCAGTTTTTTCTGGCGGGATGGGAAAAGGGAAAAATCAATTCTCTTGTTTCTTTTGTTCCTTTACATTTTTCCGATAACTCTGAGGGTTGATTCCGGTGGCCTCCTTGAAGACCCGCCGGAAATGCGCCGCCGTGGCGAAGCCTGTTTTCTCCGCCACGTCCGAGATTTTTACCTCCCCTGCCTCCAGCAGGTTCTGGGCCGCCTTGATTCGGACGCCGTTCACATACTCCACCAGAGAAAGGTTGACGGTTTTCTTGAACAGTCTGCTCAGATAATAGGGGCTGATATAAAACTGCGCTGCCAGCCCTTTCAGGGTTATGGGCTCCGCATAGTGGAGAGATATGTAACTCTGGATGCTGTCCACCAGGGTGTTGGTCACCTTCCGGGATTCTTCCGCCTTCTGCTTTGTCCGGAGAGCTTCCAGGAAAAGCAGAAGACAGGCCAGCTGCATTTTACAGAAAGCCTGGGATTCCGGAGTATCATCCTTGGCGCTGGAAATCATCTGGTTCAAACTGTGGTATACTTGAGATTGATCCTTGACACTCAGTTTCAGAACTCTTGCATCTCCCTGGAACAATCCTGTAAAATTTACCTGAGGGAACATTTCCCGCAGTTCTTTCAGATAATGTTCATCGAAATTGCAAACGATTCGGCTGTTGCTGTCGTTGTTGACGGCACTGGTTTTGTGGATCTGATTTTTGTTGATCAGCACCACATCCCCTGCGTTGACCAGGTATGCGCCGTCCTCAATGAAATACCTCCGGGTCCCCTCGATCTCATAGTATATTTCATACTGATCGTGAATATGGAAGCTGGCCATACTGTATCCTTCGGTACGGTTCATACGGTCAATATAGAAACCCTGGTGATTGGACCATTCTGCATCTATCCGCATATTCCTCTCCCCCTTCAGTATTGAATTTTTCATTCTTTTATTATAGCACATATTTTGCAGTATTGCATCATCATTTGCGCAAAATTGATTCGTTTTTCAAGGAGGCACCTATGTCCGTAACCCTGATCCGTTCTATGAGCCGCAGTGCTGTGTTTGAACTGGTCAACACCACCTGCTATTATTCCCCGGAACCTTTTGATGTTTTTCTCAACGGTTCTCCCGTTCTTACCGGCCAGACCACCAATGTGTTCAGTCTGTATGGTCTGGAACCTTCCTCCCGGTACTCTCTGGAAGTAAAAGGTTCCGGAATATCCGGCAATCTGGAATTCACCACTGCCGGGGAAAGCTTCTTTCTGGATGTAAAGCGGTTTGGGGCTGTGGGAGACGGAATCACCGACGACACCTCCAAACTCCAGGCCGCCCTTTCCTCCTGCCCTGCCGGAGGAACCGTCTACCTGGGCGCAGGCACCTACCGTTGTACCAGCCTGTTTTTGAAAAGCGGCACCACCTTCTATCTGGACAAAGGGGCCACTATTCTAGGCGAGACTGACCGGACCAAATACCCTGTCCTGCCCGGGGTACTGCCCAGCGCCAACGAGGAAGATGAATTCTACCTTACCGGCTGGGAGGGCAATCCCCTGGACAGCTTTGCCAGCCTGATCAATGTGATTGGCTGTGAGGATGTGGTCATCACCGGTCAGGGCGTTCTGGACGCCAATGCTCAGAATGGAGACTGGTGGGTAAATCCCAAGGTGAAGAACATTGCCTGGCGTCCCCGCACCTTTGCCACCAACACCAGCCGGCGGGTGGTGCTCCAGGGTGTGACCATTCAGAACAGCTACAGCTGGACCTGCCACCCCATGTACACCGACGACCTGGAAATTCTGGATATCAAGATCCGGAACCATTCACAAAGCCCTAATACCGATGGAATCGACCCGGAGTCCTGCCGGAATGTAAAAATCATTGGTGCCGATATCCATGTGGGTGACGACTGCATTGCCCTGAAAAGCGGCAAGGTTTTCCTGGGCATGCGGTTAAAGCAACCTTGTGAGGAGGTAATTATCCGAAACTGCCTGCTGGACCGGGGCCATGGAAGTCTGGTCATTGGCAGCGAAATGAGCGGCGGAGTGAGAAATGTCACCGTCAGCCAGTGTTATATGAACCATACTGACCGGGGCCTGCGGATCAAGACCCGCCGCGGTCGGGGCAAGACCGCCATCATCGATGGGCTTATTTTCCGGAATGTGGTAATGGACCATGTGCTCACCCCCTTTGTCATCAATATGTTCTATTTCTGTGACCCGGACGGCCACAGCGATTATGTCCAGTGCCATTCTCCTCTGCCGGTGGACGATTACACTCCCCGGCTGGGGACCCTGACCGTGCAGGATACGGTCTGCACCGGGGCACAGTATGCTGGCTGCTTCTTCGCCGGGCTGCCTGAAATGCCGGTGGAGAAGGTAGTTCTGGAGAATGTGTCCATCGACTTTGACCCGGACGCCAAGCCCGGCTGTGCCGCCATGATGGATGGTCTGGAGGACATGAAAAAGGTGGCCCTTATGGCCGAGAATGTAAACTCCATTCATCTGAAAAATGTATCTATCACCGGTTATGAGGGAGAAAAATACCGTCTTACCGATGTACCTGATTTTAAGGAGGATTAACCTATGACACACCAGGAAATTCTGACCTTGCTGGGGGAGTATGTGGACTACCTCATTGCCAACTCCACCGCAGCCGCCCCCCTCTGGAATATTGAAAAGGTCCGCAGCGGCAGCCCCAACAAATGGAACTACATTGACGGCTGCATGATCACCGCCTGCCTCAGCCTTTACAAGACCACCGGTGACAAGAAGTATCTGGACTTCAGCAAGGAGTTCATGGATTACTTTGTGAAAGAGGGCGGAGTCATTGAGACCTATGACCCCAAGGAATACAACCTGGACAATGTAAACCAGGGCAAAAACCTTTTCACCCTCTATGACCTGACCGGGGAGCAGAAATACCGGGATGCCATCGAGACCATTTACGGTCAGCTTCTCACCCATCCCCGGACCAAGGAGGGGAATTTCTGGCACAAGGACATCTACCCCTGGCAGGTCTGGCTGGACGGCACCTATATGGCCCAGCCCTTCTACATGGAGTATGAGACCCGGTTCAACAACATGAAGAACTGCATTGACAGCTACAAGCAGTTCATGAATGTGCGGAAGTATATGCGGGACTCCAAGACCGGCCTGTACTACCACGGCTATGACGAGAGCCGTCAGATGTACTGGGCCGACCCGGTCACCGGATGCAGCCCCAACTTCTGGCTCCGGGCCATGGGCTGGTTCCTGGTAGCCATGGTGGATGTGCTGGAGCGGATGGACGAGCAGATGTACAACGAGTACCGGGAGATTCAGGCCATGCTGAAAGAAGCCGTGGAGGCCATGCTCCCCTGGCAGGATGAAGCCACCGGCATGTTCTGGCAGGTCATTGACAAACCCGGTATTGAAGGAAATTACCTGGAAGCCAGCGGTACCGCCCTCTTTGCATACGCTGTTCTCAAGGGGGTGCGGCTGGGTCTGCTGCCCAAGCGGATGGCTGTTTACGGGGAGAAGGCCTTCTATGGGGACTGTGACAAGTACCTGAGCAAAAACCCGGACGGCAGCCTGCAGCTGGACGGGATCTGCCTGGTAGCCGGCCTTGGCGGCAAGGACCACCGGGACGGCAGCCTGGAATACTATTTCAGCGAGCCCATTGTCTGCAATGACGCCAAGGGTGTAGGCCCCCTGCTCCTGGCCTACACTGAAATCATCCAGCAGCAGAAATGAGAGCGATCATATCCCCTTCTGGCCAGGGAGACTTTACCAGCCTTTCCCAGGCAGCCGCCGCCCTAAAGGACTGCAAGGAGCCTTTGGAACTGTATCTGGAAAACGGCCTTTATGAAGAACGGGTGTTCCTGGAATGGGAGGACTATACCCTGACTGGGGAAAGCCGGGACGGAGTGATTCTCACCGCCGGAGTGGGGGCTTACTATCCCCACCCCCAGGGCGGGAAAACCGGGACCTTCCGCACTGCCACCGCCTTCTTAGGGGGAGGCCGGTGCCGGGTGCAAAACATGGCCATCCGGAACACAGCCGGGGACGGTGCCCAGGCAGGGCAGGCCCTGGCGGTCTATGCAGATGCCGCCCAGGTGTATATGGAGAATGTGGCGCTGCTGGGGAATCAGGACACCCTTTTTACCGCTCCCCTCCCCTTGCGGGAGCGGATTCCCGGCGGGTTCACCGGTCCCCGGAAGGACGCTCCCCGGCGGCCCTCCCGGCAGCTTTACCGGAACTGCCTGATTGCAGGCAATATTGATTTTATTTTCGGCGGGGCGGACAGCGTGTTCCAATGCTGTACCCTCCGTCCCCTGGCTCACCAGGAGGGGGTCTGCTACATAACCGCCCCCTCCACTCCCCAGGGCCAGGAGTTCGGGTATCTTTTTGACCGTTGCCGGGTGGACGGGAACTGCGTTCCCGGCCAGGTGTTTCTGGCCCGGCCCTGGCGGCGGTACGGCGCCGCCGGATTCCTGGACTGCACCTTCAGCAAAGAGGTCCATTCCCAGGTCTTCGACCCCTGGGGTGACCCGGAGAACCGCCAGACCAGCCGGTTCTTCCTCTGGAACTGCACCGGGCCGGAGGGCAGTCTTTCCCCTGCCTTTGGACTGGAACCGGATGAACGCCTGATTCAGTCCGCCCGGGAGCATATTGCCCGGCGGCTGGAATTGTTCCAGGTAAAATAATTCTGATTATAAAAAGAGCCCCCGCCCGGGTAACCCGGACAGGGGCTCTTTTCTTTTGTTTATAAGTAGGGTTCCACCACCCTGGCCCCAAAGGGACAGAGGGCCAGCCGGGCGATTTTGAAGCACTGGAGCCCGAAGGGAATTCCAATGATGGTGCAGCAGAGGACCACACCGTTTACCAGAGCGGTAAGTGCCAGAGGAATTCCGCTGAGGATCATCCAGAACAGGTTTGCCACAAAGGAAAGCCCGTCCGGGGCAGGGTCATAATAGATTTCCTTCCCAAAGGGGAAAAAGATCAGCCCCGCCAGCTTAAAGCACTGCCGACCAATGGGGATTCCGATAATGGTGATGGACCAAAGGCAGCCCGCCACAAGCCAGGCCAGTCCCTGCCACAAACCTCCACAGATAAACCAGATAATATTTCCAAGACAACCCATCTTTGATACCTCCCCTTCCTCTCTCAGGTTTTGTGATTCTACCATAAAACGAGAAAGCTGAGAAGAGCCTTTATCAAAAATTAAGAAAAATTCCAAAAAATGCAAGACATTTTTTACGCACGGCGGATTTTTTGCCAGCTTCAAGTCTTGGGAACGCTCGGCCGTCAGGTACAGAAAGAGGCCGGGATGAAGGGACTTGAGAAATCTTTTGCTTCGCAAAAGCTTTCGTCTTTCGGGCACAGCCCTCAAGACACTCCGCCTAAAAACAGTCCACTGGACTGTTTTATTAACGGCGGATTCTTTACCAGCTTCAAGTCCCTTCAAACCAACGAAAAGAGCCGGTCCCATAGGACCGGCTCTTTTCGTTGTTGGTGCGGATGAAGGGACTTGAACCCCCACGGCTTTAAGGGCCACTAGAACCTGAATCTAGCGCGTCTGCCAATTCCGCCACATCCGCAGAACAGTATTTATTATAACCCAAATCCAGAAAATGTCAAGCCGTTTGAGAAGATTTTTTTGATTTTTTTATTTCTCCTACTGCCTTCCCTACCCCCATCACCCATACCAGGGGCAGATACAGGGCGCACCCCGCCCCGTACACAGCGATTTCTTCCCACAGGCTGGCAGGTTGGAGTTCCCTTGCCAGCAGCCAGGCGGCCAGCATGGAAACGCCCAGGCAAAATACAGGCCGGAACACCCAGTTCCACCACTCCATCCTCATCCGGGACACCACCAGCATGCGGTGAACATTGAGATAGCAGGTCATGCAATTGCTGGCCGCCATCATTACCAGGAAGCCCTTCATTCCAAACCGGGGCAGCAGCAATCCCACACAGATGATTCGGAGGATGCTGTCAATCAGGCTGTACCGGAACCCTGCCGCCTGCTCCCCCAGTCCGTTGAGGATTCCGTCAATCATCCCTTCCAGATACATAAAGGGGATCATGGGTCCCAGCGCCATAAGATAAATTCCCACCTGCGGGTCGTTGTAGAGCAGCTCTCCCACCTGTCTGCCGCAGAGGGTACAGGCTCCCCCTGCCAGAATACTGATGGCGCAGGTAAGTACCATGGTCCGGGAAATCAGCCGTTGGATGGTCCCATACTGCCGCCGGGTATAAGCCGCCGTGATTTCGGGCAGTAGCAAAGTGGACAGAGCCGCCAGAAAGCTGAAGGGAAACAGCACCACCGGCATAGCCATTCCCCTCAAGGCCCCGTACTCCCCTATGGCCTGGGTCCGGCTGCCCAGATAAAGGGTCAGGCAGATGGGCACCAGGGCGTTTTCCGCCGCATGAAGGGCGCTGGACAGGCACCGGTCCCCCTGCAAAGGGAGGATGATTTTCCAAATTTCCCGGTCATATTGGGCGGTTGGCTTCTCCCTGTAAGGCTGGTTCTTCCGGTAGCAAAGATACATGATACCACAGCTTATCCCTTCGCTGAGGCTGTTCCCCAGCATAACCCCTCCGCAGGCCACCCCCAGCCCCAGGGGAACAAGACGGTCCAGCAGCCAGAACACAACTCCCATCCGCAGAAGCTGCTCCACCATCTGGCTGAGCACATTGGGGACCACCTCCCGCCGTGCCAGAAAATACCCCCGCCAGACCGCCGCCATCCCCATAAAGGGAAGGCTGGGGGCCAGCAGCCGCAGGGAG
Source organism: uncultured Clostridia bacterium (assembly GCA_944387885.1). Lineage (GTDB taxonomy): Bacteria > Bacillota > Clostridia > Oscillospirales > Ruminococcaceae > CALXEN01. The sequence goes on from CALXGR010000005.1 coordinate 17,303, forward strand.
AGGGCCGCTCTGGGGTCTCCCAGCCAGTATTCCGCCGCCGGTCCCGCCAGGGTCAGCTGGAGCAGTCCTGCCAGACTGCCCAGCCCCAGGCCAAAGAGGGTGATTCGTCCCACAGCACCGGTAGGGTTTGTCTCCTGGTTTATAAGCCGGGCGGTCAGCCCTGCCGCCGCCACGCTCAGCCCCGCAGTAGCCAGGGAAACGCTCACATTGTAGAGGGTCAGCACCAGCTGGTAGACGCCCATTCCCTGGCTGCCCAGCTTGGCCGCCAGCACCACCCGGAACACCATACCCAAGGCCCGCAGAGCCAGTCCTGACCCGGTCAGCAGCAGGGCGTTTTTAAAGTATCGGTTCATTTGCACACCCCCTGTTTTTCCATACAGCCTATGCGGTTCAACCGGTCAATTATACGGTTGTATCCAGGAGAAAATTGTGATACAATGAGGATTGCGAATGGAATCGCAGCCCCATACGGGGTTCATGCGAAAGGAGATAGAAGAATGAGTCAAGAATGTAATCACGATTGCAGCAGCTGCTCTGCCAACTGCTCCAGCCGTACCTCCGGCGCTCCCGCCAAGGAAGCTCCTCACGCCAAGAGCCGTATCAGCAAGGTCATCGGAGTTGTTTCCGGCAAGGGCGGTGTCGGCAAGAGCATGACCAGCGCCATGCTGGCTGTTGCCATGCGCCGCAAGGGCTACTCTGTAGGCATCCTGGACGGGGATATTACCGGTCCCAGCATTCCCAAGCTGTTTGGCATCCACGGCAAGGCCATGGCTGACCAGGACGGGATCTGGCCCATCCAGAGCCGCACCGGAATCCAGGTCATGAGCATCAACCTGCTGCTGGACAATGAGGAGGACCCCGTTGTATGGCGCGGTCCCGTCATTGCCGGGGCAGTCAAGCAGTTCTGGCAGGATGTTATCTGGCAGGATGTGGATTTCATGTTTGTGGATATGCCTCCGGGAACCGGCGATGTTCCCCTGACCGTATTCCAGAGCCTGCCGGTTGACGGGATCATTGTGGTTGCCAGCCCTCAGGAACTGGTCAGCATGATCGTTTCCAAGGCCGTCAACATGGCCCAGATGATGAACGTGCCTATTCTGGGCATTGTGGAGAACATGAGCTACTTCACCTGCCCTGACTGCGGCAAAAAGATTCAGATTTTCGGCGAGAGCCATGTGGACGAAATCGCTGCCAGCCACGGTTTGGAAGTTCTGGCCAAGGTTCCCATGGACCCCGCACTGGCCCAGGCTGCAGACACTGGCATGATCGAGACCTACCCTGCCGAGCCTCTGGCCCAGGCTGCGGACAAGATTGCCACCCTACTGTAAGGAAATCCCGTTATGAAAAGTTTTATGAATGAATTCAAGAAGTTTGCTCTCCGGGGCAATCTTCTGGACATGGCCGTAGGCGTTGTGGTGGGCGGTGCCTTTACCAGCATTGCCAACAGCCTGGTAGCCGACATTCTCATGCCCCTCATCGGTCTGTTTACCGGGGGAATCGACTTTACCAGCTTTTCCATCACCCTGGGGCTGGGAGAGAATGCCGCCCAGATCACCTACGGCAACTTCCTGCAGAATGTGATCACTTTCCTGATCACCGCCTTTGCAGTATTTCTCATGGTCAAGGCCATCAATAAATTCCAGGAAGCCGCCCGCCGGGACAAGGCCGCAGAGGCCGCCAAAGCCGCTCCCAAAGGCCCCACCACCGAGCAGCTTCTCACCGAGATTCTGGCCGAGCTCAAGCGCCGGTAAGGTGCAAACTTTTCCGGTTGCATTTCCGGGGAATATATAGTATACTGAATCTGTTGGAACAATGGCGTTCCCGGACCGTGCGGAGTCTGTCTCCCGGCCTGGGAGCGCCTTTTTTCATTACATACGAAACGAGGGATAAGGCTATGGAAAACTTTACCCAGCGCAGTTCCCCTGCGGGACTGTACGAATCTCGGTTTGAGCATGACAACTGCGGCATTGGTGCCGTTGTAGATGTGAAGGGACGGAAATCCCATCAGACCGTTACGGATGCTCTCCACATTGTGGAGCATCTGGAACACCGGGCCGGCAAGGATGCCGAAGGCAAAACCGGCGACGGTGTCGGCATTCTTCTCCAAATCAGCCACAAGTTCTTCTCCAAGGAAGCCGCCCGGATGGGCCTGGAACTTCCTGCGGAGCGGGATTACGGGGTCGGCATGTTCTTCTTTGACCAGGACGAACACCGCCGGACCCAGGCCATGAAGATGTTTGAAATCATCTGCAAAAAAGAGGAAGTGGAATTTCTGGCCTGGCGGCAGGTGCCGGTACAGGCAGAAATTTTGGGCCAGAAGGCAAAGGACTGCATGCCCAGCATCTGGCAGTGCTTTGTAAAAAAGCCCCGGCACTGCGCCCGGGGCCTGGACTTTGACCGGAAGCTGTACATCATCCGCCGGGTGTTCGAGCAGAGCAACAACGGCAGCTATGTGTGCAGCCTTTCCAGCCGTACCATTGTGTACAAGGGCATGTTCCTGGTGGGCGAGCTTCGCAATTTCTACCTGGACCTGCAGGACGAGGACTACGAAAGCGCCATCGGAATGGTCCACAGCCGTTTCTCCACCAACACCAGCCCCAGCTGGAAGCGGGCTCATCCCAACCGGTTCATCCTCCACAACGGCGAGATCAACACCATCCGGGGCAACGCCGATACCATGCTGGCCCGGGAGGAGACCATCAGCAGCGATCTGCTGAAAGAGGACATGATGAAGGTGCTTCCCATCATCAACCAGGAGGGCAGCGACAGCGCCATGCTGGACAACACCCTGGAATTCCTGGTCATGAGCGGGATGCCCCTGCCCCTGGCTGTCATGGTGACCATCCCCGAGCCCTGGAGCAACGACAAGAGCATGGACCGGAAGAAGCGGGACTTCTACCAGTACTATGCCACCATGCTGGAGCCCTGGGACGGCCCTGCCGCCATCCTGTTCAGCGACGGCGATGTGATGGGTGCGGTGCTGGACCGGAACGGTCTGCGTCCCAGCCGGTACTATATCACCGCCGATGGACGGGTGATTCTGTCCAGCGAGGTAGGTGTCCTGGATATTCCCCAAGACCAGATCGTAAAGAAGGACCGGCTCCGTCCTGGAAAAATGCTCCTCATTGACACCGTCAAGGGAGAGATTCTGGACGATGAGGCCCTGAAAATGGATTACGCTTCCCGCCAGCCCTACGGGGAATGGATCGACCGGAACCTGGTAAACCTGGCCGATTTGAAGATTCCCAACCGGAAGATTCAGAGCTACTCCCACGAGGAACTGGTCCGGCTCCAGAAAACCTTTGGGTACGACTACGGGGATGTATCCTCCGGCATCCTGCCCATGGCCAAGACCGGTCTGGAGCCCACCAACGCCATGGGTGTGGATACTCCCCTGGCCTGCCTCAGTGTCCACCGGCCTCCCCTTTTCAACTACTTCAAGCAGATGTTTGCCCAGGTCACCAACCCGCCCATTGACGCGTTGCGGGAGAAGGTGGTCACCAGCACTACCGTCTATGTGGGCAGCCACGGCAACCTTCTGGAGGAGAAGGCGGACAACTGCAAGGTCCTGAAAATCGACAACCCCATCCTCACCGAGACCGACCTTCTGAAAATCAAGGGGATGAATGTTCCCGGGTTCAAGGTAGCGGTCCTTCCCATCACCTACTACATGGGAACCACCCTGGAGCAGGCCATTGACCGGCTCTTTATTGAGGTGGACCGGGCCTATCGGGACGGGGCCAACATTCTCATTCTTTCCGACCGGGAAATCGACGAGTATCATCTGCCCATCCCCAGCCTGCTGGCGGTGAGCGCAGTCTCCAAGCACCTGGTCCGGACCAAGAAAAAGACCGCCGTGGCCCTGATTCTGGAAAGCGGCGAGCCCCGTGAAGTCCACGACTTTGCCACCCTGCTGGGGTATGGCGCCTGCGCCATCAACCCCTACCTGGCCCAGGAGACCATCGGGGAACTGATCGAGCAGGGTCTGCTGGACAAAGATTTCTATGCTGCCGTGGAGGACTACGACAAAGCCATTCTGGGCGGCATTGTAAAGATTGCCGGCAAGATGGGTATTTCCACCATCCAGAGCTACCAGGGCAGCCAGATTTTTGAGGCGGTGGGTATCAGCACCCCGGTCATTGAAAAATACTTTACCAACACGGTCAGCCGGGTGGAGGGTATCACCCTGGAAGATATCCAGGCAGACATGGAGGCCAAACATCAGCAAGCCTTTGACCCCATGGGCCTGGGAATCAGCCTGGAACTGGACAGCGTAGGATTCAAGAAATTCCGTTCTGGGAAAGAAGAACACCTGTACAATCCCCAGACCATCCATCTGCTGCAGCAGGCCACCTGGACCGGGAACTATGACCTGTTCAAGGAGTACACCTCCGCCGTGGAGAACGCCACCACCGACGGCGCTCACCTCCGGAGCCTGCTGGAGTTCAATTACCCCGAGGAAGGGATTCCTCTGGAGGAAGTGGAACCGGCCAGCGAGATCGTCAAGCGGTTCAAGACCGGCGCCATGAGCTACGGAGCCCTCAGCAAGGAAGCCCACGAGTGTATGGCCATTGCCATGAACCGGCTGGGCGGCAAGAGCAACTGCGGCGAGGGCGGCGAGGACGAGGAGCGGTACGGCACCCTCTCCAACAGCGCCATCAAGCAGGTGGCCAGCGCCCGGTTTGGTGTAACCAGCAAGTACCTGGTTTCCGCCAAGGAAATCCAGATCAAGCTGGCCCAGGGCGCCAAGCCCGGCGAGGGCGGACAGCTGCCCGGCAACAAGGTCTACCCCTGGGTAGCCAAGACCCGGCACAGCACCACCGGTGTAGGGCTTATCAGTCCCCCGCCCCACCACGACATCTATTCCATTGAGGACCTGGCCCAGCTGATTTACGATTTGAAATGCTCCAACCGGAGTGCCGACATCAATGTAAAGCTGGTGTCCGAAGCCGGGGTAGGCACCATTGCCAGCGGTGTAGCCAAGGCCGGCGCCCAGGTCATCCTGATTTCCGGGTATGACGGAGGCACCGGAGCCGCTCCCACCAACAGCATCCGGAATGCAGGCCTGCCCTGGGAGCTGGGTCTGGCAGAGACCCACCAAAGCCTGATTATGAACGGGCTCCGCTCCCGGGTCCGGCTGGAGGTGGACTCCAAGCTGATGGACGGCCGGGATGTAGCCATCGCCGCCATCCTGGGCGCCGAGGAATTCGGCTTTGCCACCGCTCCCCTGGTGACCATGGGCTGTGTCATGATGCGGGTCTGCAACCTGGATACCTGCCCTGTGGGTATCTGCACCCAGAACCCGGAACTGCGGAAGAACTTCAAGGGCAAACCGGAGTATGTTATGAACTTCATGCTCTTCATTGCCCAGGAACTGCGGGAGTATATGGCCAAGCTGGGAGTCCGGACCATCAACGAGCTGGTGGGCCGTACCGACCTGCTCCGGATGAAGACCAACATCCAGGGGACCCGGGCTGCTCATCTCAACCTGGACCGGCTCCTCCACAATCCTCTGGTAGAGGACAGCTCCATCCATTTCCAGCCCGGTGACAGCTATGACTTCCAGCTGGAAGAGACCAAGGATATGCAGGTCCTGATGAAGAAGTTCAAGCCCGCCTTTGAGAAGGGCACTCCCAAGACCATTGAGGTGAAGGTAGGCAATACTGACCGGGCCTTCGGCACCATTTTCGGCAGCGAAATCACCCGGAAATACGGCAACACCCTGCCCGAAGATACCTTTGTGGTCAAGTGTACCGGCAGCGGCGGCCAGAGCTTCGGCAGCTTTATCCCCCAGGGTCTCACCCTGGAACTGACCGGAGACTGCAACGACTATCTGGGCAAGGGTCTCAGCGGCGGCAAGCTGATCGTCCGTCCCGATTCCCGTGTCACCTTCAAACCGGAAGAAAACATCATCATCGGAAATGTAGCCCTCTACGGCGCTACCCAGGGCAAGGCCTTCATCAACGGCGTGGCCGGTGAGCGGTTCTGCGTCCGGAACAGCGGCGCTGTGGCCGTGGTAGAAGGCGTGGGCGACCACGGCTGTGAGTATATGACCGGGGGCACTGTGGTGGTCCTGGGTCCCACCGGGAAGAATTTTGCCGCCGGCATGAGCGGCGGTATCGCCTATGTTCTGGATGAAAACTGGGACTTCTACCAGCGGGTAAACAAGGACATGGTAAGCCTGGAGCCGGTGGAGCACAAGCATGATGTGGCCACCCTGAAAGAGCTGATCAAGGCTCATGTGGAAGCCACCGGCAGCCCCCGTGGAAAGGCCATTCTGGAAGACTTCGGCAGCTATCTGCCCAAGTTCAAGAAGGTTCTCCCCCACGACTATGACCGGATGCTCCGGCTCATTGCCCAGGCTGAGGAAAAAGGTCTGGACAGCGAACAGGCCCAGATCGAGGCATTCTATGCCCAGAAAACCAAGTAAGGAGGAACACCAAGATGGGAAAACCCACCGGTTTTATGGAATTTGACCGCAAGCTGAGTACCGAGGTGCCTGCTTACGAGAGAATCCAGAATTTCAATGAATTTCACATTCCTCTCTCCCGGGAGGAGCAGAGGAACCAGGGTGCCCGCTGTATGGAATGCGGGGTCCCCTTCTGCCAAAGCGGGATGACATTGGGCGGAATGACCAGCGGTTGTCCTCTCAACAACCTGATTCCCGAATGGAATGACCTGGTCTACCAGGGTCGGTGGGAGCTGGCGCTCCACCGTCTCTGGGCCACCAACCGGTTCCCGGAGTTTACCAGCCGGGTCTGTCCCGCTCTCTGTGAGGCGGCCTGCACCTGCGGCATGGCTACCGGGGACCCGGTCTCGGTGAAAGAAAACGAGTATGCCATTGTGGAAACCGCCTATGAAAAGGGTTGGATTCGTCCCTGCCCTCCCCCTACCCGCACCGGAAAGTCGGTAGCCGTGGTGGGAAGCGGCCCTGCAGGACTGGCTGCCGCCGACCTCCTCAACAAGCGGGGCCACAGCGTTACCGTCTATGAGCGGGATGACCGGGTCGGGGGCCTGCTCATGTACGGAATCCCCAACATGAAGCTGGAAAAGCAGATCATTGACCGCCGGGTAAACATTATGAAAGAGGAAGGGGTCCGGTTCATCACCAGTTGTGATGTAGGCCGGGACATTCCCGCCCAGGAGTTGCTGGACCAGTATGACGCCGTTGTCCTGGCCTGCGGGGCCAAGGAGCCCCGGGACCTGGCAGTGGAGGGCCGGGATGCAGGAGAAATCTACTTTGCCGTGGATTTCCTCTCTGCCGTCACCAAGAGCCTGCTGGACTCCGGTTTGACCGACGGCGCCTGCCCCACCGCCAAGGATAAAGATGTTCTGATCATTGGGGGCGGCGACACCGGCAACGACTGTGTAGGCACTGCCATCCGCCAGGGCTGTTCCAGCGTTACCCAGCTGGAAATGATGCCCTGTCCCCCCACCCAGCGGGCCTCCGGCAATGACTGGCCCCAGTGGCCCCGGGTGTTGAAGGTGGACTACGGTCAGCAGGAAAGCATTGCCGTGTTCGGGAAAGACCCCCGGGAATACCAGACCACCGTCAAAGCCTTCTACAAGGACGAAAACGGTAAGGTCTCCGGTGCCCGAATTGCCCGGCTGGCCCCCCAGAAGGATGAAGCCACCGGCCGGACCATGATGGTCCCCACCGGGGAGGAGTACGACCTTCCCTGCCAGATGGTACTGATTGCAGCCGGATTCACCGGCTGTGAGGAGTATCTTCCCCAGGCTTTTGGTCTGGAGAAAACCGCCCGGGGCACCCTGGCAGACCAGGATTACGCCACCGCACTTTCCAAGGTGTTCACCTGCGGAGATATGCGCCGGGGCCAGAGCCTGGTAGTCTGGGCCCTGCGTGAGGGCGCCGAGGCCGCCGCCCAGGTGGACCGGTATCTCATGGGCTACACCAACCTGTAAACAAAAAAGGAGCGCAGTTCCCTTGGGGACTGCGCTTCTTTTTTAATCAAAATGCGAATTTCTGTTCCAGAACTTCCCGGGTGCGGGGGGTGTATTCCCGGTTGATCCGTACAGGATAGCTCCCGCCCTGTGCGTTCAGTTTCTGGGTGTCTCCCGCTCCATAATCAGGCGTAAGTTCCAGGGTTATTTTCTGTTCCCAGAAGGGGTCCTGCTCCAACAGGCTGCAGGTCCAGCCGCCTTCCCGCAGGTCCTCTGCCAACGCCAGAACCAGTTCCTGGTTCCGTGCGCCCGACTCATACTGGATTCCATCCTCATAGAAGTAAACTTCCAGATAGGGTGCCCAGCTTTCCAGAATCTCCGGCATATCCACTCCGGCCAGCAGCCGTGCCATCTGACCGTCCGGGCTGGTGGGGTCTCCCACTTCCTGCCGGGAAGTAGTCACGCCGTACTGACGGCTGAGAGTTGCGCCATTATTCAGCGTGTAGCTGATTCGAATATTGCTGTAATTATATCCGGTCCCGTAAGACCATGTCTGGTCATAAGTATTTTCTTGAGTATTCACTGTCTCATTATCAGACAGCTGTCCCATCTTTTCATCGGGATAGTTTGGATTCTGAAGAAGCTGCTGACTGTATTCCCGGTGCCACTGGCAGAGCTGTTCGATTTGTTCCGGATCCTCCAGAACCAGGTTACTCCAGGACATTTCCACCGGGCCGCAGTAGATGCTGCCGTTTACAGTAAAAGAAACACTCTTTACCTGTTCCGGCTGGGGCACCCTGGTCACGTATCCCAGGCCGCCGGTGTTCAGAATCACCATCAAAAGCCCCAGGGCAGCGGCTACTCCTCCGTATTCTCCCATCAGCCGTAAGTTGATTACATGGAAGGATTTCAGTTCCAGCATTCTGGTTCCCAGCAGGCCTACCCCTCCACAGATAATCATGAGGATATAGACTGCGATAGCCGAATCACTGACACCCAGCAGAAGCTGGAAGAAGGCGCTGCCAAACAGTGCAGCACAAAGGGCAACTCCCAGCCGGAAAACCACCCGGGCCGGGCGGTGGATGATCAGTTCTCCGGCCCGTTCCAGGGGACGGCGCCGGTAAAGCTGGTAAGCGGCCACCATAAGTAGAGCTCCTGCCAGGCCATAAATCAGCATGGTTCTCCAGCTGTCAAAACGCCCATTATTCCAGCTTGCGTCCATCCCCATGGAAAACCAGGGAGAGAACCACCGTCCCAGATCTCCCAGCAGATTTCCGGGAGCATAGCCCGGGAGAAATTTTCGGAACATGCTGTCCAGCAGGCTGTACAAGCTGATAGAAAGGAAACTGAATACCGTGTAAAGGACCGGAACCATAATCAGCTGACCGGTGAGCATTCCGCAGAATAAAGCAAAGCCAAATGCCCAAAGGTATGCCAGCCAGCTGGCTCCCATAAAGTCGACCATAGCCCAGAATCCCAGCACCAGGTCAGAGCCGCTGCCCATAAAGCGGGCGGTGCCATAGAGAGCCAGTGCCAGAGTGGGGATGGCATTCAACACCACCCCACTGATGAGATGGGCGGCAAAGAGCTGCTTCCGGTCCACCGGCAAAGCGTGGATGGCCAGAGCACTCCGGCTGTGAAAAAGCCCTCTCAGCAGCCAGACTGCAACCACACAGCCATAGACCTGCACTGCAAAGGAAATTGCCAGATTGGTGCAGCCCTCCCAGAACCGGGACATTTGGAGCCGGTTTTCCTGAATGGTATAGTAGTTGGTCGCTATAAAGCTGGCAGCTACCAGCCAGAACAAGGTGTATCCCGCCCAGACAGGCCAGCTATTATGGAGATTCAGCCTCAAAGCCGCCTTATTAAACCAGGATTTCTTTGATTCCATCATCCTGACCTCCCAACTCATAAATGAAGATTTCTTCCAGGGACAAGGGCAACAGGTCCAGCACTACCGGGTTCCGGGCTGCCAGGGTCTGACGAATCTTCTCCTGCTCTCCCCGTACAATGAGGGTGTGTACCCGGCCCAGAGTAGTCTGGTGAAGAAGGGTAAACTCCTGGGACAGCGGCTCCAGCTCCTGGTCCGGCCCCATGGCGATCTGCACCTTCACGATATTGTTCTGCAATTCATCCAGGCTCCGCTCCAGCAGCATCTTTCCCTTGTAGAGAATGCCCACATGGTCGCATACATCCTCCAGCTCCCGCAGGTTATGGCTGCTGACCAGGACGGTGGTCCCGTTTTCCGCCACATCCAAGAGCAGTATACTCCACACCTGCCGGCGCATGACCGGGTCCAGGCCGTCCACCGGTTCGTCCAGGATGAGCACCTGGGGCCGGCAGCTCATGACCAGCCAGAAAGCCGCCTGCTTCTGCATGCCCTTGGAAAAGCTGCGGATAGGCTTTTTCCGGTCGATGGAGGTAAATATTTCTGCCAGCTTCTCAAACCGCTGCCCGTCAAAAGCAGGATAAAAGCTCTGGTAATGCTTTTTCATCTCGTTCATATCCGCAGAGATGGGGAAATAAAAATCATCCGGAATGTTTCCCATAATGGCTTTCACCCCGGGATTTTCCCACACCGGCTGTCCTGCCACCTCCACAGTTCCTTCATCCGGGATATAGCTGCCCAGAATATGGCGGATGACCGTAGACTTACCTGAGCCGTTGGGGCCTACCAACCCATATACTGTCCCTTTGGGCACGTGCAGGTTCAGGCTGTCCAGTGCCTTGAATCCGTCAAAGGTTTTGGTCAGATTCTTTACCTGAATCATAGTTCCTCTCCCTCCTTCTCCAGCCGGGCGGCCAGTTCCGCCCTGGACACCCCCAGCTGTACCAGTTCCTCTGCAATCTCGTCCAATTTTTCCAGCAGTTCCTGCTGCCGGTGAGCCCGGGTCTCCTTGCTGGGGGCTACAAAGCTCCCTTTTCCCGGATAGCTTTCCAGATACCCTTCCGCCTCCAGCTGTGCATAAGCCCGCTGGATGGTATTGGGATTGATGGCCAGGCTGGCTGCCAGCTGCCGCACCGAAGGCATTTTATCCCCCTGCTCCAGCACCCCTGACAGGATCAGCCGCCGGAATCCATCCCGTATCTGTTCATGGATAGGCCGATGATCTCTGGGGTTCAGTTGTATCACAGGCTTCCACCCCTTCCGTATTAACTGTATTAGTTCGTTTGGTACAGTTATATCACAGTGTTTTCTTTTTGTCAACAGGCAATAAAAAACCGGCGCCCCGAAAGGCACCGGTGAAAAGATATTTCAGTAATCGTTTCTCAGGTTTTTTCGCATACGCCGCCAGATATTGAATCCGGTCAGGGCCAGGGCCAGCACCAGGAGCACCGGCACCATCCAGCCGCTTCCCCCTTCGTCGTAGCTCTTCATGTCGCTCCAGGCCATATCCATGGCGCTGTTGATTTCGTCAGGAAGGGTGACAAATACTTCCGTATTGGCCATAACCTCATCACTGGGGTAAGCAATGGGACTGTACTTCATCTCATCATCCAGACGCTCCCACACCTCCTTAATGGGGGTGGAGTACCCGATGAAGTCAATGTTGGCCAGGCCTACATCCGGCTCGCACATATAGTTGATGAAGATTTCCGCTGCCTCCTTGTTCTTGGCATTGGCAGGAATGCACATGGCATCCACAAAGTAGTTGGTTCCTTCCTCCGGGATCACAAAGTCCAGCTGGGGAGATTCGTCGATCATGGTGATTGCGTCCCCTGCGTAGTAGGGAGCCATGGCAGCTTCCCCGCCCGACATTTTGTCGAAAATCTCGTCCATTACATAGGCCTGGACTACATTTTTCTGGGCTTTCAGCTCCTGGGCAATGATTTCCACTTCCTCCACAGTCTGAGGGTTCAGGCTCATGCCCAGCTTCTTGGCGCCAATGGCAAAGGCATCCCGGCTGTTGTTGAACATGAGGATGTTTCCCGCATACTCTACATCCCAGAGGGCATCCCAGCTGGTGGGGGCCTCCTCCACCATTTCGGTGTTGTAGATGATTCCCACGGTGCCCCAGGTGTAAGGTACGCTGTACTCATCCTGGGGGTCATAGGCCATGCCGGTGTAGCTCTCCCCGATTTTGGAGAAGTTGGGGATGTTCTCCTTATTCAAAGGGGCCAGCATCCCCTCCTGAATCATCTTTCCGATCATGTAATCGGAGGGAACGATCACATCGTAGGTGGCGCCGCCGCTTTTCAGCTTGGCATAAAGGCTCTCGTTGCTGTCAAAGGTGGTGTAATTCACCTTGATTCCGGTAAGGTCCTCAAAGGCGGAGAGAACGTCGATGCTGTCATCGCTGCCGTCCGAAATATAGAGACCCCAGTTATACACATAAAGGGTGATATTCTGGTCGGCCAGCCGGTCCCAGTCATAATCTGCGGACACGCTGATATCATCGGTGACCTGAATCATCTCCTGAGCGCTGGCGCCCAGAGCCAGGGTCAGAGCCACCATTGTCCAGACGACTACTGCAAAAAGTTTTTTCATCCTCTTCCCTCCTTAAATCCGGCGCTGATCCCGCTTGTACTGCCGGGACTCTCTGGCATTGCTGATAAGGATAATGCTCAGAATCACCAGGAACATAATGGCGGACAGGGCATTGATTTCAGGGCTGACCTTTTTCCGGGTCATGCTGTAAATGGCAATGGGGAGGGTCTGCAAAGTGCCGCAGTTAAAGTAGGAGATGATGAAATCATCAATGGAGTAGGTAATGCAGATAAGGAATGCGGAAAGGATGGCCGGGGTAAGCTGAGGCATGACCACCTTGAAGAAGGCCTGCCGGTGGTCACAGCCCAGGTCCAGGGCCGCCTCGTAGATACGGGTGTCCAGCTGCCGCAGTTTGGGGCTTACATTGAAAATCACATAGGGCAGGTTGAAGGTGATATGACTGATAAGGAGGGTGGGCATTCCGAACAGGCTGTCAGGCAGAGGAATCCCCATTCCGTTGAGAACGGTGACCGCAGTATTGTAGCCCACAAACAGAAGCATAAGGGAAACGCCGGTGATGATTTCCGGGTTGACTACCGGAATATAGCTGATGTTCTCAATGACCAGCCGGCTTTTCTTTCCCATGCCGTTGATTCCGATGGCTGCCATGGTTCCCAGAACCGTAGCCACCACGCTGGAAATCACAGCCACCAGAAGGCTGAGGGCCAGAGCCTCCAGAATCATCTCATTGCTGAACAGGCTTTTGTACCAGCTCAGGGTAAAACCGGTAAAATTGGAGCGGCTTTTGCTTTCGTTAAAGCTGAAAGCGATCATCACTCCGATGGGCAGATACATGAATCCCATCAGAAGAATCACATAGGCCCGCTGCAGGGTGCGCCAATGTTTGGTTTTCATTACATGGCCCCCCCTTCCAGTCCTTCTTCATCGAAGGTGTTGGTAAAGCTCATGCAGAGCAGAACGATCACCATAAGAACCAGGCTCATGGCTGCGCCCAGGTTGAAGTTATAGCTGTTCCCCAGGAACTGAAGTTCGATCAGGTCGCCAATGAGCAGGTTGGAACCGCCGCCCAGCATCCGGCTGATAATGAAGGTAGACACGCTGGGCACAAAAACCATGGTGATTCCAGTGGCAATGCCGGGAGAAGCCATGGGGATAAGCACCTTGGTCAGGGTTCCCCAGCTGGAAGCTCCCAGATCCTGGGCTGCCTCAATGACACTGTCCTCGATTTTGGTCATGGCAGTGTAGAGAGGAAGAATCATGTAGGGCAGGTAGTTATACACCATGCCCAGCACCACAGCCCCCGAGGTGTTGATCATATTGAAGGGGCCAATTCCAAACAGTCCCAGAAATTTATTGATGAGGCCGTTGTTTTCCAGAAGGCTCATCCAGGCGTAGGTCCGGAGCAGGAAGTTCATCCACATGGGCAGCATGATCAGCATCAGCATGGTATGCTGCTTGGAGGAACGGAGCCGGCTGAGGAAATATCCCAGAGGAAACGCCAGAATCAGGCAGATAACGGTAGCCTCGGCCGCCAGAATCAGGCTTCGGGCAAAGACGCTGCTGTACCGGCCGATGGTGGTCAGGTTGGAGAGGGTGAAAGCACCGGATTTATCGGTGAGGGCATACCCAATCACAATAAGGAGGGGCACCACCATAAAGATGACCATCCAGACCAGATAAGGGGCCGCCAGAGATTTCTTCTTGATCATCCCTCAGCCCTCCTGACGCTCCATTATATGGATCTCGTCGGGGCCAATGCACATGCCGATGAGCTCTCCCGGCTGGCTGGCCTGGGTAGAATGAATGAGCCATTCCCGGCCTTCCACATCCACCCGCATTTCAAAGTGAACGCCCTTGAAGATGACTTCCTTTACCAGGCCGGCAATCTGGCCCTGGACCATGGGGACCACCTTCACATCCTCGGGGCGGACCACCACCTGCACGGGGGTGTTGGGCTTGAAGCCCTTATCCACGCAGCTGAATTCTTTGCCTGCAAACTCCACCAGGAAGTCCCGGATCATAATGCCGTCCAGAATGTTGGAGGCGCCGATAAAGTCGGCTACAAAGGCATTCTTAGGCTCGTTGTAAATATCCTCCGGGCTGCCGATCTGCTGGATATTGCCCTCGTTCATGACCACCACGGTGTCCGACATGGTGAGGGCTTCCTCCTGGTCATGGGTGACATACACAAAGGTAATATTCATTTCCCGCTGGAGCCGCTTCAGTTCCAGCTGCATTTCTTTCCGGAGTTTCAGGTCAAGGGCACCCAGGGGCTCGTCCAGCAGCAAAATCTTGGGCTGGTTTACCAGGCCCCGGGCAATGGCCACCCGCTGCTGCTGACCGCCGGACATGGTGGCGATATTCCGCCGCTCATATCCTTTCAGACCCACTACCTCCAGCATTTCCAATACCTTGGAACGGATCTCGTTCTCGGGCAGCTTTTTCAGCCGGAGACCAAAGGCCACATTTTCAAACACATTAAGATGGGGGAACAGGGCGTATTTCTGGAACACGGTGTTCACCTGCCGCTTGTAAGGCGGCAGCCCTGCAATGTCCTTCCCATCAAAAAAGATATTGCCCGATTTCGGCTCGATAAATCCGGCAATGACCCGGAGTGTGGTGGTTTTCCCGCAGCCGGAGGGCCCCAGGAAGGTCACAAACTCCTTGTCGTGGATATCGAGGCTGAGCCCATCCAGAATCCGGGCCCCGTCGAAATCGACTACAATGTCTTTCAGCGAAACGATTACATTATTTTCCATATTATTATGCATCCCCTTTGCGGAAATTTCCCGTGGCTCTTACCCACGAGTCAGCGCCTATTATGCCACCCCGCAAAGGTTTGTTACACTCTTCCCCAGAGGGAACAGCTACAGCGGCACATACAACGCCAATGTGTAAGAGGCAGGCTATTGCCTGCCTCTTAGATGCAACACACAGAGTATACTATAAAGGATACTGCCCCTTCCCGTCAATAGTTCAGGGGAAAAACAATACGGTTTTTACTGAGATTTTATTTTTTATACCTCAGCGTAAAATTTCAGTACCGATTCAATCACCTTGTCCTGGTCCTTGGCATCCAGCTTATAGTACAAAGGCAGCCGGACCAGCCGCTCGCTTTCAGCGGTGGTGTACCGGTCCTCCCCATGGAACCGGCCGAACTTGAGACCGGCAGGGGCAGAGTGAAGGGGTACATAATGGAATACCGCCAGAACCCCCTGCTCTTTCAGATAGGAGATCAGGGCAGTCCGCTCCTGAAGATTCTTGCACTTCAGATAGTACATGTGAGCATTATGGACACAGCCCTCGGGAATGGTGGGCAGTTCTGCCTTCCCTGCCTGTTTCAGGCTCTGGAATGCCTGGTTATACCGGTTCCAGCTGTTCAGACGGTCCTGGTTGATTTGGTCTGCCATCTCCAGTTGGGCATAGAGATAAGCCGCATTCAGTTCGCTGGGAAGGTAGCTGTCTCCAAAGTCCACCCAGGTGTACTTGTCCACCTGTCCCCGGAAGAACTTGGACCGGTTGGTTCCCTTCTCCCGAAGGATCTCTGCCCGCTCGTTGTAGGCGGGGTTGTTGATGATCAGTGCGCCGCCCTCGCCCATAGAGTAGTTTTTGGTCTCATGGAAGGAGTAGCATCCAAAGTCACCGATGGTTCCAAGAGGCTTGCCCTTATAGCTGCTCATAACGCCCTGGGCCGCATCCTCCACCACCATAAGCCCATGGCGGCGAGCAATGTCCATAATGGTGTCCATCTCACAGGCAACACCGGCGTAATGCATGGCAATGATCACCTTGGTCTTGGGGGTAATGGCCTCCTCGATTTTGGTCTCATCGATGTTCATGGTATCCGGGCGGATGTCCACAAAGACCAGTCTGGCCCCAGCCAGCACAGCGGCGGTGGCCGTGCTGCTGAAAGTATAGCTGGGCAGGATCACTTCGTCCCCCGGCTTAAGGTCACACAACAGCATGGCCATATCCAGAGCAGTAGTGCCGCTGGTGGTCAGCAGAGCTTTCTGTGCGTGAAAGTTTTCCTCCAACCAAGCATTGCACTTTTTAGTAAAAGGACCATCCCCACAGATTTTCCGGTTTTCTACCGCCTGTTTCATGTAGTCCATTTCTTTTCCCACATAGGGAGGCACATTGAAAGCAATCATTTTTTATCCTCTTTTCCGCTTATGTTCACCATAGCATGGTGATTTTAAATAGGGTCAAGCGCTCTCCTGCATCAAAGGCGCTGTGCTATGACTTTCAGCTTTCCTTCCTGCCGGAACAGGATCTGGGCCTGTACTTTGTTCCAATGATAGTCCTCCACCGGGATTCCCACCTGGAACTCCACCGCCCCGTTCTTATATTCAGGAAGGATTTTGAAGCATTCTGTATTTCCGTTTTCATCAAACAGTCTGAGGTAATAGCCCCCGTCTCCGAAGTCCTGTTCCCAGGTTCCGCTCAGCCAGACCAGGTCTTCTTCTGCAGGATACATTTCCCAAATGTCCAAGGCTATGGCGTTTTCCTGAGGAGCCTCCACATTCAGGGAATCATCTGCAAATCCAATGAGATATCCATACCATCCTATCCGGGTACAGATAGACCAGTTGGAGCGGTTCATTTCCTCCGAATAAAGATTTTCCAGGTATTGGAATGTATCTCCTGTTCTGTACTGGTCCATTAAAAACAGTTTATCATGGGTGAACAAGTCATGGTAAAGGTCTTGAATTCCTGCGTTTTCCAGCTGTTGCAGATAAACAGGATGATTGATCAGCCATCCTCCTGTATAGATAAATCTGCTCATGCTTTCTGCCGGAAGGGTATTCAATCCCTCAAACCCCAGGTAGAGCATCAAATAATTATTGCAGCATATATCGGTGAGATAATAGTAATTTTTCTCTCCCAATGCCTGCAGATCCGCTTCTGTTTCCAGCCCTTCCACAAAATCCTCATAATCCAGGCTGGCCTGGTATTCCTTATTTCCAACAAACAAAAAGTACAGTTCGCGGTTTTGGATCCCAACCAGAAGGACTGACCACACCAAAATTGCACAGCAAATCAAAACCGGTCTTTTTGACTTTCGGTCTGAAGCTGCCCAAAGCAGGTAGAGCGCTGCCACTGTGCAGATAGATTCCATTACCCGCTCCGGATTTCTTCCCCCAAAGGCAAGGTACCAGTTAAGCCCCAACAACATTCCAACCTGCCAGAGTATCAGGAACCATCGTCTCTTTTTTGGCAAAACCAGCGCCAGCAGCAGGCAGATCAGTGCATTGCCGAAAGTACGGTTCTCCACAAGGAGTTCCAAAGTCTGGCGAAAGCTCTCCCCATTAAATGTTTGCAGGGCGCCTTTACTGCTTTGAGTGTCATCTGTCTTCTGGCTCCGCTGTACACTATACATTTCCTGGATCGTTTCCAGGCCCAGATAATTTGGGTCATAGTACCCCATCTGTTTGGTAAAAACTTCATAAGCCCAAGGCGAGATTCCAATGTCACTCAGTTCATCTTCTATTTTACTTTTATCATCAGCAGGGTAGTCTACTACCGCTCCCCGTAAGCTGTTGAACTGTTCATAATACTGATTCTGGGGAGAATCCACCATATAGTCTATGGATGCCAGTTCCAGAAGCAGCACTCCCAGGAACATAGCGCCAAACATCAGGAAATAATGTCTTTTACTTTTGAACAGTTCTCTCAATCCAAAGAATTTTTGTTTCCAGTCATGTCCTGCCAGCAATTCTGCCAGCCCCAGGCCTCCTGCCAGAGCGGTGACCATCCACCAGCTCATTCCCCGGATCATATATCCCATCCAGCACAAGAGGATTCCGAATCCGGCGCCCACCCAGCGTTTCTCCGAAGCAGCCCAGGTCAGGAGCAGGTATCCCGCTCCTGCTGCAATGGCTGCCACCCGGGTAAAGTTGACCTCGACATAGAAAGAATACCCAAACATGACCGTAAAAGCCAGCCACAGCAGAGTTCCCTTTATCCAACCGCCTTTTTCTTTCAACGCCCAAAGAGCTGCTGCAAAAGAGAAAAGGACCGTCAGTTCCCAAACCACACCGATCCAGGAGGTTCCCGGATAGCTGTTGTACAGAGCCTGAAGGAGTTTTCCCACAAAGTGGTGTACAAAGACCAGATACTCTGTGGATTCTCCAAAAACACCTGCCGCCAGGTTTCCCATGCTGAAATCATCATTGGTTTCCCACGCCGGAGGAAACAAAGTAGCGATGGCCGACGCCGCCAGAAAACTGATGGCGAGAACCGCCACTATCTCGAGCAGATTTTTTACAATTGAAGTTTCTTTTTTCATCTGGGCTTCTGACCCCTTACTTTTTCTTCTTATAGATAAAACCCTTTATCCATTCTGCCGGGAAATCGGGAAGCAGGGACAGATTTTTCCGATAGGCAAAAAGTTTGTATACATCATTATTCAAATCCAGACGTTCCAGATACTCCTTCCGGAAGCGGCTGGTATCTGCATAGGGTGCATCCAGGTGGAAGTCGGTGGTCTGCGTTTGGACCAGCTGCTTCAGCTGCTGCACATACCGCTCCCAGGTAATGACGCTGTCCACCATCACCTGCTCCCGACCGGCCCGATAGTCCGGGTCAGTGAGAAGGCGGTCTGCCTCTTTGAGCAGCTCTTCCGGGGTGTCAAACTCCACATTCAGCTTGTCCTGATTGAAAAGCATTCCGTCGGCTTCATGGTCATGCTTCAAAGTCAGGGGAGGCCGTCCCGCCAGAGCGGCATAGTTCATCATCATACCCCCGAACATGGGATAGGTATTCAGGTAGATGGTACAGGCCCGCAATACCTGGAACAGGTCCTTCCGTTCCGGAATGTGGTATACCCGGTCCGGATATTCCTGAGCCACTTTTTTCAGTTCGCTGTCATCTCCCCTGCCCGCATACAGGAATATGGTATCCGGGTGATTTTTCAAGAGCTCACGGACCATCCTGTAATAGGTAAGCTCCGGATCTCCCAGGGTCTTGTAAAGGTCGCCTCCGCTGAAAATCACCTTTCGTCCCTCTGTTGGGAACGGAAATCCCTCAAAGGGGATGGTCTTGTCCACAGGTGAGCAGAAAGGCAGGGTAAGGATTCTCTCCTTGGGGATATCCCTGTAGTGCACCTCCACAGAGGCGGCTATTTCTCTGCCGGAGATACAGTAGTCCAGAGCATATCTGCCCAGCCAGAAAGCATGGTCCGTCAGGTCCATCTGATACCGGAGGACCCTGCCTTCCCAGCGGTCGAAAACCATGGTTCCCTCCACGTCATAAGGAAGAGTATAGAAGAAGGCTGCCTGAGGCCGATGGTCACGGAAGGCCTGGTCCAGGGCCAGAAGACTGGCCAGCCGTCCCTTTTCTGTGGGCAGATAAACCCACTCCACATCTTTTCCCTGGACTGCTGCCGAAAGGCGGGGCTGCTGTCCCCGGGCATGACCCACGGTAACATAAGTCACCTGAAAGCCCGCTTCCGCCAAAGCCTTCATCAGGACCAGCACCAGCCCCCGGCCATCGAATCCATAACCATCGTAAAACAGGACCCGGTGAATTTCCTCTTTATCCTTTTCTGCAGCAGGAGGGTCAGGCAGTGCCTTTTTAGCCAACTCCAGCGCCATATCCTCCAGCTCCCGGTCCAGGTAGATCTGGTTGGTGTGATAGAGGATCTCTGCTGCCACTGAGATAGCCGCCATGGATTTTTCAATATTTCCCTTTTTCATGGCCTGTGCCGCCGTTTTTTTCAGACGGCTCACCACCGGCATTTCCGTGTAGTTCATGGTTTTTCCTTCCTGCAATAAAAGATTTACACCCGTTTCAGTTTTGCCTTCAGCTTTCGCAGAACCGGCAGAATCTGTTCCAGATAGAATTCATGTTTCATCAAAGCCAGCGCAGCAAAGTAAATCAATCCGCTGCCGGCAATGGCCAGTCCGGTCTTAAGGTAGAGATTTTCCACTACAGCCTTGCAAAGAGAACACCAGAGGAAGATCCCGGCGCCGCCCATAAGGGGTGCCTTCAAAAGCTGTCCCATCCTCTCAAACCGGATCTCCTTTTCGATTTTCCAGGTGGTGATCACCAGAATCACCAGGGTGGAAACGATGGTAGCCAGAGCTGCGCCCTCACTGCCGAATTCCGGAATAAGCAGATAGTTGGCAATTCCATTAAAGACAGAAGCCGCAATGCAGGCAATCATAAATTGCGCTTCCCGTCCTGAAGGCAGGAGGATCATGTTTCCATAAATACCTGTGGCAAATCCCATCACCATGGAAATGGTCAGAAGGAAAAGAGTGCTGGCTGCGGCTGCGTACTCCTTTCCGCCCGCAATTTCCAGAATTTCCCGAGGAATAGACATAAGTCCCACCGCACAGGGAATTCCCACCACAGCCGTGAACATGGCTGCGCCCCGAAGGAGCTGGTTTACCTTGGCATAGTCTCTTCTGGCAAACTGCTCACTGAGGCCCGGCATGACCACCCAGGCAATGGAAGCCACCATCTGGCTGACAATGTTTTTGATTTTCAGGGCAGCTCCGTAAAGGCCTACCTGATAGTCTCCCTGGAGAAGCCCCAGCATAGTGGTGTCCAGACTGTTCAGAATGGTCTGGGAGAGCATCATGGCAAAAAGCAGGATGATGGGGGGCAAGTGCCGCCGCCAATTCATCTGAAAAGTAAAGCGGACCCGGCAGTATCTCCGGCGGTAAAAAATGTTTACCAGGTTGGCCCCGCTGGAAGAGATCACGCCGGTGATGGCGTAAATCATATAATGCTCCGGCCTCTTTACGCAGAGGAAGAGCATGGCCAGGGCCAGTATCTGGAACAGACAGGTCCGGATGGTAATATACCGGAAATCCTCCATGGCTGTGTTCAGCCAGTCCATTCCCAGAGTGGCGAACAGGATGGAGATACTTTGAATCCAAATCAGGGTCCGGTAGCTTTCCAGGGACTGAGAAACTGCCAGACAGACCGCCAGCGCCAGATAAGCTATGACGGTAGTGCACATATTGATGGAATGAATCTGGCTGGCCACTTTCCCCAGCTCATCCCGGTCATTCCGGACCCGGCTGCATTCCCGCACGGCATAGGCCGTAACTCCCAGGGTAGCCATCATGTTAAAGTAGCTGATGATGGAGTTACCGAAGGTGACCCGTCCCAGGCTGGCAGCGCCCAGCACCCGGGAAGTATAGGGGAACACGATCAGCGGGTACAGAATACTGGACCCTGTCTTGATAAGATTAAAAACTGTATTTTTCTGAATGCTGTTCTTTCTGGCAGCAGGTTTATTTTCCAATGGATTTTATCCTCCCAGTTTCACTCAGCCTGCCTGAATGGCATCGTACAACCGCTGCGCAATGGCAGTCATTCCCGCATCTCCGGGATGAATGGAAACCCCCTGATGTTCAATGGCATGCTGGGTGCCGTCCAGTCCCTCCACCATGGTGCCCATTCCGGCCTTGTATTCGGGGGTGTTCAGTCCGTCCAGGCTGACCCAAATCACAGACTCGCCGTCGCAGGCTGCCTGCTTGGCAGCATCGGTTGCCTCATCCGGCCAGAAATTGCCCACCACATAAATCTTTACATCCTGCAGGCTCTGGATGTATTCCACCAGATCTTCAAAATCAGTTTGAATGGTGGCATCCTCCGCAGGGACATTTTCTCCCAGCTGGATCACCACCAGGTCATACTCATTCTTCATTTCGCTGTTCAGCAGCTGAAGTCCCTCGTGGCGGTCATGACCCATGATTTCCCACTGAGACAGCTGCGAGAGGGAGAAAGACACATCGTACTCTTTGCTCAGCATATCTGCCAGCTGGTGAACGTAATCCATCTCCCGGCTGGAGGCAGCCATCCCCCAGTCTCCCCACCAGTAGTCACAGGTGGCGTGCTGAGTGATGGAGTTTCCTACGTACAGCACCCGCAGTTCGCCCTTGCTCTCCCCTTCCCCGCTGTAGGGAACGGTTTCATCATACTGATGGGTGTAAGGCTCCTGCTCTACCGTGTACTGAACAACCGTCTGCCGGTGAGTATAAAGGTATACGTTTCCTCCCAGGCTGACACAGAGCATCAGTGCCAGCACTGTAATGATCCAATTTTTTCCGTTCTTCATTTATTTATGCTCCTTTACAGGCAGCCAATCCAACGAGGTATCCTCATCCACCGGCTGATACAGCTGGTCCAGATGTTCCCGGACTGTTTCAGGGTCCAGTCGGGAGAAGTCCACCTGTTCCAGCTTTTTGCATGTCTCAGGGGAAAAGCGGTACCGGATGACCTTGGCCGGAACGCCTCCCACCACTGCATAGGGGGGCACATTCCGGGAAACCACTGCCCCGGCGGCTACCACGGCCCCCTGACCGATGGTCACCCCGGACAGGATGGTCGCCCCGGCTCCCAGCCAGACATCATCCTCCACCCGGATATCCCCCTTGGAAACTCCTTCCGTGGGGGCGGTGTGGGTACACCACACCTTGAAGGGAAAGGTGCTGATCCGGTCCAGGTGATGGTCTGCCGACAGGATGAACTTGACCCCCGGTCCGATGGAACAGCAATGCCCCACCCAGAGCCGGGCATCCCGGTTGAAGGTCAGCACCTCCAGCCCGCCATAGGTCATATTCCCCACCTTGACCAGGTCCTGGTCAAATTCATTGACTATGACCGTATTGTTATGGGGATTTTTCTCCCGCCAGGCTTTCCGAAGCCGGCGAAACCGCAATTTCTCTTTCAGCATAATTTATCCTTTCAGGCCGTCCCGGACTGCCTCCAGGCAGCTGTACCCATACTTTTCGTCGGGTTCCAGGTAGCAGCCCTCGCCCCATTCATTCCAGGCGTTGATAAAAATAACATTGGCCTGGGAAGAACTGCGGACCTTCTTGACCAGCCGGGCAAAATATTCCCGGAATTTTTCAGGAGCCCAGTTCCGGTAGGCAAGGCCCGCCTTGTTCCGGGGGGTGTTGTCCCAGTTCACAAATGCACCCCAGAGGAATTTATCCGAGGGGAATTTCCGGCTCAGAATGGTCTTCCAGGTCTTGTCATAGTCGGGCAGTTCTAGGGTCTTTTCCTGGTGGCGGGCCTCCACCACCTTCTGGGACAATCCCTTTCCCAGAAGTTTCTTTACCAGATTTTTGGTTCTCATCCAGGGGTCGTTGGGGTCCATCCAGGTATAGGCCGGTTCAAAGGCAATATAATGGTCGCAGAAATCAGGATTGTATTCCGGAGTGTAAAGGTAAGACGGATGCTGGAACATGATTTCCAGGCCGCCGAATCCTTCTTCCTCTCCCCGGCGGCGGAAGAAGTTCAGCATCTCTTCCAGTCGTGGAATGATTTCGGGGCGGTAGATCACCAGCACAGGCCGGCCGTCCCAGGTAATATACCGGGGGTCCCGGAAAAACCGGGCCAGGTACTGGAAATGCTTTTCCCAGTCCTCCTCTTCCCCGTAGTCCTGCTCCATAATGATTTCCTTGTTTCCTCCGTCCCACCTTCTGGCCCAGTTCTCATTGGCCCAACAGAAGCAGAAGGGAGTTTCCGCACCGGGTTCTTCCAGCATCATCTCTGCCGGTTTTTCCAGCAGCTTTTTCCCGTCCTTGAACCAGTAGTGGTAGTAACAGAATCCCCATACGCCGTACTTTTTGGCCAGGTCGGACTGCCACTGGCGGACCTGGGGATCCAGAAGGCAGTAGTAATTCTCATTGAGGGGGGTCTTGGGCTGGTAGTGCCCCTCAAAAAGGGGAACTGCCTTTTTGGTATTGGTCCACTCTGTAAAGCCTTTGCCCCAGCTTTTATCATTTTCAGGGATGGCATGGTATTGAGGCAGGTAGAAGGCAACCACCTTTACCTGGTCCTTGTTCTGATTCAGCTCTGCCATAGTCGTCCTCTTTCCTGTTTAATAGCCTTTCCAGCTTTTCACCAGCTTGACCAGAATAATCATAATCGAAAGGTCAGGGTTCTTCAAAGCCAGAAGCAGCTTTTTTCCCCGGCTGGCCTTGTACCGGGCCGACTTGATTTTTCTGCGCCGTACAAAGGTCCTCATCTGGGCCGGAGTAATGGAGGTATATTCCCGCAGGGTATCGCAGCCTTCCAGGGCGGAATTTGCCATCTGCCTGAAATCATAGGAGGTATTGTGGCCGGTGTCCATGTGCCAGTAAACCACCTTGGGGTTGATGGCAAACCGCCGGCCTTCCAGCAGCATCATGACCCAGAGCAGCTCATCATCTGCACCGTTTATCTTCAAAGGCCGTTCCAGCCAGCCTTTTGGGAAGGCTTCCTTCCGGATAATGCACTGTCCCGGAGACATCACCGTGTCCCCGTAGGCCAGCAGCAACGGCAGCCGGTTGATCCAGCTCTGATACAGCCGGTTCCGGTAGATAATCTCCTGCCGGTCCGGGTATTTCATATAGCCGTTTCCCAGCACTGCATCTGCCTCTCCCAGTGTCTCCATATTGGAAAGTATCCCGTCCGGTTCCAGCAGGTCATCCTGGTCCAGCATGAGAATATATTCTCCCCGGGCCACTTCCAACCCGTGGATGCGGGAGGCATGGATGCCGCTGTTCTGGGCATTCTCCAAGGTGGTCAGCTGAAAGTCCCACTGGCCCTGAGGTATCTTCATCTCCACCCCGGGGCTGTCATTGACCAGCACCAGTTCCACCTGAATATCATGGGGCTGGCAGGTCAGGGCATTTTCCTGAATGGAACGGAACAGTCCCCGCATATGTTCGTTTCCCTTATAAAAAGGGGTAATCACCGATACTGTTTTCATAATGCTTCTCTTTTCAACCGCAGACCCGGGCATAGATTTTTCCAAAAGTGCCGCACCCCAGCAGGGTCAGAAGGGCTGCGATTCGATTCTTCACTCTGGTCCTGGGATTTTTGGCCACCTGCCACCGGTCCCGGCAGATCTGGTCCCAGAGGGCTTTCCGCTCTGCCTGGTATCCTTCCACTCCGGCCATCCGTCCAATCACCTGACAATAGGCGCTGAACCGGCGGCTCACCGCTGCCGGGAGGATTTGGGGATACCGCTCCTCCACAAAGGCATACAGTTCATCTGCGCTGGTCTTGTGGTCAAAGGCCCGGGGAGAAAAACTGCACCGCATGGTGCTTTTCTTGGTCTGGATATAACAGTAGAGCACACTGGGCCCGTATACCACTTTTTCCGCCCGGGCCAGCAGTTTATAGATGGTCCCCAGGTCCTCATAAATCCGTCCTGTGGGGAAAGGGGTCTCCTGAAGCCACCGGGTGGGATAAAGTTTGCAGCAGGGGGAGGTGGTAAAACTCCGCTGATAGAGCATGGTTTCCAAAGCCTGGGATGCAGTCATTACCTGGACTTCCCGGCTTTCCACCGGATGCCACTCCTGCCCCGGCTCACATTCCGAGAGGGTGCAGATCCCTATCTGGGCGCCGGTCTCTTCCATCAGTCCCGCCATATAGGAGATATAATTGGGGGCCACATAGTCATCACTGTCAATGAATGCGGTGTACTCTCCCCGGGCCGCCGCCACCCCATGGTTCCGGGCAGCAGCCTGCCCCTGATTTTCCTGGTGCAACACCCGCACCCGGGAATCCCGGGCAGCATATTCATCGCAGAGAGCGCCGCTCCCGTCGGAGGAGCCATCGTCCACCAGAAGAATCTCCAGGCTGGGATAATCCTGGGCCAGAAGGCTGTTCAGGCTGGGAGCCAGATACTCTCCCACATTGTAAACCGGCACCACTACCGAAATCAAAGGCTTTTCCTTCATAGGGTCTCAACCTTTCCTTACTTCTTGATACCACCGGGCCAGCTCTGCTGCCGCCGGGCGGATGGAAAGCCGGGGCGGCAAAGGTTTTCCCGGAGCCCTGGGCAGGGCCAGATGTTTTTCTGCCTGGTCCGCCCAGTCTTTCAGGGCCTTTTCCCCTTCCACTTTCAGCTGGCAGCCGTTGGTCTCATCCAGCACCTCGGGGGATACCTGCTCCGAGCAGATGCAGGGCAGTCCCGCAGCCCGGGCTTCCAGCGCCGCCAGACCGAATCCTTCATAAAAGCTGGGCAGACAGAACAGGTCCATGGCCCAGTAATAGGGAGCCACATTTTTCTGGACCCCGGCAAAAATCACCTGATTTTCCAGGTCCAGGGCTGCGGCTTCCTGACGGATTTTTTCTTCCAGTTCTCCTTCCCCCACCAAAAGCAGGGCGACCTGATGGCCCCGCTTTTTCAAAAGGGCGGTCAGATGAAGAAGAAAGTCATGGTTTTTGGTATATGTGAGCCGTCCCACATTTCCCAGCACCCAGGTTTCGGGGGCAATTCCCAGCTTCTGACGAAGCGCTTCCCTCTCCCGGGGCTGATACTGATAGGTTTCCTCCAAAATGGCGTTGGGAAGGATTTTCACCCGGCCTGCCTCCATATCCCGGCGGCCGAACATCCATTTTCCTGCCTGATTGCTGCAGGCAAAATAATGGGTGGCAAACCATTTGTTGAAGGGGCGGAGGATATATTTCAGAAGGGTCTTTTTCCCTTCCCCCCAGTGGGCGGTGGCGTGGTTATGACAAATCCGCACCGGCACACCGGCCCGCCATGCGGCAAAAAGGGGGAACACCGACATGGTATTCAGGTGTGCATGGACCACGTCATACCCTTCCTCCCGGAAAGCCCTGGTCAGGACCCGCTGATACTCCCCCACATGGGTATAGGGAGGAATCAACCGGACCGGAATATTCAATTTTTCCAGTTCTTCTTTCTGGGGGAAGCTGCTGTCCCGGCAGGCATACAGATCAAACTGTACCTGCCCGGAGGGCATATGCCGGCAATAGTTCATGACTACCGCTTCTATTCCGCCGCTGTCCATGCGGTTAAGCACCAGAGCGACCCGGACCGGATTCGTCATCTCCTGTTCCTCCAAATGGTCATAATTACACACCATCCAGTATACCGCACAAGGCCTTCTTTTTCAATACTGGCAGAAAAAAGGCCGCCGCCTTTAACCAAGGCAGCGGCCTTATAATACATTTTATCAAACCTTTTCGCTGTTGATCATTCCTCCGAAGGCAGTTTTCCAGAGGATTTTCAGTTCCAGGCCTAGACTCCAGTTTTCAATATACCAGATATCGTACTTTACCCGTTCCTCAATGCTGGTGTCTCCCCGCAGCCCGTTCACCTGGGCCCATCCGGTAATTCCCGGGCGAACCTGCTGACGGACCAGGTAAAGAGGAATTTCCTCCTTAAAATGGTTCACATGGAAAGGCACTTCCGGTCGGGGACCGATAAGGCTCATTTCCCCTTTCAGCACATTGAAAAACTGGGGCAGTTCGTCCAGGCTGCATTTCCGGATAAAGCTCCCGAACTTGGTCTTCCGGGGGTCCCGGTCGGTGCTCCAGCCGGTGTCCTCGGTACCGGTGATCCGCATGCTCCGGAACTTCATCATCTTGAAAACCTTCTTGTTCCGGCCTACCCGTTCCTGACAGAACAGGATGGGACCCGGGCTGCTCAGCTTTACCCCGATGGCTACGGCAAGCATAATGGGGCTGGTGAGGATGATCAGCACCAGGGACCCTACAATGTCCATGGTCCGCTTGAGAAGCGCATTCCCTGCCCGGTCCAGAGGGGTAGCCCGCATATTGATGACCCGGCTGTTTCCCACCGCCTCAATGGTGGGGTGCGGGGGAATATAGTCATTATAAAAAGGTACAATGCTCAGCCGGATTCCTTCCTTGTCCGCAGCGGCAATGGTGGGCTGCATAAACCGGATCTCCTCCGGCTCCAGGGCCACGATCAATTCGTCCACCTGATTTTCTGCCAGGATCTGTTCCAGCTTTTCATACTCACCCAGGCTTTTGCCCATCTGGGGGCGGCTGCTCCGGCCCACATAGCCGTCCACCACCACGCCGTAGTGGGGGTTTTCCCGGATGTCATCCACATACTGCTGGGCAAGGTGTCCGCAGCCTACCACCACCACATGGCGCTGGTTGTAGCCCTTGGCTCTGAACCGGTGGAGCATTCCTTTGACGATCCATCTTTTGGCCCCCACCAGCACGGTGGAAATAAGCCAGAAGAGGAATACGGCCATACGGGAGATCTGCTCCATCCTGAAAATGTACAGGAAGGACATGAGGATGAGGGCGCCCACCCCGTTGATGACGGCCACCCGGACCAGTTCCTTTTCTATATGGTTGAACCGGAAGGACTCATAGAGCTGGCAAAGGTAAAAGGCCACCACCAGGGCCAGGCTGTAAACCCCGGCAGCCAATACGGCCTGAAGAGTCCAAAGGTTAAATTCCGTCATTATTCCGTCCAGCCA
Source organism: uncultured Clostridia bacterium (assembly GCA_944387885.1). Taxonomy (GTDB): domain Bacteria; phylum Bacillota; class Clostridia; order Oscillospirales; family Ruminococcaceae; genus CALXEN01. The sequence goes on from CALXGR010000005.1 coordinate 45,878, forward strand.
GACAAACCGGACCTGGAGTGCCAGAAAATAAGAGGCAAAGACGAGTATTCCATCTGAAAGGACCTGGAACAGGGTCAACCCCTTTTGATTATTTTGCATCCTTGATGTTCTCCTTCATGGGCTTTATCTTGGTTCACCGGTCTGACCGGGCGGCTTTCCATTCTCTGGTTATTATACCTTCCTCCCGGTTGAAATACAAGTGCAGCCCCGGCTGGCTCCTTGATTATTTCCGTTTCTCCCTGTATACTGAAAAGGAATTCAAGTAAGGGAGTATGACCATGTATTTCACCTACTGCAACCTGCTGCTGGCAGGGCTTGGGCTGGCTACCGCCCTGTTCCTGATCACAGCCTTTTTCCGCAAAACCGGTTTGAAGGAGTTGGCTTCCTATTCATCTCCCCAGCAGATGCTCTGGGTAGACCAAGGAGCCCCGCTGCGCCGGAAATGCGGAATATTTCTCTACGCTTTGGCTCTGGTAGCTCTGCTGGCAGAAGTCACCTTTTTCAACACACAGTTCCGGCTGGTTTTCCCTGAATTTTCCGACTGGGCCAACATCCAGCTGGACCGTATCATTTTCTGGGCCCTCATTCTCAAAACCCTTTTCTTTACCAGATACAATTTTGCCCAGCTTTTGGTCACTGATATGGTTTACTTTGCCCTGCGCTGGGTCTTTTTCAACAATCACAACCCCTGGCTGGTCTTTGCCATCTTCTTTGTCATTGCCGCCAAGGACCTGAAAATGGAAGAAATTTGTCTTCCCTACGCCCTGGCCAGCGCCCTGGGCACCGGAGTCACCATTCTTTTCTCCCTTTTTGGGGTCTGGGGGTACACGGTTCTCCAGGAACACTACAACATTACCGTCCGCCGCTGGTTTGGTTTTACCTTTCACAACACTTTAGGCGGAGTGCTGTTCGGTCTTTGCTCTGCCTGGCTTCTCTACCGGCAGGCCAAAGCCCGATGGACTGACTGGCTGGCCGTCTTTGCTGTAGGCTGCTTTACCATGTTCGGGGTGGCCAGCCGTACCGCCGGGCTCTGCATTTTCTTTTTGGTGATTGCCTCCCTCTGCGGCCGGTATCTGGAGTTTCTCCTGAAAATGAAGCCCATCCAGGTGCTTCTTTCGGTGATTCCCCTTATCTTTGCGGCGGCCAACTTTCTGCTTCCCCGGCTTTACAGCTATACCGGGGACAACGCCCTGCTTCTGGCTCTGCCGGACAAGCTGAACAGCCTTCTCAACGGCCGCCTGTACTATGGATGGATGGCGCTCCAGAACTACACCACCAGCATTGCAGGGCAGCCCACCTATGGGGACTATCCGGTGGACAGCGCCTATCTCAGTTCCTGGTTCTTCTATGGTCCGGTCCTCTTTGCTCTTATCTGGGTGGGCGCCTGCCTGGTCATCTGGCAGCTTCTTAAGCGGCAGCGGTACGCTTCCACCATGGTATTTCTGGTGGCTTGTGTCTACGCCTGGTTCGAGATTCAGTTCTTCCATGTCAGTTCCAGCCCGGCCATTCTTCTCTACACTGCCGCCCTCTATCCGGACCAGTACAATTTATCCGAAACATAAACTTAAAGCGGAAGCCCGGTTGCTTCCGCTTTTCTTTTTCCTGTGTTATAGTAGAGTCAAATCATCTTGAAAGGAGGAGTACCCGTGGAGACAGAATCCACTCTTTTGGCCGCCATTCCCTCTGCCGCCCTGGCCGTTCTGGATAAGCTGGAAGCTGCAGGATACAAAGCCAACCTGGTGGGCGGCTGTGTCCGGGACCTCCTTTTGGGGACTCCTCCCCAGGACTGGGACATCTGCACCAGCGCCCGGCCCCAGGAGGTGATTGAGGTTTTCGGAAAAGACCAGGTCCGGCTCACCGGAATACGGCAGGGCACAGTCTCAGTCCGGTTGGCCGGTCAGTGGTTTGAGGTGACCACCTACCGGCTGGAAGGCGATTACCAGGACGGCAGGCACCCTTCCCGGGTATCCTTCACCGCGGATTTGGAGAAGGACCTGGCCCGGCGGGATTTCACCATCAACGCCATGGCCCTGGACCGAAAGGGCTGTCTTACCGACCCCTTTGGAGGGCAGGCGGATTTGAAAAACCAGTCACTCCGGTGCGTGGGAGACCCGGTCCTCCGGTTTCAGGAGGATGCCCTTCGGATTCTCCGGGCCCTTCGGTTCCGCTCCCGGCTGGGCTTCGAGATAGAAAAGCGGACCGCAGAAGCCATGGCCCAGGAAAAAGACCGGATGACCCTTCTCTCCGCCGAGCGGGTGGGAAGCGAAGTTCTGGGGATTCTTGCCGGGCTTTATGCCGGGGATACCCTGGACCGGTACCGGGATGTTTTTCTAGCCGCCGTTCCCCTTTTGGCTCCCACCCTGGAATGCAGCCAGAACTGTCCCTACCATTACGGCACCGTCTACCAGCACACGGTGGACGCCCTGAAACAGCTGGACTGGGAAAAGGCTGATTCAGCCACCGCCCTGGCCATTCTTTTTCACGACATAGGAAAGCCCCAGGTCAAAACCACCGACTCCCAGGGCCGGGACCATTTTTACGACCACGCCCCTGCCGGTGCAGAGCTGACCCGTCAGGCACTCTCCGCCCTGCGGTACAGTAAAAAGCTCCAGGAAGAAGTGTGCCAGCTGGTGGCCTTTCATTCTCTCCAGGCCACCCCCTCCAAAGCCAGTGTCCGACGGCTTCTCAACAAGCTGGGGGAGGAACAGCTTCGCCGGCTGATAGAGGTGATCCGGTGCGACACCCTGGCCCACACCTCCCTGGCTCTGCCCCGCTTGCAAACTCTGGAGGAATTTTCGAAACTGCTGGAAGAGACCTTGCAGGAAAAATCCGCCTTTTCTCTGAAACAGCTGGCCGTCAACGGGAAAGACCTTACGGCTCTGGGGATTTCTCCCGGGCCCGAGATGGGAGTCATCCTCCATACTCTTTTAGAAGAGGTAATCTCGGGCAGCGAAAATGATCGGGATGCCCTTCTTGCCCGGGCCCGGCAGCTGGCCCGGAAATAATCTTTATTTATTGGGGCCCAAGCGCCCGGGAGTTTCCATGAACACTGACCTCAACATTACTTTTCGCCCCTATCAATCAAAGGACTGCGGGCAGGTTCTCCGGCTCTTTTATGACACTGTACACCGGGTCAACGCTGCCCATTACTCCCAGGAACAGCTGGATGTCTGGGCTCCCCGCTGCCCGGACCGGGACAAGTGGAACCAGTCCCTTTTGTCCCACCATTCTATTCTGGCCTTTCAGGGCGATACCCTGGCAGGGTTCGGAGATATGGATTCCAGAGGGTACCTGGACCGACTCTATGTCCACGCCGATTATCAGGGATTGGGAATTGCCACCGCAATCTGTGATAAACTGGAGAGAACTGTCTTGGGAGATATCACGGTTCACGCCTCCATCACCGCCCGCCCCTTCTTTGAACAGAGGGGATACCAGGTCTTCAAAGAACAGCAGGTGGAGCGGCAGGGTATTTTTCTTACCAATTATATTATGATAAAGAAAAGGTAACCCTTCACGCAGTTTTGCAATTTATTTTATAAATAAAAAAGCAGCCGTTCTTCCTGGAACGACTGCTTTTTTTGTTGGGCTGTTCCCCGCACGGAACAGCCCAAGACCATATTTTCGGGGACGGTTCTTTCCCTTTGAATTTTATTTCGTCTTTGCAGCGGCCTTCTTCTCGGCAGCAGCGGCCATCAGGTTGGCCACAATGGAGCCGGAGATGTTATGCCACACGCTGAACAGAGCACCGGGGACGGTGGCCAGGGCCAGGTCGGGGAATACGGTGCCCGCCAGGCTGGTGGCCAGACCGCTGTTCTGCATACCCACCTCGATGGAGACGGCATTGCACTTGGCATCGCTCATGTGCAGCAGCTTGCCCACCCCGTAACCCAGGGCATAGCCCATCAGGTTATGCAGGATAACTACAGAGAGGATCAGCAGGCCGTTGGCAAACAGTTTCTCGGCGTTGGGGGCCACCACAGCGCCCACAATGGTCACAATGGCCACCACCGAAATCAGGGGCAAGATCTCCACCACGGCCTGGGTGAATTTTCCGAACAGTTTATTGATGATGAAGCCCAATACAATGGGGATGATAACGATTTTCACAATGCTCATGAACATGTCCATCATGTTGACGGTGACTGTCTCATGGGCATACAGATAGGTCAGCGCCGGGGTGAGGAAGGGAGCCAGCACAGTGGAGCAGGCAGTCATGCCCACGCTCAGGGCCACATCCCCCTTTGCCAGGAAGGTCATAACATTGGAGGAAGTGCCTCCCGGGCAGGTTCCTACCAGAATGACGCCTACTGCCAGTTCAGGGCTCAGGTTAAAAATCTTGGTGAGAAGAAATGCCAGCAGAGGCATAATGACGAACTGGGATGCACAGCCCACCAGCACATCCTTGGGCCGGGAGAAAACGATTTTGAAGTCCTCCAGCTTCAGGGTCAGGCCCATGCCGAACATAACCACCATGAGCAGGTTGTTCACCGTGACCAGGCGGGTAAAGAGGTTATAGTCCTTGCCCACCCACAAAAAGCTTTCCGGCACAAAGAAAGCCAGCACAGCAACAATAAGCACAATAATCGCCATGTAACGCCCCGCAAATTTACTTACCTTTTTTAGTACTTCCATAAGAAATGCTCCTTCCACAAATCTATTCTGAAACCGGCCCTGCGGGGGTGCGGTGTCAGTCAAATAAAAAAGACCTTTGCCTCCTGTAAGAGACAAAGGTCTATAACGACACTCTGCGGTACCACTCTTATTGCCCGGATTTTTCCGGACCACTCTGACTCCGCACAAAGGCTTTCACCTGACGGAGCGGCAGGATAACGGCTGCCAGCCGGCACAGCTTACTTGAGTTCCCGGACGGGAACGGTTAGGCCTGCTGCTCGGAGGGGATTTTTCTCCGTGAGTTCATCCCTGTCTCGCACCAACCGACAGTTCTCTGTGACAAATCTTCCCGGATACTTGGACCTCGTCAACGCTTTACCGTGATAAATCATTTAAGTATAGACACATTATACCCCTTCTTCCGAAAAAGTCAACGGCTTTTTTCAAAAAATATTTTCCCGGGATTTTGGCTGAAATTCATCGCATATATGCAGAATGTCTTTCTCCTGTTTCCTTTTCCGAGCCCTTCCCGATTATTTTTTTACAGCCAATTCAAACATGACAATCTGTTGTCCTGTTCCTGTGGTATAATGACCATAGAGCAGGAAGCTCCCCATTTTTACTTGGTCATCCTTATCCCGTTTTCCACGGGCGGCGGACAAATATCACAACTCCAGACGAAGGGAGACGGACGGTATGAAGCTGGATCGGCTGATAGGCATTCTTTCCATTCTGCTTCAGCGGGAACAGGTCACAGCGCCGGAACTGGCGGAGCAGTTTGAGGTCTCTCGCCGCACCATCCAGCGGGATATTGATTCCCTCTGTCGGGCGGGGATTCCCATTGTCACCTCCCAGGGTTCCGGCGGGGGGATCTCCATTCCGGATGGATACCGGGTGGACCGGACCCTCCTCACCGCCCCGGAAATGCAGGCGATTCTGGCCGGGCTTCGCAGTCTGGACAGCGTCAGCGGCACCAAGCGGTATGCCCAGCTTATGGAGAAGCTATCCGCCGGGAACAGCAGCCTGCTGGCTGGGAATGCCCAGATGCTCATTGACCTTTCCTCCTGGTACAAGACCAGCCTGGCCCCCAAAATCGAAATCATACAGAGCGCCATCCAGCAGCACAGTATGGTTCGTTTCACCTATCATTCCCCCAAGGGAACCCTGACAAGGATGGCCGAACCTTATTATCTGGTGTTTCGGTGGTCCTCCTGGTATTTGTGGGGCTGGTGCCGTTCTCGTCAGGACTTTCGTCTCTTTAAGCTCAACCGAATGACCGACCTTGCCCCGGGAGAAACTTTTTCGCCCCGTCCGTCTCCCCTGCCTGACCTGACTCCCCAACGGATTTTCCCTGCAAATTACCGGGTCACTGTCCTTTTTGACCCGTCCTGTTCCTGGCGGCTGGTGGAGGAGTACGGTGCAGACAGTTTCACCCCTCAGCCGGACGGCAGGCTGCTCTTTCGCTGGGGTTTTCCCGACAAAGAAAGTGTCATCAGCTGGATCCTCACCTTCGGAGACAGCGCTGAATTACTTGAGCCTGCCCAGCTCCGGACTGAACTGGGGGACCTTATCCGACGAATGGCAGAACAGTATAAGGAACGGAGGTAATCATGGCTTCTCATCCTGATTTTGTGGAATATGTGACAGAGCAGCTGCGTGGTGCCGGGCATATCCGGGCCCGCAAAATGTTCGGAGAATACGGTCTTTACTGCGATGGTATCTTTTTCGGGGTCATCTGTGATGACCAGTTGTTTATTAAAATCACGCCCCAGGGAGAAGCCGCCTTCCCGCATCTGCCCAAGGCTCCGCCCTACGAAGGGGCAAGAGATTCCTTTCTGGTGGAGGAAGTGGATGACCCCGCCGCTGCCGTCCAATTGACCCGAATTACCTGTCAGTCCCTGGCAGCTCAAAAACGGAGGAAATGATCATGGCATTCGATTACAAGAAAGAATACAAGGAATTTTATCTGCCGCCCAGAACTCCCGGAATCGTCAAAGTCCCCGCCATGAACTTTCTGGCAGTGCGGGGACAGGGCGACCCCAACCAGGAAGAGGGCGCCTATAAACAGGCCATCGGCCTTTTGTATGGGGTAGCCTACACCATCAAAATGAGCAAGATGGGCAGCCACAAAATGAAGGGCTATTTTGATTTTGTAGTCCCCCCTTTGGAGGGGCTTTGGTGGCAGGAAGGGGTTCAGGGGGTAGACTATGCCCGGAAAGAGGACTTCTCCTGGATTTCTCTCATACGGCTGCCCGACTTTGTCACCAAAGCAGAATTTGATTGGGCAGTACCGGAAGCCTCCCGGAAAAAAGGTCTGGACTGCTCCCCGGTAGAGTTTTTTACCTGGGAGGAAGGGCTCTGCGTTCAGTGCATGCACATAGGCCCCTACGATACGGAGCCTGCCACCGTGGCTGCCATGGAGGAGTATGCCAAATCCCAGGGTTATCTGGAGGATTTTGGAGAGAGCCGTTTCCACCATGAAATTTATTTGAGTGATGTCCGCCGGTGCAAACCCGAAAGTTTGAAAACAGTAATACGCCACCCGGTGCGAAAGGCAGGTCAGCCATGAAAGGATTCACAAGGGAATACACCCAGTTCAGTCTCTGCGGCCTGAACTGCCTGCTCTGCCCCATGCAGGTGGGCGGTTACTGCCCCGGCTGCGGCGGCGGACCCGGCAACCAGAGCTGCGCCATTGCCCGGTGTTCCCTGGACCGGGGCGGGTACGCCTTTTGCAGCCAATGTCCCTCCTACCCCTGCTCCCGATATGAGGATTTTGACAGCGGGGACTCCTTTGTTCCCCACAGCCGTCGGGCAGCCGACCTGGCCCGGGCCGGAGAAGCGGGATTGGATTTTTACCTTTCCGAACTGCGAACCAAGCGGGAGATTTTGGACAAGCTGCTGGCCCACTATAATGACGGCCGCCGTAAGACGCTCTACTGTGCTGCAGTGTATCTGCTCCCTCTGGAGGATTTGCAAACCGCAATGGCCGAACTGGAAAGCCGGCAGGAACTTTCCCTGAAGGAGCGTGCTGCGGCTGCGGCAGAACTCCTGCAAGCGGCAGCTGACAGCCGGGGCATCAGTCTCAAACTGAACAAGAAAAAGTGAAAGTCTGTACAAAAGGAGTTTTTCCCATGCCAACCGTTTTGATCGATGCCGACGGCTGCCCGGTGGTGGACCTGACCATCCGGATCTGCCGCAGCCGCCAGATTCCCGTCCTGATTCTCTGCGACACTGCCCACCAGATTCAGCGGGATGGCGCCCAGACCCTGGTATTTGACAAAGGCGCCGACAGTGTTGACTTTGCCCTGGTCAACCGGGTCTGCCCCGGAGATATTGTGGTCACCCAGGACTACGGCCTGGCCAGCATGTGCCTGGCCCGCCGGGCCCGGGTCCTGAATCAGAACGGCCTGGAGTACACCGGGGAAAACATTGATTTTCTTCTGGTCCGCCGCCATGAAAACAAAAAACTTCTCCGGAGCGGAAAACATCCCAAAGGACCTGCCAAGCGCACCCGGGAACAGGATAACGCTTTCGCCCAGACACTGGAAAAAATGCTGACCCCTTAAGGAGGAAACACCATGTTCAAAAACAAAGTTGCCGTCGTCACCGGTGGTGCGAAAGGCATCGGAAAGGCCATTGCACAGGAATTCCGAAAAGCCGGAGCCGCCGTATACATCATCGACCTTCTGCCCAACGACTGCTTTACCGGGGACATTGCCGACCCGGCAGTATTGGAAGCCTTTTCCCGGAAGGTGATTGAGGAGCAGGGCCATGTAGATTATCTGGTCAACAATGCCCTCCCTCTTATGAAGGGCATCGACGATTGCAGCTGGGAGGAATTCAACTACGCTCTGCAGGTGGGAGTGGCTGCACCTTTCTATCTGACCAAGCTATTTGCTCCCTATTTTGCACCGGGTGCTGCCATTGTGAACATCTCTTCCTCCCGGGACCGGATGAGCCAGCCCCAGACCGAGAGCTACACAGCCGCAAAGGGCGGCATCTCCGCCCTGACCCACGCCCTGGCGGTAAGTCTGGCGGGAAAGGTCCGGGTGAATAGTATCTCCCCCGGCTGGATCGAAACCGGAGACTCTGTCTGGACCGGCCCGGATGCTGCCCAGCACCCTGCAGGCCGGGTGGGCAATCCCCAGGACATTGCCCAGATGGCCCTGTTCCTCTGCTCGGACAAGGCCGGGTTCATCACCGGTGAAAATATCTGCATAGACGGCGGCATGACCCGGCAGATGATTTACCACAATGACTATGGATGGAATTTACAGGATAATCCCTGACAGAAGAAGGACCGGAGAGGCTTCTCTCCGGTCCTTCTTTTCTTTATAAAAGTTCTTTCCTCTTTGTTTTTCGGCAGGCGGCAATGCAAAGCACTGCGCTGACCGTCACAAAAATCAGTATTGCCGCCAGTTCGGTCCCCTTTGGCAGCCACAGGCTGACACTCTTTCGGAAATAAAAAGGCCAGTCCAGCAGCCAGCTTCCAAACAGGGAACCAGCCCCCACAAAAAGCGGCAATGCTTTCAGGAGCATGGCAATGTAGTTGCCGCTGTACTGGGAGAGGAAGAGGGTCATTCCCGCCGCCCCCAGGGAGAGAGCCAGAATCAGCCCCACGAGTACCACAAGATATTCCCCATAGGTCCAGTCGAACCAGAAGTCAAACCCAAAATCAATTCCCGGCAGGCGGCACTGGGCAAAGTGAAGGGCTCCCTTTCTCAAAAAGGGGATTGCATAGGCTGTCAGGTTTACCAGTGTAAGGATAAGGGCAGAAATCAGCCCCGCCCACATTTGCACCGGTAAAGTGGCTCTGCCCCGCCGGGAACTCCATTGCATGGCTTTGGTCCGGTGCAGGCTGTCCCGCACCAGAGTGGGAGAGAGAAGAATCACCACAGACAGAACGCTCCATACTCCCAGGTCCATGGTGTAATCCCGTGTGTTCTGTCGGACGGTCTCAGGCATCAGTCCCCAGGCATTTTCCGGCTGGTTCAGCTGCCGGGTCCGCTCAATCACGGCCTGAGGGGCCCCGTCCTCTATCCGGCTCTCCACCAGCAGGGCGCCCTGTTCGGCACTTTCATCATAGAGCCTCATAATGTCCGTCAGGTACTCAATCCCATACCAGTTGGAGCCGTTATAGATTCGATGACTTAGCCTTTCCAGTTCCATATCTGCCTGGCTGTCCTGGGCCAGCGCCTCTTCATAATAGGACTGCATAAAAGCATCAAAACTGTCGTAGTCGGTCAGATTCAGCGCTGCGGCTTCCGGAATCCGGGCAAGAACCGCCTGAAACTGTTCCTTCTCCTCTTCCAGCCAGCCGTCCAGCTCCGTCCGCTCCTCCGGCTCCAGGGTGGGGCCGTACCATTCCACCAGTTCCCAGGCTGCCCGGTATCCATCCTCCCCAATACCGTTATAGCCGAAAGTCTGGATATCAAAAAGCGGAAACATCCAGTAATACATCAGCCCCAAAACCAGCAGAGCGGCCAGAATGACCGGATTCCAGATTTTCCGCATCTCCCATTTCAGCAGGTTCATGCTGCCACATCCTTTCTTGAAAAGCGCTTCAAAGCCCCGGCAGTCCCTGCCTCCAGCACCAGAAGGTTGAATATCACCGTCACCGTTTCCTGCCAGGGAAGGACGGCACTGCTTCCCAGTTCTGTAAACCAGGCGTTGGAGCAGAGCCAGACTGCGGGCAGCTGAAACAGGGCCAGGTCGTAAGCCACCCATAAATGCATTTCGCCCAGCACGGAAGCCGCCATCAGCCCTCCTACACAGAACCCGCCCAAGGCCAGGGCCGCCAGGTAGGGGTTAGGGCATAAGGTTCCGCAAAGGGCGGCCAGAAGGGTGAATCCTGCCGTCAGGAAAATGCCCAGAACCAGCACTGCTCCCAGATACTGCCCCACCGTGAAATCTCCCCAGGTGATAAAGGGCCGGGAGAAAAGCAGGTCGGTGAGATAATTGAACTGACTGGAAACGCTGGCCTGCCATATTCCCCGGTAATCCATCCGGAGGAAGTAGACGGCCAGGGCAGGCAGAGCGGCCAAGGCAAACAAAACCGGAACCGCCAGCAGGGCCGCCCTCACCTTAATCCTGAGAAGTTTTCGCCCGGTATGGGTGGTATAAAGGGTATCGGCGGTCCTGTGAATTCTCTCGTACCCCATAAGATAGAGAGTCCCCAGCATGGCTGCCACTGCCGCCTGTGCCAGGATGGAGCGGATCATGGTTCCAAACAAGAACTGGTGGACTTCCTGAGTCACCGGACCGGCATACAAATCCATGGCCGCATCTTTTTGGGCCAGCTGCTCCACCCTTTTGGACAAAAGGTCGTATTTCCAGCCCGCCCAGGAAGCTGCCAGGGGGGAGCTTCCCATCACCGACTGATAAAACGTCTTGAGGTCGTCGGTGTCATAGGTTTCAAAGATGTCCTCCATTCCTTCCGCCGTTGCCCATATCAGTTCTTTGTTGGGGTCAGCGGGCAGATTTTCCAGCCGTTCCATAAAATCAGCATCCACCCGCTGTCCCAACTGGGCGGTGCAGGCGGAGATTCCATTGAAAATACTCCGCTGATTTTCAGACTGGCCAAAGATAAATCCCAGGTTGAGAAGAAATCCGAGAGCCAGGAATCCCCACAAGGCGGGCAGGGAGAACAGCTTTTTCCACTCCCAGAAAATCAGCCTCATGGTTACTCCTCCCCATAGATAGCCAGGAAGGCGTCTTCCAGCCCCGGCTGGACCGCCACTGCCCCGGCAGGAGGATTCTCTGTCAGAATACGGAGCACCGCTCCCTCTTCTCCCTGGGCCTCGCTGAGTATCCTCTGCCCTGCCGTCAGAGGGGTGTCTGCCGGGACCTGGAACACCCGCCCATTGAACCGGGCGCAGATACTGCCGGGGGTATCACAGCAGAAAAGCCGATGGTTCCGGAACATGATCACCTGGTCGGCAATGGTCTGCACATCCGACACAATGTGGGTGGAAAGAAGAACAATTCGGTCCTGAGCCAGGGAGTGAAGCAGATTCCGGAACCGAACCCGCTCCCTGGGGTCCAGACCAGCGGTAGGCTCGTCCAGCACCAAAAGTTTGGGGTCGTTGAGGATGGCGCAGGCAATCCCCACCCGCTGAATCATTCCACCCGAAAACTTTTTCAGTTTCCAGTCCTGTTTATCCTCCAGCCCCACCAGGGTCAGAAGCTGGCGGATTCTCTTTTCCCCTTCCCTTTCGGGGATTCCCTGAAGTGCGGCGGCGTACCTCAGAAACTGCCGGGGCGTGTAGCCGGGATAGTACCCAAACTGCTGGGGCAGATAGCCCAGGATTCCCCGGTAATCTGCCCCCAGGGAGAAGATATCCTCCCCATTCCAGAGGATTTGGCCTTTCGTGGGGAAAAGCAGGGTGGCGATCATCTTCATCAGGGTGGTTTTTCCGGCCCCGTTGGGTCCCAGCAAGCCGTACACTCCCGGGGTAAGGGTGAGGGTAATATCTTCCAGGGCAGTAAAATCCCCGTATCGTTTGGTCACATGTTCAACCGAAAGCATGATGTTTTCCTCCTATTCTGCGCCGGCAGTACCGGCCCAGTTCCATCAGATACAATCCTGCCGCCCCTGCTGTAATCAGGCAGAAAACCGCCGCCGGAATGTGATAAATTACCTGGGCAGCTTTTTCCCACACCAGGGGCAAACCAGCCAGAAGGGCCCAAGCTGCCGGGGCTGCAGCCAGCCCTGCCGTTCCCTCCAGCCGCAGGCAGTAGAGGGAGAGCACCCCATAAAGGCAGACCCCCGAGACCGAAATGGCAATGGTCCAGAGGAGGGATTGTTCCCGCCCGGTCAGTTCCCAAAGAAGAACACTGCCGGGGACTGACACGGTCACCGCTGCCCCTCCGAATACCAGCATCCGCAGGGCGGTGACAGCCCTGTGAGAAACCCGGCAGGTCCGCAGCCATTCCAGTGTTCCGGACTGGAACTCCTTCCAGCTGGTGAAAAAGCTGAGCGCCCCGTACAAAGCCGGGGAGAAAAGAAAGGCCGCCGGGCCGATCCCGGTTTGCCGGGAAGCCCCCCATACGGGAACAAGGCAAAGCAAGGCGACCAGCACCGAAAGGAAAATGCAGTCTGCCGCCCCAAAGAAAAGCCCCTGCCATCCTATCGTCCGGAGGGTCTCTTCCAGTGTCTGCCAAAGGGTCTCCTCCGTGGGGATTCCCTGGTCCAGAATCAGGGCTATCTGCCGGTCTTTTTCTTCTTGGGAGGGAATGGGGATCTGGTTCCAATCATCAAACATGAGGGTCAAAACTCCTTTCTCAGCTTACTCAGCAGCCGATAGTACCGGGTTTTCACGGTGGCCTCCGGTTCTCCCAGGGCCGCTGCAATTTCCTGGAAGGACCGTTCTCCATACAGCCGCAGCCGGAACACCGCCTGGAGCTGCGGATCCAGGCCCGAGACATAGTCCTCGATCTGGGCAAGCTGGCTTCTGTCTTGTATCTGCAAGGAAAAATCTTCCCGGTCCGGTATCTCCACTTCCTCCAGGGGAAGAAATTCCAGCCGCTTTTTCCGCCTCGCATCAATAACTTTGTTGGTTGCGATCCGGTACAGCCAGGTGCGGAAGGCAGCCTTTTCCGGCTGATATCCGGGCAAGGCACGGAGCATGGCCAGGAAAACAGACTGGGTCAGGTCCATGGCATCCTCTTTCTGTCCCGTCTGCCGGTAGACAAAGCGGTATATTTCATCATAGTAGGCCCTGATGAGGCTGTCCGCCGCCTTGCGGGAACCCTTGCGCTGTATTTCCCGTATCCATTGCTGCTCCACCGTCTCACCTCTCTCAACTATATATTCGTATCATACCACACCGGAGTTTCAGGAAATTGCAAAAATCATCACTCACCCCAAGTAAATCACGGAAATTCGATACTTTTCTTTTCATTTTTTCAGTCAATTTAAATGAAAACAGGTCTTAATATTCATTCATCTATGCCATTTACTGATTTTTCTCCCGGGTGTACCATGAGGATGGAATAAACTTTTTAACGGCAGGAGGGTATATATATGAACCGTCAGGTAAAATCTCTGTTACCGGTAATTCCGTTGCTGGCATTCCTTTTGGCCGGCTGCGTTTCCTCCGGGGATTTTTCCTCCCCTGCACAGCCCCAGACCCCTTCCCCCTCTTCCACAGAGGAGACCGCCGCCTTTGAACCTGTAACCCTGGAAGAATGGATAGAAACCTTTCCCGTGGAGTGCCCGGGGTATCTCTTTTCTCCGGTCGAATCCCTTTTGGACGGAGATATTGCCTGGTCGGAGGAAGGGGTGACTCTGAAGTTGGGAAGCTGGAAAGGCTCCCTCCAGGAGCTGGCCGACACTTTAGGTATGCCCCTGGAAGAACTGGAAGCCCTCAACCCGGAGCCCCGCACTTCCTCTTCCGGCGACACCTACTACCAGCTTGTGATTCAGGAAGATTCCTACCTTCTCCCCAAAATTCCCATGCAGAAGGTGTCCCTGGATTTTCCGGATCTTGACGCCCGATTTAAGGATGTCTATTCTTACCCTGTTCCCCAGGCCCTGGATGAACAGGGGGCGGCAGCGCTTGCCACCGCATACCACTTTTTGCTGGAACACCATGGTCCCCACTGGGGAATCGATCCTTCCATTTATAATGAGGAGGGCGGCTACTCCACCTCCACTGAAGGTGCCCTTTGCACCACCTATACCCAGTTGGAAGAGTATCTTGCCTGTATCTTCACCCCGGAATACTACCAAACCATGCTGGGCGGTCCCCTGCCGGAAGGGGATCTGAAACACGGTCTCTTTTATCAGGGAGAGGACGACACCATCAATTTCATTATGGGGGACGCCGGCAGCTACATTACCCACTGCGGCACCCTCTTCACCCAGCCTGAGACCCAGCCGGACGGGAGCATCTTGTTCTGGCAGCTTTCCCTCTACCTGGACGAGGCGGAATTCTCGGGCTATGGCCAGGGAATCATCTATACTCCGGTGGAAGCCACTGCCTCCCCCGTTCGAATGGTTCCCACCCAGTCCGGCTGGCGGGTTGCGGAGCTTTCTCCCTCCTACTAAAGGTTTCTCTCCTTTCTTGGGTTCCTCGGATACACTGCGGTTACGAAAAAGCGGTATTATTATCCTTATCCGAAGGGAGGATACCACTATGAAACAGAAATGTATCAAGGCTGTTCTGGCTGTTTTCCTGTGCAGTTGTCTCTTGGCTGGCTGCTCCAGCCAGACCCATACGGAGGCAGAGCCCACTGCTTCTCCTGCGGCTGAAGCGGCGGTCCAGTCCACGGCGGCTCCCGTCCCCGAAGTCGCACCGGAAGAGTTGGATTTAGAGGACCAGATCGTATTAAGCCCTCCTATGTCCCAGCAAGACCTTGAAGTCCCGGTCCCTGACTTTTTACCGGAGGAATTGCAGCAGCTTTACCTTCGTGCTTACAAAATGTACTGGATTCGTGTGGGAACCTACGCCATTGACAGCCCGGACCTGTTTCCCACAGATACCCCCGACACCACCAAAACCTATCAGGATGAGGTAGAAATAGAAGAGGAAATCTATCATCCGGCAGTAAACTATTTTCAAAACTGGAATCTTTTTTACGGAACTTTGCAGGACATCTTCACCCAGGAGCTTCTGGAAAATGAATACCTTACCTCCAACGGAATGGTTTACTTCCGTCCCGTGGAAGGTCGGCTTTACTATATGGCCACCGAAAGAGGGATGGACCCTCTCTATAATGAAGATACCACCGTTATGGAATTCTCTCTGTTGAGCCAGACGGATACGGAAATCAAAGTTCAGGTCACTGCCCGCTATGCTGTGGACGAACGGGCTTCTCCCGCCATGCAGGAGGCTTTTGCTCAAGGGCTGGTCTCAGATACCCGCACCTATGAGATTGCCCTGGAGCAGGGAGAGAACGGCTGGCGTTTTTCTGCATTTGATGTTCCCTTCTGACAGAATTTAAGAGGACCGGCTTTTACCATGAAAGCCGGTCCTCTTTTTCAATATTTCAACAGATGGACGAAGAAACGGCAGGTATGGTATAATATCTTCCAGCGATGTATTTGCCACAAGCAGCAGATACCAGTACAAAGGAATGGCGGCGGTTTTCATGACAGAAGTAGTGGCGGCCCTGATTTGGAACCAGGATAGATTTATGATTTGCCAGCGCCCGGCAAACAAGGCCCGGGGGCTTCTCTGGGAGTTTGTAGGCGGCAAGGTGGAGCCGGGCGAGACCATGGAGCAAGCCCTTGTCCGGGAATGTCAGGAGGAACTGGCAGTCACTGTTGGGGTAAAGGATGTGTTCATGGATGTGGTCCATGAATATTCCGACCTGACGGTGCATCTGACCCTGTTCAACGCCTTTATCCGGGAGGGAACGCCCCAAAAGCTGGAACATGTGGACATCCGCTGGATCAAGATAGAGGAAATAGACCAGTACTCCTTCTGCCCTGCGGATGAGGAAATCCTCAAAAAGCTGAAACAGACCGGCAACTCATAAAAACCGGGAGGTGTCTTTATGCCCCTTCAAATCGTTCGGAACGATATCACCACCATGAAGGTGGATGCCATTGTCAATGCGGCCAATGAAAGCCTGCTGGGAGGCGGCGGAGTGGATGGAGCCATCCACCGGGCTGCCGGTCCCCAGCTTCTGGAAGAATGCCGCACCCTTAGGGGATGCAAAACCGGTCAGGCCAAAATCACCAAGGGTTACCGCCTGCCTGCCAGGTATGTGATTCACACGGTAGGCCCGGTCTGGCGGGGAGGAAGCCACGAGGAGAAGTCCCTGCTGGTGTCGGCCTACCGCTCCTCCCTGGAACTGGCCGCAGCTCACCACTGTGAGTCCCTGGCTTTTCCCCTGATCTCCTCCGGGGTGTACGGCTATCCCAAGGACCAGGCCCTCCAGGTGGCGGTGGATACCATCCGGGACTTTCTGCAAAGCCACGACCTTATGGTCTACCTGGTGATTTTTGACCGGGCCTCCTACACCATAGGCGGAAAGCTGTTCCAGGAGATTGCCGCTTACATTGATGACCGGTATGTGGAAGCCCATACCTCCCCCTACGAGTCGGAGCGCCGCCGGATGACAGCTGCCTCCGCTCCCATGAGCGCTCCTGCTCCTGCCATGTTCAGCAGCCTACTGGGGGAACTGGACCAGGCCCTGGGTCAGCTGGACGAAAGTTTCTCCCAGATGCTGCTGCGGAAAATTGATGAAAGCGGCATGACTGATGCCCAGTGCTATAAAAAAGCCAACATCGACCGGAAGCTCTTTTCCAAGATTCGTTCCGATGTCCATTACAAGCCTTCCAAGGCCACTGCCATGGCCTTTGCGGTGGCGCTGGAACTGCCTTTGGACCAGGCCCGGGAGCTGTTGAAAAAAGCCGGTTACGCCTTCTCCCCTGCCAGCAAGTTTGATATTATCGTGGAATATTTCATCACCCACAAAAATTACGATATCTTCCAGATCAACCAGGCCCTCTTTGCTTTTGACCAAAGTCTGCTGGGGGGCTGAGTGCTGAAATCATTTGTCGCTTCCCAGGCGACCACAAGGCGAAAAAATCCCTCTATACTGTGATTGTAAACCAAACCACACAGTACAGGGGGATTTTATTATGAAAAAGAATTTGACAGAACTGGTTTTCATTCTGGACCGGAGCGGCTCCATGCAGGGGCTGGAGGCCGACACCATCGGCGGTTTTAACGCCATGCTGGAAAAGCAGAAGAAAGAACCGGGGCGAGCCTATGTTTCCACCCTTCTCTTTGACGACCAGACCCAGGTGATTCATGACCGGGTGCCTCTGGACCGGGTGAAGCCCATGACCGAGAAGGATTACTATGTGCGGGGATGCACTGCCCTGCTGGATGCGGTAGGGGGAGCCATCCACCACATCGGGAACATCCACAAATACGCCCGGCCTGAAGATGTGCCGGAACACACCCTGGTGGTAATCACCACCGACGGGATGGAAAACGCCAGCCGCCGGTATTCCCTGCCCCAGGTGAAGAGGATGATCCAGCGGCAGAAGGAGCGGTATGGGTGGGAGTTCATCTTCCTGGGGGCCAATATTGATGCGGTGGAAGCCGCAGGCCAGCTGGGAATCGACCCGGACCGGGCGGCCAACTATCACAGCGACAGCGCCGGAACCCGGCTTACCTTCCAGTCCATTTCCTGTGCCGTCAGTGCCATGCGCTCCAGCGCACCCTTGGGCAGTCAGTGGAAAAGCGATATTGACCGGGATTTCCGCAGCAGGAAGAAGAAATAATTTCACCTACAAGGGCAGGAAAAACCTGCCCTTGCTTTTTTATAGAGCCCATAATACAATGAATGAAAAGAAGTAAAAAGGAGGTGTATGTCATGAAAAATTCCTGGTGGAAGGTTCCCCTCTACTGCATGGCTGCAGGCTGGATCTGCTTCCAGCTGGAAATCCGATGGCTGGGACAATGGGCCATTGTCACCCTGCCCGACGGCACCATTACCTCCGATACTACCCGGTGGATGATTCTATCGGCAGGGCTTTTCCTGGCAGTAGTCCTCATAGGCGGGCTTCTCTTTTTCCGGAAAATGACCCGGAAAGAGATTCTTTTCTCCGCCTCTGTCCTGGCCATCCTGAATGTTGTGTTGGGGCTCTTGGCTAATCTGATTCAGCATAGTCTCCCCTACCTGACGATACTCTGGGCGGAGATGAACGAATGGAGCAGTGTCTTCACCCAGATTCTCCTCCAGCTGGGAGTAAATTCCTGGGTCAGCGCTTTCCTGGTATGGATTCTGCCCCCTTACATTTTCCTTCTCTTCGGGAAGAAAGAAATCAATAACCAATAATAAAAAAAGACGGGAACACCCGGAAAGATGTTCCCGTCTTTTTATTTTTTGCAGTATTTGAAACGGACCGATTACAGGCCGTTCTCCTCCACGCAGACCAGACCGTCCTCCTTGACAGTGATGGTCATGCCGTCCCGGACATAGCCAAGGAACTCTTCTCCCAGGCAGTCCACTACCGGCATCTGGATATCCTCCAGCCAGACAGCGGCCAGCACCGATCCGGCGGCGGCCAGAGAGTCGATGGGGTTGGAGAAAAGCAGGCAGGCGGGCTGCCGGTTCATGGAGCAGGCGCAGTAGAGTACCAGCCCCCCGGTGGTAGAGCCGATGGTCTGGGGCAGGCAGAGGGCCTTTCCCGCCATGGGCTTACCGTAAAGGTCAGGGTTATTCTGATCCCCGCAGGTGGCGTTTTTGTCTCCGAACTGGAGCGCCTTCTGGAAGGAGGCCAGGGTGTTCAGTCCCCCGTGGGAGACAAGAGCAGGTGCGCTCACGGTACCGGGAGCCACCACACGTCCTTTGAATTCTTTCATTTCCGGGCTTCTCCTTTCGTGATCTTTTCCAGAATCTCCGCCTCGGTGTAGTACCGGGCGGTGGTGTAGGTGCGCAGCTTGTTGGAGCAGGTAATCACCGGCATAGGCCCGCAGAGGGGGTTATTCATGTACATAAGGGGGCAGATGCAGGAGAGAATGACCCCAGTAGCGGCCAGCCGTTTCCCGTACTCGGTGGCTTCAAAAGCCTTTTTCACTCCGGGAGCGGTGGTAAATACAGTGGGCACACAGACCTTTTTCCGTCCGGCGGCTTTCAGGCTTTCCTCCAGACGAAGGGTCCAGTCTTCCAGCTGCTGCAGACTGAGATGGGGGCAGCCCACAAAGCAGAGTTTGGGCTTGGCATCAGGATTTTTCCAGACCAGCGGATAGCTGTCCTTGACCCGCTGGAGTTCGGCATCATCAATGACATACTCCTTGGCGCCGGGGACGATCAGCTCCTTTCCCTGCTGCTTTGCTTCGGGGGTCAGGCCATCAATGTGGTAAAGCCCCACTGCACCGTTGGAGGCGGTGGCTGCGCCGAAGTCTTTCAGGTAGGCGCAAGCTGCATCGTCCAACTCATTGCCCAGCCAGCGGTCCAGACCTACCACATAAGGCACATCCTCCATCACCTTCATGCCGATGGCGGAGCCCAGCAGCTGGGCTTCCGGCTTTAGGGTGGTGTTGACCCGGACCACCCAGGGAGCCTTCCGGCCCTCGTCGGTGAGAAGACCGAAGTAGGGCACATACCCGGCCACAGAGACCATCAGGTCCATGATACCGGAGTTCCGGTTGCACCGTGCCCCCAATACCGAGTTGGCATAGACCACGGCGGAGGACTCGGCCCAGCTGAGCACCTCCCCCTGGGCAGGGCGGTTATTCTGCTGGTCCAGGTAGCAGGCACAGCTGAATGCATCCTCATTCATCAGGCCCAGCTGCCGGAGCTGTCCCTCGTAAAAGTCCTGCTTGCTGTACATGAACTTTTTGAAAACCAGGTTCTGCAAAAAGTTTGCAGGCACATTGGGGTCCAGGGGCCGGGGGTCCACAGAGAATTTCTGGCCCGATACAGCCCCGGCCTCAATGAGCTGGTTCATCAGGTCATACACCGGTCCCAGAGCCTTGAGGCCGAAGGAGGTGACCAGATGGTTATACTGGGAGGTCACCGGGACCAGTTTTTCGGCCCCGAAAATTTCGCCGTACATAATCAGGGTTTTCAGGACCTTGGCCATGGTTTCGCCCTTGGCGCCGTCCAGAATCTCCTGCTGTTCCTTTGTCAGTTCCATGGAAATTCCTCCTTACAGTTTCATGCAGATATCCCAGGCCCGCCAGATGACGGTACGCAGGTTGCCCACCTTGTTGGCATCTCCCACAATATGGACATGGCGGCCCTTGGGAGCCAGAGGAGCGGGACGATAGCCCACCGACAGAATGACGGAATCCGCCGGGATCTGCCGGGTGGTGCCGTCCTTACCGGCCACGGTAACGCTGCCTTCCCCGATTTCCTTGAGGGAGGTCTCCAGGTATACCGGCACCTTATTGGTCTTGAAGAAATCCCGGAGGTAGCTGGAGTTGGCCAAGCAGACTCCCTTCACTGCAATCAGATCGTCCTTCATCTCCACAATGGTGGGCTGTTTGCCCTGGAGGTAAAGATCATAGGCGATTTCGCAGCCGGTGAGACCGCCGCCAACAATGACCACCTTCTCCCCTACGGGAGCCCGGCCCAGCAGGTAATCCACTGCCTGGATTCCCTTTTCAGCACCGGGGACCGGCAGATTCACGGGGGTGGAACCGGTGGCCACAATGACTTCGTCGGCCCCCAGGGATTCCAGGTCGTCCACCTGGGTGTTCAGTTTTACGGTAATGTTGGGGTACTTGGTCAGTTCCCGGGCATACCAGGCCAGCAGTTCCCGATCCTTCTCCTTGAAGGAGGGTGCAGCCGCAGCCACAAAGACGCCGCCCAGGGCACCGGTCTTCTCATACAGGGTCACGGTATGCCCACGCTGGGCGCAGACCAGGGCGGACTCCATGCCGCCGATGCCGCCGCCGATGACTGCGATTTTCTTTTTATTCTCAGCCTGGGTAATGCGGTACTTTCTGGTCTGCATGGTCCGGGGGTCCAGAGCGCACCGGGCCATACCCCGGGTATCCGGCAGGGACTGGGCGTTGGCGTGGCCCTTGTAATGGCAGAGGTTGAAGCATCCGTTATGGCAGCAGATGCAGGGGCGGATGTCCTCCATCCGGTCCTCCAGCAGTTTGGTCACCCATTCTCCGTCGGACAGGAACTGCCGTGCCACACCCATACCGTCAATACGGCCCTGAGCAATGGCCTGGGCGGCCACATCCGGCTCCATCCGGCCTGCACAGACCACCGGGATATCCACAAACTTCTTGATGTGGGCCACATCCTCCAGGTTGCAGTTCTGGGGCATGTACATGGGCGGGTGAGCCCAGTACCAGGAATCATAGGTGCCGTTGTCGGCGTTGAGCATATCGTAGCCGGCATCCTGGAGATACTTGGCAGCCTTCTCGCTCTCCTCCATATCCCGGCCGATTTCGGTATATTCTTCCCCGGGCAGAGCGCCGTAGCAGAAGTCCTTTACCTTGGAAACAGCGCTGTACCGCACCGATACAGGGTAATCCTGGCCGCAGGCGGCCTTGATGGCCTTGACGATCTCCACCGGGAAACGGTACCGGTTTTCAAAGCTGCCGCCGTAAGAGTCCTTCCGGTGGTTGGTGTACTTCATGGCAAACTGGTCCAGCAGATAGCCTTCATGGACTGCATGGACTTCCACCCCGTCTACCCCGGCCTCCTTGCAGAGAGCTGCGGTCTTGGCAAAGGCTTCAATGATTTCCTCGATCTGCTTCACGGTCATTTCAGGGCAGGTGACCCCCTCCGCCCAGCGGGAAGGCAGGGGGCTGGGGCTGGCCAGCTGGTAGTCCACATCCAGGATGGGCTTGGCCAGTACCTTGAGGACCGGATTGTTCTGGAGGATCATTACCTCATCGGAGATGCCCCAGGACCGGCCCATGCCGGCGGTAAGCTGCACAAAGAGCTTGGCGCCGGTGGCATGGATTTTTTCCATATAGTCTTTCAGTTCCCGGAACATCTTTTTATTCTGGTAGAGCCAGCGGCCCCCTATGGTATCCCGGATGGGCGCAATGCCGGGGATAATCAGGCCCACATTGTTCCGGGCCCGTTCCAGAAAAAAGTTGGCAGCTTCCTTGTCAAAGTGGTTGGGTTCCATCCAGCCGAACAGGGAGGTGCCGCCCATGGGGCAGAGCACGATCCGGTTCTTGATTTCCACATTGCCGATTTTCCAGGGGGTAAAAAGGGCTTCATACTTCTGATTCATAACCAGGGCTCCTTTCTGCTCAGTCCTCCAAAGAGAAGGTAAACACGGCTGTGGGATCATCGTAATTTTCGTTGGTGACCCACAGTACGCTCTTGCCGGTCAGGTTATAGACTGCGCTGTGTACCGTGCAGCTGTTCTTGTCGTCGTTGTCCCAGCTGCGGCGGCCTACGCTTTCCAGAATATCCATGGCTCCCTGCTCGTCGGCTACGACCCCGTCAATGGCCTGGAGTTCCTCATACAGCCGGTCATACCGGTCGGCGCCCTTCTTGTTCTCGACGGGAACGCCCTCATAATAGCCGGGCTGGAGCACAAAGTTGGTGATGATCTGGTAATCGCTGGCGGCTTCCCGCTCCCCGATGTTCTGGTCCTGGTCGTTGTAGATCACCTTGAGGGTCCGCTGGCTTCCGTCATTGTCGGTGATGTCCACGGCACCGTCGGTGGTCCATTCCAGGATAGCGCTCTTGCCGGAGGCATCCGCCACCATGTAGTGGTAGGAGGTGACGGCAGAGTCATGGAGGTCATAGGAGGAAGCGATCTCCACAGCCTCCTCCACATTGTCGGCGTAGTCCAGAATCAGCCGCAGGAGAGTGGTGGAGGTAAAGTCGGGCTTGTCGGTGTCCTGGCTGGTGGCAACGGTCTCCTCCCCGCCCTGGTAGGTCATGTAGATACCACAGCTGACCCCAGCATCATTGACACCGTCCAGAGGAGCATAGGGAGCGGCCAGGCAGAGGATCTTATCCATCATGCTGGTCATGTTCTGGTCCACGTCCACTCCCAGGAACTGCAGGTCCACTGTGGAGATGGAGGCATGGCGGCCCTCGTTGGCCTCAGTAAAGACCAGCATGGCGTTGGTCTTGGAGAAGTCATAGTTCCGGGCAAAGATGGCATCTCCCTCCTGGGTGGTGGCGGTAAAGGAGGAACAGCCGATTTCAGGGGCGGTCATGTTGATTTCCACCACGCCCTTGGTGATGTTGTCGGTGATAAACTGGATCAGTTCGCTGTCACTGCTGACACCGCCCTGGGCCACAAAATCATCCAGGTAAAAGTCTCCTTTTACCTCCATGGAGTAGACGGCACCGTCCAGATGGTCATCATTCCGGTCCCGGAGCATTTTAATGCTGGCCACCGAGCTGATTTCGTTATGCCAGACCCCATAAATGGCAGCCACAGCGGCCACCACCAGCACCAGGACTACTGCTGCCAGGGCAAGCAGGATCTTTTTCAGGCTTTTCTTGGGTTTTGCTTCTACAGGGTTCATAGATAGTTCCTTTCTCTGTTGGGCTTATTCCGGAATTCCCTCATCAATAAGGGTCCGGAGGTTTTCCGTAATGGATTCCAGCGCTTTGTAGAACTCCTCCCGCTGGGTGGGGGTCAAATCTTTTCCCGCCACCTCCACCGCACGGCTGGCCCGCTGCCGCACATGCCGGGCAGCTTCCATCCCCGCTTCGGTGAGCTGTACCGTTCCGCCGTAACCGCTCTTGTGCTTTCCTTCCTTCCGCACCAGTCCCTTCTCCGCCAGAATGGCCAGCATCCGGGAGGCATCGGACTTGTTCTTCAGGCAAATCTCACAGAGTTCCGGAACCGTGATTCCCTGGGGGTACCGGTATAAAACGGTCAGATAGGTGGCATGTGCCCCTTTCAGCCCGTATACCTTCATTTCCTCCCCGGCCAGTTTGTGCCAGTACCGGTTGATTTCAGCAATTGCCAGCGAAAAACGATCAAAGCGTTCGACCATGGAAAACTCCTTCCTTCTAAATGTTGAAAACGCAACTTTTACAGTATAGCAACCCGAAGTTGAAAAGTCAACTTCTTTGTGAGGGTCGGCAAAATCCGTCTGATTCCCACACTTTTCGCACCTCTTCCCTGCCCGGAAATTTTTCTCCGGATAAAAAACCGGGAGCGCCCCGGATGATATTCCGGGGCGCTCCCTTCTTTATAAAATCAATAGTTCTCTTTGTGAATCTCAAAGAAGCTCTTGGAGTAGCCGCAGGCAGCGCATACCTCGGGGGCAGCAGTTCCAACCACTACATGGCCGCAGTTCCGGCACTCCCATACCTTGACTTCGCTCTTCTCAAAGACCTGGGCGGTCTCCACATTGTGGAGCAGAGCGCGATACCGTTCCTCATGGCGCTTCTCAATGGCAGCCACCAGCCGGAACTTGGCAGCCAGCTCGGGGAAGCCTTCCTCCTCCGCAGTCTTGGCAAAGCCGTCGTACATATCGGTCCACTCGTAGTTTTCGCCCTCGGCAGCATGGAGCAGGTTCTCGGAGGTGGTTCCTACACCGTGCAGTTCCTCAAACCACATTCTGGCGTGAGCCTTCTCATTCTCTGCGGTCTGGAGGAAGAGAGCGGCGATCTGCTCGTACCCTTCGTTCTGGGCCACAGAGGAGAAATAGGTGTACTTGTTCCGGGCCTGGGACTCTCCGGCAAAGGCGGCTTCCAGGTTCTTCTCGGTCTGGGTACCGGCATATTTTCCTGCGCCCTGGGCGGGAGCCTGATTGATCAGCTCAAAAGAGGAAGCAGGCTGCTTGCAGAGAGGGCAGGTGAAGTCATCGGGGAGAACATCCCCCTCATAGATGTAACCGCAGATCTTGCATTTCCATTTATTCATAGTCTTATTTTCTCCTTTCAGTTTTGTTTCATGGTTGATAGATGTTTTTGTTTCTTCTACAGGAAGGTCAGAGGCAGGCTCTTTTCCTTCCCCTCTGTGGAGCAGTTCGCTCCGGTTCCGGTAACTGGTGTGGAGCATTTGTTCCGCCAGCGGGCTGAGAGGCTGACCATAGAAAGCCTCGTATACCTCTTTGATTTCAGGGTTTTCGTGGCTGGTCCGCAGGGTCATGGAGCGGTCCCGCTGATACAGAGCAGCGATTCGGCTCTTGCGGGTCTCGTCCCCGTCCTTCATCAGGTCCTTGGGCTGTCCGCCGCCCCCAATGCAGCCGCCGGGGCAGGCCATGACCTCCACAAAGTGGTACTCCCTTCCCTTCTGCTTCATCTCTTCCAGGAAGTTCCGGGCATTCTTTGTGCCGTAAATTACGGCCACCTGAATTTTCAGTTCTCCGATTTCCACCTGGGCTTCCCTGACCCCTTCATATCCCCGGACCGGGCTGAGTTCCAGCAGCTTCTGGGGAGCAGGTTCCCCGGTAAGGTACTCGTAAGCGGTGCGGAGAGCAGCCTCCATCACTCCGCCGGTGTTGCCGAAGATGACTCCGGCTCCCGAGGCTTTTCCCATGAGGGAATCATAAGCGGAATCTTCCAGGGCCGCCCAGTCAATTCCGGCAGACTTGGCCCACCGGGCCAGTTCCCTGGTGGTAATGACCTGGTCGGTGTCCCGCATTCCTTCCACTCCGTGGAAGTCGGCGGCAGCGTGCATTTCCTCCCGCCGAATTTCAAACTTTTTAGCAGTGCAGGGAGTCAGGGCCACATGGACAATCTGTTTGGGGTCCAGACCCATCTTCTGAGCAAAATAGGTTTTCACCGTAGGGCCCTGCATTCCAATGGGGCTTTTAGCAGTGGACAGGTGAGGCAGCAGCTCGGGGGCATAAATCTCCGCAAAGTGGACCCAGCCAGGGCAGCAGCTGGTGAACTGGGGCAAAGGCCGGTCCTTTTCCTGAATCCGGCGAATCAATTCACTGGCTTCCTCCACAATGGTCAGGTCTGCGGCAAAGTTGGTGTCCAGCACATAATCGGCTCCCAACGCCCGGAGCAGAGCCACCATTTTGCCCTCCACAAAGGCACCGGGTTCCATTCCGAACTCCTCGCCCAAGGCAGCCCGGACGGCGGGAGAGGTACTGACTACCACCACCTTATCCGGGTCGGCAATGGCCTTTTGCACCTGGGCGCTTTCGTCCCGCTCCACAATGCTGTCCACCGGGCAGACGTTGGCACACTGGCCGCAGTAGATGCAGATGGCATTCCCTCCGGTTTGCTCCAGGGTATAGGTTCCGTGTACCCCCATCAGGTTGGCACATGCCTCTTTACACATGCCGCAGCGGATGCACTTTTCTTCCACACGCAGGATACTGGGGTTGTTCTCCTCAATGGGAACTCGGACAGATAAGGGCAGATGACTCAGTTTCCTCACACCTTTCATTTTTATTTCTGCAATTCAGGTATAATTGGGATGTCAAAACAAGAATGATTCTTGTTTTTAATTATATCTTTTTTAGAGTCTCCGTCAACAGACAAATTCTCAAAATTGTCCGACTGATTCCAAGAACTCCGAAAAATTTCAGGGCCAGGAGCCTTTTCCCTGCCACAATCGACCACAAAAAAGTGCGGAAACGGGCCTTTTCTATCGGCTCATTTCCGCACTGTAAATCTTTTCATCTTTTCTAAGAATTAATTTTAAGGATTCCTTTGGCCAGCACATAGCAGGCATCCAATTGCTTTTCTCCTCCCCGCTCAAAGCGGATGGTCAGGACTCCCTTGGAATAGTTCCGAATTCTTCCCTCTCCCAGAGTCTTGTGCCAGACCGTTGTTCCGGGAATCAGTTTGATTTTAAAACTGCTGATCTGTTTTTGCCAATATGCCCGGTCTATATCCTGGGTGGGAATGGGGGACGGTTCCGGTATCATTCTTGCTCCTTCCCGGCTATGGCTCTGAATCGAAAAATGTTCCGGCTCCTTTTTCTCCGGCTTGGCCGGTGCTTTCGGGCGTTCTTTGCCGGTCAGGACATCGGAAAAGACAGATGTCTCCTCTTTGAAGGTCATAATGCAAAGTTCTTTTTTTGCTCTGGTCACCCCCACATAAAAGAGCCGCCGTTCCTCTTCCATGTCATCCACCCGGTTTTTGGCTTCCTGGGAGATGGCGTTGGCACTGGGGAAAATCCCGTCTATCACATCGGCCAGAATTACCCGGTCAAACTCCAGACCTTTAGCGGAATGAATGGTGGAGAGAATACACCCCGCCTGGGAATCGCTTCCCCTGGCGACGACTGCTCTCAGACCATCCGCATCTTCCATGTGGAGGAAAAAGTCTTCCAGGCTCCTGTGGTCTCTGGCCAGCATTTCAATGATAGACAGCCTGAAGGGGTCCATTTTTCTTTGGGAGAGCCAATCCTCATAGCCCAGGTCTTCCCGGATCCTCCGTATGGCTTACCTGGCAGAAAGCCCAGGGAGTGTCCTGAAAATTCGCCGCACCTCTTTTCTCCGGTCTGTCCTTTTCAGAAACCGGAACACGTCGGTCTCTTCCTGGGCCGCTTCCAGTATTTCCTGTTTCTTTGCATACAGTCCGTCTATGGTGTAGAAAATCCGCAGGAATGCCTCTGTGTCTCTGGGATTTTTTGCCACCCGAAAAAATGCCAGCATATCCAGGTACTCCCTGGACTGGAAAAACAGGGAATCCACCCCTTTTGCCCTATAAGGGAGCCCCTTCCGGACCAAGGCATCAATTACAGGAAGGGCTGTCTCGTTGTTCCGGTAAAGAATCGCCGTCTCTTTCCCGGTTTTGGCTGCCTCCTCCGCAATCCGGGCCAGCTGGTCATACTGCTTTTCCCGGATTTTGCAGGGAATCGCCCTGATTTGAGGACCATGCCCGCAAACCGGCCGGATGGTTTTATCCCTGCGCTTTCGGTTTTGCCGGATAACTCGCATGGCTCCCTGGGTGATTTCCTGGGTAGAGCGGTAATTTGTCTCCATAAACAGAACCTGCGCCCCCGGCCATCTCTTTTCAAAGTCCAGGAGTTTTTGCGGCTCTGCTGCCCGGAAGCCATAAATGGACTGGTCCTCATCCCCTACCAGAAAAATATTTCTGCTTTTCCGGGCCAGCAGTGTGAGTATCTCATGCTGGATATGGCTGGTGTCCTGTGCCTCATCCACACAGATATACTGATACCGGTTCTGGAAACTGCGGAGGATTTCAGGCTCCCTGTGCAGGATGGCCAGGGCAAAAACCATCTGGTCATCATAATCCATACGTCCTGCCTGCCGCATGGCACGCTGATATTCTCTGTACAGCCGGGCCCAGTCAGCCTCACTGTCTCCTGCCAGCTTCTCACCGATTGCCTGGATTTCCTCATTCTCTTTGATCATCCGGTTTTTCACATTTCCAATGACCAGCCCGGCTCCTTTTATATCCTGCTCTGTGGGAAACACCTTTTCTGTGTCAGACCAAATGTCCTTGAGCAAAGCGCTTCTTTCCCCTTCCGCAATAAGGACCGGGGCCGTATGGCCTTGCCTTTCGTATGCGGCAATAATTTTGCAGCACAGACTGTTGATGGTACGGCAGTCCAAACGCCGGGCCAAGTCTTCCCCGAACATTGCTCCGAACCGCTGGCGCATTTCCCCGGTCGCTGCCACGGTATAAGTCATGGTCAGAATGTTTTCCGGCTGCACCTTCAAGCCCAGCACAAGGTATCCCAGCCGGCTTACCAGGGTGGTGGTCTTTCCGCTTCCCGGAACAGCCAGCAAAAGAACCGGACCCTCCGTGGTCTCCACAGCCTTTTTCTGCTGCGGGTCCAGCCGCAGACCATATTGTTTTATAAATGCCTCTGCCGTCATTCAGGTCCTCCGTTATTCCGCACGTTTTCGGGACATTGATTTTTTGTCTTCTCCAAAACTTAAGTTTCGCAGCATGCGGGTGGATGCCGAAAGCGACGGCGTTGCCCGCCTCTCCACCGGAGATAAGGACGACCGGATCACCCCCGTGGGGCGTTTTATACGGAAAGTCCGGCTTGACGAGCTTCCCCAGCTCATCGATATTCTGAAGGGGGATATGTCGGTGGTGGGGCCGCGTCCGGAGCGTCCCGAAATTGCCGCTGAATACATGGAAGAATTGCCGGAGTTTTCACTTCGCCTTCAGGCAAAAGCCGGTTTGACCGGGTATGCGCAAGTTTACGGAAAATATAATACCACCCCTTACGACAAGTTGCAGATGGATTTGATGTATATTGCCCAACCCAGCATTCTTGAGGATCTGCGTATCATCTTTGCCACCATCAAAATATTATTTCTCCCGGAAAGTACGGAGGGCATTTTCGAAGGGCAGACCACCGCTGAACAAGCGACACACCTGTCCAGTAGATTTTAACCAGAAGCGCAGGGTTTAGGGAAAGCAGTATTTTTGCCGAAAATCCGGTATGTGTTTTCTCCAGCCGTTCCTTCCTCCGACAGCAGGATTTTTTGAAATATATAAGCAGCGCACCGAATCGAGTCTAATGTCCTTGGTTGGATTTTACCGAAGCGGTGCGCTTTACTTTTTAATGACTCTCTCATCCTTTTTCTTCTGATCAGGAACTTTTCCATTCAATGCAGTAAAACGGCTCTCCTCCGGAGAAAGTGAACTTGTTGCCTGCCAAGCCAAAAAGAAAGCCGAGACTGTTTTCCGGGATGGAGACAGCCTCGGCTTTTTGATTCAAAGTCAATTTTAGTTATGTCCAGATACAGGAGCAGCCTTTTTCTTTCCTTCACCGGCAAAGTATTCCTTTGTCAGCCGCACCACCGTGCCGGAAAGGAGCAGCAGTGCGATCAGGTTGGGAATGGACATGAGACCGTTGAAGGTGTCAGCGATACTCCACAAAAGGCCCAGGTCCATGGTTGCGCCCAGAATAGCCACGAAAGAATAGACTACCAGGAAAGGCCGCACCACCTTTTCACTCCGGCACAGGAAGGAAATACAGGTGGAGCCATACAGACCCCAGCCAATGATGGTGGAGAAAGCAAAGCAGCAGAGCGCCACCATGGTGAACAGAGAGACCCAGTTGCCGTAGGTGGTGGTAAATCCGGAGATGGTCAGCTCTGCACCGGCCTCCACGCCGTAGGGAATGGGTGCGCCGCTGCACAGAATCACCAGCGCAGTCAGGGTGCAGATGACCATGGTGTCCGCAAAAACCTCAAAGATGCCGAACATTCCCTGTTTTACAGGCTTGCGGGTGTCGGCACAGGCATGAGCAATGGAACCGGTACCCAGGCCGGCCTCGTTGGAGAAGATGCCCCGGGAGACGCCCTTTTTCAGGCTGAGGAACATACTGCCCACCACACCGCCGGTAAATGCCTGAGGCTGGAACGCCCCGGCCACGATGGAAGCAAGCACGCCGGGCAGGCGGTCAATCCGCAGCACTACCAGGCCCAGGGCCAGCACCACATACAGCAGGGCCATGAACGGCACCAGTTTTTCCGCCACGCTGCCGATCCGCTTGATTCCTCCCAGCAGCACCATGGCCACCATCATGGCCACACAGATTCCTACTATTAAATTCAGGGTTGGAATAAATCCCTGGTCGATTACCTTGTACTGAAGCAGCGCAGTGTCAATAGAGGTAACAATGGTATTTACCTGGGTGGCGTTGCCGGTGCCGAAAACGGTGAGCACACCAAACAGGGAATACAATGCTGCCAGCCACTGCCAACGCTTTCCCAGACCGTTTTTAATGTAATACATGGGACCGCCGGTCCAGTTGCCGCCGGCACTCCGCTCCCGGAAGTGTACCGCCAGAGTGACCTCGGCGAACTTGGTACACATTCCCAGCAGCGCCGAACACCACATCCAGAACACGGCTCCCGGCCCGCCGATGGCGATGGCTCCCGCCACACCGGCGATGTTGCCGGTACCCACGGTAGCGGCCAGCGCTGTGCAGACCGCCTGGAAGGGGGTCATAGCCCCGTCAGCTGCTTCCTTTTTGCGGAACATCCGCCCAATGGTGGTACGGATGGCATAGGGAAACTTCCGAATCTGCAAGAAGCCGGTACGGACACTGAGCAGCAAGCCCACTCCCAGGATGCAAACCATAGCCGGCACGCCCCAGATAAAGTTGTTGACCGCACTATTGACGGCCGTAATCCATTCAATCATTCCTTTTCCTCTTTCTTCGGTAAAATGTGTATTTATTTTATCCTGTTTTTATTTTCCCGTCAAATCCTAAACGCCGTACCGTCCCCAATATGCACAAACACAAATATAATTTTTCAACTAAAAAATCCGGACAGTGCAAGTGATTTTTCCCTGCATTCTTAAAGTTCCCTCAGCAGAAAAAGCTGCTGATCATCTTGCCTTTTTTCAGTAAACGCAGCTCAAACAAATTGAACCTTCCTCCTTCTTGCGTTATACTATTCTCAGGATGGTACGTTTTGAAGAAACTTTTAAACCATTTCTTTCCACGGAGAATACTATGAACGCTTGGCCCAAATTGTATCCATGGGCGACTGAATGGATACAGCGCTTCCAGGACCCGTCCTTTCAATGGTCAAATTTAAAGCCGGAAGATATGGACTCAAAGGACCTGGGATTTCTTTATCGCCCAGAATATACCATAAAATTCAGGGAAGCATACGATGCTGCCGCCGACTATTCCTTTGTTCTGAAGAAAAACCTCAATTTTATCCAGGAGGAACCATATCTTGCCTCCTGTCTTTATGACCGATGGCAGCAGCTGTGGAGCCGTCATTCCGAGCACCTTCCGGATGAAAATGACCGAGCCTGGTTTCTCCTGGCTTTCCAACGGCTGGCCCTGCTGGGAAGCGAAAACCGGCTCGCCTTTCACGGTGTACCAAAAGAACTGTGGCTTACCTCTACGGCAGGATCTTTCCTTTCTCCCCCGAAACCAAGTGATGAAATTAAGCAGATACTCTTTTTGAATTCTGCTGGACAGGTGTGCTTTTGGGCATATTGTGCTTCTGCCCCTCACCATTCCAGCCGTCAACTCTCCTTCTCTATTCAACCAGAAAACGCACAGCGTATCCTCACGGAGGCTGTCCATTATTGCACTGGGAGCCTGGACCCTTCCCATATAGTTTTTGATGGTGGCCAGTGGAATATGGAACTTTCCAATGAGAGCAATCAGGAGTTCCGTTTTGCATCCTGGCTATCTTATGACCACGACTCTGAAGAAAGCCGCTTTTCCCAGCTTCTGCGTTCCTCTTTAGGGATGAGTGACCTGTTGGCCATTGACGGGGAGCGCCGCACCTTTTCCAAGCTTCAGCGCCTTGTTCTGGACTGTACGGAGACCGTTTCTGTCCCCGCAGCCTATCGTCATGAAGAGGACGTTCCGGAGTACACCGTTTATCACGAGGGACTGACTCTTGATCGAATTTCAGGGACCCTGGAGAGAACTTTAGATGATACAGAATATCATCGCTATTTGTTTCCTGAAAAAGTCTGCCAAATTTTGGACTACATTTCAAGCCCGCTCTTTTTTCAAATTTGTGATATTCCCGAGGAAATGCTGGCGCCTCAATCCAGTTGTTCCTCCTACACGATGATTCTGGAATGGGAAGGCGGTACCCAAAAAACACTCTCCGGCCGATATGACCAGAGGGGGCTTCCAGAACGGTTTCCCGAATTAGTGAATATGCTGACCTTTCTTTTGCGCCCCTCTTATTTCAACCTCTTATCTTCTTCCTTCTACGGCAGAAAGCCCCGCCTAAAAACCGACCTTATATACTGCAGTGTCGAATTTGAGAATTCCTTCAACACTTACTATTACCGTACTGAGGACGAGACCCTGGAAGAGGGGGACGACGTGGTAGTCCCTACCGGGAAAGACAACCATCTGACTATTGTCACCATTACGGAAGTAGGATACTATGCCCCTGAGGACGTGCCCTTTCCTCTTGAAAAGACCAAGATGATACTCCGCCGGTGTACGGCAGAGGACTATAAAGAACTAGGTCCCGTGTATTGATTTTTTCTATCATAAAACCTCATTCAACAAGGAGAATCAGCCCTTACAAGAAATCTACCCTAGCTTTCTTGCAGAGCTGGTTCTTTTATATTACTGAGAGATATTTACTGAGAACGCAGTCTTATTCACATTACTTTATAGCTTTCTTCTCCAATGGTCACCACCATGTCTTCAGCACCTTCATAGAAAACTCCCTGACCCACTTCTACCTCTCCGCTTCCCACTACCACAGAGGAGAGTTCCTTACAGTACTGAAATGTCCAGTCACCAATTTCAATCACATTGTCCGTTTCCTTAGTCTAACTTCTTTGATGAGGACGCCTAAGCTTGAGTTAAACTACACCGCCAAATACTAGGGTAATCTTCAAATTATAAATCCCACAAACGATTCAGCCATGAACTGATCATCTGTGGGATTTTTCTTTCTATATCCGTAGGTTCATGGTTTTCCCCGGAATTTTCTCCGCCAGAAGATAAAGGAGAAACTTCCCGGTATCCCAATCCAGAGGGCTACTATTATTAAAGTCACCGTTTCAAAATCCCTTACGGTAAAGGTCAAAGCCAGATAGAGCAACCACAGGGGCAATGAGATAATCCCTATCAGCTTATGTGCCACTTTCCAGGTATCTTCATCCTGTACGGTCCAGGGAAGTCTCAGACCGGTATGACGATTAAAGGGGAGCTTTGGGGAAATGAATCCCCCAAACAGGATGATGGCACTGACAATGCCCAGGGCCAAAAGCTTATCCTGTGTCTCTGACATTTGAATGAGGGTTGCTTCCTCCATCCCCACAATCACGGCCACCGCTGCAAGGATCGCTCCGTTAAAGATGGTGGTAGCTTTCAGCACGCCGATTTTCAAATCGTTGGTGGTCACCTTGGTCAGCAGGGCAAGGTTGCGATACAGAATGATGAGAGCTGCCAGCACACAGCCGCTCACCAATACAAGGGACAGAAGTTCGTTTTTCACACTCATGGCAGTCAGCATAGCCAGAAAAGAAAGCAGCAAAATAAACCCTCTCTTTTTGTTGGCTTCCATGAACAGCCTGTGTTCCTGAGTTTTGAGGGCCAGTTCCTGATTGACCCTTTCCAGTTCTTCGGCCAAGTCCTCTGCCCTTTCTTCCTGCGGTGTAATCCCCAGCAGTGTATGGACCGGCACCTCCAACAATTCTGCAATTTGAATCAGCACATCCGCATCCGGGACAGACAGACCTTTTTCCCATTTAGAAACGGTCTGTCTGACCACATTCAATTTCAGCGCCATTTCCTCTTGGCTGATTCCTTTTGCTTTTCTGGCATTCTTGATATTCTCGCTAATCATATCTGCGCCCTCCTTTGCCGGTCATTATAGGTCCTTTTCCCTTTCCGTGGCAAGCAACGGGAATTAACATTGCTTTTAGCTTGGTCCAGAATAAGAGAAAACGGGCGGAAATGATGCTCGTTGATACCCAATTTCTCAATTCGTTATTCTGCACAATTATTCGTTTCAAAATTTTCTGTTTTTCCGGGCCGATTTTTTCACGAAATTTTGATTTTTTATGGATTTCGGTTGCAAATTTTGCCCTTTCGGGAAGGGGCATTTTTTCTCATTCATTCCGCATTCAAGCCGGAAAGACAAAATCGGTGTCAAAATGGGGTTTCATGCCCAAAATCATATATCCCATTTAAGGTACAAAGCAATTCAAAAAAACCTTTATAACGAAAAAAATCCCTCGACCTTTCGGTCGAGGGATTGGTCGGAGTGTCATTAAAGGATCTGTGGAAATCCAGTAATATCAATGGTTTGCAAGCAGCAAGCAAGGCTTTTATCCTATAAGAACTTAACAGTGAAAAATGCCGCTCAAATTGGCTTTGAGCGGCATTTCCATAGTACCGTATCACGGCATCATGAGATATTACGATGCAGCAAATAATTCCAAATTGCTGTCCTTGTTACGCTCACTCCATCGAACCACTTTTGCATCATAATTTAAGAACGCATCCTCGATCCCCTTGGCGATGGCATTTTGGTCGTTTAAGATTACGATCAGTTGGCTATCAGTTCTTCGTGCCGGCTTGGTGTCATTCCACGCAAACAAAATATTTCCCATGCTCGATTTGTTTGGGTTATTAACCGCCTGACAAAGTCTTTCTGGCTTTGTTTTGCTTCTTTGCAACAAGAAATCATAGTTGTGAGAGAACCCAGAAAGTCCTGTAAATTGAACATTTTCTGAATAAAAAATATCTTTCTCTTCAAAGAAGTCCTGTATGTCATCGAGAAAGAGAGAACTCACTTTAGCCTTGGAAACGGTGAACATATCATCAATTCGCAACATAGCTTGAATGAATAAATGCTTTTTTTGTGCGAAAGAATTAGCCGGGGCCTTACAAATCAATTCATCGCCATCGAGTCTTACACCATACTGATTCAATATCCGTTGCAGATGCTTTTTCCGTGCAGGCGTGAATTGAAATCCCTCCATCTTCAAATTGCGGATTGTAGCGCTATCGTCTGTAAAGTAAATATCATCGCCAATTTGACGCACATAGATTTGTAGATAGTCATTTGCGTTATCTAAATAAGGAGTTGTAATCTCGTAATATTCTCCTACTTTTTCAAATGTAATCTCCTGCTTTAACCATGTTGCGTAATCATCAATAAGTTTTTGAATATCCAAGATTAACCCTCCTTTCATTACAATAGTTCAAGTTGATAGTTGATATTCGGTTGCTCAACAACATTAAACTTCGTCAAAAAAGCGATTGTGTTGTCGACAAAAGCATCTTCTTGGACATCTTCTGCCGGAAAAGCATAAGTGCGTCCATACTCTTCCGTGTATATATGCCAATGACTACCACAGATTTTTTCACCATCTGGATTACGGTGAACATTAGACGGATTGATATGAAGTTCCAACAACATTGTCCCATTCTTTTTAATACGAGCACCAATGTTGTACTTGAACGGTTGGATTTTTCCTCGGTATATTTTTATTGCAAAAATATCTTTTTTAGTATCCCCGACGACATCAAATTCTTTCTCGTCACCACGAGTAGGAAAATTCAATTCGGCAATCAGAGAACGCTTTGTCATATCAAGTAACCTGCGAGCTTCTGCATTGGTAAGTTTAGAAACGCTCATCCGATCACCTCCTTATCTTATTTAGTTTAGCACGCAATTTAGGTCAGTTTACAAGGAACTACACGCAGACCGTGAAACGGGCTGCTGACAACAAACGGCGGTATGCTCCCGGA
>CALXGR010000006.1 GCA_944387885.1 uncultured Clostridia bacterium
GCCTTGAAATCGGAAGATTTCAGGGCTTTTTCTTTTGCCTCTTTTAACTTTATAGTTCAAGCTACTTCCCTGTCCTGTGGTCACAAAAAGAGAGCCATTCCTTTACGGAACGGCTCTCTTTATTTCTTTATGGTTAAATTATGCCTCGGCTTTATTAAAGGCCAGGAAGGCACGGTAGGCCATATATACGTCCCCCTTGCTTACCACTTCAAAGGGACTGTGCATGCTGAGGACGGGCACACCAATGTCCAAGGTCTCGATATCATGGCTGGCCACATACTTGGCAACGGTACCGCCGCCGCCCAGGTCCACCTTGCCCAGTTCGCCCATCTGCCAAACCACGCCCTCTGCTTCCAGAAGCCGGGTCACGTAACTGACAAGCTCTGCAGAAGCATCGCTGGCCCCGGATTTACCCCGGGCTCCGGTATACTTGCAGAGGGCAATTCCCTTCCCTGCATAAGTGGAATTATTAGGCTCGAAGGCATCTGCCCAGTTGGGATCATAAGCAGCTGTCACATCGGCGCTCAGACACTTGGAATTCTGAAGGGTCGTAATATAATCCGCCTTCTGGCTGTTGCAGAGCTGATGGATAAACTGAACCATATACTGGCTGTTCAGGCCGGTAACGCCTTCAGAGCCAATTTCCTCTTTATCGGTAAGGACACAGAGAGTGGTAAACGCAGGGGCCTGGGTGTCAATCTCTGCCATCAGGGCAGGATATGCATCCACCCGGTCATCGTGTCCATAGGCGCCAATCATGCCCCGGTCAAAGCCAATGTCCCGGGCTTTATGAGCAGGTACCACTTCCAGTTCACCCCGGATGAAGTCTTCCTCTGTAATTCCGTATTCCTGATTGAGAAGCTTGAGCACATTCAATTTGATCTGGTCCTTGGCTTCCTCGCCCTCCACAGGCAGGCATCCCACCACCAGGTTCAACTCCTCACCTTTGATTCCTTCGGGAAGGGTCCGCTCATTCTGCCGTGCGGAGAGATGGGGCAGCAGATCGGTAATGCAGAATACTGGATCGGACTCTTTCTCGCCCACACAGATCTCTACCTTCTCCCCTGCCCGGGTATAGACTACCCCATGGATGGCCAGGGGGATGGTGGCCCACTGATACTTCCGGATTCCACCATAGTAATGGGTCCGGAAGAATGCCATCTCGCCACTCTCATAGAGGGGAACCGGACGGAGGTCCAGCCGGGGTGCGTCTATATGGGCAGCATTGATATGTACCCCTTCCTCCAGGGACTTGGTTCCCAAAGTAGCAGCCAAGATGCATTTATTCCTGTGAAGCTTATAGAATTTGTCCCCCGGTTGGTACTGCTTTCCGGGCTGGAAGGGCTGATACCCTGCCTTCTCCAGAGCAGCCGCTGCACAGGCCGCAGCCTCCCGCTCGGTCTTTCCGTTGTCCAGAAATTCCTTATATCCCTGGCAGAACTGATCAGCTTTTTCCAAATCCTGGGGCCGCAGTTTTGCAATGGATTCGTTTTTGTAAACCAATTCCTGATTACTCATTGTTTTTACCGTCCTTTCCTGTTGGATTTATTCTGAACCGTAAAGCCTCAGATACCACTCATAGGCTTTACCGATTTTATGCACATAGTGACTCATATTGTCATAAGGGAAACTGGTGAGGGTACGACCGTTCAAAGTGTACTCCCCGTTTTCCAAAAGATTATCCACCGTGGTCCAGCCGCTGTGGTAAGCCGCAGCAGCGGTGGAGACATCCCAGTCATACCGTTCCAGGCAGCGATATATATAATAGCTGCCAAACCGGATGCTTACTTCCGGCTCCCGAAGGTCTTCAAAGACAAGATCTTCATCCGCCGCTATTTTGCTCTTGACCCACTCAAAAGTTTCCTGAGTCATCTGAGTCAGCCCAATAGCATCCATTTCAGAATGGGCCTGCGGGTCAAATCCACTTTCCGTACGGATAAAGGTATACAGCAGATAAGGATCCATGCCATATTTTCCCGCATAGTATTCTACGTACTCGCTGTATTTACAGGGGTAAAGCTGTTCCAGCACAGCCCGTACTCCAAAGAATACTCCCGTTCCCAGCACAGCCAGTGCCAACAGCAGCACTATCAAAATTCGAATGGTTTTATTTCTCATACTGTTTCCAATATTTCATTTATCATCTCGTCAATCAAATCATGTAATTGGTCCAGACTGCCTTCATTCCTTAGAATGATATGAGCCGCCTGTTCCAGTTGTTCCACAGGGGTCTGGGCATCCAGCCTTCTGCGGGCCATTTCAGGAGAGATCCCATCCCGGGCAGTAATTCTCCGGATTGATTCTTCCAAAGGCGTTTCCACCAGGATTATTTTTTCGAACTCTGGTTCCATGGGTGTTCCCACAATAACGGCCCCATCCACAAAACAGACCCGTTCCCCGCGAAGGGTCGCTTCCTCCACCTGCTCCAGTATTCTCCGGCGAATCTCCGGGAAGGTGATTCTGGTAAGAGCCTCTGTTCCCTCAGGGGTGGAAAAAGCTCTGTCTGCCAGCATACGGCGTTTCAGATTTCCGTTTTCGTCCAGGATATCTTCCCCAAATTCTCGGGCCAGCGCCTGAGGACAGGGAGAAGGCGGCTCCATGATCTGGCGGGCCACCAAATCGGCATCTATCACCGTGTACCCTTTTTCCCTCAAATAAGCAGACACGCTGGATTTACCGCAGCCGGACCGTCCGGTAATGGCAATCATCTTCATAGCTCCACCACCTGGAAGGCCGCCGCCCGGAGAAGCCGGTTATATACAGCCATGGATACTCCATCCTGCTTGGGGCCACGGGCGTACACCTTCACGGCCCCCTCCTCGTCCAGGTGTCGGAGGCTGCGGAACAGGTCGTGAGCCTGGCTGGCTCCGTCCCCTTCCCGGCCATAAGTCACACAGGGCAGGGGCAGACTGGCTTCTTCCCCTTCAAAGCATAGGCAAAAAATGCCGGGCTGTCCCTCGAATTTTGACACATACTCCCTGAACTTTTCCAGGCTGCCCTGGAGGATGGTAATCTGAGCCTTGGGAGCATAATGCTTGTATTTCATTCCGGGACTGCGGGCGGTCTCCCCTTCTCCCAGCTTTTCCAGAATTGCGTGGGACAAGGCTACCGGCTTGCCCAGGACTCCTTCCAGGTCCTCCTTGGTCACATACCCGGGGCGAAGAATCACAGGTGTATCCTCCACCATGGAAACCACAGTGGACTCCACTCCCACATCCGACTCTCCTCCGTCCAGAATCAAGGCCAGCCGTCCATTCATATCCTGGTATACGTCCTGGGCATTGGTGGGGCTGGGACTTCCGGAAAGATTGGCGGAGGGTGCTGCAAAGGGCAGGCCGCTTTCCAGAATCACCTTCTGGGCCACCGGATGGCTGGGCCAACGGATTCCCACCGTATCCAGGCCGGCGCAGACCTCATCCGCCACCTTTTCACTCCGGGGCAGTATCATGGTAAGGGGGCCCGGCCAGAAAGCCTTGGCCAGTTTGAGTGCATCCTCACTCACCTCCCGGGCCAGATCATACAGCATATCCATTTTTGCAATGTGGACAATGAGGGGGTTATCCTGCGGGCGTCCTTTGGCCCGGAAGATATCCTTAACCGCCTCCCCGTTATAAGCGCTGGCGGCAATTCCGTATACCGTTTCGGTGGGCAAAGCAAAAATGGTTCCCTTCCTGAGATACTCTGCTGCCAAATCAATACTTTCTTGGGTTATTGGAAGGAGTTTTGTTTCAATCATTATAGTGTCTCTCCCGCTTGTTTCAGCTTTTCTGTTTGTTCTGCAATCCGCAGAGGTTCCAGTAATTCTTCCAGATTCCCGTCCATGATACTGTCAATCTTGTAAAGGGTAAGACCGATCCGGTGATCGGTGACCCGCCCCTGTGGGAAATTGTAGGTGCGAATCCGCTCACTCCGGTCGCCGCTTCCCACCATGCTGGAACGCTGGTCATTGTAGGCTTTATCGGCTGCCTCCTGCTTTGCCTTAAGCAGTCTGCTCCGCAGAATCTGCAGGGCTTTTTCTTTATTCTGAAGCTGGCTGCGCTCGTTCTGGCATTCCACCACTGTTCCCGTAGGAAGATAGGTGACCCGGATAGCGCTGCTGGTTTTGTTGATGTGCTGTCCACCCGCTCCGCTGGCCCGGAAGGTGTCGATTCGCAGGTCCTTCATATCCAACTGGAAGTCTACTTCCTCAGCTTCCGGAAGCACCGCAACGGTTACCGCTGAGGTCTGAATCCTTCCCTGGCTTTCGGTTTCCGGAACACGCTGAACCCGGTGGGTACCGCTTTCATACTTCAACCGGCTGTAGGCTCCTGCGCCTTCCACTGAAAAGCAGATTTCCTTTACGCCCCCCAGTTCCGTGTCATTGGAGCTGAGGACCTGGCACCGGAAACCGGATTTTTGAGCATACATCTGGTACATCCGGCAAAGGCTTCTGGCAAAGAGAGCCGCCTCCTCGCCGCCGGTTCCAGCTCGGATTTCCATAATAATGTTCTTATCATCATTGGCATCCTTGGGCAGAAGAAGGATTTTGATTTTTTGCTCCAGCTCTTCCAATTTCTGCCTGTTTTCGCAGAATTGCTGCTGTACAATTTCCTTGAAGTCAGGCTCCAAGCCGCCTGATTCCATCAATTCCTTTGCTTCGGTATAATCCTTTTCTGCCTGGGTATAGGCAGAGTAAGCCTCCACCAAAGGCTCCAAATCATGATATTCCTTCATCAGCTGCTGATACTTTGCGGCATCACCTGCCACCTCCGGCTGCTGAAGAAGATGATTGATTTGGGCAAAGCGGCGCTCTACCCCATGTAATTTTTCAAACATAAAACGGTTCTCCCTTACTATGGTCTAAACGATTTCCATCGCCAAGGCCCTAAGGACGAATCACCTTTTTAATGTTCTTTTCAATTTTGGCTCGGGGCAGCATAACCTCCCGTCCGCAGCCGGTACAGCGGATTTTGAAATCCATTCCTACCCGCAGAACATCAAAGGTATTCGCCCCGCAAGGGTGCTGTTTTTTTGTCTGG
Source organism: uncultured Clostridia bacterium (assembly GCA_944387885.1). Classification (GTDB taxonomy): domain Bacteria; phylum Bacillota; class Clostridia; order Oscillospirales; family Ruminococcaceae; genus CALXEN01. The sequence goes on from CALXGR010000006.1 coordinate 5,019, forward strand.
ATCACATCCCCGACCTGTACATCCATGGGCGGTGCCCTCCTTTCCCTGTATCAAATTATTATACCTCAGCAGGAAGCCATTTGCAAATCCCGCCAGCTATTTGGCGGAAAAAGCCAGCATAAAAAACCAAGAGAAACGAGGAGTAAAACCATGCTAGAATATCGTGCCGAAGGTCTCTGCCACTCTGCCGAAAAAATGACCCTGGATGAACTGCGCCAGGCAGCACAGTCCGGGGAGATTTTACAAAGTACCGCCCTTGCCTTTGATACCGAGCGCTGCCTTCGGTTCCGTCTGGCCGGATGTTCCGCCTGTATGCCCTTTGAGGAATCTGCCGAGGGAGCCCGGGAGGGGCAGGTCCGGGACATTGCCATACTTACCCGGGTGGGGCGTCCCACCTGTTTCAAAATCACCGGCTTCGACCGGGATGAAAAAGGTGCAACGGTCATCAAGCTCAGCCGGGCAGCCGCCCAGGAGGAGTGCCAGAAGCAGTATCTGGACCTCCTGGACCCGGGAAGCGTGATTCCCTGCACGGTCACCCACATTGAAAGCTTTGGCGCTTTCTGTGATGTAGGCTGTGGAATCAGCGCTTTGCTTCCCATTGATTGTCTCTCTGTCAGCCGTATATCCTCCCCTGCTGACCGGGTCAGTGTAGGCCAGCAGCTGCTTTGCGCCGTAAAGAGCCGGGACCCTCAGGGCCGCCTGGTCCTTACCCTGCGGGAGCTTCTGGGCACCTGGAGTGAGAATGCCGCCTGCTTTGCCCCGGGGGAAACAGTGGTGGGAATTGTCCGCAGTGTGGAAAAATACGGTGTATTCATTGATATCGCTCCTAATCTGGCCGGGCTGGCAGAGGCCAGTGCCGATCTTAAGCCCGGGCAGGCTGTAAGTGTGTATATCAAAAACATCCTTCCAGAAAAGATGAAAATCAAACTGGTTGTAGTCAATAAAAATCTGAACGGTCCTCTCCGGTTTGAGCCCCGGTATTTTGTAACCGGCGGCCGCCTGAAACACTGGACCTATTCCACGCCCCAAAGCCACAAACAGATCGAAACGGTATTTTAAAGCCCCCGCCCCTTGTAAGTTTTTTTCCTTTCTCTTATAATAGGAGAAAGGATTTTTATTCTGAGGGGGGTCCATTTATGCCTGGAGATGCATTGACCGCCGGAGTCAAAAACGGCGGACTGAACAGCCGTACTGAGATTCGTATTCTTTTATGCTACCTCATCAAGACCGCTGCGCCCACCACCATCCAACAGTTGGAGGAGGCGCTGCTGGGAGAAGAGCTGGTAAACTATTTTGAAATGACTGCCGCCCTTGCCGACCTGGAAGCCAACGGTCTGGTAGAGGTGGAGAATGATGCCTATACTATTACCCACAAGGGAAGCGTTATTGCCGATACTCTTGCAGAAGATCTTCCCCGCACGGTCCGGGAAACCGCCATTCGGGGAGTAATTCGCTCTCAAATCTGGATGAAGAAAGCTGCTCAGAACCTTGCCAAGGTGGTCAAAACCGAGAACGGGTTCCAGGTGGAATGTTCCATTGCCGACATGGGTCAGGAGGTCTTTTCTCTGACCTTGGCCATGCCGGATGAACTTACAGCCAACGCAGTTCGGAAACGGTTTGTGGAGGACGGTGCCAATATCTATGCCCTGCTTCTGAACCAACTTACCGAACCCCGTGAGGAATCTTAACAAACAAAAATCCCGACAGCTCAGGCTGCCGGGATTTTTATTTTTAAAGAATGATGCAGATAAGACCTGCACATCCTTCGTTGATGACCTGTTCCAGGGTTTCCTGCATTCTGGTCCGGGCATCGGCCGGAATATGCAGCAGCTTGCTTTGCAGCCCCTCGTTGACCAGTTCGTGAAGGCTTTTCCCGAAAATGTTGGACTGCCACAGCTTGGCCGGGTCTTCCTCAAAGTCCCGGAGCAGGCTCATGACCAGTTCTTCACTTTGCTTCTCCGTACCCACAATGGGACTGATTTGGGTGTCAATATCCGCCCGGAGCATATGGATGGAAGGAGCGCTGGCGGAAAGCCGTACCCCGTATTTCCCACCCTGGTTGACAATAACCGGTTCTTCCAGCTGGAGTTCCTCCATCTCAGGCATAACGATCCCATATCCGGTGGCCTCCACCTGTTCCAGAGCGTTTTTCACCCGGTCGTAGGCTTTTTTATCCCGGGCCATCTGAAGAACGCAGGGCATCAGCTGGCTTTCGTCTCTGATTTCCAGGCCGGTGCTTTCGCTGATGATTCTGTAAAAGAGCTGCCCTGCCAGTTCCAGCCTAAGGGTCACATTCCCGGTTCCCAGGTCCATTCCTTCCAGTTCCAGAGAGGTAATTTCCTCCTGAGCAGGAATAGGCAGATTCTTGGCATCCCCCATCCTGTTCAGTTCTTCGGTCAGTTCCAGCAGTCCCTGGAAGAGCTTCTTCTGCAGCCAATGTTCACTGTCCAGGCAGTTGATCCACCTGGGCATTTTGATTCCGATCTGCCGGATGGGAAATTGATAGAGCACCTGTCCCAGCAGCTCTCCGATGGCTTCCCCATCCAGATCCAGGCAGTTCACCGGAGTGACCGGCTGGCCGTACTCTGCCTCCATCTCCCGGGCCAGCTGCCGGGCCTGTTCGGTTTCGGGCTGGGTACAGTTCAGGAGAATCAGGAAAGGTTTTCCCAAGTCCTTCAGTTCCCCAATTACCCGCCGCTCTGCTTCCAGGTAGCTGTCCCGGGGAATATCACTGATAGAACCATCGGTGGTCATTACAATTCCAATGGTAGAATGGTCCCGAATCACCTTCTGGGTTCCCATTTCCGCCGCTTCGTCAAAGGGAATGGGCTCCTGACTCCAGGGAGTTTTTACCATTCTAGGCTTGGAATCCTCTTTGTTTCCCAGAGCTCCCGGCACCATATATCCTACGCAGTCAATGAGCCGAGTCTGGAAAGAACCGCCCTGGGGCAGCTCCAGCCGGATGGCCTGTTCCGGCACAAATTTCGGCTCGGTGGTCATAATGGTCCGGCCCGCAGCTGACTGGGGCATTTCATCCCGTGTCCGCTCTTTCAGGCTTTCCTCCTGAATCCGGGGAAGAAGGGCCTGCTCCACAAACCGTTTGATAAAGGTGCTTTTACCTGTTCGTACCGGGCCCACTACTCCCAGGTAGATGTTTCCCCCGGTCCGCTGGGCGATCTCCCGGTAAATCTGTTCCGTCGCCATGGTCTTGCTTCCCTCCTTCACTCCAGCCGCTGGGGCACCAGCAGTTTGACCGGACTTTGTATCTCATCCTCTTCCAGGTTATTACAGGCCATCAACTGTGCCGGAGCCGCTCCAAAAGTTTTGGCAATCTGGAATACACTCTCTCCCGGCAAAGCGTAATAGATGGTAAGAGAGGGGCTATCCGGATCCTGCTGTTTGGGTTCTCCCTTTTCCAGGCTTACCAAAGCATTGCAAACAGGTGTATGGAACAAAATACCCGACACCTGAATTTTCAGCTCTGCTTCCAGCTTTCTGGCGGTGAGCATTCCGCTGGTCTGGATCACCTGGGCGCTGCCGGCCACCAGCCAATCTTCCGGTTTTCCCAACCAGCGGCCAGGGAGTGTATACCGGAAGGTCTGTTCCCTGCACTGAATCTCCTCTTGCTGGTTTTTGTAGAACCACCACAGTGTTCCCTGTCCTGCCATCTCGGTCATATCCTCAATGGCTTCCGGTTTCGGCGGATGGATCTGAGCCATGACGACCAGAAGCTGTGCGGCGGATTCCTCTTCCCATTCCAGGTCCAGGGTCAGCTCCTCAGAGAATTCCTTCTCCATCTGTTCCAGCCGCAGTTGGGTTTCTACACTTTGGGTTTCCCAGCCCGGGAAGAATGCATCAGAGAGAAGTACGCATTGTTTGGTATGCCAGGCCCGCAATCCAACCATGGCGGTGACAGAGAGTCGAACACTTTTCTCCTCTCCTTCCTGCAAACTCCATCCCAAAGGTGTAGCCCAGCCCTGGCAAACGGTGTCCTCTTCCATGGCCTCCAGGTCCATGACCTGCCGCACCGGGAAAGAAAATTCCTGCTTCCGAAGTTCTTGGTTCTGTTCTCCCCGGTAATAGATTTCTCCCTGGACCATGGCTTTGATCAGCGCCTTGCCCTGCGCTTTCTTGATTTCCTTTACCGGAATGGAACCTCTGATTTCCATCACCGACTTGGGAACCTCTTCCAGCATAATTTCTTCTTCGGCTGTAATCACCTTGTCCCCACAGGGCAGATAAGCCATGGTCTGGGTTCTGCACAGCTTTTGTTCTCCCTCTCCCTGGGCCAGTCCCGTAAGAATCTCTACCTCCTGGTAGACCGGACTTTCTACCGTCAGTTCATATCCGCCGCGCAGCTCCAGACGCCTGGGATGGGTTGCTCTGCAGTTGATGTACTCCGGCTCTCCCCAGATTTGAATCAATCCATCTTCCACGGTTCCCTGAGGAAGCTCTATAGTCCGGCTGAAGGAACATTTCTGTTCCACCTGACAGAGCTGGTTTTCCTCCTCAGACTGGTAGAAGATTTCACACCTGAGATATCCTTCCAGAATCAGCCGGCCTGCGGCTCCATGCTTTTGCAGAATTACCGGTTCCACCAGGGTCTTTGCCATCGTATGCGCCGGAGGCTGATGATGCGGGATCATCAGCTCTGCGTCCAGAGGGATTTCCACCCGGGCGCTCCACCTGGACTGATCCGAAAGGATCTTTTCCTGATACGCCTTTAACTCCATGGTTACACTCCTTTCCCAACGCTCTGGTTTATGTGTATTCCCTCCAAAGCAAAATAATGACGGCAGCCGAGAAGTTACGGCTGCCGTCACGGAATCAATGGATCTTGAAAATCATTTTCAGAATCCCTGTCAAGTACTTGGGGCTTTTGATTACGATCACCTGCATAAATAGGTTCCTCCCTTCTCGATTGCCTTTAAGCCAGTATAGGCCGCTTTTGCCGGGAAGGTTCCAAAAAAAGAGAGCCTTTTTTGAAAAAAGGCTCTCTTCTTTAGAAAACAAAACGCTGCAGCTTACAAAGGCAACAACACTTTTCAAGGGTTATTTCTCATTTTGCAGGTAGAGAACTTTAGGCTCTTCCTGTGCGATAACATCTACAATGTGATTCTGGGTATATATGCCGTAATGCTTCCATGGTCCCGGGTAAAAGGAGCCATTATCCAAACGACAGGCATCGGTTGCCGATGAAAGATAATCAAGGAAACTGGATTTATTAAATTCCAGCAGATATACTCCCCTTCTTTTTTCCGAATCATCATAAGAAGTATAGGACTCATTCCTGACCTGGTAAATAATATAATTTTCAAATATGATGGCAAACTTCTCCGAACAATCTGGAATGATTGGTTTGCACTGAGAAAGAATCTCTTCCAGGGGCGAATTCCCACAGGAATCATCTGCTCCAGTATTTTCCCCCATAGCGGCACTCAAAATCACAAGGTGGAGCTCATTTTCCAGTTCTTCCTTTAGTTCCTTCAGAAATGGCGCCTGGTGGGTCTTTGCCAGAATATCATCTGCTTGTGCAAAGGTGAGAGCAGTTTGCATCTGATTTTCCTGCCTTCTTAATCGGTATTGGTAAGGATAACGGCTCCCCCGCCTTTATGGCAGCGGAGCATCACTCTTTCTGCGGCAAACTCATTGCTTACTCCCAGAGGATAGTCGGAGGTAAGCCGGGCATTTTCCAAAGGATAGTAGGCACCCTGAATATCCACTCCTGTCATTTCTCCCTCCAAAGGCAGCACAGAGAGGTACTTCCAGTTTTCCCGGGAGAGAACCAGATCCTTGCCTGGAATCAGAAAATGAATCCTTGATTCCTCATTGGCCAAGATGGCAGAAACGCCCTGCTTTTCCAACCAAAGACCGGTAGCCAGATTGGCCAGTGTGTGTTCCAGCCTGGTTCCACCCAAACCGCCCAGAATAATAACCTTTTCCGCTTTCCGTTCCAAAGCCAGCCGGGCTGCATACTGGGTATCCGTATCGTCCTTTTCATGAGGAAGGATCACCAGGTTCTTCTCCTGGGGCTGAGGAGCACTGTCAAAGTCTCCTACCACCAGGTCCGGAATAAGCTCCAGTCTTTGAGCGTTTCGGTAGCCGGCATCGCAGGCTATCAGGTACGCTCCCTGGGGGATATACGCCTTCATCTTCTCCGATACCGGGCAGGCGGAGAGAATAACCACTGTGTTTTTGTTATCTCCGTTCCCACTCATTGACCTTGCTGGCCTCCTCGTACATGGTAAGATAGCTTTCGTACCGGCTGGGAGCTATAATACCTTCCTCCACTGCCTGACGTACCAGACAGCCCAGCTCTTTCCGATGGGAGCATCCGGTAAACTTGCACTTTCCAAAATAGGGTTCAAACTCGGTGAAGCAATGCTGCAATTCTTCCTTGTCGATATACCCTACCCGCTCCAGATCCAGACTGGCAAATCCGGGAGTATCGGCAATTCGGCCTTCGCAGGCCTCGAAAATTTCTACTTCCCGGGTAGTGTGGCGGCCCCGGCCCAGTTTCAGACTGATGTCACCTGTCTCCCGTTCCAGCTGGGGAACCAGATGATTGATAAGGGTAGATTTTCCCACCCCCGAATTTCCGCTGAATGCTGCCAGCCGGCCTTTGATCCAGGAACGCACTTCTTCAAGGCCTTCTCCCGTTTCATAATCCAGGCGAACCACCGGGACCTGAGTCTTTTCATAAATCTGTGCCAGCTTTTCTCCGCTGGACAGGTCCTCTTTGGTAATGACCAGCACCGGCTGGACCTGCTTGGATACAGCCAAAGCGATCATCCGGTCCAGCACCAGTGTGCTGGGCGCCGGCTGAACGGTACTGGCCACCAGGAAGAGAACTTCCAGGTTGGCAATAGGCGGGCGGATAAAATGATTTTTTCGTTCCCGGATGGAGGCGATGGTATGGTTCTCATCTATCTCCACCCAGTCCCCGGCCACAGGGCTGAGGCCGCGTTTCCGGAAAATTCCTTTGGCCTTGCATTCCACAAGACCCTCGGCGGTTTTAACATAATAGAACCCACCGATTCCCTTTGTGATATATCCCTGCATTCTTACCACACAATGGCGGAACCGCAGTTCTTGCACCGGAAGGTATCGCCAAACTCCTCCCAGAGCTGACGGCCACAGACCTGGCAGACCACATAGGTATCTCCTCTTGTGAAGGTAATGCCCTCAGCCAAATCATGTCTGTCCGCATTAGGATCTACCGGCAGTTCCCCGGTAGAGACCTGTAAGGTAACACGGCTCAGGACCTTTACTTTGGAGCCTGCTTCAATAGACTGACTGATTACAGTGTCCTTGGGGTCAGTGGAAGGAACTTCTTCAATGACAGGAACAAGTCCTGCATCACTGATCAGGCTCTTAGCCTCTTTCAATTCCAGTCCTTCTACATAAGGAACTTCCCGTTCCAGTTCCACCTGAGCCTGGGCCACATACAGGGTAACTGCAGTGTTGGCCTCTACAGAGGTGCCTGCGGCAGGGTCAGTGTTGAAAACAGTGCCTGCTGCAACGCTGTCATTCATCTGATAATATACCCGGACAGCCAGGTTATTCTCCTTGAGAACCTCCTGTGCATCGGAGGAATCCCAGTTAATAAGGTTGGGCACTTCCACCCACTGAGTTCCCAGGCTCACGGTCAGGGTTACAGTCTGTCCTTCCTTGACGGTGCGTCCGGCACGGGGGCTCTGCATGTAAATCACACCGGCCTCGTAGTTGCTGTTGTATACTTCCTCATATACAATATTCAGCTTGTTATAGCCTTCCACTTCCTGGGCCTGTGCAGCAGTAAGCCCCACAAAATCCCCTACAATCATATCTTCCCGCATACTGAAAAGCGGGTTTGTGGAAGTAGCAAAAATGCAGAAGCACAGCACAAATGCTGCCACTGCAAATGCCAGGGTCATTCCTGCAAATACAGGAAGAAAATCTTTATTCTTGTTTTTCTGTTTGAATCTGGATGCCATCTCGTTCACCAACTTTTTTGTTTGAATTCCTGCCGTGGTAAGTCCAGGAACCTGTTTTGTTGCGCTGTGCTGAGTCTGAGGCTGCCTGCGGGCGCCCTGCTCATTCAGACTTCGGGACTGTTTCTTTTCTTCCGGTTCTGCTGTCCTCCCAGAGGCGGCCGCAGGCTCCACCGGTGCGAACTGGATATTGATATTTCTTTTGAATGCGTCCAAGTCATCCAGCATAGCACGAGCAGTCGGATACCGATCTTCCGGCTGCTTGGCCATGGCCCGCTCGGTGATCTGCTGCAGTCCCAGAGGTACCCCGGGAGCCACTTTATTCAGAGGAACGGCCTGATCGGAAATCTGCATGATTGCAATGGACACTGCACTGTCCGATTGGAAAGGCAGCCGTCCGCTGAGCATCTCATACATCATGATACCCACGGAGTAAATATCCGCAGTGGCTCCGGTGACATCGCCTTTGGCCTGCTCCGGGCTGATATAGTGAACAGAGCCAATGGCCTTATCACTGATGGTATGGCTCTGGGAGCGGGAGAACCGTGCAATGCCAAAGTCCATCATCTTAATATTTCCATCCGCCAGAAGCATTATGTTCTGGGGCTTTACATCCCGATGAACAATTCCCTTGGAATGGGCATGTTCCAGAGCAGACAAGACCTTGGAGATGAAATGAACTACCTCTTTCCAGGTGAGAGGTCCCCCACGCTGATTGAGATACTCCTTCAAAGTGATTCCATCAATATACTCCATTACAATGTAGGGTCTGCCCTCATAGGTGGACACATCCCACACCTTGACAATATTAGGATGATTGAGGATAGAAATAGCCTTGGACTCGTTCTTGAACCGGCGCACCAGTTCATCATTGGCCATGCAGTCCTCTTTCAGCATCTTTACTGCTACCGTTTTACCGGAACGGGTATCGGTGGCCTTATATACATTGGCCATACCACCCACCCCAATGAGGGTGTCTATCTGGTACTGTTCGTCCAGCAATACTCCAATGAGATTTTTATCCATAAATTTCCTCCGTTGGCTCTGCGCCCATTAGAAGTACCGTAATGTTATCCTGCCCCCCATTATTGAGAGCATGACAGATGAGGCTGTCTGCCGCATCGAAGAAATGCTCCTGGATCAGCACATCTGCCATCTCCTCATCCTTGACCATATTACACAGTCCGTCGGTACAGAGAAGAAGGATATCCCCATCCAGCAACTCAGATCTAGTATAATCCGGCTGGAGATGAATGTCCACCCCCAGAGCCTTGGTGATCAGGTTCTTCTGGGGATGATTGGCAGCCTGCTCCTGCTTGAGCTGACCGCTGTCCACCAGTTCCTGAACCATGGAATGATCGTGGGTAAGCTGAATCAGTTTTCCGTCCCGGAACAGATATCCCCGGGAATCTCCTGCATGGACGATATGAACCATCCGTCCGATGACACAGGCACAGACCATGGTAGTTCCCATGCCGGTAAGCTGCTTATCCTCATAGGTACGGCGGAAAATGGCATTGTTAGCCTCCTCCACCCCAATGGTCAGCACTCTTTGAGGGCTGCGCCCTTCTTTGAGCAGGGGGTAATTTTTTTCCATATACTGGTTCATGGTATCCACGGCGATCTGGGCGGCCAACTTACCCCCCTGTACGCCTCCCATACCATCGCAGACGATTCCCCAGCAACACCCGTCTGCCGTATCCTGAGCCAACAGACAGTCCTGATTCTCACTGCGATAACGACCGATATCGGTCTTACCAGACAATTTCATTCTGTCACCTCTTTCCGGGAATTGATCTCCTCCCGCCGCAGCTGTCCGCATGCGGCGCTGATATCACTGCCCAGCCTGCGCCGGATGGTAGCATTTACCCCCAGCTTTTCCAGGTCGGCCTGAAAGCGTTTGACATTATCAGTATCGGTGGCGGAATAAGGGCTTCCGTCCACCGGATTAATGGGGATCAGGTTTACATGAGCGCCCATTCCCTGAATCAGCTTTGCCAATTCCCGGGCAGTGGCCGGGCTGTCATTGACCCCCCGCACCATGGAATATTCAAAACTGATCCGCCGCCCGGTAATCTTTTGGTACTGGCGGCAGGCGGCGATCAGTTCCTCCACAGGGTAGGCATCGTTCACCGGCATCATGCTGCTTCGCATAGAATTATTGGGCGCATGGAGGGAAATGGAAAGGGTGATCTGCAGTTTTTCCTGTGCCAGGCGAAGGATCATGGGCACCAGTCCGCAGGTGGAAAGGCTGATATTCCGCATTCCTATATTTACCCCTTCAGGGTGAGATATAAGCCGAAGGAACTTAAGAACCTCATCATAGTTATCCAGGGGTTCACCAATTCCCATCAGCACAATATGGCTGACCCGTTCCCCGCTGTCTCGCTGGGCCGTGTAGATTTCAGCGGCAATTTCCCCTGCTTCCAGGTTCCGCACCCGTCCCGCTTGGGTAGAAGCACAGAAGCGACACCCCATCCGGCAGCCCACCTGGGTGGAAACACAGACGGTATTCCCGTAATGATACCGCATCAGAACGGTCTCTATACAGTTTCCGTCAGCCAGCTCCAAGAGGTACTTTACCGTACCGTCTTTGGAAACCTGTTTGCGCCTTACTGCTGGGGCTGCAATATACCAGCCTTCCTCCAGCCGGGCCAGCAGGGCTTTGGGCTGATCGGTCATCTGGGAAAATTCTGTCACCAGCTTCTGATGAAGCCAGTGAAAAATCTGTTTTGCCCGGAATCCCGGCTGTCCCAGCTCCTTCATGAGCCCGGTCAGCTGTTCCAGGTCCAGGGATGAAATACAGCGTTTTTCCATGGGTTCAGTCTCTTTCCATTACAGCAATAAAAAATCCATCCGGGTTGTCTTTTCCCGGCAAAAACAAGGTTCCTGCCCCGGTATCTTCTCCTCCGGGCAGAGAGGTTTCCACAAGATGGAAGTCCGGATTCTTTTCCAGAAACGCCTTGATCCTATCCTGGTTTTCCTGAGGCAGAATGGTGCAGGTGGAGTAAACAAGTCGGCCTCCTGACTTCAGGTACGAAGCACCATTCTCCAATATCTTTCCCTGCACCTGGAGAAGGTTCTCCAGGTCTTCCAGCTTTTTATACCGGATATCCGGCTTTTTTGCCATGATTCCCAGCCCGGAGCAAGGTACGTCACAGAGAACCCGGTCCATTCCTTCCAAAGCAGAATCGTGAAGGCAGGCATCCCCCTGGGCCACCTGGGCACAGGTAATTCCCAGCCGTTCCAACTGACGGCGAATAAGAGGTACCCGGTTAGGTGCCAAGTCCCGGCTGAAAAGAGTTCCCTTGTTTTCCATTTCCTGAGCCAGCAGTGCGCTTTTCCCCCCCGGAGCGGCACAAAGGTCCGCTGCTTTCTGCCCGGGATGCACATCCAGGGAAAGTGCTGCCATCTGGCTGGGAAGTCCCTGTACATGGAACAGTCCTTCCCGGAATGCTTTTGTTTTGGCAGGACTTCCCCGGAAAGAAACCAGAAGGCTGTTTTCTACGGGGCCAAGCCGGCTGGAGAAGCCTTCCTCTTCCAGCTTCTTCATCAGTCCTTCCCGGGTAATCTTCAAAGTATTTACCCGGATGGCTGTATCCTGAGCCGAAAAACTGCCTGCCAAAATCTCAGGAGTTCTCTCTTTATAAATTTTCCCCAGCAGCTCCACCAAGGGTAAAGCCACCGAATACTCAACTGACCACTTTGTATAAAGATTGGGCCAGGAGATTGTTTCAAGATTCAGCTCCCCGCTTCTGCGAAGAACTGCATTCACCATCCCCGCAGCGGAGGTTTTTCCCATCTGGCGGGTAAGCTTGACCGATTCATTGACCGCAGCGGGAGTCGGGACCTTCATGTACCGCATCTGATAGAGTCCGGTACGAAGGATATTCCTGACAGGCGGATCAAGCTTGGCCACCGGTTTCTTCAGAAACTGGTTCAGGCAGAAGTCCAGGGTAACCAGCCGTTCTACCGTACCGTAGAAAAGAGCCGATGCAAAGGCCTTGTCTCTTTCCTCCATCCCGGATTTTTCCAGAACGCTGTCCAGCACCAGGTTGGAGTAGCCGTCCTGTTCCAGGCGGATAAGGGCTTCCACCGCCAATCGCCGGGGACTGCTCATATCATATCCCCCGCCTTGAGCCGCCGTCCTGCTGCAAAGCTGGTCCCATCCATGGGTTTGCTTCCCTCAGGAACCACCTGCAAAAGGGTCAGAGCATCTTTCCCGCAAGCCACCGTCAAAGGCTTAAGCGCCAGCACCGTTCCCGCAGGAGTGTTTGCCGTGTTTTCAGCCACGCGGCTTTCCAGTACTTTTATTTTCTTGCCCTGGCACTCAAAATATGCCACCGGCCAGGGATTCAATCCCCGCACCAGGTTATGGATGATTTTTGCTTCACCTTCAAAAGTGAATCGGGCCATTTCCTTATTGAGCATGGGGGCAAAAGTTGCTTTGGAGTGATCCTGAGGCTGAGGGGCAAGGGTCCCCTTGGGGATTTCCTCCACGCAGCGGCAGAGGGTCTCTGCACCCAAAGCGGTGACCCGGTCAAACAGCTGACCGCTGGTTTCCTCGGGGTCAATCTCCAGTTCCTGGCAGACCAGCACATCACCCTCGTCCAGGCCCTCGCTCATCTGCATAATGGAAACGCCGGTCTTTGCATCCCCGTTGATCACCGCCCACTGGACAGGAGCACTGCCCCGATATTTGGGCAGGAGAGAAACATGAAGATTAATGCAGCCATAGGCAGGGATTGCAAGTACAGAGGACGGCAGGATACATCCGTAAGCCACCACCACAATCAACTCAGGGGCCAGTTCCCGGATCCGGTCATCTTCGCCCCCGTCCCGCAGGGTTTTAGGTTGAAATACGGGAATTCCATATTTTTCCGCCACCTGCTTCACAGGAGGAGCGGTAAGAATCTGCTTGCGGCCCACAGGTTTGTCCCGACGGGTATACACTCCGCAGATGGTATGTCCCGCATCAATCAGCGCTTCCAGACTGGCAGCGGCAATATCAGGGGTGCCCATAAAGAGAATCCGCATTCTTTACTCCTCTCCGTCGGGGTAATCGTCCTCGTAAAAACTTTCGGCCAAGTCCATGATGGTGATACCATCCAGATGGTTATTCTCATGGCAGATGCACCGGGCCAGCATTCCTTCCCCTTCCAGGGTAAACCAGTTGCCGTACCGGTCCTGGGCCTTTACCTTTACCTTTGCAGGACGGGTAATGGCTGCATTGTGGCCGGGGAAGCTGAGGCAGCCCTCATACATGGTCTCGGTCTCCTGGCTGTTTTCCAGAATTTCAGGATTGATAAACTCCAGCATAGGAGCCTCCCAATCCTCACGAATCTCACCGTTTTCGTCCAGAGGGGCTTCCCGCTCATCCAGAGAGATAAAGACCCGGCGCATGACTCCCACCTGGGGACCGGCCAGACCGTACCCCTGGGCATCCCGGAGGGTCTCTTTCATGTCATCCAACAGGGTGTGAAGCCGGTCATCAAAATTGGTCACCGGACGGCAAACCTTTTTCAGGATGGGATCTCCATCCTGTACAATGGTACGAATAGCCATATTTTAATCCTCCTTAAGTTCAATCATTATCCGAATAAAAGTCGATGGAAACAGAAGCCCATCCTGACAGCTTTCTTGTGTCGTACTCTGCCAGGGCCTGCCGAAGCAGTTCACGAAACTTCTTTCCGTTTCTGCACTTGATGATGAGCCGATACCGGTACTGATCCTTCAGCATGGCAATGCTCATGGGCGCCGGGCGAAGGATCCGCAGGGGAATCTCCGGGTTCTGCCCGGCCAGTTGCCCCAGAATGGAAGCAAAGCTTTGGGCAGCATCCCTGACCCGGTCCTCCTTTTCTCCTACAAAGCCCATGGTACACAGGCTGCAGAAGGGCGGATACAAAAAGCGACGGCGCAGTTCCGCTTCCGGCTCGTAGAACGCCTCATAGTCCTGCCGGGCAGCCAGGTTGAGCACCGGGTGGTCCGGCACACTGGTTTGAATCAGAGCACGTCCGGGCAAGTCCGCCCGGCCTCCCCGGCCGACCACCTGGGTTACCAGACTGAACACGTTTTCGTAGGCCCGGTAACTTTGACCAAAGAGCAGGTTATCAATTCCCAGAACCCCTACCAGGGTAACCTTCGGGAAATCCAGCCCCTTGGCTACCATCTGGGTCCCCACCATAATATCATACTCCCCTGCAGAAAACCGGGAGAACATGGTCTCATGAGCGTTCTTTTTACCAGTAGTGTCCTGGTCCATTCGAAGAATCCTTGCCTTGGGCAGGAGCCGGGCCAGTTCCTCCTCCACCCGCTGGGTACCGAAACCGGTGTATCTCAGCTCCCCTCCACAAGAGGGGCACTCCCTTGGTGCCGGAGAAATGACACTTCCACAATAGTGGCAGACCAGCTGGTTCTTGTCTTTATGATAGACCATGGGAACGCTGCAGCTGTGGCACTTGATTACCTCCCTGCAATGGGAGCAAGTTGCCAAAGTGCGGTAGCCCCGTCGGTTGAGCAGAAGTATGGACTGGTGTCCCTGGTTCAGGTTCTCCTGAAGCTGCTGAGCCAGTTCCAGACTGATTTCCCCTGCATTTCCCGCGGCCAATTCCTGGCGCATATCCACCATCTCTACCTGGGGAAGAGGGTGTCCGCCATACCGCTGGGTCAACCGGAAGAGACTGTATCGTCCCTCCTTGGCCCAGTAAAAGGTATCTACACTTGGGGTGGCCGAGGCAAAGAGGAGCAGGCTTCCCTGCTGGGCTGCCCGGAACTTTGCCACATCACGGGCTGCGAAGCGTGGGCTGGATTCCGAGTGGTAGGTGTGTTCCTGTTCCTCGTCAATGATAATCAGCCCAATGTCATCCAGTGGCGCAAAAACTGCGCTCCGGGTGCCCACCACAATATCGGCGCCTCCCTGTTGAATCATCCGCCATTGGGCCAGCCGCTCCGTGTGGTTGAGAGCGGAGTGCTGCACCGCCACCCGGCTGCCGAACTGAGATTTAAGCCGCAGTATCATCTGGGGTGTCAGTCCGATTTCGGGAACCATCACCAGGACCTTACGGCCCAGGGCCAGGGTCTGCTGAATCAGGCTGAGGAAAACCAAGGTCTTACCGCTTCCCGTCACCCCGTAAAGGAGCGCTGCGTGAGGTTTTCTGTCCAGGAGCTGCGCCAGCCCTTGGGACACTTCCTTCTGTTCAGCAGTAAGGGAAATTTCTTCCGGGCGATACGGAATGTTGGTGTAAAGGTCAGGTACTTCACTGACTTCTTCCCGCTCCAAAACTCCCTTTTTCCAAAGGTTATTGGCAACCTCCCGGCTGATTCCTTTTTCCTCTAATGCCTTGGCAGACAGGGGGCCTTCTTCCAGCAGCTTTACCGCTGCCAGCTGTTTTGGACCCGGCTTAGGCTTTTCCGGGAGCTGTCCTGTCAAGCGATAAACCAACTGGGTCGGCAGGCGGGTCCCGCACTGAAGCCGTGGTTTTCCTTCTTCCAAAGTGGGACGGTACTGGGCTCCGTATGGGATAACCGCTTTTACCGCTTCATAGTAGGTGCAGAAAGTTTCTTCCTTCAGCCAAAGGACCAGATTGAGCAGGTCCGGCGTAAGGCGGGCCTCTCCGGGTGCTGCATCCAGCAGTTCTTTCTGGGCCTGGTCCGGAGCCTCCTGGTCCACCCCCAGAACCACTCCCATCCGGGGTTTATTGGCTCTGCCAAAGGGGACCAGCACCATGCTGCCGTGGTGGACTTCCAGTGAGCGGTCCTGGGGCAGACGATAGGTATAAAGTTTATCAAAATGGATGGTGGCACGGTCTACCGCCACCTGCACCGTCTGGGGCAAACCGCCACCTCCCCTGGGAATAGTTTCTTATTTCAGTCTTTCCTGAATGATGCTGTAAAGTTCATCCACGCAGGCATCTACATCCCGGTTGACGATCTGAACATCATAGGCATCCGCCAGAGCCATTTCCTCTTTAGCCCTTGCAAGCCGCTGACTGATAACCTGTTGGGTTTCAGTTCCCCGTCCGCTGAGCCGGCGTTCCAGCTCCTCCATACTGGGAGGAAGGATAAAGACCGTGAGGGCACCGGGATAGACCTTCTTGACGTTCTCCACGCCATTCACGTCGATTTCCAGAATCATGACCTGATGGTTCAGAATGCTCTTTTCAACTTCAGGCCGAAGGGTCCCATAGTAGTTTCCGCAATACTGGTTATACTCCAGCATCCTCTGATTCTGAATATTGTCCTCAAAGGCTTCCCTGGTGATAAAGTGGTAATGTACATGGTCCACTTCTCCGGGCCGTGGCTGCCGGGTGGTAGCGGATACCGATATAGTAATTTCCGGATGCTTCTCCAAAAGAGCCTTGACTACCGTACCTTTTCCTGCCCCGGAAGGTCCGGAGATACAGATCAGATATTTTTCTTCATTCATTTTCTTCATCCTCCCCTGTCAATTCCAGTCCAAACCGGGGGGCCAGCTGTTCTGCACTGATTCCGGACAGCACCAGATGATCACTGTCCATCACCAGAACCGTCTTTGCTTTCCGCCCATAGGTGGCGTCTATCAGCATTCCGTTATCCTTGGCTTCCCGGACTGCCCGCTTTACCGGAGCAGAATCCGGACTGACTACCGCAATCAGTCGGTCCGCATTGATCAGGTTGCCAAATCCCACATTTACCAGCTGCATTCTATCCCCCCTGTTGTTTTACTCCAGATTCTGCACCTGCTCCCGAATCTTCTCAATGCAGGCTTTCATCTCCACCACTTGCTTGGTGATCTGGATGTCCTGGCACTTGGAGCCGATGGTATTGGTTTCCCGGTTCATTTCCTGGGTCAGGAAGTCCAGTTTTCGGCCCACCGGCTGAGCAGATTCCAGAATGTCTCTGTACTGCTGGATATGGCTGCGAAGGCGTACGGTCTCCTCATCCACCGCAGTTTTATCGCCGAAGATAGCAGCCTCTGTAATGATCCGGCTTTCCTCAATATTCCGTTCTTCCAGAATCACCTTCAATTTTTCATACAGGCGCTGGGTGTATGCCTCCACCCGGCCTTCGCTCTGCTGTTCCACAAAAGTGACTCCGGTTTCCAGCTCGGCCAATTTTTCCAACAAGTCTTCTTTCAGCTTTCCGCCTTCTACCCGGCGCATAGCCAGGAAGGCTTCCAAAGCCTGGGAGGTCACCTGTTCCACATCCTGCCAAAGTTCTTCCGGGTCCACCTTGGCCCGGGTGGTAGTCAGCACATCGGGGAACCGGGCAACCAGCCCTACCGAGATATCATCCTTGATTTCCAGTTCTTCATACAGGGTACGCATAGCTTCCCGGTACTGGCGAGCCAGGGGCAGGTTTACCTCCACCACCATATCGGAGGTTTCAACCGCCTGAATCTGAAGCCCCAGCTCCACTTTTCCCCGGCTGATCTGACTGTTCAGCAGCTTTTTCAGCCGGTCTTCCATAAAAGCACATCCTCTGGGAAGCCGGGAGGAGAATTCAAAATACCGGGAATTGACGCTGCGGATCTCCACCACAATGTTCTGGCCGTGAAGCAGCTGCTCTCCCCGACCATATCCTGTCATACTTAATGCCATAATCCTTGCCGCTCCTTGTTGTTTTATACCAAAAGGTCAAAGATACCCATTAAAAATACATATATTCTATCTTACTCTTTTTTACCATTTTTGGCAAGGAAAAAGCCTGTGAAACCGCCCGGTTCTCCTTAATTTTTCATGAAGAAGTCAGGACCCCCGGCTAAGCCGGGGGCTTGTGTAAGCCCTAGAAGGGCATAATACGGACAACGCCCCTCAAGGGGCCACGAATGGGTCGGCCAACTGCATTGCTGACTCATGGCGGCCCCTTAAGGGGCTATTTTTATGCCTTGGAATTCTTGCTACCCGTAAACGGGTCCACAAATTCTCTCAAACTCATTTGATCCGCTATTTGATCTTCCTCCAGTTGGTGCTTGATGTACTCTTGTATTTGCTTTTTGTTTCTTCCCACTGTATCAACGTAATATCCTCTAGCCCAGAAATGTCGATCTCCATATTTGTACTTCAAGTTTGCGTGTCTGTCAAAAATCATTAGGCTACTTTTCCCTTTGAGGTACCCCATGATTTGTGATACACTATACTTCGGAGGGATACTCAGCAACATATGGATGTGATCCGGACAAGCCTGTGCTTCTATGATTTCCACACCTTTTTGTTCGCACAGCTTTCTTAAAATTTGCCCAATATCTTGTTTGATTTGACCATATATTGCCATCCGACGGTATTTGGGCGCAAACACTATATGATATTGGCATCTCCATGTTGTGTGTTGTAGCGTTTCGATATCCTTCTCTTTCATGTTAAAAGACCTCCTGGTTTTATTGTTGCAGTTGGCCGACCGCAACTTTATTCTACCAGAAGGTCTTTTTCACTATATAATCTCTTTACACTCCCCGGCATAGCCGGGGGTTGTTGTTGCGCTTAAGCTAACAATACAAAGAAAAGGAGTGAACACCATCCGGTGTCACTCCTTTTAAGCAAAAGAATATGTTCCCCACACTCCTATTTTGTCCAAAGAAGGTTCCTATATTGTCCAAGGGAGGTAAAGGGGAATCAGGGGAAATTAAGGCTAAAAGCAGATGCGAATTTAAAATAAAAAAAAGAGAACGGCACCCCATAAAGGAGTGACGTTCTCTTAATATTGAGGGCCTGTTACCCTCCTCACAACCCCAAAGAGATGGAGTGAGGATTGAAACAGATTATTCCACGGAGGCAGGGCCAGGTGGCCTCAGGAGGGCGTTTCGGGACGGAATAAGGTCCGTGTATTCCCTCGTAAAAACCCCGTAGAATCCCGTTTTTGTCCGCTTCCGGCGCTCTTGTTTTTTGAGCAGTTTCCTTGTTCAAATCTCATGCGGAAGTCCCGTGGGACCCGATAAGATTCCTGTCCTCCCCAGTTGGAAACCGCATTTCCTCCGGTTTTCTCTTGTCCTCCCCTACTATGAGGAGGGTACAAGAGTTCCCCCGAAGGACAAAATAGGCTGCCTATTCGGACAAAATAGAAAGTTGATTACAGAATAATATTACTTTGCCATGCTGGCGACTTCTGCTGCGAAGTCATCCTGACGCTTCTCCAGGCCTTCGCCCTTCTCAAAGCGCTCGAACTTGACGATCTTAATGGAGCCGCCCAGTTCCTTGGCGGTCTTCTCAGTGTACTGAGCCACGTTCATATCGCCGTCCTTAACGAAAGCCTGATCGACCAGGCAGTTCTCCTTGTAGAACTTGCCGATCTTGCCCAGAATCATCTTCTCCTTGATGTTCTGGGGCTTGTTGGCATTCTTGGGATCATTGTCCATCTGAGCCAGGAGGATTTCCTTCTCCTTCTCCAGAGCCTCAGCGGGGACCTCTTCCTTGCAGACGTAAGCAGGGTTTACTGCAGCGATCTGCATGGCGATATCCTTGCCGTAAGCCTCGAAGCCAGCCTTGTCGGCCACGTCGGTATCGAAGTTAACCAGAACAGCGTGGGTGCCGCCGCCATGGATGTAAGCAGCGCAGACACCCTCGTAACGGACGAAACGGCGAACCTTAATGTTCTCCTTGATAACCAGAATCAGGCCCTTCAGAGCATCGTCAACGGTGCCGTCGCCCATCTTGCAGCCCATGAGAGCTTCAACATCGGCGGGGTTCTCCTTGATGATAACCTGAGCGCAGTCCTTAACAAACTGAACAAACTTATCGTTCTTAGCAACGAAGTCGGTCTCAGCGTTAACTTCCAGCACAACGCCTACCTTGCACTCGGGGCAGTAGGTGGCGTAAACCATGCCCTCAGCAGCAACACGGCCTGCCTTCTTGGCAGCGGTAGCCAGACCCTTCTCACGGAGCAGTTCGATAGCCTTCTGGAAATCGCCGTTGGCGTCAGCCAGAGCCTTCTTGCACTCCATCATGCCGCAGTCGGTCTGCTTACGCAGTTCCATAACGTCCTTAGCGGAAATAGCCATAGTTGTTTTCCCCTTTCAGTTTCTTTCTATCAGTGAGATCTTACTCAGCGTCGGCAGCTGCTTCCTCAGCGGCGGGAGCGTCAGCCATCTGAACGCCCTGCTTGCCTTCCAGAACAGCGTCAGCCATAGCGCCGGCGATCAGTTTAACAGCACGGATGGCGTCGTCGTTGCCGGGGATGACCCAGTCGATCTCGTCGGGGTTGCAGTTGGTGTCAACAATAGCAACAATGGGAATGTGCAGCTTGCGAGCCTCGGAAACAGCGATCCGCTCCTTGTGGGGGTCCACAATGAACATGGCCTTGGGCAGGGTCTTCATGTTCTTAACGCCGCCCAGGTACTTGTCCAGCTTCTCCATCTCCAGCTCCAGCTTGACAACTTCCTTCTTGGGCAGCAGCTCAAAGGTGCCGTCCTCCTTCATTGCCTGCAGCTGCTCCATCCGCTTTACACGGGTCTGGATGGTGCGGAAGTTGGTGAGCATGCCGCCCAGCCAACGAGCGTTTACAAAGTGCATGCCGCAGCGGGTAGCCTCGTCACGGATGGACTCCTGAGCCTGCTTCTTGGTGCCGACGAACAGGATCTCGCCGCCCTCAGCTGCGGTCTCACGAACAAAGTTGTAAGCCTCGTCCAGCTTCTTTACGGTCTTCTGCAGGTCGATGATGTAGATGCCGTTTCTCTCGGTGAAGATGTACTTAGCCATCTTGGGGTTCCAGCGGCGGGTCTGATGACCGAAGTGTACGCCTGCTTCCAGAAGCTGCTTCATAGATACTACTGCCATAATTCAATCCTCCAATTCTTGTTTTTAACCTCCACACTGCCCTTTATGGCTTGTCCTCACAACCCGAAAGAACCACTCTTCCGGGCACAAAGAACGGACAGTGCGTGCGTATTGCCGTAATATAATATCACAACAAATCCCAAAATGCAAGGCTTTTTTCCTGCATTTTGGGACTTTTTGATCCCTCATTTTTCAGATGCCGAACTGATGAAGCGGGCTGCGTGGTCTGGTCCATTCCTGGGCTTCCGGAACCCGGACCATAATCACATCATTTCCAATCTGAAGAATGTTTTCCCAGGGGATGGACAAATCCGGCTGGCGGCCTGCCAGACCAAAGAACCGAGGTCTCCCATACAGGATGACCGCACTGATTTCTGCTGTTCCTTCCTGAAATTCCAGGTCATCCACACGTCCCAGATTGTCTCCGCTGTCTGTCCGAATCACATCTTTTTTCCTCAGCTCCTTCAAAGTCATGGTATTCCCTCCTCTCAGCATCTTTGAAAAATATATGCCCGGGGTTTGTCATACAGACATTTTTAGTGTATAATAATCCTCAACAGTAATTTTTCACGGAGTTTTATTTATGTATAAAAACATCGTATTTGATATTGGCGGAGTTCTCATCAACTTTCATCCCCGGGATTTTCTCATGGACCTGTTCTTCAATGAGGACATTGAGGATAAAGTATATGCCATCACCTTCGGCAGCGAAGAATGGAAGCAGCTGGATGCCGGTTTGATTTCCCGTTACCGCGCCAATCAGCAGATGCTGGAGCGTGCCCGGAAGGAAGGCTGTGAGTTCGAGGTCAAAACCGTCATTGAGGACTGGACCACCATGCTGACCACCCGGCAGAAGACTGCCGAAATTCTGGCCTTGCTGAAAGCCAGCGGATACCGCCTCTACTACCTTACCAATATGCCTGCTGATCTGATGGCTCAGCTGAAGGAGCGCCCTTTCTGGCCCCTTTTTGACGGCGGTGTTGCTTCCTGTGACGTTCACGTCAACAAACCTGACCACCAGATTTTCCGTACCCTCATGTCCAAATACGGGCTGGTCTACCAGGAGACCATATTTATAGATGATGTCCGAGCCAACGCCCAGGCCGCCTACGACTTGGGGCTGACCGGTATTCTATACAAAGGAAACCGCTCTCTTCTGCGGGCCCTTCAGTCCTGCGGTGTTCAGATCGGATACCATAAAGCCAACCGTGCCCGGAGGGCTCCGTCCCAGAAGCCCCAGCGTCCCGCACACAAGAAATGATCAATTACGGTCCCCGTGGAAAACGGGGACCGTTTTTTAATAGGCAATCTGTTCCTTGATTTGTCCCAACGCATTCTTTTCCAGCCTGCTGACCTGAGCCTGACTGATTCCGATTTCCCGGGCAACCTCCATCTGGGTTTTACCCCGAAGGTATCTCATAGCCATGATCCTCCGCTCCCGTTCGCTGAGAGAGCGCACACTGTCCCGGAACATGATTTCAGAAATCCAGTTGTCCTCTGCCCAGCGGTCCCCTACCTGGTCCATCACATAAACGCAGTCGTCTCCATCACCATAGGCCGGTTCATACAGACTGACCGGTTCCACCACGGACTCCAGCGCCATTGCCACCGTGGACCGGGGCAGGTCCATACGCTGGGCTATCAGTGCAACACTTGGTTCCCGTCCCAGTTCTCTTTGTAACTGTTCACGGGTCTGCATGGCACGATAAGCCAGGTCCCGAACCGACCTGCTGACCCGGACTGCGTTATTGTCCCGGAGGAAGCGGCGAATCTCTCCCACTATCATGGGCACGCCATAGGTGGAAAACCGCACGTTCAACTCCGGGTCAAAGTGGTCGATAGCCTTCATAAGGCCGATACACCCCACCTGGAAAAGATCGTCCATATTTTCTCCCCGCCCTGCAAAGCGCTGGACCACACTCAAAACCAGGCGAAGATTTCCCAGTATCATTTTTTGCCGGGCGCTTTTGCTTCCCGCCTTAATCTGCCGGAGCAATTCTCTTTTTTCCTCTTCCTTCAGCAGCGGCAATGTAGCCGTATTGATTCCGCAGATTTCCACCTTGTTGGGTACCATGGCCTGTTTCACCATCCTTTTGTCCTAGTATTTCCCCCTGTTTCTTTTTCCAAACCCTATGGAAATTTTCTCCATGCACCCCCTGGGCCTTCCGGGAATACCCTGCTGTTAAGGAGGGATTTTCTATGGAACCTATCATGATTTTGTCCGCTTTGTTTTTTCTGACCCTTGCAGGCAGTGTTACTGTTCTTTTGTCCCAGGCCAATCATCTGGCATTTGCTTCCACCGAAGGAAGTGAAGGAATCGGCCCCGGCGTATCCGGCAACAAGACCAACGCCGAAAACGATGCCCCCATTCCCCCGGATTCCGACGATTCTGTTGATTCCCAGGAAAACCAGGATGAGGTTGATCCCTACGATGATTCCACCGGGCGGCCCGTGATTTCCCAGCCTATCCCCTACGATTCCCCAGACTTCAGCGACCGTTCCGATTTCAAGGCGGAGGCTCTGCCCACCGAAGACATCGTCAGCTACCAAACCTCTTTTCTCAATCCGGGAGAGGTTGCGGAGCTGCGTTTTCTGGTAGAGCCCGGTTATGTTGCGGTTCTTCGGGTAGTACCGGAAGGCCGGGAACTGAACCTGAACGGCTTTGAACGGGTATTCCAGGAAAGTGTGCAGCATCTCCAGTCCGACGGTCGGTCGGTGCTGCTGTTCAACAATTCCAGCGGAGCCGCCCTGTCCCTTTGGAGCAAAAATGGATTTGACTACGCTCTCTACTTTGAGCGCACCGAAATGGGACTCTTTACCGGCTCTACCGAGACCTTCCTGGAACAAACCAATTTCGTCAAGAGCGAATAACTTCGGATGGACAGCACCAACAGGAAGTGTTATAATTTTCCCGTTATCTTTAATTTGAGAGGAAGTTGAGCCATGTTTTCCTTTGCAAGCGATTACACCCAGGGAGCACATCCCGCCATTCTGGACCGACTGGCCCGAATCAATCTGGAGCAGCAGCCCGGATATGGTGAAGACCCCATCTGTGACAGTGCCAAGGAGAAAATCCGTACCGCCTGTCAGGCTCCCGATGCAGACGTTTTCTTCCTGGTAGGCGGCACCCAGGCCAACGCTACCATCATTGGGGGAATGCTTCAGAACTACCAGGGAGTCATTGCCGCCGTCACCGGTCATATTGCCTGCCATGAAGCAGGCGCCATTGAGGCCGGCGGCCACAAGGTAATCACTCTTCCCCAGGAAAACGGCAAAATGAAAGCCGCCGACCTGGAAGCCTATCTCAAGGCTTTCTATGCCGACGGCACCTATACCCATATGGTCATTCCCGGAATGGTCTATCTCAGCTTTCCCACTGAGTATGGCACCCTCTATTCCCTGGAAGAACTGACCGCTATCTCTGCCATCTGTGCAGAGTATAACTTGAAGCTCTTTGTGGACGGTGCCCGGATGGGTTACGGCCTGGCCAGCCCTGCCTGCGATGTGACTCTGGCCGACCTGGCCCGGCTTTGCGATGTGTTCTACATCGGCGGCACCAAGGTAGGAGCCCTGTTCGGAGAGGCTGTGGTATTTCCTAAAAAGGCTCCCGCTTATTTCTTTACTACCATCAAGCAGAAGGGCGCCTTGCTGGCCAAGGGCTGGCTGCTGGGGGTTCAGTTCGACACCCTTTTCACCGATAACCTTTATGCCTCCATCAGTAAGAATGCTATTGATCAGGCGTTCCGGCTCCGGGATGGCTTCAAGGCCAAGGGATATTCCTTCTACCTGGATTCTCCCACCAATCAGCAGTTTGTCATTCTTGAAAATGATAAGCTGAAAGAGCTGGAACAAAAGGTAACCTTCAGCATCTGGGAACCGCTGGATGCCAACCACACTGTAGTCCGGTTTGCCACCAGTTGGGCTACCACCGCCCAGCAGGTGGACACTCTGCTGGAAATGATTTAACTTTAAAAAAGAGCCGCCCCGGCATCTGTCGGAGCGGCTCTTTTTTGTTATACGGACAATGCTTCCAGTTCCTTGCGAAGATGACGGATGATCTTTTTTTCCAGCCGGGAGATGTAGCTTTGAGAGATGCCAATCAGGTCCGCCACTTCCTTTTGGGTATGTTCCCTCTTTCCTCCCAGTCCAAACCGCAGTTCCATAATACACCGCTCTCTCTGGGGAAGCCGTTCCACTGCCTGACGGAGCATATCACACTCCGCATCCCGTTCCAGCTCAGCCCCCAAAGGTCCCTGGTCTCCTGTAAGGACATCCAGCAAAAGCAGTTCATTTCCCTCACTGTCGGTGTTGAGGGGTTCATCAATGCTGGCCTCCTGCCGGCGGTTACTGCTCTTCCTCAAAAACATAAGTATCTCGTTCTCAATACAGCGGCTTGCATAAGTAGCCAATTTGATTTTCTTGCCCGGTTCAAAGGTATTGACCGCTTTAATCAATCCAATGGTTCCGATGGAGATGATATCCTCCACCGCCACCCCGCTGTTCTCGAACTTTTTGGCAATATAGACCACCAGCCTGAGATTGTGGGTGATCAGCCTGTCCCGGCTGGCAGCCTCTCCCCGTTCCAGTCCCAGAAAGGCTTCCTGCTCCTGTTCTGCCGTCAAGGGCGGCGGCAGAGACTGAGGGCCGTTGATATAATAAATTCCTCCCGTTCCTCCCAGTCCCGCCAGACACTGGATTATAAAGCAGCTCAGTTCATCCACCAGTTTCATCCTTCTCCTCCTATGCCATCTCCAAAGCCTGGGCCAGATCCCGCCCCATAAGAGCCTCCACCCCTTCCCCGGCCCGGAGTTGTTCCCTTGTAAATGCTCCCAAAATACAGATTTCTCTTTTCCCTTCCAGCCGAACCTTTACAGGCAGGGCAGGCAGCAGGGTTTGCCCTGTCACAGTGGCACAGGGCAGCAGTCTTAACCCGGGCAGATGCTCTTCTCCTCCCCTGGCCCAGTTTTCCAGTGCACCAACCAGCTCCGGGGCGATCCGGTCCGCAACCAAAGGCAGTGAAATCAGCAGTACAGGTTTCCCCGACCAGTCATCCCTCAGATGAAATCCCGTGTCCAGCAATCCTTTTAGTCTCACAGTTCTGTCCATCACGGTAACTTCCAAAGAGGCCAAAGAATCGGGCTGTTTTCCTGACCAGAATTTGGTCCAGAGCCATCCGGCCAGATAGACCCCCACACTGCACCAGAACAGCACCTGTGGAGATACATACAGGTAAACCTGAAGATTATTGGTATGCACCCCCGGCAGATTCAGGTTGAGACAGCTGAGAATCACCGCCCCGGCCGTAAGGAGATTCCCGGCCCAGAGCAGTCCTGTCCGGATAAGAAATCCGGTATGGCTTCCTCTTCCAAAGGCCGTCAAAATCATAAGGCAGCAGCCCCCAAGCTGCCAAAGAATCTGGCAGAGCCAGGGCAGCGGCGGAAACAGAATGGACAGGCTGACCAGCGCCCCGCAGCAGCCGGACAGCACCTGCCTCAAAAACGAAGGAGGCGGGCCGGCCAACAGTCCCACCACCCCTACCATGAGGAACCCAATGAGGAAATTCACCAGGAGCAGCACATCCAGATAAACCACCGTTTTCACCGGATCACCTCCCTGGTTCCATTCCAGTGTATGACTTTCTCTTTCAGAATTATGTCAAAGGGGGCATAGAGAAAAAGAGCAGTTGCAGGACTTCCCTGCAACTGCTCTTGGTTTCTTGTTCTATTATTTCAGTTCCACCACGGTTACCCCGGTTTCGCCCTCGCCGTAACGGCCCAGGCGGAAAGATTTCACATGCTTGTTCCGGCGCAGAGCCGCCTGGATAGCGCTCCGCAGCACCCCGGTACCCTTCCCGTGAATGAGATAGACCATGGTCTGGCCGCTGAGCATGGCGTGGTCAATGAACCGCTCCGCCTCCATGACTCCTTCTTCGGCAGCCATTCCCCGCAGGTCGATTTCCATGCCGGTCTGGCGGGAGCGGTCCAGCTGAACAGATCCGCCTGTCCGCTGGTGAGGAACCCGCTGTTTCTTTTCCTTGGGTTTCTCCTTCATCTTGTCAGGAGCACAAAGATCGGAGAGTGCCACCTTTGTTTTGATAATTCCGGCCTGAACCTCCACCATTCCCTTGCTGTCAGGGAGGGATTTCACCACTGCCGCCTGATCCAGCTGGGCAATGACCACCTCCTGGCCGATCCGCACCTCTTTCAAAGGCACAAACTGACGGCGGGGAGCAGTGCCTGCCCCATGGGAAAGAAGTTTTTCGCTGTCCTTCCGGGCAATCTCTCGGGCCCGAGCTGCACGCTGGGCGGCGGACTGCTTTTCGTCCTTCTGGAGTTTTCTCAGTTCATCGGTGAGGGCGTAGGCCTCCGCCTCCACCTGCCGGGCCAACTGCCGGGCTTTTTCACGGGCAGCTTCCAGCTCGTTTTCACCCTGAGCAATCAGCTTATCCCGCTTTTCCCGGGCAGCTTCCAGGGCATCCTGTGCTTCCCGCTGAAGCCGTTCCGCCCGTTCCTGGCTGGCTTTCAGTTCCAATTTCAGGTCATCCAACTGGCTGAGCACTGCATCCAGCCGCTTATCCTCCGCTGAGAGATGGACTCTGGCATTGTCAATGACTTCCATGGGAATTCCCAGCTTCTCGCTGATGAGGAAAGCGTTGGACTTTCCCGGAACGCCAATGCTCAGTTTATAGGTAGGCCGAAGGCTTTCCAAATCGAACTCACAGCTGGCATTGGTAACGCCGGGAGTCTCCAGAGCAAATACCTTCATCTCCGCATAGTGGGTGGTAGCCATAATCAGTGCCCCCTGCTTGCGCAGCTGCTGGATGATGCTGACCGCCAAAGCTGCACCTTCTGCGGGGTCTGTACCTGCCCCCAGCTCGTCCAGGAGCACCAAGCTTTCCCGGTCTGCCTGAGCCAGGATATTGGTGATTTTCCGCATATGCCCCGAGAAGGTGGAAAGGCTCTGCTCTATACTCTGCTCGTCCCCGATGTCCACCAGATACTGCTGGAATACGGCCACACTGCTGCTCTCATGGGCCGGAATCAAAAATCCGCACTGGGCCATGGCACAGAGAAGTCCTGCTGTTTTCAGGCTGACCGTCTTACCGCCGGTATTGGGGCCGGTGATCACCAGGGTATCATACTGGGTTCCCAGTTCAATGTCCACCGGGACCACCCGGTCCTTGGGAATGAGGGGGTGCCGGGCCTTTTTCAGATTAAAAGTATGGTCGTAATTGACCTGGGGCATAAAAGCTCCCATATCCAAAGCCAGTCTTGCCTTTGCAAGCAGCTGGTCGATTTCCATCATGGCCTGATAGCTGAAGGTGAACTGAGGTTCAATCCCCGCCACCTGCCCCGACAAAGCGGTAAGGATCCGGGTGATTTCCTCCTGTTCCTGAGCCCGCAGCTGCATGATCTTGGCATTGGCTTCCACTACTGCGGTGGGTTCCACAAAGACAGTGGCTCCTGTGGAGGAGACATCGTGGATGATTCCTCCCACCTCACCCCGGTACTCTGCCCGGACCGGCACAACATACCGGCCATTTCTCAGGGATACCACTGCATCCTGAAGGAACTTGTTGGTGGTGGAATTTTTAATGATTTGGTCCAACTTGTCCCGGATGGAGTTCTCTACCTGACGAATCTTCCGGCGCAGGTCAGCCAGGGTAGCACTGGCGTGGTCGCTCATCTCTTCCGGAGAGATAATGCTGTCGCTGATCAGCTTTTCCAGCTGAGGCTGGGGGCTGAGAGAGAAGAAAAGATCATCTGTGGGGAGCGGGCCATGTTCCGACAGTCCGTACCACTGGACCAGTCCCGCAAAGTTCCGGAGTACCCGGGCAATTTCCAGCAGTTCTCCCATGGAGAGAATTCCGCCTTTGACCGCATGGGCCACCACCCGGTCTGCTTCAATTACGGAGCCATACCGGGGACTGCCGTTCTTTAGCAGCAAGCTGTTGAGGGAATCGGTGCGGCTCAGTTCATACCGCACTTCGTCCACCTGGGTCAGGGGCTGTATTTGAGACAAAGTCTGGGCGGCCTGGCCGCAAACGCAGTACCCAGCCGCCTTGGCGATAATTTTATCCAGTTCCAGAGATTTTAAGTATTCTTGTTCCATAGTTTCCTCGTTTGGTGGTTTTTACTGGACCGAGTGATAAAACCCCAGGCTTTTCACCGGTCGTTCCATCTGGTAGATGGTGTACTCCTCCGCCACCCGGCAGAGAAACGGAATGCTTTTTTCTTTCAGTTCAAAGGAGAAAATCTGGTCATCTTCCATAAGGCAGATATACCGCAGGGCTTTCAGGGAACCCTGGTCCAGATTGGGCGTTTTATTTTCCCGGGCAGCGCAATCCCTGCAAAGCAGTTCTCCTCCCTGATATTCCAGGAGAAAGCCGTCTCCATCATACTTGTGGCAATCCCGGCAGCAAAGGAGCTGGGGCATATACCCGTTCAGGGTCATGGTCCTCAGCTCGTACACTGCTTTGATCTGCCACAAAGGCTTTTTCTGTTCGCTGATCAGGTAAAGGCTGTTCAGCAGAAGCCGCATCTGGCGGGGGGCCTCCTTCTCGGTAAGAGGGAGCAGGCTGGTCAATTCTGCCAGATAGGCAGCCAGCGCCATTCCCCCTACCGAAGCGCCGATACCGTGAAAAACCCGCTTTACCGTAGCCTGCTGAACAAACCAGGTATTCCGGCCGCTGGAAAGGGTGAACTCGGAATAGCAGAACAACCCGCAGCCGCTGAACAGCTTGCTTTTCAGCCGACGGCTTCCCCGGGCAGAGGCATTGATAATGCCCAGCTGAGGAGAAAGAATGGTGAGGATCTTATCCGCTTCCCCCACCTTCACTTCCCTCAGTACCAGTCCGTCCGTCACCTGTTCCATCCTGCTGCTCCTTGCCGTCAGCGCTCCGCTGCGCCTGCTTATAATCCAGGTATTCCTGTACCCCTCCCGTGGAGACAAAGGCCTGCCAGCCGCCTTCCGTTCCCATGAAAAACACCTCGCTTCAAGGTTACTGTTCCCCTATTTTAGCAAGGTATCAGCGGAAATGTTGTCCAATTCGGGAGCTCAGTTTTGTCTGAAGCCGAAATCGTTCAGGTTAAAGTCACTGTCCCGCCAGTCTTCCTTCACCTTGACCCAGCATTGCAGATTGACCTTGGCTCCCAGGAAATCCTCACACTCCACCCGGGCCTGGCTGGCAATCTTTTTCAGCATCTGTCCGCCTTTTCCGATAATCATGCCCTTATGGCTTTTCCGCTCACAATAAATATTTACATCAATGTCAATGATATTCTTGTCCTGCCGTTCCTTGAACCGCTCCACGGTCACGGCGATTCCGTGAGGAATCTCATCCCGCAGGTTGAGCAGGGCCTTTTCTCGGATAATCTCGCTGACCAGGGCCTTTTCCGGCATATCGGTGTAAGCATCATCCGGGAAATAATGGGGACCCTTTTCGCCATGAGGTTCCAAAATAGCAAACAGTTCCTGGCAGTTCCTGTTTTCCTTTACAGAAATATCCACCACATCCCGGAACACACCCAGACCCTTTAGAAGGCTGCGCCGTTCTTCCAGATCCTGGGGCTGTTTCAGGGTATCGGTCTTATTGATGACCCCATAGGCAGGCAGTTTGGACTGCTTCAGCTGCTCCACCAAAGCCAGTTCTGACTCATTCAGTTCCCCATAAGGCTCAAAGAGCATGAGGCAGACATCCACCTCAGCCAGACTGCCGGTGGAAGCCTGGGTCATCCGTTCTCCCAGTTTGGTCCGTGCCTTATGAATACCGGGCGTGTCCATAAAGACGTACTGCACCGGTCCTTTGGTAATGACACCGGTGATTCGGGTCCGAGTGGTTTGGGGCTTGGAGGTGACAATGGCCACCTTTTCCCCCACCAGACAGTTGGTCAGGCTGGATTTTCCCACATTGGGACGGCCCACCAGGGCCACAAATACACTTGAAGTTTCCAATGGCTTTTCCGTTCCTTTTATCAATCTTCCACGGTGTAGGAGACAGTCCGGGGCAGTCCCAGCTGAATCAGAACCGCCTCCTCCTTTTCCCGCATACGGACAGCCTCCAAGCCGCCGTTCTCATGGTCGTATCCCAGCAGATGAAGCATGGAGTGAACCGTCAGGAAGGCCACCTCCCGCTGGAGGGAATGGCCGTAAAGC
This sequence comes from uncultured Clostridia bacterium, assembly GCA_944387885.1. Classification (GTDB taxonomy): domain Bacteria; phylum Bacillota; class Clostridia; order Oscillospirales; family Ruminococcaceae; genus CALXEN01. Next base: position 35,893 of record CALXGR010000006.1, read on the forward strand.
TGGGCCTGCTCCATAGCCTTTTCCATGCTGATGACCACATCTCCCAGCAGCTTGCAGCCGGTGGTCACATCAATATCATATTTTCCATCCTGGCCCAGAGGGAAGCTGAGCACATCGGTGGGCATAGGCTTATTCCGGTACTGATTGTTCAGTTCTGCAATACGGGCATTATCCACAAAGGTCACACTGATTTCGGCAGGGCCCTCAAAATGCTCGAACTCCAGAACGGCATTGCAGCTGCGGCGAATCAGAATCCGCAATCCAGACGGGATTTTTACTGCTTTCTGTGCGTTGGTAATCAAAACTTTGTTAGACATTGCCAATTCACCCCTTATGTTTATTTAGTTTCCTGTTCCTTTTTCTCCCGATACTTTTCCTGCCTGCGGGCATTTGCCCGGTCGTAGGCCTTTACGATCTGCTGCACCAGACGATGGCGCACCACATCTTTCTCACTGAAATAGATTTGAGAGATTCCTTCAATCCCTTTCAGCACCGCCAAAGCATCGATAAGACCGCTTTTACTCTTGTCCGGCAGATCGATCTGGGTCACATCTCCGGTGACCACCACCTTGCTTCCGTTTCCCATGCGGGTAAGAAACATTTTCATCTGTTCCGGGCTGGTGTTCTGGGCCTCATCCAATATAATGAAGGCATTGTCCAGGGTCCGGCCACGCATATAGGCCAGGGGAGCCACCTCAATGGTCTGCTTTTCCAGCAGCCGCTGGAAAGTCTCCGCTCCCAGCATATCGTAGAGTCCGTCATAGAGAGGCCGCAGATAGGGGTCCACCTTGGTCTGGAGGTCTCCGGGCAGAAATCCCAGTTTTTCCCCTGCTTCCACTGCGGGACGGGTGAGGATGATCCTGTCCACGTCCTTGGCTTTGAACGCCTTCACGGCCATGGCTACTGCCAGATAAGTTTTACCGGTACCGGCAGGGCCCACCCCAAAGGTAATGGAGTTTTTTCGGATGGCTTCCAGGTATTCCTTTTGTCCCAGTGTCTTGGGCCGGACCGGCCTTCCTTTGGCGGTAACGGCTACGAAATCACTGCTCAGTTCCTGAACCCGTTTATCCTCTCCTGCCTGGGCCAGCCCAATGCAGTACCGTACCGTCTGTTCTTCCAGTGGGATATGATTTTCCATCATGGAAAGCATGGCTTCCAGAGCTTTAGAGGCCAGCTCCACCTGGTCATCTTCCCCAAACAGCTTGACTGCTGTTCCCCGACAAACCGCCGTAATATTAAACTCCTTTTCCAGCAGCCGGATGTTCTCATCATGGTTGCCAAAGACCACCGCAGCCAGTTCCAGGCTGTCCATCTCCATCAATTTTTCTGCCAATGGACCTTCATTCCTCCCCGTAAAATCACAGAATAACCCTATTGTGGAAATATACTGTTATTATAGCACAAAATTTTCAAATAGCTACTGGACAGGTTCAACAAAATTTTTTCGTATCACTCTACAGGTGTTTCTATTACAGGAGCTGTCTGGGAAGGGCGGGCAATATTGGCTTTTGCTTTCACCGTCCATCGATAGTGCAAAACACCATCCTCCAATTCCTGATCTGCCTCCTCGGCCAAAATCTGAGCATCCGGGAACTCCTCCAATAGTTGGTTGACACACTGATATCGGGCGAACTCTGCCGCCGTTTCAGGGGAAATCTGAAAGGTCTTTTCCTCGTATTGGGGATACCAGGTAGTGACCAGGGTCCCGGGCAGAGCCAGCCCCCAAAGATTGAGCGGCTGGTATTCTGTCCACCCTTCCCCCTCTTCTTCCTGTCCCGAAAGAGTCAGATAAAAATCTCCCACCCACAGCCTGATCCAGTCTGATATTCCCGGCTGTGCCAGGCTGGCCGTGTATTTCAGCGGCTGCTCCCAGGTATACTCCCGGCTGAACTCTGCGACGACCTGTCCGTAGGTTTCCTGCCATACCGGCTGGCCATCATGATCCAACTTATAACATGAAACCAACACCTGTCCCTGGGTTACCTCATCCCCCACCCGGGTCTGTGTAAATCCCAGCGATACATCTTGGGAGCGAATTACTCCATCCACTGCTGCAATCAGATCCCACTGATTGGACTGAGGGAAAGTTCTTTCCTCCATGGCAGAGGTACACTCTGCCGTCAGTCGGCCATCCACAAAATTGAGACTGACCCAGCCGAATGCATCTGTCTGGGACATAAGTTCCTGTTCCGCCTGCCGTAGTTTTTCCTGGGTGGCCAGCTGCCCTTCCTGCAGGCCGTTCTCCAGAAGTTTTTCCTCCACCAATGCTTTTTGTTCCGGTGTAAAGTCAAGATACTCTACACTCCAGACCAAGTTTCCCGTCAACTGGATTGCAGCTAAAAACAGCACCGGTCCAAGAAGAAGTCCCAATCGACTGTGATAAGGCGCAAGCCATCTGCCTGGACCTCTGACCCTAAGTATTTTTATCTGAGCATTCCGTTTGAGTGCAGTCTTTTCAATCGCCTCGTATTGACGTCGGGAAATCCAGGCAGTGAATCCTCCCATACAAGGGCGAATCCATCCCAGCCTCCCCCCCGTTTTGTTCCAGTCCCAAAGGACCCGTTCGGCCTGGCTTCCGGTTACCGATACCTGGACTCTGTCCAGCCGCTCCTCCCATTTCATTCCTTCTCCTCCTTGGGGGAGAATTCTGCCCGTTTCAATGCTCCCTCCATGACCGCTTGTCTGCCTTCCAGGGCACGAATGGTAAGATTGTCCCCGTACAGGTCCATCTTCCAGCTTCCCATATCCAGGCAGAGATGCCCTTCCTGAATTTCCAGAACTCTCCGGCATCCCTGTATTTCCACCAGCCGCCGCCCGGTAATGTGGGCCGCTGTCTGACTGTAAAAATTTTTCGGAGGCTGGGCCAGGAGCGCCCTTATTCCCCGTCGTTTTTTTCCTTGTCTCTCCACCCCGCACCTCCGCTGAGGGGATATCATGGAATCCCCTGATCACTCCATATATATGGAGAAGGAGGGAAACATTATGATTCAGATGATTTATGCCGCAGCCTTGGGCGGGCTGATGATTCTTCTCTTGGCCTTTCCCCAGGCTGCTTCCCAAGGAGCCATCCAAGCCCTGGAACTCTGTGTTCACCAGCTTATCCCGGCCCTTTTCCCCTTTTTTGTAGTAAGCAGTCTTTTGGTACGGCTTCCTGCCTGGTCCAAAGCAACCGGTTTTCTCCGTCCCCTTACCCGGGCCATGGGCATTGCTTCCCCTCAGGCTCCACTCATTCTCATTCTTTCCTGGCTTGGCGGCTATGGAGTCTCCGCTCAATCCATCCGTGATGGAATTCGCCAAGGCAGTCTTACCCCCGAGGAAGGCGCCCGGCTGCTGGTGCTGGGCTGCACCTCCAGTCCTGGCTTTACCATCGGAAGTGTGGGAGCCCTTATGCTGGGATCCCCTTTTCTGGGACGGCTTTTATTTGTTGCCGGACTGGGAGCCAACCTGGCCACCTGCCTTCTGCTCCGGCTCTTTCTTGGCAAGGCGAAAAGCAGCACAACTATTCTAAAGCCTTCCTCCGACGCTCTCGATGTTTCTTCTGCTATTACTACAGGCGTAACCAGCTGCCTTTCCGTCTGTGGGAGTGTGATTTTCTTTCGGGTGCTCTGGCAGCTGGCTCAGGAGCTTTTTTCCCTTTCCCCCACCGGTCAGGCCATTTTAGGCTCTCTTCTGGAGGTGACCAGCGGCTGTTCTCTTATGGCGGCCCTTCCCTGGCCGGAAGGCTGCTGCGCCGCTTTAAGTCTCCTGGGCGGCTCCGTCTTTCTGCAAATTGCCGGGCTGGCCCAGGGAAGCTGCTCTGTCCGCTTACTTCTTTTGACCCGCCCTGTCCATCTTCTCTTCAGTCTCACTTTCTTTCGGATAGGCATGCATCTTTTTCCCTCTGCCAGCCAGGTATACAGCAGCTTTGCGCCCCGATTGATTCTTACTTCCCGCAATCCCCCTGATTTAGCCTTCTGGCTTTTTCTGCTGGCTTGCCTTGCACTAAAGACCCTTTCCGGTGGAAAGAGAAAAAAGTCCTCCTGATTTTTGTAAAGGAACCTTGACATTTTGTCGAACTTGGTGTATCTTATAATTGTAAAGGAACCTTTACAATTTTGAGGAGGTGATGGCTACGCAGAATCGGGTAGAAGAGCTGCGGAAGGCCCGTGGTTTGAATCAGGAAGAGTTTGCAAAGGCCCTGCGGGTCTCCCGGCAAACGGTCAGTGCCATTGAAAACGGAAAGTACAATCCCTCCCTGGAATTGGCATTTATCATCTCAGATTTTTTTGAACTGTCTATTGAGGAAATTTTCATCCGGGAAAGGAGCAATCAAAATGAAACGAAGTGAATTGTATTTTGGAATCGGCTACCTTTTGGCAGGAATTCTGTTTCTGGTCCTGGGCTTTTCCATTCAAACCCGTATGAACGGAATTATTTTTGGACTGGCCGGAGCCTGTTTGGGGCCCGGACTTGTAATGATCTTCAAATATTATTACTGGCCCCGGCCCGACAAGCGGCAGCAGTACGCTCAGAAGCTGGAGCAGGAAAAGATTGAACTTCACGATGAACTAAAAGAATCTATCCGGAATAAGTCCGGGCGGTATACCTATGTTCTGGGGCTTCTGGTGAGCAGTCTTTCCACCCTGGTATTTGCAATATTGGATGTCCTGGAAGTATTGGATGCCCGGGTTTTTGTCTTCTATTTGGGAGGATATCTGTTGTTCCAGCTTGCTGCGGGCATTATAATTTTTAACCGGCTTTTAAAGAAATACCAATAATCAAAGCAGAAGGCCTTCCCGCAAGGAAAGGCCTTCTGCTTTTTACGTTATCAAGATTGACTCAAGGGGTCCAGTCCCAGCCGGAACTGTTCTATCATTTCCCCGGTCAGGCTAGGGGAATCAGGCCGGGGTTCCAGCTCCTCCCGGCTTACCCAACGGGCCTCGGAAAGTTCCTGGGTTTCCAGGGTTATCGAATCACTCCCCTTAAGGCGGCAGAAAAATCCGGCAAGGAGTGCCCCGCTCAAAGGCCAGGGCTGGCTCTTATAATAAGTAATTTTCTCCACCTGCAACCCCACCTCTTCGGCTACTTCCCGGCGAACGGTCTCCTCCAGGGTTTCCCCTGTCTCGTTATACCCGGCAATAAGGGCATAGTTCCGATAGGTGCTGTGGCTTGCCTGGTACTTGGTCAGGAGAATCCTGTCCCCGTCTACCAAGGCCACTATCACACTGGGGCTGATCTGAGGATAATATACCGCTTTGCAGCTGGGGCAGACCACGGCCCGCTCAGTGGTACTGGGGACAGCAGCTGCACCACACCGCCCGCAATACCGATGTTCGGCGTAAAATTGAGCCAATCGGCTGCCCAGCCAACCGGCATAGGCCAGGTGCTTGGGATTGGCTGTCCGGAAAGTCTGGATGGATCGTAGTTTCCACCCCTCCGGAATAGGTTCCTCCAAACCTCTGGGCAGAAAAAATGCCTGGTCATCTATGGAGAAAAGATATTGTCCTCCGGTGACTTTTATCTGGTCAGCGGTGGGATATTCAATTTCCTCCTGGCCTGCCCTGCACAGGACTGTTCCCTTACGGCAAATGAGAAGAATATCCCCCTTCCCGGGTTGGCGGGTACTGTATTCCAGATGGTATTGGTGGGGTGCAATTTCATGAAGCATAATAAATCCTCTGTATTCTTAACAGGCGCATTAATTCTAACGAAAAAGGCCCAGGCTGCGCCTGGGCCTTTTGAACGGAAACTCAGTCCGTTTCCTCTTGGAGCTGGTAATCAGATTCGAACTGACGACCTACGCATTACGAGTGCGTTGCTCTACCAACTGAGCCATACCAGCACATTGTGCCCCCACGAAGGGGGCAACTATAAGTATATTGAAAATTCTCTCTAAGTCAAGAGTTTTTGCCCGGAGGTTCAGCCCTGCCAGCGTTCCAGAATGGCGTCCACCAGTGCCTGTGCGACCTGAGCCTTGGACATGATATCCAGCTCCTGTTCCCCATCCCGGGTGATCAGGGTAACACAGTTGGTGTCCACCCCGAAGCCGGCGCCCGCCTGTTTCAGGTTATTGGCCACGATCATGTCCAGATTCTTCTTTTCCAGCTTGGCCCGGCTGTTCTCCAGCATATTCTGGGTTTCCATGCTGAATCCGCAAAGGAACTGTCCCGGATGCCGGTGTTCTCCCGCCCATGCCAGAATGTCGGTAGTACGTTCCAGGGGAATGGACATCTCCCCGTCCTTCTTTTTCATTTTTTCATCCGACACTACTGCGGGCCGGTAATCAGCCACAGCGGCGGCCTTGACCAGCAGATCGGTTTTATCCAGGCGGCTGCTCACCTCCCGGAACATATCCTGGGCGGAGCGGATGTTTACTGTTTCCACAAAGGGAACGGGCGGCAGATGGTTTTCCCCCGCCACCAAAGTCACCTGAGCGCCCCGGAGCATACACTCCCGGGCAATGGCAAATCCCATTTTCCCGGTGGAGTGGTTGGTAATGTACCGCACCGGGTCCAAAGCCTCCTGGGTGGCTCCCGCAGTGACCAGCACCCGTTTTCCTTCCATGTCTTTGGGCCGGGCCAGGTGCTTCAGGATATAGTCCACCAGAACTTCTTCCTTGGGCAGCTTGCCGCTTCCCACATCTTTGCAGGCCAGCATTCCGGTGTCCGAGGGGATAACCTCAAATCCGTACTTTTCCAGGGTTTTCAGGTTATCCTGTGTGATAGGATTTTCCAGCATGTTGGTGTTCATGGCAGGCGCCACCAGCTTTTTGCAGGGGGCAGCCAGGACCACGGTAGTGAGCATGTCGTCCGCAATGCCATGGGCCATCTTGGCAATCACGTTGGCCGTAGCAGGAGCCACCAGAATCAGGTCTGCCTGCTTTGCCAGGGAAATATGATGCACATCATATTTAAAATCCCGGTCAAAAGTATCCACCGAACAGCGGTTGTTGGTAAGGGTCTCAAAAGTGAGCGGAGTGATAAACTGAGTGGCATTCTTAGTCATGATCACATGCACATTACAGTGAAGCTTCCGCAGCATACTGGCAACATTGGCCATTTTGTAGGCGGCAATTCCACCGGTAACACCCAGAACAACAGTTTTATCTTTCAGCAACAGAAACACCTTCCCTGGCCGTTTATATTCGGTACAAGTATACCGAATTTTTCCTGCCTTGTAAAGCATGCTTGCAAAAGCGTTCAAATTCGTTATAATATTCCCTGTAACCCAAATCACGCTGTATCTGCCGTCTGGCGGGCGGAACGGCAGTGGAGGAATCAAGATGATTTTAGCCCTGGACATAGGAAACACCAATATCTGCATAGGCGCCATGGAGGGGACCAGGATTCTCAAATTTGCCCGGATCCTTTCCCGCCGCCAGGCAACCGGCACGGAATATCTGCTCCAGCTTCGCAGTGTCCTGGGCAAAGCCGGTCTGAAAGGCAGTGATTTTGAGGGAAGCATTATTACTTCGGTGGTTCCCCAGCTCACCGGTCTTTTAGCCGATACCTGCCAGGAAATCTGCGGCGAAGAACCGCTGTTGGTCTCCCATGAAATGAACACCGGTTTTGGTTTTGCCATCGACCAGCCCCAGCTGGTGGGCCGGGACCGTCTGGTCGACCTGGCTGCCGCTCTGGAGCTGTACGGCCAGCCTGATACTCCTGTAGTTACCATTGACTTGGGAACAGCCACTACCCTTTCCGTGTTGGATAGTCAGCGGATGTTCCGGGGAGGACTTATCATTCCCGGGGTACAGACCAGCCTTACTGCCCTGGCCAGCCGTGCGGCACAGCTGCCTCCCATTCCTTTGGACGAACCCCGCCAGCTGCTGGGCGAAACCCCTGTAGATTGCATGAACACCGGCATTGTAAACGGAACAGCCGCAATGCTGGACGGGCTCATGGAACGAATCAGCGCTCAGATGGGCCGGGAGCCGGTGTGTGTTATGACCGGTGGGCTCTCCAAGTTTATTCTTCCCTGCTGCAAGCATAAATACATTTATGACCAGGACCTGCTTTTGAAAGGGCTGGCCATCCTTTACAGCAAAAACTCCTGAACCTTGCGTCCCGATTTTTTCGGGACGTTTTTTATTATCCTTATTTCCGGAGAAATATGGACTTTTGTTGAATCCAATGTTATACTGACTTTGTTATCAAAGTTGGAAGGTAGTGTTACTCCATGGAAGCCAAACAGTCGTTTCGGCAGGATTATACCGATCATGTAGAGCTGTCCATCTTCAATTGCGGCCACGAGCTTTGCCAGCCCGGGCATACCTGGGGCCCCGGAATTCGGGACCACTATTTGATTCATCTGGTTGTGGCCGGACGGGGCAGTTTTCATATCCAGGACAAGAAATACGATTTGGGGCCGGGTGATTTGTTTCTGGTCAAACCCAATCAGCTGGTGACCTATTCTGCTGATTCGGAGGAGCCCTGGGAGTATTATTGGGTAGGCTTCAATGGTGCCTGTGCCAACCGGCTGGTCCAGCAAACTCCCTTTGGTGCAGATACTCCCGTTTACCATGGTCAGGACATTCCCCTTCTTCAGGAATCTCTTTACAATATTTATCTTGCCCGGGGGCTCGACCCTCACAGTGAGGCCCTGATGGTCGGGTATCTGTACATTTTTATTTCGCATCTTATTCGGGAAGCCCAGGCTCTGGAGCCCCGCAGCGGGAATTCCAGTTCCCAGTATGTCCTCAATGCCATCAAGTTTATCCAGTTCTACTATTCCCATGATATCAGCATCGACGACATTGCCAATTCGGTGGGTGTAAGCCGCAGTCATCTTTACCGGGTATTCATGAGCAATGTAGGGCAAAGCCCCATTGAATACCTGACTGCTTACCGAATCGGAGAAGCCTGCCACCTTTTAAAAACAGGAAAGCTTTCCGTTGCCGAGGTTGCTGTTTCAGTGGGATTTTTCGACCAATTTTACTTCTCCCGTGTTTTCAAAAAACAGATGGGAGTTCCCCCCAGCCGGTATCTGGAACGGCTGGAAAAAGAGCACAGGGAGTAATCTATGCAGACAAGTTTGAAAAAGAATCAAATCATCCCTCTGACCATCGAGGGGCTTACAGGCGAGGGGTCCGGAGTGGGGCACTACCAGGGACAGGCGGTCTTTGTTCCCGGTACCGCTGCAGGTGATGTTGCCCAGGTCCGGATCGTCAAAGCACTGAAGAAATACGCTTACGGAATTGTTGAATCTCTGGAGACTCCTTCTCCTTCCAGAATACCGGTGGATTGTTCTTCTTATCAACCCTGCGGAGGATGTTGTCTGCGGCACATTTCCTATGAGGCAGAACTAAAGGCCAAAGAGCAGCTGGCTGCGGATTGCTTTTCCCGGCTGGGCGGATTCAAGGATCTTCCTCTGCGTCCCATTCTTCCCTCCCCTCAGGAGGAACGATATCGAAACAAGGTTCAATATCCTGTGGGGCTGGACAAGGACGGCCATGTCACCTTCGGATTCTATGGCAAACACAGTCATCGGATTGTTCCCTGCCAAGACTGCCGTCTCCAGCCTGAACTCCTGAACCAGATTGCCGCCACCGTCTGCCGTATTCTGGAAGACTTGAAAATTCCTGTGTATCAGGAAGAGAAGCACTCGGGGCTGGTTCGGCATATTTTTCTTCGTCACGCCACCCGTACCGGTCAGATTCTGCTCTGTCTGGTAATCAACGGAAAGAGCCTGCCCCATGCCCCAGAGTTCTGCCGGCTTGTATTGGAGGCCCATCCCCAGATCACTACCATCCTGGTCAATCTGAACCGGGAGAAAACCAATGTAATCCTTGGTGAAAAAAACATTGTATACTATGGTCCCGGAACCATTCAGGACGAAATGTGCGGAGTTCCCGTAACTTTGGGTCCCATGAGTTTTTATCAGGTGAATACTCCCAGCGCTGAGAACCTTTACCGTGCCGCCGCAGAGGCCGCCCGGCTGGATAAGGGCCAGACTCTTCTGGATCTCTACTGTGGCATGGGAACTATCGGCCTTTCCATGGCCCATCAGGCCGGCCGGCTTATCGGTGTGGAGGTAGTCCCGGAAGCAGTAGAAAGTGCCCGCAAAAATGCCTCTGTTATGGGCGTGACCAATGCACGTTTTCTCTGTGCCGATGCAGGACAAGCCGCATCGCAACTGGCCCGGGAAGGCCTTTCTCCTCATGTGATCGTTCTGGACCCGCCCCGGAAAGGCTGCGACCAGCCCTGTCTGGATGCTGTAATCCAAATGGGCCCCAAGCGGGTGGTAATGGTCAGCTGCAATCCCGCCACCGCTGCCCGGGATGTGAAATATCTGTATGAGCAGGGTGGTTACCGCCCTCTCTATCTCCAGCCTGCTGATCTTTTCCCCCGGACTCACCATGTAGAATGTGTAGTGGCATTGGAGAAGTCCGAACAGTAATCATTCTATTTCTTTGCGGACTGGCTTTCAGTCTGCCCCTGTAATTTTAGCAAAACACCGGTGTTGCTCTTTTCATAAGGCGGATCGGTGTTTTCTCCTGCAACGGAAGCGGACTGTTTTTCTTGACAGAACAATCTCTGTCGGTAAAATATAGGTATAGGTGTGCAAAATTTGCACCTTTTCAATTATTTTCCAAAATGTAAACCAGATTTTCTAAGTTTGTTCATTGTTTAAAAATATTTGTCCTGCATAATGATATCATCTCTAAAGAAAGCTGGTATATTTATGCGTGATTTTTTCAGACGGCTGATGATTGGCCGGTACGGAAATGACGGACTCAACCGGACCCTGAGCATTTTCGGACTGGTCTGCATGGTGGTCGGGCTGTTCCTTCATCCCTTTTATTGGTTGGGTATCGCCCTCCTGGTCGTCTGCTATTTCCGAATGTTCAGTCGAAACACCGCTGCCCGTTATCGGGAAAACATCTGGTATTACAATAAGACCGCAGCCCTTCGCACCAGATTGAACCAGTACAAAGTCCGGTTCAGCCGGCGTAAAATCTACCGCTATTTTCGATGCCCCATCTGCAAGCAGGAAATGCGGGTTCCCCGTGGCCGGGGCCGAATCTCTGTTACCTGTCCCAAATGTAAATATGAATTCATTAAAAAGAGTTGATAAAGTATGTTTGGATATGTTCTTGCTAACAGCGCCGAATTGACCCCCAACCAACAGCGCCGGTATCGTGCCTTCTACTGCGGTCTTTGCAGGGCTTTGGGCAAGCGCTGCGGAAAGCTGTCGCAGTTCACCTTGTCTTATGACATGGTATTTCTGGCCATGCTTCTTACCGGGTTGTATGAGCCGGAATCAGAAGGCGGCAGCTCCCGCTGTCCCCTTCACCCTACCAAGCGTCATGATTGGCTTTCCAATCCTATCATTGACTATACTGCAGATATGAGCGTTCTGCTTACCTACTACAATCTCCTGGACAACTGGCAGGACAACAAGAATGCGCCCAGTTTGGCCGCAGCAAAAGTTCTGGCTCCCAGGACCCGGGAAATTGCCCGGCAGTATCCCAGGCAGAGCGCTTCCATCCATCACTGTCTCAGCCAACTGGAGCGTTATGAAAAGGCCCGTTCCGAGGATCTGGAACTGACCGCAGGATGCTTTGGTGAGTTGATGGCAGCTTTATTCTGTTACAAGCAGGATTTCTGGCGCCCCACCCTAAGTGAGATGGCCAACGGTCTGGGAAAATTCATCTATCTGGTAGATGCTTATGAGGACCTTCCCAAAGACCGGAAAGCAGGGCTTTACAATCCCTGGACCACCTATGCTTCCCGGCCTGATTTTGAGGAGCATTGTCACGAGGTTCTGACTTTGCTCATGGCTCAGTCTGCCGCTGCTTTTGAAAAGCTCCCTATTATTCAGGACCAGGATATTCTGCGGAATATTTTGTATTCCGGCGTTTGGACCCGGTACCAAGCTATCGTTGATAAGAAGAACAGGAGGAATCCTAAAGGATGAGAGATCCCTTTCAGGTATTGGGCGTGAGTCAATCCGCCACCGATGATGAGATCAAAAAAGCATACCGGGCCAAGTGCAAGCAGTACCACCCTGATTTGCATCCCGATGACCCCACCGCCGAGGAGCGGTTCAAGGAGGTCCAGAACGCTTACAGTCAGATCATGGATCAGCGCCAGGGCAGAAGTTCAGGGAGCGCCTCCGGATACAGCAGCGGCTACAGCGGATACGGGTACAGCAGTCAGTCCGGCCCCCAGTATCGGAGTTATACCGACCCCTTCGGCTTTGGCGGGTTTGGATTTGGTTTTGATCCCTTTGGCGGCCAGGCCGGTTCCCAGCAGCGTCAGTCTCAGGAGTCCACTGAGTTTCAGGCTGCCCGAAACTATATCCGCAGCGGCCATTATCAGGAAGCCCTGCATGTGCTGAATTCCATCCCGAATATTCAGCGCCAAGGCCGGTGGTATTATTATAACGCTTTGGCTAACAGCGGCCTGGGAAACCGGGTAAACGCTCTGGAGAGCATCCGTCAGGCCCTCAGCTATGAGCCGGATAACCCTGAGTACCAGACCCTGCTCCGCCAGCTCCAAAATAACATGTACGGGTATCAGACCCATTACCGGCAGTATTCTTCCCCTATTATGGGCTTTGGTCAAGGGAATTTCTGCTTACAGCTTCTGGTGCTCAACCTCCTCTGCAACTGCTGCTGCGGTGGCTGCGGCATGAGTGGTTTCTATCGTTGATTTGAATCAAAAAAGGCTCTGCCGACGGCAGAGCCTTTTCTATATCAGTTCACTTAGCAAATAGATGAGAACCAGATGTACGGGATAAAACCAGTAAAAGAAATGCTGCATTTTCCACTTGCCTCTTTTCCCGGTATATACTGAAAGCAAAATTAAAGCGGCCAATGAAAACCACTGAACGCCACCCAAATTCATGCAAAGAAGAAAAAGGCCTATAGCAAAGCTGCCCAGAGAAAACGCACGGGCTTTTGCTTTTGGAGCGATCCATTCTCCAAGCATGGGAAACAGGGGCAGCAATGCACCCCAAAAACCGTAATCGATGGTAAGGAAGCTGCAAAGGAGCGCTATCCCTGTCATAACGGCCACTGTCAGGATCAGGGCTCCCGTACTGCCGGGGCCATTCATTTTTTTCAGCCAGTTCTGACAGGCCCACAAAAGGCCGATGGACAAAGAAAAAGTGATCAGAATGTTTCCATAGAATTGGTGGCTGAACACACCGTAGCCCACCACGCAGAGCGTTCCCATGGCCAACATTCTGCCCAGGTAAGCCGCCGGGCGGTGGGTGTACTTCATTCCTTCATAAATGAAGTAGGCGAAAATCGGAAACGCCAACCGTCCTATAATTCGAAAAGCTATATACTGGGGAAATATCTGTACTCCCAGATGATCCACCACCATAGCCGCCGCAGCAATCGCCTTTAGCTGGTTCTGGGAAAGACCCACCAGTCTTGTTTCTTCCACTGTCACTTTCCTCCACTGTTATCCTTTTCCGACATTCACACTATTTTCCATATTGGATCAATGTTCAAATCGTTTTTCTTCTTTGATTAGATCCTGCAATTCATTTATAAAACGGCTGACATGAAAACCATCGCAGACTCCATGGTGGACCTGAACAGCCAGAGGAAGCCACCAGCGTTTCTCATCTTTATAGTATCTTCCCATGGTGAAAATAGGAAGCAAATAGCCGTATCCCTTTTCCAGATTCAGATTAAATCCCTCAAAGCTGGTCCAGGGAACCATGGACACAGGAAAATTATTATCAGGAAGATTGGGCTTTGGGGACATTCCTTCCAAGCATCCATACTCTTTCTGGTCTTTCTCGTAGTTAGCAAAGAACTTTGCATAATCCGGATCATATTCTGTCCAGATATTGGAGAAGGTTTCACTGTCCTTATGGAAAACCGTATAACAAGGTATCATCTGAGAGTAGACTCCCAGCTCTTCCCTCTCGTTGAAAGCAGTACGAAATTCCTCATGTTTATTTACAACTGTCGTGATTGCATAGAGCATGGCTGGATAAAGTTTTGTTTTCTGATTCAAAAGAGCTGTAATATCCAGCTTTACCGTGATGCTGTAAGTACAGGGTACATGAGAAAAATAATGTTCAAAATATTCTTTTCTCTTCCAGGTTTCCAGATTTATTTTATGAAATTCCATTTTCTGTCCCTCTTTGCAGCGCTTTTCCTTTTCCGGTCCTTGACCTGCATAGGGATTATACCATAAATCTCAAACTTCTTCACCTTGTTTTCTTTTACGCTATTATAGCTCTATTTTTCTTTTTCACGGAATCAACTGCCATGTTCCCTTTTCAAGCTACGACAATTGTCTTTTGAAAACAAAAAAGAATCCCCGGAGCCATATCCCGGGGATTTCTTTAATAATGATATTTTTTCTGTTTGAGCCTGAGGAACCCGGCTCCCAGAAGTACTGACATAATTTCAGCTGCCAATACTGACAGCCAAATTCCCTGTATTCCAAGAATTTGCGGAAGAGCTATGATTGCCAGGCTCTGAAATACCAAAGTTCTGAGAAAAGAGATAATTGCGGAGGTAATACCATCGTTCAGAGCTGTAAAGAATCCGGAAGCAAAAATGCCGAATCCCATAAACAAAAATGAGAGCGCAAAGATTCTGAACCCGGAAACCGTCATTTGGAAAAGCAGCTGGTCATACCCCACAAAAATGCTTGAAAGGGGTCCCGCCAGGACCTCTGCGCTTGCCACCATTCCAAGGCCCATCATTCCAGTCAGGAAAAGACTTTTTCTCAAAAGGCTTTTCAGTTCACCATAATTTTGTGCGCCATCATGGAACCCAATCACCGGGGCCGTTCCGATGGTGTATCCTATAAAGGCCGCCGCAAAAATCATGCTCACATACATCATTACACCGTAGGCAGCTACTCCGTCCTCCCCTGCAAATTTCATCAGCTGAAGGTTGTAGAGAATTCCTACCAGGCTCATGGAGATGTTGCTCATAAATTCAGAAGAGCCGTTTATACATGCTTTGGTGAGTATTCTTCCATTGTAATTGGTTTTTCCCAGCCGCAAAAGACTTGTGTTTTTCCTAAAAAAATAGATAAGCGGGATGCTTCCGCCCACCACCTGAGCTGCCGCAGTAGCCAAAGCGGCGCCGGCCAGTTTCCACTCCTGAGGCAGGCCAATTACCAGAACCGCATCCAACACCATATTGGTGAGCCCTGACAGCACGGTAACGGTAAGCCCCAGCTTTGGTTTTTCGGCTGCCACAAAAAAGCTCTGAAACA
The DNA here is from genome assembly GCA_944387885.1 of uncultured Clostridia bacterium. Classification (GTDB taxonomy): domain Bacteria; phylum Bacillota; class Clostridia; order Oscillospirales; family Ruminococcaceae; genus CALXEN01. The sequence goes on from CALXGR010000006.1 coordinate 51,072, forward strand.
TAACCTGAAGTACATAAAAAGGGAGCGCCGACAAAATAATCCTGGCATATACTATACAGTTTTCCTGAAGTTCTCCCTGAGCCCCAAGCAATGCGGAAAGCGGTCTGAGAAATACAATTCCCAGAATTCCCAGAGCCAGGCCCACTAAAAATGCAGTATAGACAAACAAGGAAAAGTACTGATTTGCCTTGTCTTTTTCTCCCTCGCCATAAGTTTTGGATACCAAAGCTGTTCCGCCAGTGCCGAACATGAATCCTACCGTTCCCAGAATCATAATAACGGGCATAATCAGGTTAATGGCAGCGAAGGGTGTTTTCCCTGCAAAGTTGGATACAAAGAATCCGTCTACCACACTGTATATAGAGGTGAAAATCATCATTGCTATGGATGGCAGGGTAAACCGAATAAGCCGTCTATAGCCGAAATGATCTGAAAGCCGGATCTTTGTTTTTGCCGCCTTTTGCATTTTAAATCTTCTCCATCTCCCGCCGGAAACTTTCCGCATACTGTTCCATCAGCTTCAGGTATTCCTCCACTTTTTCCTCCGGCCATCTGCTGAAAGAATTGATTTCAGCCTCATAAATCCGGGCCACTGTCTTTTCTGCATAGTCCCGCCCTTTGGGAGTAAAGGACACTTTTTTTGCCTTGCCGTTATGCTGTTCCAAGCTGAGTAGACCATCCTTCACAAGCCCCTGCACGGCAGAATGGATGGTCTGTTTGCTGATTCCGGAATTTTTTTGAATATCTCCCAGCAAGCACTCCCCGCCTGCATCGTAAATAGAATACAGCACAATGGACACACTGTCACTCATCCCAAGTTTCTGAGAGAACTGATGATAAAGCCCATTCATTTCCGATGTCAGATAATTGATTTTATGGATTATACTTTTCTTTAACTGTTCCATAGCGCCCTCCGAAAGTCCGATTTCGTACCATTTCAAGCATTATAGTCCGATTTCGTACTATTGTCAAGAACTTATAGAATTGCAATAAAAAAAGCCCCAGGCGAAGAAAACATCTTCGTCTGGGGCAGATGTGGTGGAGATGACGGGAGTCGAACCCGTGTCCGAAAAGAAGTCCAAGGGAGTATCTCCGGGTGCAGGACATTTACAAAATTCCCTCACTGCCAGGCCAGTGCCCAGGCCGACAGATCAGTAGCTTCATTGGTTCATGGCCGCCTGCAAAGCTTAGGGCTGCTCACGTTCAGCGCCAAGTCGACGCCCGGGACCCCTCAAGGCGCTATTGAGGGCCGGACGGCTGCGTTAATTAAGCAGCGATTGCAACTGTACGATTGTCAGTTAATTTTTCGGCCGGATTTTTACATGGTTCCCGCCAGCCATGACCCGCTGCTCCCTCTTCCCTCTCCCCGTCGAAACCATTACATCCCCATGGTTTCCCGGAAAATTCCGGGAGAAAAGCATTTGTATTTTACCGCATTTTCAAAGCACGGTCAATATCCCGCTTGGCGGATTTTGCCGCCTCGGTGGCCCGTTTGTCGTAAAGTTTCTTTCCTTTACACACTCCCAGTTCCACCTTTACCCTGCCTTTTTTGAAGTACAGGCTGAGAGGGATCAAGGTATATCCCTGGAGTTTGATTTGCTGACCCAGACGGCGAATCTCGGCCTTATGCGCCAGCAAACGCCGGACCCGAACCGGGTCTTTATTGAAGATGTTACCCTGTTCATAGGGACTGATATGCATTCCCTTCACATAAAGCTGCCCATCTTCAATATCGACCCAGGCATCCTTAAGATTTACATGGCCGGCCCGCAGGCTCTTGACCTCGGTGCCCACCAGTTCGATTCCTGTTTCCAGGGCTTCCATAACAAAGTACTCATGCCGGGCCTGACGGTTGACGGCGATGGTCTTGGTACTTTCTTTTTGTGCTGTTGCCACAGCCGTTTCCTCCTTTCCGGCAGATAAACGTTACAGTTCCCCCCGGCCGCTGATAGCCCGGTAGAGGGTAGTCTCATCCGCATATTCCAGGCTACTGCCCACCGGCAGACCATATGCCAGCCGGGTGACCTTTACCCCGAGGGGTTTGATCAGGTTGGCCAGGTACATGGCAGTAGCCTCACCCTCCACAGTGGGGCTGGTGGCCATAATGACCTCCTTTACCTCACCGTTCAGGCGTCGGAGCAGCTCTTTGACACAAAGCTGTTCTGCTCCGATTCCATCCATGGGACTGATAAGACCATGAAGAACATGGTAAGTTCCCCTGTATTCATGGGTACGCTCCACCGCAGTAATATCCCTGGGAGTTTCCACCACGCAGATGGTGGACTTATCCCGCCGGTTGGAAGCACAGATCCTGCACACATCATTCTCTGTGTAATCCTGGCAGATTCTGCACCGGTGAAGCTTGGTTTTTGCATCCTTAATAGCCTGAGCCAATTCCTGTGCTTGGGCATCAGACATATTCAGGACCTGATAGGCCATCCGGGTCGCCCCTTTTCGGCCAATGCCGGGAAACCGGGCAAACTGGTCTACCAGCTTTTCCAGACTCTCGGAGTTGTATTCCATAAATATGCTCCTTACAAGCCGGGAATATTCATACCGCCGGTGAGCTTGCCCATCTCGGCCTCGGTGGTCTCGTCCACTTTACGGACTGCGTCATTAAAAGCGGCAGCAATCAGGTCTTCCAGCATCTCCACATCATCGGGGTCCACTGCTTCGGGCTTGATATGAAGGGCGGTAACTACATGCTTACCGGTCATGGTAACTTCTACCATTCCGCCGCTGGCGGTTCCCTGGAATTCAGCGGCTTCCAGCTCGGCCTGCTTCGCCTGCATTTCCTCCTGCATTTTCTGAGCCTGACGCATGAGAGCGTTCACATCAGGTTTTCCATATCCTTTAGGCAGTCTTGCTTTCATAACAGTTCTCCTTCAATCGGGTTTATTCTTCATCCAGCACTTCCAGACCGGCATTTTTCATCCGTTCCAGGCTGTTCTGGACAATTTCACTTTGAGATTGCTTCTTTTCCTGGGCACCAGAGGGGGCATAAGGTCCAATGCCATAAGCCACCCCTGTAATCTCCTGAATAATCTTTTTCAGGGTAGCCTGGCTCCGCTTGCTTTCCCGGAGAAATTCCCGTCCGAACTCATTGCATTCAAACAGAATCCGGGGTCCATCACAGTAACCTTTGGATCCTTTCAGGAAGGAATAGCATCCATGGTCCTCGGTCTTCAGCCGTTCCAGGACCGCATCCCACTGTTCAAAAGGCACCGGCTTCTCCAGTTTTTTCCGAGGCGGTGCTTCCCGCTGGGGAACAGTCTCCTCCTTTTGAGGCTGAGCTGTTTCCTTGACTTGGGGCTGAGGTTTGGGCTGTATTACAGGCTGCACCGGCTGAGGTGCAGGAGCCATATTGCCGGAGGGCAGATAGGGTTCCAGATTCGGTTGAGCCGCAGCCGGTGTATAGGGTGCAGGGGTAAAGGCCACTGTCTGTAGAGGCTGCGCCTGGGTAGGCATAGCCAGTTTGATCAGCGCCATTTCCAGCTCAATACGGGGATCTGTTCCCTTTCCCATCCGTTCCAGGGCCGCTCCCAGTCCCATAATAGCCTGAACTGCAGCCTGATACCCTATGGCTTTTCCTTTTTCCAGATACTGGGATTCTTCCTCAGGGGGAATTCCAGCCAGCAGCTTTTCGCCGCCGGAAATAGGGGCAAGCATAAGGTTCCGGTAATGCTGAATCAGTTCCTCACAAAGACGTTTTACGTCCACTGACCGCTGCCGAAGCTGAGCGACCTGGGCAAGCACCTGGGAAACCTCTCCCCGGGAAATGCCGTCGCTGATCTGGAACAGGTAGCTTTTGTCTGTAACACCGGCCATCCGGCGCACCACATCTTCATCAATATGCTGGGCCACACCGGCACAGGTATCCAGAATAGATAAAGCATCCCGGAGCGCTCCATCAGCCAGACGGGCAATGAGCGCCGCAGCCTGAGGAGTCAGGTCAATCTTTTCCTCCCCTGCCACGTATTCAATGCGGCTGGCGATATCCTCCGGCAGTATCCGTCCAAAGTCATACCGCTGGCAGCGGCTGAGAATAGTGGGCAGCACCTTATGAATCTCGGTGGTGGCCAGGATAAAGACCACATGGGCGGGAGGTTCCTCCAGTATTTTAAGAAGTGCATTGAAGGCAGAGGTAGACAGCATGTGCACCTCGTCAATGATATACACCTTATATCGGCCCATGGTGGGCGTATAGGCGGTTTCATCCCGGAGATCCCGGATATCATCTACGCCATTGTTGGATGCTGCGTCGATTTCCTCCACATCCAGAATACTGCCGTTGTCAATGCCTTTACATATCTCACACTGGCAACATGGGTCACCATGATGAGGGTTTTCACAATTGATAGCCTTGGCAAAAATCCGGGCACAGGTAGTCTTACCGGTGCCTCTGGTTCCGGTGAACAGGTAGGCATGACCGATACGTCCTGTCTCGATCTGATTCTTGAGAGCGGTAACAATGGCTTGCTGGCCCACCACGTCCTCAAAGTTCTGGGGACGCCATTTCCGGTAAAGTGCCCGATACATCCTGTTCCCTCCCCTCAATAAAAAAAGCGGGCAAGGGATTGGGGTCTCCCCCTGCCGGGAATTGCTTGGGATACGAATGCGGGAGATCTGCGGCGCACAGAGCAAACCACTTAATGCTGCTCGGTTCCCCGCCTGACATGGTTCGTGGGGCCCCATCGCACAGGGCCCGCATCCGTATCCCAAACAATCCACTTGCGAAAGTGCCTTGTCCGCTGGGACTATTATAATATATCCCCTCAAAAAATGCAAGTATCCCTCACCAGGTGAAAAGGATTTTTCCTTATAGAGTCAAATCATCCTGCTCTGCAAAGAAAAAGCCCCCGGAAATATCTTCCGGGGGCAGAGCAAGCGGAAATTACTTGTTGGACAGAGCTGCGGTGATGATAGCCATCTTGTAGACTTCGTCAGCGTTGCAGCCACGGCTCAGGTCATTGATGGGGGCGTTCAGGCCCTGGAGAATGGGGCCGTAAGCGGCACAGCCGCCCAGACGCTGAGCGATCTTGTAACCGATGTTTCCGGAGTTGATGTCGGGGAAGATGAAGGTGTTGGCATGACCAGCCACATCACCGCCTACCTTCTTGGTAGCAGCAACGGTGGGAGATACAGCAGAGTCAAACTGCAGTTCGCCCTCTACAGGCAGGAGAGGCATACGCTGCTTGATCTTCTCGGTAGCGTTCCGGACCTTGTCCACGCTGGGGCCCTTTCCGGAGCCCTTGGTGGAGTAGCTGAGCATGGCGATCTGAGGATCAATGCCGAAGATCTTAGCAGTCTTGGCGGTCTCAATAGCAATCTCTACCAGGTCATCCTCGGAAGGATCAATGTTGATGGCGCAGTCGCCCATGGCCAGACGAACGTCACCGCCCACAAATTCATGAACCAGAATAAAGCAGGAACTTACGATCTTGTTGCCGGGGCGGGTCTTGATCAGCTGGAGAGCAGGACGAACGGTATCAGCGGTGGAGTAGGTAGCGCCGCCCAGCAGGCAGTCAGCAATGCCCATTTCTACCAGCATGGTGCCGAAGTAGTTGCCCTGCTTGAGAGCCTCACGGCACTGCTCCTCGGTCATTTTGCCCTTACGCAGTTCTACCATCCGGGCTACCATAGCTTCCATATCGGGGTAGTTGTTGGGGTCCATGACCTTAACACCGTTCAGACGGTAATGGCCTTCTTCCTCAATCTTGGCAATTTCTGCCTGGTCACCAATCAGGATAACATTGATGATATGGCCCATCCGCAGACGGCTGGTAGCCTCCAGAATCCGGGGGTCGGTGCCCTCAGTAAACACGATAGTGGGCTTCTTTTCCCGGTTTTTCAGGTCCGCAATCAGTTTATCAAACAACAGCATAGTAAGATTTCCTCCTCGCTTTTTTCCAAAGATGTCAGTAGACACACAGATGTATACATGCCGTTCTAGTCTTATTATAACGCAATGTTTCAAAACTTCAAGACAAATCAGCGATTTTGTGGTATCATAAGCTCATTGATATTTTTAATACAACTATTCGTGTTTGTTATACAGGAGGATAGTATGGACTATTCCCAGCTTCAAAAGGAATGTATTGCCTGCACCCGGTGTGGTCTTTGCAGGACCAGGACACATGTGGTCTTCGGTGCCGGCCCCAAAGATGCTCCTATCCTTTTTGTGGGAGAAGGCCCCGGCTACCACGAGGACCAGGAAGGCGTTCCCTTTGTGGGAAAAAGCGGCCAGCTGCTGGACCACTATCTGGGTGCCATTGACCTGGACCGTTCCAAAAATGTCTATATCACCAACATTGTAAAGTGCCGTCCTCCGGAAAACCGGGACCCTATGGCGGAGGAATCTGCTGCCTGCCTTGACTGGCTGCGGGAACAGTTCCGCATTATCCGTCCCCGAATCGTGGTCTGCCTGGGCCGGGTAGCTGCCCAGCAGTTGATTGGCCGGGATTTCAGCATGACCCGCCAGCATGGTCAGTTCATTGAGAAGGGTGGGGTCTGGTTCACTGCCACCTATCACCCTGCAGCCCTTCTTCGTGCTCCTGACAAGAAACCAGAGGCATTCGAGGACTTTATCGCCCTTCGCACCAAAATCCGCCAGGTCTGCCCCCAGGCTTACGAGTAAGGAAATAAGCCAAAAGCTCTTCTGTTTTCCCTTTTGGACAGAAGGGCTTTTTTGTACCCTTTTCCCTGTTCCGGGAATACACTGGAACAGAAAAGGAGGGGTTTTATCATGAAAAACGCAAAAGAAGGCTTCGACTTTTTCCTGGGGGCTTTGGCGCCGGGAGGCTTCCACGGATACTTTGACCGTCTGGACACTCCCCCTGAGATGAGGCTGTATCTTATCAAAAGCGGTCCTGGATGCGGAAAGTCCACCCTTATGAAACAGGTGGCCGCCGCCAATCTGGAACGGGGCCGTATCACCGAGCGAATCCATTGCAGCAGTGACCCGGACAGTCTGGATGGCGTAGTACTCTGGCAGAAAGGCGCCGCCCTTCTGGATGCCACCGCTCCTCATACCCTGGATCCCGGTGCTCCCGGAGCTGCCCAGGAGGTGGTAAGCCTTTATCACACCATGGACGTGGAAGCGTTGAAAGTCAATCAATGTGAGATTCTTGATTTGTTCCGTACCTGCGCCTACTATCAGGAGCGGGCTTCCCGTACCCTGTCCAGTGCTGCCAGTCTCCTGCTGGACAGCCGCCGCACCGCTGCCAGCGCCGTGGACTTCACCAAAGTCCGGCTGTATGCAGGCCGGCTTGGAAAGCGGTTGATTCCCTCCAAAGGTGAAGGCAAGGGAAAAGAAAATATCCGGCTTCTCTCCGCCGTCACTCCCCAGGGGATTCTCACCTACCGGGATACGGTGCCTGCCCTGGCGGACCAGATATTGGTTCTTCAGGATGAGTACGGTGCCGTAAGCCGGGTAATTCTGGAGCATCTTCGGAAGCAGGCCATTGAATCCGGCTGGGATGTGATTGCCTGCTGGTGTCCCACCGCCCCCGAAGATAAGCTGGAACATCTGTTTATTCCTGAGCTTTCCCTGGCCATTCTCACTTCCAACAGCTGGCATCCCATGGAATTTCCGGGGCAGAAGAATATCCGTATCCGCCGCTTCATGGACCTTTCTGTACTGGCTTCCAGCCGGGCCCGGCTCCGGTTCAACAAAAAAGCAGCGGCTCAGCTGCTGGAACAGACCAGTGAACTGCAGCGCCAGGCCCTTGAAACCCATAACAAGCTGGAGGAATACTACCGCTCCGCCATTGATTTTTCTCTGGTGGATCTGGCACGGGATTCCCTCATCCACCGGCTCACCAACTAATTTTTCCATTGGGCGGTATCTGAAAAGATACCGCTTTTTATTTTTTCTCTGTTGCGGTATACTGTTATCGAATGACAACGAAAGGAGGCGGCAGTTATGGAAGAGGTCCGTCTTTCGGTGCGGGAGCTGGTTGAGTTTCTTCTCCTTACCGGCAGCATTGACAGTCGGTTTACCGGCTTTGATCGTGCCCAGGAAGGAGCCCGAATCCACCGCCGTCTTCAGAAAGAAGCGGGAGAAGGCTACGACAGTGAAGTATTTCTCCGCCAGAGCTACCCGGTCGAGGAGTTTCTCTTTACCATAGAGGGACGGGCAGATGGTATCTTCACCGATGTCGCCGGGCGGATGGTCATAGACGAAATCAAGACCACTACCCTCCCTTCTGAAGAAATCACAGGAGAACAGTCCCCGGTGCACTGGGCTCAAGGGAAGGTTTACGCCGCCATCTACTGTCTCCAGAATCATCTGGACGGGATGGATGTCCGGCTGACCTACTTTCAGGTGGACCAGGAGCTGATTCTCCGTTTCTCCAAGCAGTTTACCGCCGGAGAACTGGAAACCTTTATATCCGGACTTCTTACAGATTATCTTCCCTGGGCCAGACGGCGGGTTCAATGGACCAAAAGCCGTACTCAAGCCCTTCAGGATTTAGCCTTTCCTTTTCCGGAATACCGCCCTGGTCAGCGGGCCATGGCTGGACAGGTATACCTTACCTGTCGGGAGAAAGAGAATCTTTTCTGTCAGGCCCCTACCGGAATCGGGAAAACCATCAGCACCCTCTTTCCTGCCCTAAAGTCTATGGGCCAGGGGTATGGGGAGCGCATCTTTTATCTTACCGCCCGGACTACCACCCGCCAGGCCGCCATGGATGCGTTATCCCTGCTGGGAGAGATTTCTTTGCGTTCCATTGCCCTCACCGCCAAGGACAAAATCTGTCCCCTGGAAGAGCGGGAGTGTACACCCCAGGCCTGTCCTTATGCCAATGGCTATTATGATAGAATCAAAGACGCTCTGGCGGACGGTCTGGAGCTTCCCCGGTACGGTCCCCAGCAGCTTCTGGAACTGAGTCAAAAACACATGGTCTGCCCCTTTGAACTGGGGCTGGATCTTTCTCTCTGGTGTGATGTAATCGTCTGCGATTATAACTATCTCTTTGACCCTGCCGCAGCACTGCAGCGCTTTTTTGAAACGGAAGGAGATTACCTCTTTTTGGTGGATGAAGCCCACAATCTTCCCTCCCGGGCCAGAGAGATGTATTCTGCCGCCCTGACCAAAAGTGAATTTTTTGAGGCCAAAAAAGCCCTGGGCGGAAAGAGCAAGCTTACTACCGCCTTGGGAAAGGTCAATCAGGCTTTTGTGGACTGGCGGCATCAGGGCAAGGAGGACGGGAACCCGGTTTTCTTTCTTTCCGAATCTCCCAAGGAATTCGGCAGGCTTTTGAATCGTCTGGTCACTCCCCTTCAGGATTGGCTGACCCAGCACCAGCAGCATTCTCTCCACAATCAGTTTCTTACCCTTTACTTTAATGTCCGCACCTTCCTGAGGACTCTGGAAGGGTATGATGACCACTACACTACCCAAATTACCCTGACCGGGAAAGAGGTCAAAATAGAACTGCTCTGCCTGGACCCCAGCCAATTTCTGGCGGGGCGGTTCGCCAAGGGCCGGGCCTCGGTGCTGTTCAGCGCCACCCTGACCCCTCCCTCCTATTACAAGGATTTGTCCGGTCTGCCCCAGGCCAAAGCGGTGGCCCTGCCCAGTCCCTTTCCCCGGGAAAACCTTGGGCTGTTCCATGCGGCCAATTTGCCTGTACGATATCAGGACCGGGCAGCCAGCCTGGATATCATCTGCGAATATCTGGCCGCCATGGTGGAAGCCAAAAAGGGAAACTATCTGGCCTTTTTCCCAAGCTATGCTTTCTTGAATCAGGTTTTGGAACGGTTCTCAGAGCTTTACCCTCACATTCCCACCCTGGTCCAGGAATCCACCATGGATGATAATGCCCGGGAGGAATTTCTGGCTCGATTCTCCCCTAATCCAGATAAATCTCTGCTGGGGTTCGGAGTTATGGGGGGTGTATTCGGTGAAGGGGTGGACCTGGCAGGAGACCGGCTGATCGGAGCCGCCATTGTGACTGTAGGCCTGCCCCAGGTAAATCCGGTACAGGAGATGCTCCGGGAGTATTTTCAGGAAAGCCGGGGCAACGGATTTGACTACGCCTACCGCTATCCCGGGATGAACAAGGTCCTACAGGCAGCGGGGCGAGTCATCCGCACTCCCTCCGACAAAGGAGTGGTTCTTTTGCTGGACCAGCGGTTTGGAAATCCGGATTATGCACGGCTCTTCCCTGACCATTGGCGGCACTGTGTTCCGGTATATAGCCCCCAAGAATTTAGTTGCCGCCTGGAAACCTTCTGGGAGAAATCATCTTCTCCCCCGGAAGAAACACAAATATAACATAAAAGGACGCCCCTCATTGTTGAGGGTCGTCCTTTTCGTTTTGTTCGTTTCTAAGGAGTCGGTCCAACTCCTCCCAGGAATAAAGGCGGTTCAAAACTTCCACCAGTTCTTTTTTGGACAGGCGGAGGGGCAATGCCAGACGGCGGCAGAACTCCCGCCGGGCCTGAGTACTGTCTGCCTTCCCGCTGACGCCCCAGTCGTACAAGTCGCTATAGGTGATAGCTCTTCCCTCAGGTTCAGGCACCTGGGTAATAAGGGGCTCCAGGGCTTTCAGGATCCATTTCCCGTCCACCCCTTCTACCCCCAATAGCCCTTCCTTGCCGGGAACTGCCTTCCGGGATTCCTTGCCCCGGATGGAAGGCACATAGGCTTGGTACACATACTCTGCCCCTACCAGGTTAGTCACATAGTTCCGGATGCGGAATCCGGCTGCATCGCTGTCGGTGAGGATAACCAATCCCTGGCGGCGGGCCAACTCCTTCAAAAGAGCCTTTTTCTCTTTATCTTTGTAAATATCAAACCCGCCGGTGGTGAGGATGAGGGCATCCACCAAAGAGGACAGCTTTGCCCCGTCATATTTCCCCTCTACCAGAATGGCCTGGATTATCTTTGGTTTTTCCATTTTCAGCTTTCCTCCCTGGCTCTGGCCAAGCGGAAGAGAGCCGTTTCCAAAAGGGTCCGGCTGTCCACCGGGCTGGATTTCAGCTTCAGGTCAGTCTCTTCCAGAATATCCAGGCACCGGCGAAGCTGACGGCGGCTGAACCTTCTGGCAGTACCATCCGCTTTTTTCAGGCGGTAGTCGCTCCCCTTGTACCGGAAATCCTTATGCACCTGCTGAAAATTTGCCTTGGCCCGGTTGCCGCAGGACAGCCGGTAAAGGTCCAGATAGTTGCTGATCATCGCCCCCAGGATAGCAATGGGTTCCTGCTGCAGCTTGAGGAGCAGGTCCAGCTTAGCCATGGCTCCCGGCAGCTTTCCCGAGGTGAGCAGCCCAATCATATCAAAGGTATCCGCATCCAGGCTTTGGGTCCCCAGCCGTTCCACCATTTCCCGGGTGATCGTGGTATACCCGGACAGAGCGGCCAGCTTGTCCACCTCGTTTTCCAGTAGCAGCTGATCCTCCCCGCACCGTTCCATCATAAGCCGGGCCACCGTGGAATCCAGCTGGGTGTCCTGCTCCTTCGCCCGGTTCTGGAGATATTCTACCAGCTGTCCTGCCTGAAGCTTGACCAATTGGGCACAGTACCCCGCCTTTTCGCAGGCAGTGATAAATTTCTGTTCTCGCTTTCCCAGCCGCAGTTTTCCCCATTCCTCCGTCACAGGGATGGTAATGACAAAGGCCGCATTTTCCAGGCTGTTCAGAAGATCACAAAGGGTATCTAGATCCTTGTCCGAATAAGCGGAAATCTTGACCATGGGCATGGAGACCACCCGGCGGGTGCCAAAAAAGCTGATGGTTCCTGCCGCCATGACCGCTTCCTCCACCGATGGGGTTGGGCCTTCCAGTACCGTCAGTTCACTGTCCTCCCCCAAAAGAGCAGCAGTGGTTTTGGCAGAAAGGCGGTTCAGCTGGGCTTCCTGGGAGGAATAAAAGCAAAAGACGGAACTTCCCGATTTCAGGGCTTCTTTCCATCCTTTTTCACTGTGTATCATAGAGAGTTCCTCCCGTGATTTGAATTCCGCCTCCCGGCCGAAGGGTAGCGGAGGGGTATGTCCCGGTATATACAGGGGTTTCTGTCTGATTCAGCCAACTTTGCTTGGTGCCTATGGCCAGAATGGTCTGGGGCTGAATCTGCCCGGCCAGTTTGCTTCCTGCCAGATACAGATCCACCGGAATCTCCCGGTTTTCTTCCAGCATTCCTACAGTAACGGCAGCACGGCGGCCCGCTATGTCCAGCAAAAGGATGATTCCATCCTCTTCCCGCACCAGATAATAGCTGACATTTTCCAACAAAGACCCGGTGGTCCCGTCAGGCAATTCCCAGGCCGGCAAGATTTTCTCCGCCTCCGGGGGCTGGGTGGATGGGTCCATTCGCAGGTCCATAAGCAAATCAGGCTGGTCGAATCCTTCTGCCTCCAGGGTGCGGGTCAATGCGGACCGGTTGGCGTTGCCGCCCCGGAACAGTACAGCGGATTCTCCATTCTGGGTAAGCACCACCACCGGATATCCGGCAGTTCCCGCCAATTGTATCTCCACCACATTCCGGCCCATGGCAGTGCCCACCAGACAGGCAGTTCCCAGCATGAGGGCCGCCGCAAGAGGCAGCTGTTTTAGGTAACCCCATTTTACCATAGCCAGCACCATGACCGCAAGAATAGCCAGGACATAGATGCTGTATTCCCGGGGCAGGGAGAGCCGGGCAATTCCAAGACCTGCCAGCCATTCCACGCTTTTGGTGAGAATGGCAACCAGTCCTCCCACGCCCCAGCCCAGAGGGGTACAGAGAAACGCTGTTCCCGGGATGAGGGTAAGCAGGGACAGAGCCATCCCCAGTCCCAGAATCCAGGGTCCCAGCAAAGTAGCCAGTACGCTGCTGAACGGGCTGGCCGCACTGACACTCATTCGGTGGAAAAGAAGAAGCGGCAGGGTCCCCAGGGCCGCAATCATTCCCGCAAAGAAGGAGTCCAGAATCTGACAGGCCAGGTTCTGGCCTTGTCTGTACAGCTTATTCTCCCGGTATTTTCCTGTCAGTTCCGGCAGCCTCACAAGTCTGGGCCGGAGCCAGCCAGCAAAAATCACGCAGTAGGTTGCCACAAAGGAAAGTTGGAAACCGATGTCATAAGCTGCATAGGGATTGCGGATGGAAAGAAGCATCCCGGCCAGAGCCAGCAATGTCAGGCTGTCCGGTTTCTGAAAGGTAAGATAGCCGGCGCTGCAAAGAATCAGGGTCAGGGCCGAACGGTTCACCGAAGGAGTCAAGCCCACCAGCCCCATCATGGAGAGTGCAATAGCGATGCTTACCAGGATTCTGGCTTTGGAAAAGCGCCCCAGTCTGAACACCCCGGCCACCGACTGGCAGAGCAGGGTCAGGTGAAGCCCCGAAACCACCAGAATATGGGAGCATCCTGCCCGGGCAAAGCTGGTCCGGGTCTCCCGGTCCAGCCCGGACTTGTCCCCCAGAATCATGGCACTGGCCACGCCCATGGCTTGAGAGGGCATAAACCGGGAAAGATTATTTACCAGTCTTTGCTGGAGCCGCCCGAACCAGGCCAGAATTCCGGGGCCAGCACCCCGTGATTCGTACGTTCCCCTGTACTCTCCTTCTCCCAGAACACCGTCCGCCCAGTTATCATAATCATCTGGTTCCAGGGCGGCAAGCTGAAACTCTCCCTGGAATGATTCACCCGGTGCAGTTTCCGGGAAGCCATAACAGGTGATATTGAAATTCACCGGCTTGCCCTCAATCTCTTCCAAGTGAAGGATTCCGTAGGAATACCCCTCATAGGCAGGCTGGGCGGAGCGAACTGTCACTGTCGCCGTCACGGTTTCATTTTCCCAACGGCGGATTTTCTCCCAGGAACGGGCAGTATAGTCTCTCTGCCAGAGGATGCTCAGTCCCATAATCAGGACCAATACAAAAGGAAAACCCGCCCGGCGAGGGTTTCCCTGCTTCCACTCCCAGAGCGCCGCAGACCCCGCCCCCAGCAGCATAATGACTGCCAGGGGTTTCCAGGCCGTGACGAATTGGGCGAATACAAAGTACGCTCCCATCCAGGCGAGTTTTCGATTCATTTCTTTTCACATCCTGATAAAGGTTTTTACCTTATCACTTCTCAGCCCGGAGGCCAGGCCAGGCTCCGCTTGGCCAGCACATGGAAGTGGAGGTGCTTTACACTCTGTCCTCCGTCCTCTCCCACATTGGTGACCACCCGGTAGCCGGATTCGTCCACACCAAGCCCCTTGGCCAGACGGGCAATGGTTGCATAGACATGCCCAATCAAAGGTGCATTTTCCTCAGTCAGGCAAGCAGCAGAATCAATGTGCTCCTTGGGAATGACCAGGAAATGGACCGGTGCCTGGGGATCAATGTCGTGGAAAACCAGAATCTGGTCATCCTCGTACAGCTTGTTGCTGGGGATTTCCCCTGCTGCAATTTTGCAGAACAGACAATCCTTCACGGAAGGTTCCTCCTTTCCAGTTTCTTATATTCACCCATCACAGACGGGATTTCACAATGTCAGCCACGGCGTTGAGGGCCTCGTCCACCTTGTTGGCATCCTTCAGACCAGCCATAGCGAAGTCGGGCTTTCCGCCGCCCTTACCGCCGGCAATGGCAGCGATTTCCTTGACCAGGTCGCCCGCCTTCAGGCCACGGGCCTGGGGATTCTTGCTGCAGCTGACAGCCAGGGTGATCTTACCATCGGCGCTGCCGACCAGAGCAGCCACCATATTGGGAGCACGATCCCGAATCTTGTCGGCCATGCTCCGCAGGGTGTCGCTGCCAGTTCCGCTCATGTAAGCGGTAATGACCTTGACTCCGTCCACATCGGTGGCCTGCTGGAAGAGGCCTTCGATCTTGTTGTCGGCCAGCTTTGCCTTGGCATCAGCCAGGTCCTTGGCCAGAGTCTTGTTCTCAGCCACCAAGCTGTCGGCACGGGATGCCAGGTCATGAATGTTGTTGGCCTTGAGGGAAGCAGCGGTATCCTTCAGCAGAGCTTCATACTCGTTGAGCATGGCCACCACATTGGCACCAGTAACGGCCTCCACACGGCGGACACCGGCAGCCACGCTGGACTCACCTACGATCTTGAAGCAGCCAATCTGAGCGGTGTTGGAGACATGGGTGCCGCCGCAGAACTCGGTGCTCCAGCTGTCGATATCCACGACCCGGACCTCGTCACCGTACTTCTCGCCAAACAGGGCCATGGCGCCCATCTTCTTGGCTTCCTCAATGGGCATGAGCTTGCAGGTCACAGGGATGGAAGCATAAATGTGAGCGTTGACGATTTCCTCCACCTTGGCCAGTTCCTCAGGAGTAACGGCACTGAAATGAGTGAAGTCGAACCGGAGGCGCTGATCATCTTGGTAAGAACCGGCCTGATGGACATGGTCGCCCAGAACTTCCCGGAGAGCCTTCTGGAGCAGGTGGGCTCCGGTGTGGTTCCGGCAGATGTTCATACGGCGGACGGTATCCACCTGAGCGGTGCAGGAATCCCCTACCCGGACAGTACCGTTCTCCAGCACACAGGTGTGGACATAGTAGCCCTTGGGAGTCTTCTTAACATCCAGCACCTGGAGGGTGGCATCCCCCACCTGGAGAGTACCATGGTCAGCCACCTGGCCGCCCATCTCAGCGTAGAAGGGAGTCTTGTCCAGAATTACCAGAACACCATCCTTCTCCTCATCCTCGGCGCTGATTTCATCCAGCAGGACCTTCTCATCGGACAGAGCAATGACAGTTCCCTCGTCACGGGTATGATCATATCCGGTAAAGACGGTAGCAGGCTGGGTCAGTTCTCCGAACAGGTCGGCAGACCAGCCGGAGATGTCCTTGGCCAGACGCTCGGCCCTGGCACGCTCCTTTTGCTTCTTCATCTCAGCATGGAAGGTGTCCTCGTCAACCTCATAACCGGCTTCGGCCATGATCTCACGGGTCAGATCCAGGGGGAAACCGAAGGTGTCGTTCAAGCGGAAAGCTTCCAGACCGGACAGGACCTTGGTCTTGGTCTGCTCCATCTTGTCGATGAGGTTGTTCAGAATGTTCATGCCGGCATCGATGGTCTTATAGAAGCTGGCCTCCTCGGTGCCGATGACCTTCTTGATATACCCCTCATGCTCCCGCAGTTCGGGATAGCCCTCCTCGCTGGAGCGGATGACAGTATCCACCAGGTCTACCAGGAAGGGATCGCTGATTCCCAGCATACGGCCATGGCGGGCAGCACGGCGGAGCAGCCGCCGCATTACATAGCCCCGGCCGCCGTTGGAGGGAAGGATTCCGTCGCTGGCCATAAAGACGGTGGAGCGGATATGGTCGGTGATGACCCGAATGGAGATATCGTTCTTCTCGTTCTCTCCGTAGGTCTTGCCGCTGATCTTCTCCACATGCTTGAGCACCTGCTGAACAGTGTCAACCTCGAACAGGTTGCCCACACCCTGCATGACGCAGGCCAGACGCTCCAGGCCCATGCCGGTATCAATGTTGGGCCGCTCCAGCCGGGTGTAAGTGCCCTTGCCGTCGGAGTCGAACTGGCTGAACACCAGGTTCCAGACTTCCATATACCGGTCACAGTCGCAGCCCACTTTGCAGTCAGGCTTGCCGCAGCCGTACTCAGGGCCACGGTCAAAGTAAATCTCAGAGCAGGGGCCGCAGGGACCGGAGCCATGCTCCCAGAAGTTGTCCTCTTTGCCAAACCGGACCATGTGGTCGGCAGGAATATGCTGTTCCTGGGTCCAGATGTCGTAAGCCTCATCATCATCCTGATATACAGAGATGTAAAGCTTCTCAGCGGGAATCTCCAGTTCCTTGGTCAGGAACTCCCAGGCCCAGGCAATGGCCTCATGCTTGAAGTAATCCTGGAAGGAGAAGTTGCCCAGCATCTCAAAGAAGGTGCCATGGCGGGCGGTAATGCCTACCCGCTCAATATCGGGAGTGCGGATGCACTTCTGGCAGGTAGTCACCCGATGACGGGGCGGCTCCTCCTGTCCCAGGAACCATTTCTTCATGGGAGCCATGCCGCTGTTGATGAGCAGCAGGCTGGGGTCATTCTTGGGAACCAGGGGGAAGCTGTCCAGCCGCAGGTGTCCCTTGCTCTCAAAAAAGGTCAGATATTTGTCTCTCAGTTGGTTCAAACCAGTCCATTCCATGGTATCAGATTCTCCTCATTTCAAAAGTTACCCAAAATAAAACAGCCCCATCCCGAACCAAGGGACGAAGGCTGCTGCTTCCGTGGTACCACCCTATTTGCAGAAATTTCTTTCTGCCGCTTATCTCCCTTTAACGCAGGGATTACGCCTGGATCTCTCCGGGCGGCTCCGGGGTGGCGTACTCTTTTTCTTCTGCCGGCAGCTTCCAGCCTTGACTGCCTTCTCTTGTGGCGGGGAAAAGAGTTTGGCCCTTTCTAAGCCATTTTGAATATATCCACATTATATCCTCAAGATTCTGCGCTGTCAACAGTTTTCCCGTAATAGAGGCCATTGCAGACCACCGAAAAAATTTTGGCACAGCTGGTGGACACTTCCACCGCCTCGTCCTGAAGGACCAGGATGGTATACTGCGGGTCCTCTGCGGGATAAAAGCCCACAAACCAGTAATCCATATATTCCTCTCCCGCCTCGTCCAGCCGTCCCGTCTGGGCAGTTCCGGTCTTTCCCGCTGCCCTGCCTTCCAAGGGGGCCGCCTGTTTCCCCAGGCCGTTCTCCACCACCCCGGCCAGCATCTGGGAGAGCTTTTCTGCCAAGGTCTGGGATACCACCCTTCGTTCTTCCGGCCTGGGGTACTCCTCCACTGTCGCCATAGTATCCTGGTTCATACGGTCAATCAGGAAAGTGGGATCCCGGTATATACCTCCTGCGGCGATGGTGTTCATCATGGCCGCCACCTGGAGGGGTGTAGCCAGAAGCTGACCCTGACCAAAGCTGAAGCTGGCCAGTTCCCCGACACTTTCCAGGGCCTGGGCTGTGGGCAGGTTTCCTTTGCCCAAGTTCATCCCGCCAGCCTGACTCCAGCTGGTACCGAATCCCATTTCCTTGGCCATATCCAACATTGCGTTCCCGCCCAGAGTCAGCCCAAGTTCAATAAAATAACAGTTGCAGCTTTTTTCCAGTGCTTCCTGCATTCCAATCAATCCATGGGCCCGGCCCTGAGCGCACCGGTAAACCTGACCGTTCACCTCCACCCAGCCCTGACAGTCCCAGGTAAAGTCTCCCAGGCCCAGACTCAAAGCGGTAGCCGCCACCACCGGTTTGAACACAGACCCCACGCTGAACTGGCTGGTCACCCGGTTGATAAGTGAAGTATCCTGGGCCTGAATGCTTTTGGCCACATTCTCCGGGTCATAGTCCGGGCGGCTGACACTGGCCAGCACCTGGGCCGTATCCACATCCAGGGCCAATATTGCTCCCCGTTCCATATACAAATCTGCGGCAGCTTCGCATTCCCGCTGGATGGCCAGGTCCAGGGTCAGGCGTACTCCCTCATCCCCCTGCTGGTTCGACAGTACCTGAGGTTTTTCCTCCTCCAGCAATGCCCCGGTCCCGGTGGTCACACATTCCACCACCGGTGTCTCGCCCTCTCTCCACAGAATATCTTCCATAGCCTGCTCTATTCCGGTGACCCCATGGCCTTCCCCATCCAGATATCCTAACAGATGAGTTGCCGCCGGAACCGGCAGATACCGCCGTGGGGCCGCATAGGTGTAAATCCCCCGGGTGGTAAGGTCCTGAGAAACCGGAATCAGAAAGGGGGATGCGCTGTTTCTCATTTGGTACAGAATGTTCTGAGAACTGTAATCTGCCAGGGTAAAAAGTCGGTCATAGCTGCTCTCCCCCGGTACACACAGGGCATAGTAATCCAGGGTATACCCGGTCAGGAGCCGGTTTTCCCGGTCATAAATATTCCCCCGTTCCCGGGGCAGTTCCAGAGTGACCGTGGTCTGTTCCTGGGCACTCCGGGCATAGCTCTGGTTCTCCGCCGTAAGATATACCCTTCCCAGCACCACCGTGAACGCAACGAGAAAAAGACCATACAGTACAAACAATCTGGTTCTGGACATAAAAATACTCCCCCTGTCACACAGGAGGAGTATAGCCCTTTTCCGAGGAAATTATTTCAGGGTAACGCTGTTGTTCAGCACAGTGGTGCTGTACAGGAAAAGGATATCCTGTCCATGGAATTCCAGAAATCTGTCCAGAATCATGGGAGAAATATACCGGATATCCACCAGGGTGATCTTGCTGTACCCCTCCACCATAAGGGGCGCCAGGCTGGAGCCAAAGGAATCCCGGAAAATAATCAGTTCCTTGTCCGGGTCTCCTGCCGGATTTTCGATGGTGAGAAGAGACTTTGAGCCATAGAGGTAGAGCTGATAAGGGTCGGCTCCCTCCAGTTGTTTCAGGTCATACACTCCCTCCTGCCAGGTCTGGGTCTCGTAATCGTACACCCGGCACCCGTCCAGCATCTTAGAGGTCATCCAGCAGATGTCTTCCGCCGGCAGGGGCAGCCCCAGCTGTCCCCAATAGGCGCCCCGGTACACACCTTCGGCCCGGTTTTCCTGGAAGTCTCCCTTCCAGTGGGCACCCATGGCCTGGTTCAGATACCCGGCCAGGTCCAGTATTTTTTCCTGCCGCCAATGGGGGTCAGTATTAAAGTAATCCTCCCCCTCCAGCAACGGGAAAATATCCAGGTACTGAGCGTATTCCATCTGGCTGGTAAGGCTTTGGACCAGTTCCTGGTAGTCCAGGGCAGGATAGCCTCCCTCAGGGGCCAGGAAATAGTTTTTATCCGGAATGATAGCCAGATAAATTTTTCCCTCGCTATCCTTCAGATACCGTTCATACACAAACCGGAACCGGCTGGCAGCGTAATCCACCGACTCCTGGTCCAGGGGGTATTCCAGCTTGGAAACGCTCTCTCCTACCCGGTAAATGTCATTGACATCCTTTTGTCCCAGCAGGTCCAGGGCAATCCAGGCTTTCAGTCCTCTGAACCCGTCCCGCAGGGGGAACTGGTCCAGGGCATACTCTTCCCACTGGGTCATAAACTTTCCGCTGGAAACGCTCTCCAAAGTAAGCTGGGGGCGCTGGGCCAGAGGTCTTCTCTCGGCCTGGGACTGAGCCTGGTCAGGAGTCAGAGTTCCCCAGAGGGAGAATCCCCCTATAAAAAGGGCCAGCACCAGAAGGGTGATCTTATCTTTCCATTTCATGATCACACCTCCTTAAAACCGGAAATAGAGGAAGGGGTTGAAAGAGCCGTCCACCAAAAAGGCGGTACAGCCGGCCAGCAAGGCCACCAAAGCCACCGGCTGAATCATTCCCACTACCCGAGGCAGTTTTTCCTCGGCCTTTTGGACCAGCCGTCCAGGCAGAGGGGTGGAGCCCAGGCAGGCCAGAATCAGAATCAGACCGTAGCTGCGGAATGCGTAAAGGGTTTCCTGGGTAATGAGGGGATATCCTCCCAGTCCCAGCATTCCCCCAATACGGCCCAGGCCCTCCATAAATCCGGAACTGTCAAACATGACAAAGGTAAATGTCACTATCAAAAGCAGATAAATCCGGCCTGCCGCCGGGTGGCGTTCCAGCCGGGAGAGGAAAAGCAGTTTTTCCGCCGCCAGCAGTACCCCGAAGAAAAGGCCCCAGGCTACAAAGTTCCACTGAGCGCCATGCCAAAGACCGGTAGCCAGCCAGACCACCAGAATGTTCCAGACCCAGCGTCCCCGGGAGACCCGGCTGCCCCCCAGAGGAATATACAGGTAGTCCCTGAACCAGCTGCCCAGGGAAATATGCCATCTCCGCCAGAACTCGGTGACCGAACCCGAGATAAAAGGATAGCGGAAGTTCTCCAAAAAGCGGAACCCAAAGATTCTTCCCAGGCCGATGGCCATATCGCTGTACCCGGAAAAATCAAAATAGATTTGAAGGGCACAGGCCAGGGCGTAGAGCCAGAAAAAGGCTACCGACTTCTCCCCCGAATCCCGGAACATCTGGGTCAGTTCGCCCAGGGTGTTGGCCAGAAGCACCTTTTTGGAGAGTCCCAGCACAAACCGGCTTGCACCGTAGGAAGCATCTTCCCAGGAGTGGGTGCGGTGAGCAAGCTGGGGCTCAATATCTGAGTAGCGGACAATAGGTCCTGCAATCAACTGGGGGAACATGGAAATATACACCGCCAGCCTGAGATAGCTTTTCTGGGCTTCCACCTTTTCCCGGTAGACGTCCACCACATAGCTGAGGATCTGGAAGGTGTAAAAGCTGATTCCGATGGGAAGAGACACTCCCACCAGAGGAATCTGAATCAGCCCCAACTGATTCAAACTTCCCGCCAGGAAGTTCCAGTACTTGAAAAAGCCCAGCAGCCCCAGGCTGATTCCCACCGAAAGCCAGAGAAAGACCCCGGCCAGCGGGGTCTTTCGATACTTTTGTATCAGGCGGCCCAGGAAGTATCCCTGGGTAATGGAAGCCACCATGAGGAAGATATAAACCGGCTCTCCCCAGCCGTAAAAGAGAAGGCTGAAGATCAGCAGCACCAGATTTTTTCCCTTAGCCGGCACCATAAAGTAAAGCACCAGCACGGCGGGCAGAAAGTAAAACAGAAATGTGATACTGGAAAACAACATGACCTAGACAGCCCTTTCTTTTCAGTCAGGCTCAGATGGCCTGGTCGTAGGCAACCTGGATGTCAGGGTAAACTTCAGCTGCCTTGCCCTTGAAGACATCCATCAGCTCATCATGACCGAAAGCAGCAATGACAAAGTTGTCAATGGTAGCAATGTAGTACTGCTGAGGAGCGCCGCAGATCCACTGACGGTTTGCGATATTCTCCTGGATGGCTGCGGTCAGAGCCTCCAGATCAGCATCTGCCTTCACCTGGTAAGCACCGCAGGTAAAGGTGTTGGCGTTCATCATGTGAATGAGGGAAGCTGCATTTTCCAGCTGGTCAGCGCAATCAGCGGGCATGGCCAGGGTGTTGTCCAGAACGGCGGTATCCTCCAGGCCGAATGCACCAGGGCCTTCCATGCTCTGGTTTTCCTCGTTGAAGTCGCCGCCCATGACGGGGAACTTTTCCTCATCGGTGTAAGTTTTCCAAATCTTGTTCAGGAAATCCAGGGAATCAGCTGCCACGGGAGCAGCATCCTCGCCGCCTTCGTTCTCAGAAGTGTTGCCTCCGGCGCACCCTACCAGGGCCAGAGCCAGTACCAGAGCCAGCAGCATAGCGATCCATTTTTTCATCTTGTGTTTCCTCCAAAAAATACTTTTTTATCTTCCGGGCTTTGCTTCTCCTCGGGCAAAGCTCCCGGTAAGTAATGAGTCCCTGTTCAAAAAAGTGTTTTAGGGCTTCTCATCTATCAGGACA
>CALXGR010000007.1 GCA_944387885.1 uncultured Clostridia bacterium
CCTTCCAGATGGAGGGCGAGCCGGCCTTCGAGGTAGGGGATTACATCTTTGTTCCCGGTGCACGGAAGGCCCTGGACGGGGATATGACCTCCATCCAGGCGTACCTGCTGGGAGAGACAGTCACCCCCCTGACCCTGTACATTGCGCCCATGACCCAGGACGAGAAGAAAATCGTCAAAGCCGGATGCCTCATCAACCATAACCGGAACCGCCACAGCGGCCTGGAATAAACAGAAAAGCCGTCCCCGCAGAGGGGACGGCTTTTCTATTTGATTACTCCTGGTTAGGAGTTTCTTCAGCTTGGGGCAGATTGGAAAAATAGGGGGCAAGATCGTCAAAAATGTGAGATTCCAGACGGCGCAGGCCTCCGTGAAAATGCCGCTTGAGAAGCGGCTCTACCTGGGAGATGTCTCCGGTCTCCACAAGACGGAGCATGCTTTCGTGCTCCTCCATTACATCGGCGGTGTTCCGGCCGGCCTGAATATCCATCATACAGAACCGGTTGTAGTTGGCCAGGTCACTCTCAAAACTCTCGAAGAGGTAGGGGTTGCCGGTGGCCTGGAACCAGAGTTTGTGCATGCTCCGGTCCAGGGAGAAGAACCGGTTGGGATTGAATTTCTGGGGAGCCACCCGCTGCATAAGGGCCAGCTTCCGCATTTCCTCCATGGCATGGCGGGCCTGGTCCAGCTGCTCCTGGGTGTGGTCCAGCACAAAATCCCGGAATACCATGCACTCCACCGCCACCCGCTCATAGATGATCTGGCGGAGGATGTCATAATCGATCAGGGTGATTATGGTGTGTTTGTGGGGAACGATCTCCACCAGACGGTTATGGCTCAGCCGCTGGAGCACGCTTCGGATGGGGGTACGGCTGACTCCGAACCGCTCGCAAAGGCTGTTCTCGCTGATGGTCTGGCCGGGCAGAAGCTGCATGCTTACAATTTCCCGGGTCAACTCCCGATATATTTCATCACATAAATCCACCGGACGCATATGTACAGCTCCCTTTCACAATTCTTGTATACAAGGAATTTTCTTTATTGTACCCTCTTTCACAGCCCCTGTCAAGGAAATATCCCTATTCCGGGGGAGATAAAGGAGAATCGCTCCCTTTCCCGGGAAAAGGGATGGCAATTTTTGGTTGACCGTACTGTGGAAGGAATGGTACACTGTAAGGCAGAATGAAAGGTGGCACGACCATGAAATCCCTCACAAAACGGCAGAAAAACCGGATCAATGCCTGCATTTTTGCAGCCCTGACCTATGCGGCAATGCGGGAGGTAATGGGGTTTCTGCTGGGATGGTTCATGCCCGGCGGCGAAATGCTCCGGCTGGCGGTCAACGCCCTGGTGAACTTTCTGGCGCTTTTTCTGCCCTGCCTGGTCATCCTTGTCCTGGAACCCATGGGCAACCGTCAGCTGAGACTGCGCCCCTGCAAAAAGGGGACCGTCTGGTTCTGGCTGCCCATCTTTCTGGGCGGGGGAGCCCTGGTCAATCTGGCTTCGCTCCTGCTCCGGCCCCTTGACCACTCGACCCAGGAGATACTCCCCGGCGGCCTGGGAGCCATGGGGATGGTCTTCCTCATATACTGCGTGATCCCGGCAGTGGGGGAAGAACTTCTTTTCCGGGGAATCATGGAAGGAATCCTCACCCCCTGCGGGAAAGGAATTGCCATATTTCTCCCGGCCCTCTTCTTCAGCCTTCTTCATGGCCGGGTGACCCAGGGGTTCGTGGCCTTTTTTACCGGACTGTTCCTGGGCTGGCTGGCCTGGAGACAGGGGAGCATCCTTCCGGGCATGACCCTGCACTTTGTCAATAATCTCATAGCTGTGGTGGAAATTTACCTGACCCAGTTTGCTTCCTGGGAGCTGGCAGCGGCCTTCCAGTGGTTTCACTTTATTTTCTGGCCAGTAGCCGGAGGAATTCTGCTGGTAAAAGGAATCAGAAGGGGAATCCTGAAAAGGGAGGACCCTCAACCGGAAAGCCCCGGTCCTTTTACGGTGTTCACCGTTCCGGCCTGCGGTCTGACGGCAGCGGCGCTGCTGCTGTTGCAGCTCATGGGCAATTTTTAGGAGGAAAACCTGTATGACTGATCGGGAACTGATGGAACTGGCTCTGGATCAGGCGGCCAAGGCGGCTGCCCTGGGAGAAGTGCCGGTGGGGGCTGTGGTGGCCAAGGATGGGATTCCCATTGCCATGGCCTACAACACCCGGGAGACCGAGAAGAACGCCCTTCACCATGCGGAGCTGAAAGCCATTGATGAGGCCTGCCGGGTGCTGGGGGGCTGGCGGCTCTGGCAGTGCGAGTTGTTTGTCACCCTGGAACCATGCCCCATGTGTGCGGGGGCCATCATCAACAGCCGGATCCGGCGGGTAGTGTACGGGGCGGCAGACCCCAAGGCGGGCTGCTGCGGAGGACTGACCGACCTCTTTGCCCAGCCTTTCAATCATCATCCGGTGATTGAAAGGGGCCTTTGCCAGGAGGAAGCTACCGCTCTTTTGCAGAATTTCTTTATCTATCTTCGTCAGAAACGGCTGAAAGCCAAGGAGGAGAAAAAATGAGAAGGGTGCTTATTACAGGAGGAAGCCGGGGAATCGGAGCCGCTGCCGTGGAGACCTTTGCCCAGGCAGGGTACCAGGTGGTTTTCAGCTGGTGCAGCAGCGGGGAGAAGGCTCAGGCGCTGGCGGATAAATATCCCGGACAGGTGGCAGCTTTCCGGGCAGATGTAGCCGACCGCTCCCAGGTGGAAACCCTTTTTCAGCAGGCCCGGGACTTTATGGGAGGCGTGGACATTCTGGTCTGCAATGCAGGAATTGCCCATGTGGGGCTTTTTACAGACACCACCCCCCAACAGTGGCAGCGGATTCTGGATGTGGACTTGACCGGTGCCTTCCATTGCTGCCAGGCAGCCCTGCCCCAGATGATTCACCAGAAGTGGGGACGCATCCTGCTGGTCTCCAGCATGTGGGGCCAGACCGGGGGCAGCTGTGAAGTGGCCTATTCCGCCGCCAAAGCGGGACTGATTGGTCTAGGCAAGGCCCTGGCCAAGGAGGAAGGCCCCAGCGGCATTACGGTGAACGTGGTGGCACCCGGCGTGATCGAAACGGATATGATGGCAGACTTTACCCCGGAGGATAAGGAAGCCCTGGCCCAGGAGACCCCGGTAGGCCGGCTGGGAACTGCCCGGGAGGTGGCCCATGCTCTGCTTTTCCTGGCAGGGGAGGAGTCTGGCTATATCACCGGCCAGGTGCTGGCCCCCAACGGAGGCCTGGTTATCTGAGGACCGGCACAATCTCTCGCTCTGTCTCATAGAATGAGACAAAGGAGGGATTGGTTATGCCTATTTTCCAGTATGGAATTGATGTTTCCCGGTATCAGGGCAACATAAACTGGAGCCAGGTGGCGGCCTCCGGCAAACAATTTGCCATTGTCCGCCTGGGCTCATCCAATAACAGCGGTCCCTATGTGGACCCCTATTTCAAGAAAAACGTGGAAGGCGCTCACTCCGCCGGAATGCGGGTGGGAGCCTACTATTACACCTACGCCAACACCCGGGCAAAAGTTCTGAAGGAACTGGATACCTTCCTGCCCAGCCTGGCCGGGCTGAAACTGGAATACCCGGTTTTTGTGGACGTGGAGGAATCCAGACTGGGAAGCCTGGGCCGTTCCACTCTGACCAGTCTGGTCCGGTTTGCCATGGATACCATGTATAAGCGGGGATTTTTCCCTGGATGGTACACCTACACCTACTTTGTACAAAGCTACCTGAACCCGGCCAACCTGGAAATGTATCCTTTCTGGATCGCAGATTACCGGGGATATGTGGGGTATTCGGGCGCATGGAGTATGTGGCAGTACTCCTCCACCGGCAGTGTACCGGGAATCAGCGGTGCCTGTGACCTGAACTACGCCTATGCAGATTACCTGCCTCAGATCGTGGCTGCGGGAAAGAACGGTTATACGGCCAACCAGACCGGCCCCCTCATGGAGGAGGTCACCGGGCAGTATATTGAATCCATCAGCCCCAATGCAGAGTATTTCTATACCGCCAGCATCTATGACATTGTAGGGTATCTGCCCATGGGCCTTTACCGGGTGCTGTCGGTCTCCCTGGAACCCTATAACGGTTTCAACTGGGTCACCTTTGCCTATAATGGAGGGGTGTACTGGGCAGCCCTCACCGATGACCGGGTCCGTCTTGTCCGGCTGGACACCGGAGACAATGAAGAATTGATTGCCGAACTGGAAGCCCAGATCGCAGCCCTGGAGGCTCAGATAGCGGCTTTGGAAGCCCAGATCGCAGCCCTGGAAGAACAGATAGAGGACCTGGAATCGGGCGCCCAGACCGAAGCGCTCAAACAGCAGATCCAGTTCCTTCAGGGCCAGGTGGAGGAATTCCAGGGGCAGGTAGCGGTTCTGGAACAGAAAATCGCCGCAGCCCAGCAGGCACTGGAATAAAGGGAAATAACAGGAGAATGTGGTTTCTCCATAAGGAGGATAGAGAGAAAATGAAAGGACAGGGAATGAATCTTCTGGGAAAATTGGGATGGCTGGTGGCAGCGGTCCTGCTCCTGGCAGGAGAGGGAATGGCCGCCGGCCTGGCCGCCTGGCTCTGGCGGATCACGGCCCCCTTCTTTGTAGGGGGACTTCTGGCCTTTCTTCTCAGCATTCCCATGATGGCGGTGGAGGATAACCTTCCTTCCGGAATCGTCAAAGGCCGCCGCCCCCTGGCTTTGATCATTACCTTGCTGGGGGTCCTGGCGGCCCTTTTGCTGGCAGGATTTTTGGTGGTCCCTCAGCTGATGGAAAGCGGAAAAGCCCTGGCCCAGTCCCTGCCCGGGTTCTGGGATAAAACAGAGGCCTGGCTGGCGATCCAGATGGAAAAATGGCCCTGGCTGGCCCAGATTCCCATGCCGGACTTTTCAAAGGTGGCGGAGGATTTGCTGGGCACCGTAGGCGGTGGAACGGTCAGCGGCCTTTCCGGCATGATGGGCGGTCTGACGGACTTTGGCCTGGGCCTGGTCTTTGCCTGCTATATCCTCCTTCACCGACAGACCCTTCACCGCCAGGGAGTGCAGCTGGCCATGGCCTGGCTCCCCGAAGACAAGGCAAAAAGCCTGTTCAGGATTCTGCGGCTGGTGGGGGAGAGTTTCCGCACCTTTTTTGGCGTTCAGTGCCTGGAAGCGGTCATCCTGGCCCTTATGCTGGCGGCAGCCATGTTCATCTGCCGTATGCCCAACATTGCCCTGATTTGCGTGGTGGTGGGAATCACCGCCATTATCCCTATTTTCGGCAGCTTCATCGGGGGCGGCGTGGGAGTGTTCCTGATGCTGGCTCAGCAGCCGGAAAAGACCATCTGGTTTCTGGTCATCTTCCTGGCCGTGCAGCAGGTGGAAGGAACCTTCGTCTACCCCAAGGTGGTAGGCAACTCGGTAGGGCTGCCCCCCATCTGGGTGCTGGCTGCGGTGACTCTGGGCGGGCGCCTGTTCGGAGTGGCCGGCATGATCCTGATGATTCCGGTTTTCCGGGTCCTCTACACCATAATCGGGGAAGTGACCCACCAGAGACTGAAGGATAAAGGCTGAACTTTTCTGCTACATTTTCCTTGAAATGTCAAAAAAACTCTTTTATTTCTTAAAGTGATAAAGTAAAATGAGAGGGAGAGAATCAGGAAAGGAAAGAAAGATATATGAACTTCGTATTCATCAGCCCTCATTTTCCCACCAACTACTGGAACTTTGTCCAGAGGCTCCATCAGAATGGAGTCAATGTGCTGGGAATCGGGGACTGCCCCTATGAGCAGCTCCGCTGGGAACTGCGGGATAGCCTGACCGAGTATTACCGGGTCGATAATATGGAAAATTACGACGAAATGCTTCGGGCCATGGGCTATTTTACCTTCCGGTACGGGAAAATCGACTGGGTGGAAAGCAACAACGAGTATTGGCTGGAGCAGGATGCACAGCTTCGCACCGACTTCAACATTACCACCGGCTTGAATGCCAGCGAGATCAGCCGGTATAAATCCAAATCCGGAATGAAGGCTTACTATGAGAAGGCCGGGATTCCGGTGGCCCGGTATCACATGGTAAAGGAAAAGGCGGACTGTCTGGAGTTTATCAAACAGGTGGGATATCCCGTTGTGGCCAAGCCGGACAGCGGCGTGGGCAGCAGCGATAACTGGAAAATCAAGAACGAGGCGGACCTGAACCGGTTCCTGGCCGGGAAACGATATGGGGTCCAGTATATTATGGAAGAGTTCGTGGATGGAGAGATCGTCACCTTTGACGGCATCTCCGGACGGAACGCCGAGATTTTCTACGCCACCAGCCACGTAAGCCCCGACTCCATTATGGATGCGGTAAACGAAAAGACCA
Source organism: uncultured Clostridia bacterium (assembly GCA_944387885.1). Classification (GTDB taxonomy): domain Bacteria; phylum Bacillota; class Clostridia; order Oscillospirales; family Ruminococcaceae; genus CALXEN01. The sequence goes on from CALXGR010000007.1 coordinate 6,379, forward strand.
GCCTCTGGTATTATGTGGACAAGAGCATTGCAGATAACCTGCGGAAGGCGGGGGAGGCAACCATCAAGGCTTTTGATGCCCGGAACCGCTTCTTCCACTGTGAGTTCTTCCGCCTGAAAACCGGCAAGCCCGGCCTGGGCAAGAAGGGCGATATTGTAGGCCTGGAAGTGAATATGCGCCCGGCCGGAGGCTTCACGGTGGATATGGAAAACTTTGCCGGAAGCCTGGACCTTTACCAGCTCTGGGCGGATATGGTGGCCTTTGGGGAAATGCGCCATCCTCTGGCAGAAAAAATGCAGTACTGTGTCTGCGCCACCCGGCGGGACAAAAATGTGTATTCCGTTCCCCAGGAGGAAATCTACAAGAAATACAACAAGAACCTGGTCATGGTAGAGCGCCTGCCCGAGGTTCTGGCCGATACCATGGGAAATATGCTGTATATCGCCTGCTTTGACACCAAGAAAGAAATGGATGATTTCAGCAAAATGGTCATTACAACCCACAAGAATAAGGCGGCCGCCAAGGGAAGCGCGAAACAGACCCGCCCGGCAGTGCCTGCTAAAAAGGAATGATAACGGATGATAGGGGTAAATAAGCTGACCCTGACCCAAACCCAAAAGAAAGTCGGAACAGGCATCTTTATCTTTTTGGTGGCGGCGGTAACCCTGACCCTTTGCACCAGGTCCTCCTTTCTGTATCCCATAAATAACTGGGTAGATGCAAACTGCTTTTTCACGATGGGAAAATCCATGCTGCGGGGGCTGGTCCCTTACCGGGATCTGATAGAGCAGAAAGGCCCTGTACTTTACATGATCCATGCGCTGGGCGCACTGATCTCCTGGGACAGCTTCTTTGGAGTTTATCTGCTGGAAGTGGCGGCTGCATTTGTCTACCTGTATTTCTCCTATAAAAGCGTTCATCTCTTCTTGGGCAATTACAGTCTCCTGACAGTGATCCCTCTGGCAGTGCTGACCTACACCATGAAGAGCTTTGCACTGGGGGACAGCGCAGAGGAATTCTGCCTTCCCATGCTTGCCTATCTGGTTTGGGTAGGACTAAAGGCACTCAAAGAAGAAAAAGTCCCCGGCAAGATGGAATTCTTTCTGATTGGATGCACCTCCGGTCTGGTGCTCTGGATCAAATATATCATGCTGGGATTCTATCTGGGGTGGTTTCTGCCCTTCTTTTTCCTGTTTTTAAAAAAGCGGCAGGTCAAGGAGCTGATGGTCTCCATTGGCATGATACTGTTAGGGGTGGGAACTGTTTCTCTCCCGGTACTGATTTATTTCGCCTGGAACGGGGCTCTGACTGACCTGTTTATGGTCTACTTTTACAACAACATTTTTAACTATACCTGGGCCAATGAATTTGGATTTTGGGGTATGGTGAACAATCTTCGCACAAATCTCCTTTCAGGAATTGGAGAGATAAAGAAAGGCTCGGCACCGGCATTCTGGTTGTTCTGGGCAGGAATCGTATGGCTGGCAGTTCGCAAAAAATTCTGGTTTGGCTGCTATGCTTTCCTGATGGCAGCCTTCGGCGTATTGGGAATCTATTCTACCATGATACGATTTGAATATTATTCCCAGGCTTTTGCCTGCCTTATGGTGTTTGGTCTGATTGCTGCGGGGAAATTGGTCCTGCTCCTCAGCCGCTCCAGGAAAGAGGTGTGCATTGCCGTCGGACTGTGTGCCACCCTTTACTATGCAAGCAAATATCCCAGGGTTCCCAACCTGGGATGGATGGCTTATGAAAAGGAAGACCTTCCCCAATACCAGTTTGCGGAGATAATCAATCAGAAAGAAGATGCCACCCTGCTGAACTACGGGTTCCTGGACGGAGGCTTTTACACAGCCGCCGGACTGGTTCCCAACTGTCCCATGTTTTGCTTGCTGAATGCAAACTATGATGCAAACCTGGAACTGCAGAATGAATATCTGGAACAGGGCATGGTGGACTTCGTGGTGACCAATAACGAGGAACTGGAACACAGCAATTACAGGCTTGTGACTCAGTGCGAGAACTACAGGCTCTACGAAAAAGTCGAGTCTGAAACCTGATAGCGTATTTGGAAAGGAAGAAGTGTATGTGGTTTGACGAGGCAGTAATCTATCAAATTTACCCCTTGGGCCTGTGCGGCGCACCCCGGCAGAATTGCGGGGAGGAGAGCCATAACATTCTGAAAGTGCTGGACTGGGTGGAGCATATCCGCTCTCTGGGTGTCACCACGGTATTGTTCAATCCTTTGTTCCTGTCCGATGCCCACGGCTATGACACCCGGGATTATACCCTGGTGGATAACCGGGTCGGAACCAATGAGGATTTCAAAAAGGTCTGCCAGGCCATCCATGATGCCGGAATGAAGGTCATGCTGGATGGAGTGTTCAACCATGTGGGCCGGGGCTTCTGGGCTTTCCGGGATGTGCAGGAGAAAAAATGGGACAGCCCTTACAAGGACTGGTTCAACATACACTTTGATGGGGACAGTCCCTACCAGGACGGATTCTGGTATGAGGGCTGGGAAGGCCACTATGAACTGGTCAAGCTGAACCTGAAGAACCCGGCGGTGGTGGACCACCACTTCTCCGCCATCCGGAAATGGGTGGAAGAATTTGACATTGACGGCCTGCGGCTGGATGTGGCCTACTGCCTGGACCCGGATTACCTGCGGCAGCTGCGCCGGTTTACCGACAGCCTGAAGCCTGACTTCGTTCTGTTCGGGGAAACCCTCCATGGGGACTACAACCGTTGGATGAATGACGAAATGTGCCATTCCGTGACCAACTATGAGTGCTATAAGGGGCTTTACTCCAGCTTCAACAGCATGAATATGTTTGAAATCGGTCACAGCCTGGCCCGGCAGTTCGGCCCCGAGCCCTGGACCCTGTATAAAGGGAAACACCTGGTCTGCTTTGTGGATAACCATGATGTAAGCCGTATTGCCAGCATCCTTACCAATCAGGAGCATCTGGCACCCATTTACGGACTCATGTTCGGCATGCCGGGAGTTCCGGCGGTCTACTACGGCAGTGAGTGGGGAATCAAGGGAGATAAATCCCAGGGAGACTGGAATCTCCGTCCCCAACTGGATAAGCCGGAGGAAAACGACCTGACCCGCTGGATCACCCAGCTGGCTCAGGCCCATAAGAAGAGCGAAGCCCTCTGTTACGGGGACTACCAGAATATTATGCTCAACAATAAGCAGATCATCTTCCAGCGTGCCACCCAGAACCAGCGGGTGCTGGTGGCCATCAATGCAGACAGCGAGCCCTATACCGCTCACTTCAATGCAGGGTGCGGCCTGGCCGTGGACCTGATTACCGGGAACCAGCACGACTTCGGAGGGGGAAGCCTTCTGCCTCCTTACAGTGTCCAGTACTGGCTTTGCGAGAGATAAGAAAAAATGAGTAAATTCAAAAAACTGGCCTTTGCCCTCATTCTTCTCCTGATTCTGGCAGGTTGCCAGACCAAAGAGCAGGAACCCCTGCGGGTCTACTCCTTCCATGGGGAAGATGCTCTCTTTTCTGTCTCCAATGGGGTCATTGTCCAGAGCGAGGAGCAGGACATCTTCAGCGGCGGAGAGCTCAAAACCCTGGAAGGTTTCCCGGAAGAGATTGCTCAATTCACTGCAACCTATTACTGGGTCAATGATGCAGAGGAGAGTGTGATCACCCAAAATCAGGTGATCAACCAAACAGGCGATGAAATAAAGGCAGACGGAGATCTGGGCAAGATGTGGGGGGAGAAAGGCTCCTTCCTCAGCCTGAATGAGGGCTGGACCGATCAGCTCTATTTTGAACTGGAAGTGATTCAGAAGGACGGAACTACCCACACCTACCGGCTAAAGATGGAAGTGAGCGAGATCACTCCCGCTGACCAGCAGTAAGATATGACAAAAGGGGGACGGCCTTTTTGAGGCCGTCCCCCTTTTTATAATGGAGCAAAAAAGAAAGAGCCTTGCCTAAAAGCAAAGCTCTAATCTTTTTCCGCACTCCTGCAAAGGAGGACAGGAGTTGGGCCGTTTCGGAAAACTGCGGATACCCAATGTTATGAAAGGAAACACATGAAAAAAGTTTGTAACCAACCTGCAATTAAATTGTAACCAAATTGAAATAACTTGTCAATAGGAAGTTGGGGAAAAATATGTAAAATTTTTGTGCAAAAAGGAATTTTCTCAGGGAAGAAACCTCCTTTTGGGAAAGTACTACTAATCAGGAGCAGTTGTTGTGAAAATGCCACTTTTTCCACAAAATAAAAATGAAAAGTTTGGCAGGGAAAGGCTTTGTCTTTTGGCGTCTTCTGTGCTAAAATGGTAAACAAAAATCACATACCTGTTACAAGAAAAGGAGATATGTTATGGCTACTTATTTTACCGAGCCCAGCCGCACTTTTGGAGAGTATCTGTTGGTCCCTGGTTATTCTTCCTCAGAATGTGTGCCGGACGCTGTCAGTCTGAAAACTCCTTTGGTCAAGTACAGAAAGGGCCAGGAAGAGTGCCCTCTCACCATGAATATCCCTATGGTCAGCGCCATTATGCAGTCTGTATCCGGGGATAACCTGGCCATTGCCCTGGCCAAGCAGGGCGGCGTGTCCTTTATTTACGGCAACCAGACTGTTGAGGACGAAGCTGCAATGGTAGCCCGGGTAAAGAGCTACAAGAAGGGCTTTGTCACCAGCAAGTGCAACCTTTGCCCTGAGGCAACCCTGGCCGATGTTCTGGAGCTGAAAGCTACCACCGGTCACTCTACCGTGGCTATCACCCATGACGGTACTGCCCACGGCAAACTGCTGGGCATTGTAGCCAGCCGGGATTACCGGGTCAGCCGGATGAGCGTGGAAACTCCCGTCAGCGAGTTTATGACTCCCCTGGAGAAGCTGGTGGTTGCCCCTGATACCACCACCCTGAAGGAAGCCAACGATATTATCTGGGACAACAAGATCAACAGCCTGCCCCTGGTGGACAAGGACGGACATCTCCAGTACCTGGTGTTCCGGAAGGACTACGACAGCCATAAGGAATTTGTCAACGAGCTGCTGGACGCCAACAAGAGCTATGTGGTAGGCGCCGGCATCAACACCCGTGACTATGCAAAGCGTGTCCCCGCTCTGGTGGAAGCTGGTGCAGACGTGCTCTGCATTGACTCCTCCGAGGGATTCAGCGAGTGGCAGAGCCGCACCATCTCCTGGATTCGGGAGCATTACGGCGATACCGTCAAGGTAGGTGCCGGCAACGTGGTGGACCGGGACGGATTCCGTTTCCTGGCCGAGGCCGGTGCTGACTTTGTCAAGATCGGCATTGGCGGCGGTTCCATCTGCATTACCCGTGAGACCAAGGGCATTGGCCGTGGACAGGCCACTGCCGTGATCGAGGTAGCCAAGGCCCGGGACGAGTACTACAAGGAGACCGGCATTTATGTGCCCATCTGCTCCGACGGCGGTATCGTTCACGACTATCATATTACCCTGGCCCTGGCCATGGGCGCTGACTTTGTCATGCTGGGCCGGTACTTTGCCCGGTTCGATGAAAGCCCCACCAACAAGCTGCGTATCAACGGCAACTATGTGAAGGAGTACTGGGGCGAGGGCAGCAACCGTGCCCGGAACTGGCAGCGGTACGACCTGGGCGGCGCCTCCAAGCTGAGCTTTGAAGAAGGCGTGGACAGCTATGTGCCTTACGCCGGACCTCTGGCCGACGGCGTGAATATCACCCTGTACAAGGTCAAGAGCACCATGTGCAACTGCGGAGCCCTCCCCATGCCTGGACAGCAGCAGAAAGCCCGCCTGACCGTTGTGTCCTCCACCTCCATTGTGGAGGGCGGCAGCCATGACGTTATCCTGAAGAACAGTCAGGGCGCCAACTAAAGTGAATTAAAGAAAAATCCCGGCTCAAAATGAGCCGGGATTTTTTATTATATGTTTTCTTTCAGGCGGGGCTTGTACCGGAAGTAGACCCAGAAGGAAAGCAGAACGGTGAGAATGTCTGCGGTCACCTGGGACCATACCAGACCGTACATCCCCACCAGGGCGTTGAGAATGAAGAGCATGGGAATGTTGAAACCCAGCCACCGGGCAACCCCCAGGAACAGGGAGATCCGGCCTTTCCCGAAGGATTGGAAAAGGTAGACGGTAAAGAAACTCAGGAACATGAGAGGAGTAGCCAGTACCCGGATTCGGAGGAATTGGGTGGCCAGAGCTACAGTCTGAGGCTCCGAGATAAACAGGTTGGCCAGTTGGGGCGCAAACAATTCATAGAGAAGAATGCTCACTCCGGCAATAGCCAGACCCAGGGTCCGGGAAAAACGGATGGCATCATCCATCCGCTTTTTGTTTCCCGCAGAATAGTTGTAGGCCACCAGCGGAAGCATACCCTGACAGATACCGATTCCTACGTTCAGGGGGAAACGCTCCACCTTCAGTACAATGCCGATGGCGGCCAGAGCCAGGTCATGGTAGGAGACCATAAGCTTGTCCAGCACCACATAATCCAGATCAAACAGAAGGGTGGCCACGGCGGAGGGGATACCTACCCCGAACACCCCCAGGATGCTTTCCCTGCAGGGCATACCCTCCCGGGAATTGAAGGTGATGATGGAGCCGGGCCCCATCCCTACCAGAACCCGGATAAAGTAGAGCAGGGCCACACAGTTGGAAATGCAGGTGGCAATTCCGGCCCCCAGCACCGCATGACCGGAGGGGAGAAGCACAAACATGAAAAGAGGGTCCAGGGCAATGTTCAGGACACCGCCCAGAATAATGCCTGCACTGGCCTCCCGGGAACGGCCGATGCTTCGAATGAGATTGGCCAGAACGTTGGACAGTACCGTGGGAACGCCTCCCAGCACAATGACACAGAAGGCATATTGCCGGGCGTAAGGGTAGGTATTTTCCCCGGCACCCAGCAGCCCCAAAAGAGGGTCCATGAAAAGGGCAGTGCCCAGGGCAAAGACTACTGCAATGAAAACGCCCAGCCAGAGGGAAAAGACACTTACCCGGCGAGCTTCCTCTTCCCGGGACTGACCCAGCAGGCGGGAGATAAGGGAACCGCCGCCCACTCCCGAAAGGCCTGCCAGACAAAGGGTAATATTGAAAACAGGCAGAATCAGGGAAGTGGAGGCTACCATGTAGGGGTCCCCGGTCTGCCCCACAAAGAAGGTGTCAGCCATGTTATAAATCAGGACGATCAGCTGGCTGACCACCGCCGGAAGAATCATCTTTCCCAGAGCGGCGGGAACGGGCATATCCCGGAAGATTCTTGTCTGGGGAGAAAGGGTATCGGAACCCATAAAAAGCACCTTCTTTTCAAGTTTAAAAAGTCCATCCGCCCGGGAAAAAGGCAGTTGCCATGCTTGGGCGGAAAAGGGATGAGGAGGGCCGGAAGAGGGGACTTGAAAAATCTTTTGCTTTGCAAAAGATTTCACCCTGAGGGCTATGCCCTCAGGGTACGCTGCCGGCTTCAAGCCTCAACTGACCAGAAAAAAGGCGGTCGCCCCGTGGGCAACCGCCTTTTTTCTGGTGCGAGAGATGGGACTTGAACCCACACGCTAATAGCACACGCACCTCAAACGTGCCTGTCTGCCAGTTCCAGCACTCTCGCATATATCCTGCGGACTTATCACCGCAGGACTTATAATATCACAAATGGAGTACAAAAGTCAAGAGGTATGACCAGGATATTTGGAAAAATCTTCATCCCGCCTGAAAGCAGGGGAGGGAATCTGCTCCTCCTGGGCGGAAGCAGGGTTCATTTCACCTACCGCTTTCAACTTCCGCTGGATTTGGCGGGTGCGTACTCCCACCAGATTTTCCAAGTCGCTGCCTGCCTGGGCGATCCGCTTCTGGGTCTGGGCCAGGGCCAGGCCGAAGGTCTCAAACTCCTGGGTCACGCTGTCCAGCACCTTCCAGACTTCACTGCTCCGCTGCTGGATGGCCAGGGTGCGGAATCCCATCTGCAGACTGTTGAGAAGGGCGCTCATGGTGGTGGGGCCGGCTACTACTACCCGGAACTCTCCCTGGATACGGTCGGCAATTCCACGGCTGACCACCTCTGCATAAAGCCCCTCCACCGGCAGGAACATAATTCCAAAATCGGTGGTGTGGGGAGGACGGACATACTTGGTCCGGATGTCCTTGGCAAAGCTCCGGACCCGTTGCTCCAGGGCTTTGGCCGCCGCATCCACCAGCCGGGGGTCGGCGGATTCCTGGGCAGTGACCAGGGCATTGTAGGCATCCAGGGGGAACTTGGCATCAATGGGCAGGTAAACCGGCTCTCTTCCGTCTCCGGGCAGGCGGAGGGCAAACTCCACCCGCTCGCTGCTGCCGGGAATGGTGGCTATGTTTTCCGCATACTGGTCCTTGGTCAGAAGCTGCTCCAGAATGGCGGAAAGCTGGACTTCTCCCAGGATTCCCCGGGTTTTCACACCGCTGAGGACCTTTTTCAGGTCGCCCACCCCGGCGGCCAGATTTTGCATTTCCCCCAGACCTTTGTATACCTGCTCCAGCTGGCGGCTTACCAGGCCGAAACTCCGGCTCAGTTTTTCGTCCAGGGTCTTCTGCATCTTTTCGTCCACCGTCATCCGCATCTGATCCAGCTGTCGGGTGTTGTCCCGCTGAAGGCTGGCCAGCCGGGATTCCATGGTGGTCCGGATGTTTTCCAGCTTCTGCTCCGTCTGTAAAGCCATGCCCTGAAGCTGCTCTGCTACCAGCCGGTTCTGACCGGTCAGGGTCTGCTGGAGGGCGTTCTGCTGGCTCATGAGATATTGCAGCTGCCGGGAGGTATTCTTCTCCAGGTTCTCGCTGAGCTGCCGGTAAAGCTGGGTGGATTGGTTGTCCCGGTCTCCGGAGCGCCCGGCCCTTGCCCAGGCAAGAATTGAAAAAATGCAGGCCAGGGCAGCCAGCCCCAGGGTAACCAGCGAAATGGCATCTCCCATATGTTACTCTCTCTTTCCCGGGAGCATAAATCCTCCCGCACCGCTCATATCCTCTAGTATATCGGGTTTGCAGGTTAAAATCAATCTGGGACAGGAGAAGGAAACCATGGATTACAGGGGCGGAAGAATCAGACGGAAAATTTATTTTGGAACAGCCATCCTCATGCTGGGGCTGGTGCTGGGAATGCGGTGTGCTCAGCTGCCCACAGGCTGCAGGGAAGAAACCGTGACGGGAATCCCCCAGGATTCCTGGCTTCAGGTGGATGGGGGACAGGCCTTGGAGGAGGGGACCAAACTGGTCTGTCTTACCTTTGACGACGGCCCCAGTTCCACCACGACCCGGGTGCTGGATATCCTTAAGGAGGAGCAGGTCCCGGCTACCTTTTTTGTGACGGCGGCGGACCATAACCGGGAATATCTTCCCCTCATTGCCCGGGCGGTGGAGGAGGGCCATCAGATCGCTCTCCATACGGCCAAGCACCGGTACCAGGATATCTATGCCAGCACCGAGGCTTTCTGGCTGGACATCAAGGAGCTGCGCCAGTCCATCTGCCATTATGTGGACCTGTCCACGGTTACCTGGCTTCGGTTCCCTGGAGGAAGCACCAATACCGTAAGCCATAAATACGGGGGCAGCAGCATTATGAAGGACCTGAAAGAACAGGCCAGAGAAAAAGGGTATCAGGTCATAGACTGGAATGTGTGTGCCGAGGATGCGGTAGGCGGGCATCCCACGGCCTCCCAGATCCTGAAAAATATCAAGGAGGATGTTCAGGATAAATCGGTCTGTGTGGTCCTTATGCATGATACCGCCGCAACCACCACCACGGCCCAGGCGCTGCCGGATATTATTGACTGGTTCCGCAGCCAGGGATTTACCTTCTGCACCGTGGAGGAAATGGCCCGGCAGACGGGACAGAACGGTCCGGCCTGAGGAGAAGTTGCAAGGAAAAGAAAAATGTTGTAGAATGTGGAGAGGCAAAAGGACCTGGAAAAGGAGGCGGACCGGAATGGGCGGCAGAAAAAGCAAATCCATGGCATTCTGCGGGGTAATGGGAGCCCTGATGGTCACCTTTATGCTGCTGGGGGACGTGGTGCCTTTGGCCACCTTCTGCGCCCCTATGCTGGCCGGATTGCTGCTGGTTCCGGTTACTGCGGAATACGGCAACCGGATGGGCGCCACCCTTTACCTGGCGGTGGGGGTGCTTTCCCTTCTGATCTCTTCCGACCCGGAAATGTCCTTTTGCTTTGTGTTTATGGCCGGGCCTTACCCCATGATCCGGAATAAGCTGGGAAAACTTCGTTCCAAAGCAGCCATGCTGGCTTTGAAGGTGGTCTATTTCAGTGTCATGCTGACCCTGATGTATGGGATGCTTCAGCTGATTTTTCCGGGAGTCATCCAGATGGAGGGAACGGGAATGGCCGCCTTTGCCCTGCTCATCGGGCTGGGACTGGTGACCTTTGTGGCCTATGATGCCCTGCTGGTCAGCTTTTCGGTGATTTACCGGATCAAGCTGCGGCCCAGGCTGAAACAATTTTTGTAATAAGGAGGAAAAACAGGAAAACGGATAAGCGCCAGACCCCGGAACAGCTGCGTACTGCCGGGGTGACGAGGTGGGAGACAATCGAAAGTTCGGCGGATACTCCCCGGCCGTCCACTGAAGCGGCCGTGAACGAAGGGCAAACCAGGGCAGTAATGACCTGACAGAACCCTTCAGGACAGTGGGAAAGAGGAATCTTTTTATATTGAGGAGTTTTACACAAAAGTATGTGTGGTATTGTAGGATATGTGGGCAGACGGAATGCTGCCGAGGTTTTGATCGATGGCCTGAGCAAGCTGGAGTACCGGGGATATGATTCTGCCGGAGTAGCCCTCATGATCAATGGAAGCATTGAGGTCTGCAAGGCGAAGGGCCGGCTGGTGAATCTGGCTCAGAAGCTGAAAGAGGCAAACTACCCGGAAACTGGTCTGGGAATCGGCCATACCCGCTGGGCAACCCACGGGGCTCCCAGTGACGTGAACAGCCATCCCCAGGGCGCTCCCAACGTGACCATCGTCCACAACGGAATCATTGAAAACTATGGCAGTTTGAAAGAGCAGCTTATGAACCGGGGGTATTCCTTTGAGAGCGAGACAGACACCGAGGTCCTGGTCAAGCTGCTGGACTATTACTATGCGGGGGACCCTCTCACTGCCATTCAGCAGGCTCTGGCCCAGGTGCGGGGCAGTTATGCCCTGGGAATCCTCTTCAATGATTTCCCCCATACCCTGTATGCGGTCCGGAAGGAAAGCCCTCTGATCGTAGGGTACGGAGAAGGGGAAAACTTCATTGCCAGCGATATTCCCGCCCTGCTCAAATACACCCGGAAATACAGTGTTCTGGATGAAGGGGATATTGCAGTGCTGGAGGAGGGAAACGCAGTCTTTTACAACAGCTTCCTCCAGCCTATCAAGAAGGAGACCCTTACCGCGGACTGGGATATGGAGGCTGCCGAAAAGGGCGGTTATCCTCATTTTATGCTCAAGGAGATCCATGAGCAGCCCCGGGCCATTGCAGCTACCGTCAATCCCCGGGTGGAGGACGGCATGCCCCAGCTGGGAATCCCTGAGCTGGATGATGCAGCCCTGGCTGCAGTCCGGAGCATCCGTCTGGTAGGCTGCGGCACTGCCATGCACGCCGGAATGGTGGGCAAGGCAGCCATCGAGAAGATCGCCCGGGTTCCCGCACTGGTGGATATCGCCAGCGAGTTCCGGTATAACGACCCCATCCTGGACCCGCAGGACCTGGTGGTAGTGGTCAGCCAGTCGGGAGAGACCAGCGATACCCTGGCCGCTCTTCGCCTGGCCCAGGAAAAGGGCTGCAAGGTGCTGGCCATTGTGAACGTGGTGGGCAGCAGCATTGCCCGGAACGCAGATTACGTGATGTACACCTACGCAGGTCCCGAGATTGCCGTGGCCTCCACCAAGGCTTACACGGTCCAGATGTGTTGTCTCTACCTGTTTGCCATCCGTTTGGCTTACGCCAAGGGGGCTATTGATGAGCAGGAGGCCCGCCGCCTGGTGGCTCAGCTTCAGAAGAGCAGCCAGCTCCAGGAGCCTTTGCTGGAAAAGTGCGAGGAGATTCAGTACCTGGCCAGTCAGTTCATGAATGCAGAGGACCTTTTCTTCATCGGCCGGGGCTTTGACTACTCTCTCTCTTTGGAGGGCAGTCTCAAGCTGAAGGAGATCAGCTATATCCACTCCGAGGCCTATGCCGCCGGAGAGCTGAAACACGGCACCATCTCCCTGATTGAGGACGGTACCCCTGTCATCGGTCTGGCGACCCAGAAGAACGTGTACGAAAAGACCATCTCCAACGTAAAGGAAACCCGCAGCCGGGGCGCCCGGGTCATCCTGTTTGTGAACCAGGAAGCTCAGGTCCCCGAGGATGTGGCAGATTTTGTTATCCGCCTGCCGGAGTACGAGGACATTCTCATGCCTCTGCTTCTCATTGTGCCGTTGCAGCTGTTTGCCTATTATATGAGCGTGCTGCGGGGCTGCGATGTGGATAAACCCAGAAACCTGGCCAAGAGCGTTACTGTAGAATAATTCCAAACCAAAGGAGGGGGCTGCCCGGCAGCTCCCTCCTTTTTATATTTTAAAATAAAAAGTTCCCATCCCGGGAAGGGGATGGGAACAGGGAAACAATTACTCGCCTAGAGTCTGTACAGTACCGTGAGCGCAGTCCAAGGTGACCTTTACGCCGTCCTGGAGCTTCCGGGTGGCGTTGGTAGCACCCACCATGACAGCCAGGCCCAGAGCCTGACCTACAATGGCAGCGTGGCTGTTCAGGCCGGGTTCCTCCACGATGAGAGCGGCAGCCTCACGGATGTAATCCAGCATATCGTTGTCGGTATGGGGAACAACCAGAACCATGCCGGGCTGGAACTTGGCCCGGATATCAGAGAGATTCCGGCAGACGCAGAGCACGCCCTTGGCATTCTGGTCGCCAATGCCTACACCGGTGATCAGGCTGTTGCCTACCAGGTGAGCCTTGATCATGTTGGTGGTGCCGGAGATGCCAACGGGAACACCGGCGGTCACAACCACCATCTCACCGGGATTGATCATGCCTGCCTTCTCGGCGGTGGCCACAGAACCGGCAATCAGTTCGTCAGTGCTGTGGGCATAGGGCATGATAATGGGGGTGACGCCCCAGCTGATGTTCAGCTGACGGCGGACCTGCTCGTCCATGACGCAGGCAATGATGGGGGTGATGGGGCGGAACTTGCTCAGGGTCCGGGCAGTAGCACCGCTCTTGGAAACGGTGATGATGGCACTGGCATTGATGTCGGTGGCAGTGGTGCAGGCAGCGTGAGCGGTAGCGGCACTTACATCCAGACGGGTGTCGCAGAGGGCCTTCCGCTGACGGATCATGTAGCTGCTGTCGCTCTCTACACGGTCGGCAATGGCAGCCATGGTCCGGATGCTCTCCACAGGGTACTTGCCGGCAGCGGTTTCGCCGCTGAGCATGATGGCGCTGGTGCCGTCATAGATGGCGTTGGCCACGTCGGTGATTTCGGCACGGGTGGGCCGGGGGTTGTTGATCATGCTGTCCAGCATCTGGGTGGCAGTGATAACGGGTTTGCCATGGGAGAAGGAATGATAAATGATTTCCTTCTGGAGCAGGGGAATCTCGGTGAACTCGATTTCCACGCCCATGTCGCCTCGGGCTACCATAACGCCGTCGGCAGCAGCCATGATGGCATCAATGTTGTCAATGCCTTCCTGGTTCTCGATCTTGGCAATGATCCGGATCTTGCTGTCATGCTCGTCCAGCAGGCGGCGGATCTCCCGCACATCCTCGGCGGTACGGACAAAGCTGGCGGCAATAAAGTCAAAGCCGTGTTCAATGCCGAACAGAATGTCCTCACGGTCCTTCTGGCTCATGTAGGGCATGCTCAGGTGAACACCGGGTACGTTGACGCCTTTCTTGTCCTTGATGGGACCGCTGTTTTCCACACGGCAGACAATGTCGGTGTCGGTCAGCTCCATGATGGTCAGACGAATCAGGCCGTCGTCCAGCATGATGGTTCCGCCCACAGATACATCGTGGGGCAGCTCCTTGTAGGTGATGGAGCAGATCTCCTTGGTGCCTTCCACATCCCGGGTGGTCAGGGTAAAGGTCTGGCCGGCCTCCAGCATTTCTTTGCCGGCGGCAAAGTTCCGCAGACGAATTTCAGGGCCCTTGGTATCCAGCAGGGCAGCTACAGGGCGGTTCAGTTCCTCCCGCAGGGGAACCAGCATATTTAAACGGCCCAGGTGTTCCTGATGATCACCGTGGCTGAAATTAAACCGGGCAACATCCATCCCGGCCTCGATCATTTTGCGCATGACCTCCGGGTTGTCGGTAGAGGGGCCCAGGGTGCAAACAATCTTTGTTTTACGCATAGAGTTTCTCCTTCTTCTTTCTCCTTAAAATAGGTCAAAGGGCGTATTGTAAGGATACAAACGCCATGTATATTATAATATTGAACCCAATTTCGCACAAGTAAAAAGTAAAAAGCATTTCCTCGATGAATTTGTTACATTTTACTTTTTGGAAAGGTTTCGGTATAATGGAGGTAAAATAATACGGGGGCATTGCCCCTGACAGGGAGGTTACTATGTCTAAGAGAGTATTTCTGATGGTCCTGGACAGCTTTGGAATCGGAGCAGAGCCGGACGCACCCGCTTTTGGAGATTATGGAGTGAATACTCTGGCCCATATTGTGGACAGCCCTCTTTTCAAGGGGGAGAACCTGGCCAAACTGGGCCTGTTCAATATTGAAGGGGTGGATTGCCGCCCCGGAGCCAGCCAGCCCCTGGGAGCCTATGCCCGGCTTCAGGAGGCCAGCATGGGAAAGGACACCACCATCGGCCACTGGGAGATTGCAGGGGTGGAGAGTGACAGCCCGCTGCCTACCTATCCGGAGGGGTTCCCTCAGGAGGTGCTGGAAGAGTTCACCGCCCGCACCGGCTATGAGGTCCTCTGTAATAAGCCTTACTCCGGCACCCAGGTGCTGAAGGATTACGGCGAGGAACACCTGAAAACCGGCAAGCTCATCCTGTACACCTCCGCAGACAGCGTATTCCAGATTGCCGCCCACGAGGAACTGGTCCCGGTGGAGAAGCTGTATGAGATTTGCGCCACTGCCCGGGAAATTCTGACCGGGAAGCACGGGGTTGGACGGGTCATTGCCCGGCCCTTCGTGGGAACCAACAAGGATGATTTCCGCCGCACCTCCAACCGCCATGACTTCTCCCTGGTGCCGCCCCGGGACACCCTGCTGGATTACCTGGGCAAGGCCGGCCTGGATGTAATTGGAGTAGGGAAGATTTACGATATTTTCGCCGGAAAAGGGGTCCCCGAACCCCTTCGGACCCGGGACAATGGCCACGGTCTGGAGATGACCAGTGACATCCAGAAACAGGATTTCCACGGCCTTGCCTTTGTAAACCTGGTGGACTTTGATATGCTCTTCGGACATCGGCGGGATGTGGACGGATACGCCAAGGCAACCGCCCAGTTTGATGATTGGCTTCCCGGATTCATGGAAAAAATGGGCCCGGAGGATATTCTGATGATCACCGCCGACCATGGCTGTGATCCGGCCTACACTCAGACTACCGACCATACCCGGGAATATGTCCCCTTGCTGGTATATGGCCAGCCTGTCCAGGCCGGGGTGGACTGCGGTACCGTGCTGGGCTTCGGCGCCATTGCCAAGACCATCTGTGATTATCTGGGGGTAGACAGCGCCGGCCTGGACGGCACCAGCCTCTGGGATAAAATCAAGAAGGCATGAGAAAAGGTATGTGGAATCTCATTACCTGGGGCCTGGTCCTTCTTCTGACGGCCCAGGCAGTCTGGACCTTCACCCACTCCAACTTTAACTTCGGCCTGGTGCTGGTGGTGGGGCTGGCTCTGGCGGCCTGGATTCTGAAACTTTTCTGGAATCCACTGGGCAGCTTTTTCCTGGGTACCCTGGCGGGGAAAATCCTGCTGGGCTTGATTGCCCTGGGCAGTGCCGCGGTTCTGGGAATCCTGGCCTTTGTGGTGGTTTCGGGGTATTCCTGTCAGCCCGTCCAGCCCCAGGAAATCATGATTATTCTTGGTGCAGGCCTGCGGAAGGACACTCCCAGCCTTATGCTTCAGTGTCGGCTGGATAAAGCCTATGAGTACTGGCAGGAAAACCCGGATGTTCTTATCGTCACCACCGGGGGCCAGGGCAGGGACGAAAGCTGCCCCGAAGGATACGCCATGAAGAAATATCTGGTGGAAAAGGGAATCCCGGCCCAGCAGATCATTTCGGAAGAGAAATCCACCTCCACCGAGGAGAATTTCCTTTTTGCCCGGCAGCTTCTGGAACAGGCCGGGTACAGCGCCGACCAGCCCACAGTGGTGGTGACCAATGCCTTCCACTGCTATCGGGGCAGGGAGTACGCCCGGCTTGCCGGGTTTACCCAGGTCACCAGCCTCCCGGCGGGAATCCCGGTTACTGCTGTTCTGCCCTCCTACCTGCGGGAAGTCTTTGCTGTCCTCTATTACTGGGTGTTCAAATCCAGTACCACAGGGTGGATGGCTCCCATGGTGGGCTTGATGAAACTGAACAAGCAGTATTTTTATCCGAATAAATGAATGAAAAGAGACTGTTGCGGAACGAAAGTCCTGCAACAGTCTCTTTTTTTCAGAATTATATCCAAGAGCAAACGCTTTTGGAATTGTGTCTTTTAACAGTTTTTAGTCTGGTCAGGGCCGGGACTTGATTGCTTTCAAAATAAAACCACCCATAACCGCAATTGGTAATGCAACCGAGAAAGAAACAGGCTCCAGAAAAGCGCCCAATGCACCGGCAATCAAAGTACAAACTATAGCCAAGACAATCATTTGTGCTATGCCTCCTTCTGGTTTGGAAATCATCAATCCATCCGCAACTCTTAGGGAAACGTATTTTCCGACAATGGGACTATTTCCGACTTTTATGAATCTTCGATTCGGCAGAGGGTGGAGGCGGGCATGCAGACCGCATAATCGCCGGATTTTTCCAGCCAGCCGAAATCCTCGCACAGGTGGTCGGGGCAGGGGCTGTCAATGAACCGGATTTTTCCATCCTCTACCTGAAGATGGACTGTGTAAGTCCCGGTATCAAGATCGTAGACACCGTCCTCCGCCAGAGAAAGTTCCACCTGCTGGTTGTCTCCGTAGAGGACTACGGCGACCTTTCCGTACCGGCGGTTAGCCTCCTGCCAGAGCCAGATGCCACCGGCCACCAGAAGGATGACCAGGACAAAAATAAGATTTTTTACCCAGGCTTTCATTCCAGTTCCTCCAGTTCTGCCAGCCATAGAGCGCTGGAAGCATCACTGGGCATCCGCCAGTCGCCCCGGGGACTGAGGGTAACACTGCCCACTTTGGGGCCGTCGGGCAGACAGCTCCGCTTGAACTGCTGCACGAAGAACCGGCGATAGAAATTTTTCAGCCAGTGGAGAAGCACCTTCTCTTCATACACTCCCGCAAAGGCGGCCTTTGCCAGATAATAAATCTTGGCGGGGGAGAACCCGAACCGGAGCACATAGTAGAGATAGAAGTCATGGAGCTCGTAGGGGCCTACCAGGTCCTCGGTCTTCTGGCTGATTTCACCATCCTGGGCAGGGAGCAGCTCGGGGCTGACCGGAGTGTCCAGAATGTCCAGAAGGACCTTCGCCAGGGCAGGGGAGACGGCGGTATCTGCCTCATGCTGGACCAGGTGGCGGACCAGGGTCTTGGGGACACCGCAGTTTACCCCGTACATGCTCATGTGGTCTCCGTTGTAGGTGGCCCAGCCCAGAGCCAGCTCGCTCAGGTCGCCGGTACCGATGACCAGACCGCCGGCCTTGTTGGCGGTGTCCATCAGTTCCAGAGTCCGGACCCGGGCCTGACAGTTCTCAAAGGTAACATCATAATCGGTTTCGCTTTGGCCGATGTCCGCCATGTGGCTGCGGACGGTCTGGGTAATGTTGATTTCCTTGAAGGAAACGCCCAGCTCATTGCAGAGGATTTCCGCATTGCTCCGGGTTCGCTTGGTGGTGCCGAAACAGGGCATGGTCACTGCCAGAATGTCCTGGGGCTCCCGGCCCAGCTGCTTCATGGCCCGCACCGCCACCAGCAGGGCCAGACAACTGTCCAGACCGCCGCTGATTCCGATAACGGCGGTTTTGCAGTGGGCGTGCTGAATCCGCTTGGCCAGGCCGTCTGCCTGAATCTGGAGAATCAGCTGGCAGCGCTGGGTGCGGAGGGCGGAATTGGAGGGAACAAAGGGGAACCGATCAATGGGACGGGTCAGAGGAACTTCCACCGGTTCCAGGTCAAAGGGCACTACCTGATATCCTTCGCTGGCAGGGGCAAAGGTAGTGTTCTTTACCCGCTCGCAGATCATCCGCTCCAGATCGATCTGGGCGGCGGCGTAGCCTTCCCCAAAGGGCTGACTTTCTGCCAGGAGAGTCCCGTTTTCAGCAATGAGATTGTGGGCGGCAAAGACCATGTCGGTGGTGCTTTCCCCGTGACCGGCATCAGCATACAGGTAGGCGCAGAGAAGCCGGGCGGACTGTCCGGTCACCAGATTCTGGCGGTATTCTGCCTTGCCCACAGTCTCGTCGCTGGCGGACAGGTTGCAGATGACAGTGGCCCCGGCCAGGGCATGGCCGCAGCTGGGGGGAACAGGCGCCCAGAGGTCCTCGCAAATCTCTACTCCCAGCACAAACTCCTTCATCTGACGGCAGGAAAAGAGCAGCCGGGTCCCGAAGGGAACGGTGTGTCCCAGCACCTGGACTGAGGAAACCTCCCGGGGAGCAGGGGAGAACTGCCGTCGCTCGTAAAATTCTCCGTAGTTGGGAATGTGGGTCTTGGGGACGATTCCCAGCAGCTGGCCCCGGCTGAGCACTGCGGCGCAGTTGTAGAGCTTTCCGTTTACCTCCAAAGGCAGACCCACCAGAGCCACCAGATTCAGTTCCCGGCTGGCAAAGAGAATCTTTTCCAGGCCCTCCAGGGCTCCCTGCTGCAGCTTCCGCTGGAGAAACAGGTCGTTGCAGGTGTACCCGGTAATGGCAAACTCAGGCAGACAGGCCAGCTGGACCCCGTCCTGGGCGGCAGTCTGGAGCGCGACAATGATCTCCCGGGTGTTGTATTGGCAGTCCGCTACCTGGAGCCGGGGGCTGAGGGCAGCGGCCTTGATAAATCCGTATTTCATAGCTGGATTCCTCACTCATGTAATATGCAATATTGTATCATAATTGGCAGACCGGCGCAATAAAAAACCGGTATCCCCAAAGGGATACCGGAATGGTCAGATGGATTCCAGGCTTTTGGCCAGGAAACTTTTGGTTTTGGGGCTTTTGGGATTCCCGAACACTTCCTCCGGGGTTCCCTCCTCCTCGATGACACCGTCCGCCATGAAAATCACCTTGTCCGAAACATTCCGGGCAAACTCCATTTCATGGGTGACGATGACCATGGTGGTGTCCTTGTTTTTCAGGCTCTTGATGACCTTCAAAACCTCTCCGGTCAGTTCCGGGTCAAGAGCGCTGGTGGGCTCGTCAAAGCAGAGAATATCCGGCTTCATGCAGAGCGCCCGGGCAATGGCTACCCGCTGGCACTGACCGCCGGACAGCTCACAGGGATAGTTGGCCAGCTTGGTGGAAAGACCTACCCGGTCCAGAATTCCCTTGGCAACCTCCTGGTTGGCTTTGTGGACGGCGGCCTGGTCAAACCGCTGCCGGGCAGCCTTGGCCTGGTCCTTGGCCAGCAGGTCCATGGCCAGGGTGCAGTTGTCCAAAACATTGTACTGGGGGAACAGATTGAAACTCTGGAACACCATTCCGAAATGAAGCCGCTTCTGGCGCAGTTCCTCGTCCCGGAGGGCGGCGGGATGGTCATAGTCAAAGAGGATCTCTCCGTTCAGGGAAACGGTCCCTTCCTGGGGAATCTCAAGGTAGTTCATGGAACGGAGCAGGGTGGTTTTGCCGCTGCCCGAGGAACCGATCAGGCTGAGCACCTGTCCCTTTTCCAGGGTGAAATCAATTCCCTGAAGAACAGGGGTGTTGCCGAAGGATTTGCGGATGTGACTGACTTCCAAAAATGCCATGGAAAACCCCTCCTCTCAATGGAAATAGCTCAGTTTCTTTTCCAGCTTGCCCAACAGAATGGTAAGCAGGCCGGTAAAGATAAGATAGTAGATGGCGGTAAAGAACAGGGGCCAGATGGCGCCGCTGATTCCCTGGCTGCTTTTCAGGAAAGCCTGTCCTGCCCAGATGATCTCCTGCAGGGCGATGATACGGGAAAGGGAGGTGTCCTTTACCAGGGTGATGATTTCGTTGCTCATGGGGGGGACAATGGCCTTGATCATCTGGAGCAGGGTAACGTGGCGGAAAATCTGCCCCCGGGTCATGCCCAGGACCAGACCGGCCTCCTGCTGGCCCACCGGGATACCCTGGATGCCGCCCCGGTAGATCTCGCTGAAATAACAGGCATAGTTGATGATAAAGCTCACCGAAGCCGCAGCCAGACGGCCGGATTCCCCGCCGCCCCAGATGGGATTCCCCAGAACCAGGCCGGGGAAGTAGTAGAAGATAAGGAGCTGGATCATCAGGGGAGTGCCCCGAATCACCCAGACAAAGGTCCGGGTCAGATACTTGAGGGGAGGGGACATGGAGCCGAAAGCGATCACCAGTCCCAGAGGGAAGGCGCCGATAAGGGTAATGAAAAACAGCTTCAAGGTTTGCAGAAAGCCCACATTCAGGGAATGAATGACAATGGGCATCTGCTCTAAAATCAATTCCATAGATTCACCTGGTCAATAAAGAATGAGTAGAGGGCAGAAATCTGCCCCACCGCCGATAGGGGAGATGGGGCAGAGGATTCAATAAACTTACTGCTCAATGAGAGCGGCCTGGACTCCGTAGGTCTCAGCCAGAGAAGCCATAGTGCCGTCAGCGTAGATGGTGGCAAAGAACTGGTTGAGGGCTTCGGCCAGGTCGGAACCCTTCCGGAAGCCAACGCCGTATTCCTCGCTGTTCAGGCCTACGGTGTATGTCAGGTCAGCATAACCGGTGCCTTCGCCCACCATGGCGGCGGCCATCAGGCTGTCAATCACGGCGGCGTCGCAGGTGCCGGCAGCCACTTCCATAAGAGCGGTGGCCTGGTCCACAACGGGAGTGTAGGAAAGGTTCAGGGCGGAAACCTCAGCCTCGCCGGCAGAACCGGTCTCCACGGCAAAGTTCAGATCGGCCAGGCTTTCCACGGTCTGGTACTGGTCAGCCTTGTCTGCGGGAACAATGACCACCTGAGCATTGTTGCAGTAGGCGTTGCTGCACTCCATGGCGGCCAGAACATCCTCGGTGAGGGTCATGCCGTTCCAGACACAGTCAATGGTCTTGCCGTCCAGCTCCAGAATCTTGTTGTCCCAGTCGATGACGGTAAATTCCACATCAACGCCCAGGCTCTCGGCAAAGGCTTTGGCCATGTCGGCATCAAAACCGATCCAGTTGCCGTCGGCGTCCTTGTAGTCCATGGGCTCGAATTCGGTAATGCCTACCACCAGGACTCCTTTTTCCTTTACATAGTCCATATCACTCTGGGCGGCGGTATCTTCACCGGCAGGCTCCTGGGCGGAGGTGTCGGCGGCATCGCCGGTATCATCAGCAGCGGCGGTAGAAGAGCCGCAGCCAACCAGCAGCAGAGCGGTCATGGACAGGGCAAGCAGCAGGTAAATCAGTTTTTTCATAAGAGTTTCCTCGTTTCCTTCCAGTATAGTGCAGAAAAGCAAGCACTTTAATCTGCTAACGTGTTACCATACTATCATAAAGACGGGGCTTTGAAAAGCCCTGGAATCATCTTTCGGCAGGTTGACCAAAGGAAACATCAGGAAAAGAGAAGATTTGTACGCCTTGCCCCGGCCCGGCAGAAAAGAGGGGTCCGCGGGGGACCCCTCTTTTAACCATATAGGATATTATTTGTCCAGAATCCGTCCCAGGAACATGGGCCACTGAACCTTCCACCAGTTCCAGTCATGGCAGACGTCGTAACCCCAGATTTCCACATCGGCCCGGACCCCCTTGGATTCCAGAATTCCCTGAAGCTGCCGGGTGCTGTCCAGCAGGGGACCCTCCCAGGCGCCCTGGCCCACGCAGACAATAAACTGGTCGGCCCGGTTGATCATCTCAATATAGGGATGGTCAGTGGGAATGTTCCGCATGTAATCCACAGGGCTGTTCCGGTAGGTCAGGTCGTCCATGTACTCCCCGAAGAAGAGCCGGGTGTCATAGAAACCGCTGAGGGCAATGGTACCGTTGAACAGGTCAGGACGGCGGAGGAAGAAGTTTACGGCGTGGGCAGCGCCCATGCTGGTTCCGGCCAGAAGGATCTGACCGTCATACCGGTGGCCGCAGAGCTGACTGATGCGGGGAACCAGTTCCTCGCAGATGTAGTTGTACCAGCGCTCGTGCTGCTCGATTCGCTGACGGCAGTCACCCGGGTTGTCCCAGGTTTCCTTGTCGATGCTGTCGCAGGTGATGAGCATGAGCTTTCCGCTGTCGATCCAGGGGGAAGCGATCTGGCACATGCCAAAATCCTCCCAGTCCCAGAACCGGCCTCCCTGGCAGGGGAAGACCAGGCAGGGACGTCCGGTGCTGCCGTATACTTTGAATTCCATATCCCGGTTGAGATACCGGCTGTACTCTTTAAAGTAGCGCACTTCCATTGTTAGTACCCTCCATTATCAGACAAACTTGTTCAGCTCCGGGTCATATTCATAGCCGATGGCGGACATTGCCTCCAACAGGGTCTGGGGCTGGACATCCTCCCGGCGGCACAGCTCCTCCAGGGAAGGGCAGCCGTCCCGCAGCTGGGTGTTGAGATAGCTTAAAAGGATAAAGGGATCAGTGGGCAGAGCCATGGAATATACCTCCCTAAAACAAAAGCCGGTCCATTAAGACCGGCAGTTTGTTTTTCTTTGATTAGACCGCACGGGTAACCTTACCAGAACGCAGGCACCGGGTGCAAGCGTGGATGTACTTCGGGGAACCATCCACGATAGCCTTGACACGCTTCACATTGGGCTTCCAGGTACGGTTGCTCCGACGATGAGAGTGGGAAACCTGAATGCCAAAGGTTACGCCTTTGCCACAACAATCACACTTAGCCATTTTGCTGCACCTCCTTGTAATTGATTGGCTTTTTGTCAGCTAGACTATAGTATCAGAAACCGAAGAAAAAAGCAAGACTTTTTTGAAAAAAGTTTACCTGGAGTAGAAATTCTTTTCTCGGAAGGGGCTGTCCGGGAGAAAAAGGGTTGTGTATCCAGGGTAAAAATGATATTATTAGATAATTATAAAGTATAAGGGGGAGTGTGCGTGAACGGATTTTTGACTGCTGGTATGGGAAAAATCCAGATGGTAGTTTACCTGGTCCGGATTGCAGCCATATTTATTGCCATTCCGGCCCACGAGATGGCCCATGCCTGGGTCAGCAGCAAATTGGGGGATGATACCGCCAAGCGGTATGGCCGTCTTACCATGAACCCCATGGCTCATTTTGACCTGATGGGGGCTCTGTGTATGCTTCTGGCCGGAATCGGCTGGGCAAAACCGGTTCCTACCAATGTGCGGAATTTCAAAAATCCCAAGGCGGGAATGGCTATTACAGCCGCTGCCGGTCCGGTCATGAACCTGCTCTTGGCTTATGTGGGGATGATTCTCTACAAGCTGGTCTACTATAAATCCAACGGTATGGCAGTCGAGATGGTTCTGGTGGCTCTCTCTGTGTTCATCAGTATCAATATTTCCCTTACCGTGTTCAACCTGCTCCCTATCCCGCCCTTTGACGGCAGCCGTCTGGCCACCGTTTTCCTGCCCACCCGCACTTATTTCAAGATTATGGAATATGAAAAGTACATTATGGTGGGAATTCTGCTGGTGGTCTGGCTGGGTCTTCTGGATCTGCCCCTGAGCATTCTCAACAGCTGGGTATGGCATTTCCTGGATTGGGGGACCGGGTATCTGGACCCCATTCTTATGGGCAGTTTTGCCTATATTTAAAAAGTAACGGAGGATCTTCATGGAGATCTTGACCTTCCATCTGGAAGATTTTGAGGGGCCGCTGGACCTGCTGCTCCATCTTGTCCATAAAAATAAGATGGACCTGCATAATATCCCCATCCTGGAACTGATAGATCAGTATACAGCGGTCATCAACACTCTGGACCGGGACAGGCTGGAAGTTGCCAGTGAATTTATTGAAATGGCTGCCCAGCTGGTCCAGATGAAAAGCATTCTTCTCCTTCCCAGAAGCGAGGAAGCCCAGCGTATCAAAGCAGAACTGCAGGGCCAGTTGATTGAATATGACCTTTGCAAACGAATCGCCGCCCAGATGCGGCAGATGCAGGAGAACACCTGGCGGGAAGTACGTTCTCCCATGGAGGTGGAACCGGATATGACCTACCGGCTCCATCATGACCCCCTGGAACTGGAACGGGCCTGGAACAACCTGATGGGACGGAGCGTCCGGAAGCAGCAGCCTGAACCGGAACGGTTTGAGCCCCTGGTGACGGCACCCTTTGTGTCGGTAGCCAGCCGGGTGATTCATCTGCTCCGGGGGCTGGCCACAGGGCGGATTCGCCGGCTGGAAGAACTGTTCCAGGACAGCCGGAGCCGGAGTGAGACAGTGGCCACCTTTCTGGCGCTGCTGGAACTGGTGCGTGCAGGCCGCATGACCATTGAAGAGGACGAAAGTCTGAAAGTAAAACGGGGCAAAAACCCCAGGCAGGAGGAGACCAACCCATGAACCTGAAGGAATATCGCCCGGTGGTGGAGGCTCTGCTCTTTGCCAGCGGAGAGCCGGTGACAGCGGAAAAGCTGGGGGAGGCCATCCCGCTCCAGACCTACCTGGTGGAAGACCTGCTCCGGCAGATGAAGGAGGAGTATGACCGCCCCGAGAGCGGATTGCAGCTTCTTCAGTTGGAGGACCGGTGGCAGCTGGCTACCAAGGACCAGTTTGCCCAGCCCATCAAAACCCTGCTGGACAAAAAGAAAAATACCCCCCTTTCCCAGGCTGCCATGGAGGTGCTGGCTATCATTGCCTACAACCAGCCGGTGAGCCGCAGCTTTATTGAACAGGTCCGGGGAATCGACAGCAGTACCCTGGTCACCCGCCTGGCAGAGCGGGGACTGGTGGAGGAGGCAGGGCGGCTGGACCTTCCGGGACGGCCCATTGCCTTCAAGACTACCGATACCTTCCTGCGGACCTTCGGCATTGAAAACATCAGTCAGCTGCCCCGGCTCCATGAGGACTTCATGGAGGAGGACCCCCAGGAGGAAGGTCCCGTCCAGACCAGCATGACTGACCAGCCCGTTAAAGGGGAGGAGTGAGAGGAGAATGCTCCAGATCATATTCCTCCTTCTGAAGGTGCTGGGGTGGATTCTGCTGATCCTCTTAGTGCTTCTGGTGCTGGTCCTAACCATTCCGGTGGGAATAAGAGGGGAGATCGCACAGAGAAAACCGTTTCTTTACGCCAAGGCAGGCCCGCTGGAAATAAAGGTTTATCCCTTCCCGAAAAAGAAGGAAAAGAAAGAAAAAAAGCATCCGAAAGAGAAGCGTGAGGAAAAACCACGAAATGAGCATCTGCCACCCGATACGGGTGTGAAAAAAGAAGAAAAACCGGAAAATTTCCCGGATTTTAAGGAAAAAGAAGAGGATTTGCCTCCTTCTTTGGACCTTCCCAAGACGGACAGAAACTTCCTGAAAAAGACACCCGAAACGGGTGATAAGAAGACAGCTGCGCCCGGAGCAGAGAAAAAAATCGAGAAAGAGATCCAGGCCAAAATTCAAAAGGGAATTGAGCAGGGAATGGAAAAGGGCGTCCAGGATATTCCCTGGGCAATGATTCGCCGCCTGCTGGGAATGGCAGGACCAATTGTCCGAAAGCTGCTGGCAGCCCTGAGAATCTATGACCTGGAACTGGTGCTGCCCGTTCACGGCCGGGATGCGGCAGATACCGCCATTACCTACGGCCGGGTATCGGCCCTGATTTACGGCACCCTTACCCTGGTTCAGAACCTTTGCCGGCTGGAAGCAAAGAAGATTTGGCTGGAGCCGGATTTCACGGGAGAGCAGGGAGAAATTGAATATTTCTCTTGTAAAATCACCACCCACCTGTTTATAATAGTAATGATTATTTTGTGGGTATTATTCAGGCTGAAATGGCCTAAAGAGGACTAAAGGAGATACCGTTATGGCTGAAAAAGGAACCAATCGTCTGAATGATCTTATGTCGCTGACTATGGAGAAGATCCGGGAGATGGCCGATTCCAACACCATCATCGGAAATCCCATTACCATGCAGGATGGGACCACCATCATCCCTGTTTCCCGGGTGACCTTCGGGTTTGCCAGCGGCGGCAGCGATATTGGAAGCAAGAATCCCAAGGACCTGTTTGGAGGCGGCAGCGGCGCCGGGGTATCCATGAGCCCTGTGGCATTCCTTATTATTAAGGATGGAAATGTGCGGACCATCCAGCTGGCCGAAGGAAACAGCCTGACCGACCGGGCTATTATGATGATTCCGGAACTGCTGGACCGTCTGGGAATCGGCAAGAAAGCAGGAAAGGAAGAAGTACAGGAGTAAAGTATGGCAGAGGAACGGATTCAAAAGCTGATGGCCGACCAGGGAATGTGTTCCCGCAGGGCCGCTGAGCAGATCATTCTGGAGGGCCGGGTCAAGGTGAACGGCCACCCTGTCAAGCTGGGGGACAAGATGGACCCGGCCAAGGATCTTCTCAGCGTGGACGGAAAGACCATCCGCTTTTCCAAAAAGAAGGAATATGTATATCTCATGCTCCATAAGCCCCGTGGGTATATCACCACCGTGCGGGACGAGCAGGGACGAAAGACCGTAATGGACCTTTTGAAGGATGTGCCCCAGCGGGTATTTCCCATTGGCCGCCTGGACCGGGACAGTGAGGGACTTCTCCTGTTCACCAACGACGGAGCGTTTGCACATCTTTTGATGCATCCCTCCCACGGGGTGTCCAAGCTCTACCGGGTCACGGTCCGGCCCCACGCCACCGAGGAGCAGATCGTCCGCCTTACCCAGGGCGTTATGCTGGAAGACGGAATGACCGCCCCCGCAGTCATCAACGTGGTCACCGATGAACCGGAGCGCACTGTTCTGGAGATGACCATCAAAGAAGGCAAAAACCGCCAGATTCGCCGGATGTGCCAGGCTGTGGGCCTGGAGGTGATTCGTCTCAAGCGGAACAGTGAGGGTGCAGTCAAGCTGGGAATGCTCCAGCCCGGTGAGTACCGGATGCTCAAGCACAGCGAGGTGAATGCTCTCCGTGCCGCAGCCAAAAAGGGAATTGACCGGCAGCGCACCCAGGAGGCAACCGAGCGGGCAGAACACCGGAAAAACCGGAGACCTGTCAAGAATCACAAAAAGTTTGGAACAAATCGGTAAAAAAATTTTATTTTTTGTCAAATCCCCCCTTGATGTACAAGGGGGGATTTTGTATAATGTAAACTGAAGTGAAATTGGCTTTGTTTTTTCACTCTGCGGCAAAGAGGAACGAAGCCAATGAGGATAGAAAAATAGGAGGGGTTTCTCAATGACTTCAAAGAAACCGGGCAAGGAGCAGATCCTTGCAAGCTTTTTTGACGACGGCGTTTATTCCGCCCTGTTTTCCCAAGGCTCTGTGACCGCAGCTTACGGTACTGCCAATGGCCAGCCCGTTTACGCAGTGGCACAGTCCGGAGCGGCTGTAACCGTAAAGGACCTGGAAAAGAATGAAAAGGTCCTGGATATGGCGGCTCAGACCGGCAATCCGGTGGTGACCTTCTATGATTCCACCGGCGCCGTGCTGGAAAACGGAATGGATGTTCTGGCCGCATACGCCCGGCTGAACGAAAAGATTGCCCGGCTGTCCGGCGTGGTGCCTCAGCTGGCAGTGGTTACCGGAGTTTGTGCCGGGTCCGCTGCTCTCTGCGCTGCAGGGGCAGACCTGTGCATTATGGCCCAGGATGGGGAGCTGTTCTTTACTCCTCCCTTCACCAGCGCCGCTGCAGGGGATGTATGTGCCAATGCGGGCAGCGGAGAACTGGCAGCCAAGGCCGGTGTGGTCAGCTGCCTGGCCAAGGATGGCTTGGAAGCTGCTGCCATGGCAGCACACCTGGTGGGACTGCTCCCCTCCAACAACCTGGCATCTCCCTCTGTCTTTGAGTTTGAAGCTCCTGTAGAAGCCTATGTCAAGGGCGGACAGGCCGAAAAGACTGCCCAGGTTCTTCTGGACAAGGACAGCATGATTCAGCTTTACACCGGCTTCGGAAAGAAGGCATTCACCGCACTGGGAACCCTGCACGGCAACGCTGTGGGCCTGGTGGTCACCGGCGAGCATATCTGCCGGAACTGCGCTTCCAAGATTTCCCGTTTCGTCCGGTTCTGCGATGCATACAGCGTTCCTGTAGTGACCGTCATTGATACCCAGGGCTTTAAGGCCGGCACCACCGAAGATGTCTCCGGCGGCATCCGGGAAGCTGCCCGCCTGATGGCTACCTATGCCGATGCTACCACCGTGCGGGTGGCCGTGCTGGCAGGGAAGGCAGTGGGTCCTGTTTACATGGCTCTGGCCGAAGCAGATTTCCGCCTGGCTGTGGAAGGCTGCGTAGTCAGCCCCGTGGAGCCCAAGGTGGCTGTCAGCGTTCTGGAGAAGGAATCTCTGGAAAGCGCCCCCAATCTGCAGGCTGCCATTGATGCCGCAGCCCGGACCTATGCTCAGGAGAAGTGCAGTGCCCAGGCAGCCGTGGACAACGGTCTGGCAGATCTGGTCTGCGATGGCGCCGGTCTGCGTGACACCCTGGCATTTGCCCTGGATATGCTGGCAACCAAGCGGGGAAGCCGCCTGCCCAAGAAGCACGGCAATATGCCCCTGTAAATCAGGCTTATAGGAATTATTAAGGAGGAACCATCCCATGAAATATTTCAACATTACCGTTAACGGAACCCCTTACCAGGTCACCGTGGAGGAGACCGCTGTCGGCGCTGCTCCCGTAGCCGCTCCCGCTGCTGCTCCTGCCCCTGCCGCCGCACCTAAGGCTGCTGCTCCCAAGGCTGCCGCTGCTGCCGGCGCCGTCACTGTTACCGCTCCTATGCCCGGAAACATTCTGGACACCAAGGTTGCTGTGGGCCAGAAGGTAACTGCCGGCCAGACCCTGGTAATTCTGGAAGCCATGAAGATGGAAAATGAAATCGTGGCTCCTCAGGACGGCACCGTGGCTTCCATCAACTGCAACAAGGGCGATGTGGTCAACTCCGGCGACGTGCTGGTCACCCTGAACTGAGAGAGGTGAAGAACTGTGGCTAAACCCGTAAAAATCACAGAGGTCGTTCTCCGGGACGCACACCAGTCTCTGCTGGCTACCCGGATGACCATGGATGAAATGCGGCCCATCCTCCCCGAGATGGATAAGATCCCTTACTTCTCGGTAGAGTGCTGGGGCGGCGCAACCTTTGACAGCTGCATCCGTTTCCTGGATGAAGATCCCTGGGACCGTCTGCGAATTCTCCGCAAGGAACTGCCTCACCAGAAACTTCAGATGCTCTTCCGTGGTCAGAATATGCTGGGCTACCGTCCCTATGCTGACGATGCCGTAGAGTATTTTGTCCAGAAGTCCGTGGCCAATGGTATCGATATCCTCCGGATCTTTGATGCGCTCAACGATCCCCGGAACCTTCAGACTGCCATCAAGGCCGCCAACAAGGAAGGTGCACATGTCCAGGGCTGTATCAGCTACACCCTCAGCCCGGTGCATAACAACCAGTACTACACCCAGTACGCCAAGACCCTGGAGGAGATGGGCGCAGACTCCATCTGCATCAAGGATATGGCCGGACTGCTCAAGCCCGCTGCCACCTATGAGCTGGTGAAGATGCTCAAGGAGACCGTCAGCATTCCTGTGGACATCCACAGCCATTACACTGCCGGTCTGGCTTCCATGTCCATCCTCAAGGGCATCGAGGCCGGTGCAGACATTGTGGATACTGCCATGAGCCCCCTGTCTCTGGGTACTTCTCATATGCCCACCGAAAGCCTGGTGGCAGCCCTCCAGGGAACCGAGTATGATACCGGTTTGGATTTGAACCAGCTGAATGTGGTCCGTGCATACTTTGCCACCCTCCGGGAAAAGTACATTGCCAACGGCCAGATCAGCCCCAAGTCCCTGGGCGTGGATGCCAACACCCTCCTTTACCAGGTACCCGGCGGCATGTTCTCCAACATGCTCAAGCAGTTGAAGGATGCCGGCAAGGAAGACAAGCTGGATGAAGTTCTGGCCGAGATTCCCCGTGTTCGGGAAGAGGCAGGCTATCCTCCTCTGGTCACCCCCACCAGCCAGATCGTTGGCACTCAGGCAGTGTTCAACGTCATTATGGGCGAGCGGTATAAGATGGTCACCAAGGAGTTCAAGGGCCTGATCCATGGTGATTACGGCAAGACTCCAGCTCCCATCAGCCCCGAGTTCACCAAGAAAATTCTGGGTGACGAGCAGCCCATCACCTGCCGGTTTGCAGACACTCTGGAGCCGGAAGTAGAGAAGATGAAGGCCGAAGCTGCCAAGTGGAGCATTCAGGAAGAGGACGCTCTTACCTATGCTATGTTCCCCCAGGTGGCACCCAAGTTCTTCGAGAAGCGGCTGGAGAAAGCCAACGGCGTGGATGGTCAGCATGTGGACTATGCCGCCAAATCTCATCCCGTGTAATTTTAATTTCCCGCCCCGATTTTTCGGGGCGGGTTTTAAAATATCCGTTGCTTATTTTGCTTTGGCGTGTTAAAATGTTAAACAGTAAAAGCGGAGGTGCGAATATGCCGGAGCAGAAGAAATTGAAAAATCCTACCACAGAGGCTTTGTTCCATGCCATCCTGAAACTGGAGACCATGGAAGACTGTTATGTTTTTTTTGAGGACCTTTGCACCATGAAGGAGCTGGGGGATATGGCCCAGCGGCTGGAAGCAGCCAAGATGCTCCTGAAGGGCTATACCTACGATCAGATCGTGAAAAAGGTGGAGATCAGCACCGCCACCATCAGCCGGATCAACCGGTGCATCCAGTACGGCACCGGCGGCTACAAGATGGCCATGGAGCGCACTGCAGAGGAGTGCCCGGTGGAAGATCCCCCTCAGAGAGGCTGAACAAATAAAAAAATCCCTCCGGAATTGATCCGGAGGGATTTTTTTATTTGAAACTGTGAAATTACTGCTCCCGGAAAGTGAGGGTGCCATCCTCGTTGAAGTGGTCTACAATGGCCAGGCTGGCGACCTTGTAGCCGGCTGCCCGCAGATCACGGCCGCCGCTCTGGAAGCCCTTCTCAATGCAGATTCCGATGCCGCCTACCTGGCAGCCTGCCTGCTCGCAGATATCCAGAAGGCCCCGCATGGCCTTGCCCACGGCCAGGAAGTCGTCCAGGATCAGGACCTTGTCGGAAGGGGAGAGGAACTTTTTGCTGAGGGTCACGTCAAAGTCCTTGTTGTAGGTGAAGGAATGAACGACCGAGGTGTACAGGTCGCCGTCCAGGTTTTTGCTCTTGGCTTTTTTGGCAAACACAACCGGCACATTGCCGAAATACTGTGCTGCAATGCTGGCAATGGCAATGCCGCTGGCCTCGATGGTCAGGATTTTGTTGATGCCGTCATGCTCAAAGATGCGGGCAAATTCTTTGCCGATCTCCTGCAGCAGGGTGATGTCCAGCTGGTGATTCAGAAAATTGTCAACCTTGAGAATGTCTCCGGCCCGGATTTGGCCGTCTTTCAGAATACGTTCCTCCAGCAGTTTCATGGGATGGTTCCTCCTTCAGCGTCTTTGTGGTAATTGGGGAGCATTGGCTGAGATATATTAATAGACCCATTATGCCAAAAGACGACAGTTTTTGCAAGAACCAATTAAAAATTCTACGGCCAACAAAAAAATGACAACCTTTTGTAATTTGTTTTGTTAAATTTCACCACAATGGAAAAAATCTCAAATGGAAACTATGGATATTTAGCGAATAGCCCCCGGAGAAAAAATGAATTATAATACACTACATACACAGAAGGGATTGTGCGAATAGCCCTTGTGTAAATAAAAATGGAGGGAAACTTACCATGAAAAAGATTCTTTGTCTGGTGCTGGCCCTGGCTATGGTTTTCAGCCTGGTTGCCTGTGGCAGCGACAGCACCACCACCGATGACACTGCCGCCGCTGGCGACACCGCTTCCGAAAGCACTGCAGAAGGTGCTGAGGTTCTGAAGATCGGCGGCGTAGGCCCCCTGACCGGCGCTGCTGCTCAGTACGGCAATGCCGTTAAGAACGGCGCCGAGATCGCCGTTGAGGAGATCAACGCTCTGGGCGGTCTCCAGATCGAACTGAACTTCCAGGACGACGAAGGCGACTCCGAGAAGTCCATCAACGCTTACAACAACCTGAAGGACTGGGGTATGCAGCTGCTCTTTGGGCCTGTAACCACCAACCCCGCTATCGCTGTTGCCAGCGAGGCTCAGAATGACGGCTACTTCATGCTGACCGGCACCGCTTCTTCCGAGAGCGTTATCGAGACCGGCGACAAGATTTTCCGTCTCTGCTTTGCCGACCCTGAGCAGGGCGTAGCCATTGCTGACTACATTGCCGAGAACATGGCTGATGCCACCATCGGCGTTCTGTACGATTCTTCCGATGCTTACTCCAGCGGCATCCGTGAGGCTTTTGAGACCGAGGCTGCTGCCAAGGGCCTGAATGTGGTGGATACCGAGGCTTTCACCGCTGACAACAAGAGCGACTTCACCACCCAGCTGCAGCTGTTCCAGTCCAACGGTGTAGACCTGCTGGTCTGCCCCTTCTACTACAGCGAGATTTCTCTGGTCATGACCCAGGCTGACAAGATGGGCTACGACCTGACCTTCTTCGGCGCTGACGGTATGGACGGCATCCTGACTGTTCCTGACTTTGACGCAACTCTGGCCGAGGGTGCTTACCTGATGACTCCCTTCTCTGCTTCCTCTGCAGACGAGGCTACCCAGAGCTTTACCGCCAAGTATCAGGAGAAGTACGGTGAGACTCCTTCTCAGTTCGCTGCTGACGGTTACGACTGCATCTACGCCATCTACCAGGCTGCTGTGGACGGCGGCTTCACCTCTGACATGACCTACGACCAGGTTGCTGAGCTGATGGTCAGCCAGTTCACCAGCATGACCGTTACCGGTCTGACCGGTGAGATGACCTGGCTGGAGAGCGGCGCTGTTTCCAAGCTGCCCCAGGCTTATGTCATCACCGACGGCGTTTACGCTGCTGCCTGATTACAGTTCTTATTAAATCAGCCAAAGAAGGCTGCCGGATTTCCGGCGGCCTTCTTTTTTTATCTTATACAACAAAAATAACAGGAAAAGGGAAGGGAAATTGTCGAAATAATCTTGTGAACAAGAGGGAAGTGTGATACAATATCTGGGTGTATTGTGGAATATAGGGAAGTGTTTCTCGTTTTCCCAAGCAACAAAGTTTTGCCGGACCTGTGCGCATTAGTGGTCCGGAAAAAGAAGAGGTGTAAGGACGAATGCAATTTCTTGGATTTTTAGTCAACGGCATTAGTCTGGGCAGCGTTTACGCCATCATCGCTCTGGGGTACACCATGGTGTACGGCATTGCAAAAATGCTGAACTTTGCCCATGGCGATGTGATCATGGTAGGCGGATATGTGATTTCCACCTGCATGACCTCCATGGGAATGAACCCCCTGCTCTCTGTGCTGGTTGGCATGGTGGCCTGTACCATCCTGGGCATTACCGTGGAGCGTGTGGCCTATAAGCCCCTGCGTGAGGCTCCCAGTCTGGCTGTTCTGATTACCGCCATCGGCGTAAGCTATCTGCTTCAGAATGCGGCTCTGCTGATTTTCGGCAGCGCTACCAAGAGCTTTAATTCCGTGGTTGGGGTCAAACCCATCACCCTGTTTGACGGGGCACTCACCATCACCGGTGAGGCACTGGTCACCATTGTGGTAGGCGTTGTGGTCATGATTGGCCTGACTCTCTTTGTAAACCGCACCAAAATGGGCCATGCCATGCTGGCTGTGTCCGAGGATAAGGGTGCTGCCCAGCTTATGGGTATTGACGTAAACGCAACCATCAGCCTGACCTTTGCCATCGGCTCCGGACTGGCTGCTGTGGCAGGTGCGCTGCTCTGCTCCAGCTATCCCAGCCTCAGCCCCACCACCGGCGCTATGCCCGGCATCAAGGCTTTTGTGGCTGCCGTGTTTGGAGGAATCGGCTCCATTCCCGGCGCCATGCTGGGAGGAATCCTGCTGGGTATCATCGAGAACCTGAGCAAGGCATATATCTCCACCCAGCTTTCCGACGCCATCGTCTTTGGAGTACTCATCGTGGTACTGCTGGTCAAGCCCACTGGTCTGCTGGGCAAGAAGATCAGCGAGAAAGTGTAAGAGGTGGCCGGAATGAAAAATATGAAAGTATTTGCCAATTGGAAGAAATTGGACAAGAATTTCCGGGAAAAGACCGTAAACTACGGAATCGTACTGGTTGCATTCCTGGTGATTCAGATTCTGTCCGCAACCGGCAACCTGAAAAATTCCATCTCCGGACAGCTGGTCCCCATCTGCACCTATGTGGTCATGGCCAT
Organism: uncultured Clostridia bacterium; assembly: GCA_944387885.1. GTDB lineage: Bacteria > Bacillota > Clostridia > Oscillospirales > Ruminococcaceae > CALXEN01. The sequence goes on from CALXGR010000007.1 coordinate 41,009, forward strand.
CAGCCTGAACCTGGTGGTTGGCTTCCTGGGCGAGCTGTCCCTGGGCCATGCGGGATTCATGAGCCTGGGTGCTTTCTCCGGAACCCTGTTCTGGGTTCTCAACTGTGAGACCCTGCCCCGTCCGGTGGCTCTGATTGCCGCCTTCCTCATCGGCGGCGTTGTGGCCGGTATCTTTGGCTTTATCATCGGAATCCCGGTTCTCCGTCTCCGGGGCGACTATCTGGCCATTGTAACTTTGGCCTTCGGTGAAATCATCAAGACCGTTCTCAATGCACTCTACCTGGGACTGGACTCCAATGGATTCCATCTTTCCATGAAGGACACCATGTCCCTGGGAATGGAAGCAGACGGCAAAGTGCTGATCAACGGCGCTATCGGTATCACCGGTATTTCCAAAGCATCCAGCTTTGTCATCGGCATTGTACTGGTTCTGATTACCCTGTTTGTGGTAATGAACCTGGTGGACAGCCGTGCAGGCCGGGCCATCAAGTCCATCCGGGACAACCGGATCGCTGCCGAGAGCATCGGCATCCCCATTACCAAGTACAAGATGATGGCTTTCATCACCTCTGCTGTTCTGGCCGGTATGGCCGGCGTGCTGTACGCACTCAACTACTCCACCCTGGTAGCCAAGAAGTTTGACTACAACACCTCCATTCTGGTACTGGTGTTCGTGGTTCTGGGCGGCATGGGGAACATCCGCGGCTCCATCATTGCAGCCACCGTTCTCACCATCCTGCCTGAACTGCTCCGGAGCGTGGCGGATTACCGGATGCTGGTTTACGCCATCCTCCTGATCGCCATGATGATTTTCACCCAGAGTCCCAAGGCTATTGCCTGGCGGGCTGTTATGGTGGAGAAAATCAAGGCCCGCCGTCCTGGAAAAGGTAAAATGAAACAAGGGGAGGAGGGTTAACCATGGCACTGTTGGAAGTAAGAAACCTGGGCATTGCCTTTGGCGGCCTTCAGGCGGTCTCTCAGCTGGACATGACCATTGAGACCGGACATTTGTATGGATTGATCGGCCCTAACGGCGCCGGCAAGACCACCGCCTTTAACATGCTGACCGGAATGTATACCCCCACCGAGGGCAATATTACCCTGGATGGTGTGGATATCACCGGAAAAACTCCTGAGTTTATCTCCAAGCATGGTGTGGCCCGTACCTTCCAGAACATCCGCCTTTTTGACGGCCTCTCTGTTCTGGACAATGTAAAGCTGGGCCTTCACAACCAGATGAAGTACTCCATGTGGGACGGAATCTTCCGCACCCCCAAGTACCGGGTTAAGGAAGCTGAGATGAACCACCAGGCCATGAAGCTTCTGAAGATTTTCGACCTGGATAAGGAAGCAAATCTTCTGGCCAGCAGCCTGCCCTACGGCAAACAGCGTAAGCTGGAGATTGCCCGGGCCCTGGCCACCAATCCCAAACTGCTCCTTCTGGATGAGCCTGCTGCAGGCATGAACCCTCAGGAGACCGATGAGCTGATGAAAACCGTCCGGTTTGTCCGGGACGAGTTTGGAATTGCCATCCTGCTGATTGAACATGACATGAACTTTGTCATGGGCATCTGCGAGGAAATCACAGTGCTGGATCATGGTCAGTGCATTGCCCACGGCACCGGCAAAGAAGTGCGGAACAACCCCAAGGTGGTTGCCGCATACCTGGGAGGTGAGTAAGATGGGCGAGATTCTTCGTGTTGACAATATCAACGTGTATTACGGCTCCATCCACGCCATCAAGGATGTATCCTTCCATGTAAATGAAGGGGAGATCGTTACCCTAATTGGTGCCAACGGTGCAGGCAAGACCACCACCATGCACACCATCAGCGGATTGATGAAGCCCAAGAGCGGCGACATTGTCTATATGGGTCAGAGCATCACCAAGATGGAAGCCCATAAGATCATCCGCCTGGGCCTGGCTCAGGTCCCGGAAGGCCGCCGGGTGTTCAGCGGACTGTCCGTTCAGGAAAACCTGGAGATGGGCGCTTATACCCGTAAGGACGGCCCCGCAGCCATCCAGCAGGACTATGAGATGGTGTTTGACCTTCTGCCCCGCCTGAAAGAACGGCGGACCCAGCAGGCCGGGACCCTGTCCGGCGGTGAGCAGCAGATGCTGGCCATCGGCCGCGCTCTTATGTGCAAGCCCAAAATGCTGCTGCTGGACGAGCCCTCCATGGGCCTTTCTCCCTTGCTGGTAAAGGAAGTATTCAAAATCATCAAGGACATCAACCGCCAGGGCGTTACCGTTCTCCTGGTGGAACAGAACGCCAAGATGGCTCTGGAGATTGCCCATCGGGCATACGTGCTGGAAACCGGCTCCATCAAGATGGAGGGCGAGGCCCACGCACTGGCCAACAATATTGAAGTTCGGAAAGCTTATCTGGGCTGCTGATACAAGAAAACCCCCGTCCTCAGGACGGGGGTTTTTATATATCTTTTTAAACCAGGGTATCCAGACCAAAATATTCACAGATGGCCTGATAGTAAATCTCGGCGGCCCGCTGGCAGCCGTCCTCATCGCCGTACCGGTCCACATCTCCGGCATTGGTTATGAAGCACTGCTCAGACAGAACGGCAGGGCAACCGCTGTCCTCCAGCAGGGTGAAGGTGGGGCTTCCGCTGAGCTGCAGGCTGCCGGATTCCACCAGCAGCTTGTTGTCATTCTCATCGTAATATAAGTAACGGACACCGTTGTTTCCCCGAAGCTTCTGCCCGTCCTGACCGAACAGCCCGGCAATGATCTCTGCAAACCGCTGGCTCTCCTCGTGATAGGCAAGTCCCGGAGGCACCGGGAAACATTCAAAGCCGTAGGTGTCAGGGGAGTAATCGCTGTTGCCGTGGATGCTGAGAAGGAGGTCTGTCTGCTGATTTTGAATCAAATCGGCCCGTTCACTGGGTTTTTCCCGGGTGGACTCGTCCTCCCACTGGGCCTGGGTAATGGTGAGGAACGGCTCAAACCGGCCGTCCTGCTCCATCATCTCCAACAGCAGATTGGCAGTACGCCAGGTCATCTCATCCTCATAGAAATAGATGCCCTCGCTGCCGTGATCGCTGCCGCCATGTCCGGGGTCAATGGCGACTACAATGCTTTCCTGGTCGGGAGTGTCCTCTTCGATCCAGGCGGTGGATTCTCCGGACTGGGCCTGGGCTTCCAGGAAAAAATTGGTGAAGAATATTCCGGCCAGATGATATAGGCCTACCAGAGCCAGGAGAAGAAGGAGAAAGAATATGATCCTGGCGATCCAGATTTTGATTCTTCGCTTTAACCGGGAACGGCGGCGGGGAGGCTGTATGTGTCGGGGCGGATAAGGCATAATCGTTTCACTTCCTTTGCAAACAGAATACCTCCTGCTTGTTTCCGCAATGTTTCCGCCGTGGATAAGAATTGGAAACATTCTGATTGTATGATACAATAAAGCCAGATTCCTATCAAATTAAGAATTGTTTAAGCCAATTTTGGCCAAGGAGATCTTATGAAACCCATTTTGATCGTAGAGGACGAGCCCAATATCCGAAATCTCATTGCCCTGACCCTTCGCCGGGCAGGGTACGCCACCAGTCAGGCGGCAGACGGGATTCAGGCTGCGGACATGATTGAGGAAAACCAGTACGACCTGGTTTTGCTGGATGTAATGCTGCCCGGTGTGGACGGCTTTGAACTCATCGATTATATATTGCCTACCGGCACCCCGGTGATTTTTCTCACCGCCAAGGCTGGGGTAAATGACCGGGTCAAGGGGCTTCGCCTGGGTGCGGACGATTATATTGTAAAACCCTTTGAACCTGCGGAACTGCTGGCCCGGGTGGAATCGGTCCTTCGCCGGGCAGGGCGGGGAAGCACGGTCCTCCGGGTGGGGGACGTGGAGATGGACCCGGTGGCCCTGGTGGTCACCAAGAACGGGGAACCGGTCCATCTGAAACCCATGGAGTACAACCTGCTGGCCCAGCTTATGCGGAATCCGGGGGTGGCCCTCTACCGCAGCGTTCTCTATGAACGGGTGTGGGGCAGCGAACCGGAGGAGGACACCCGTACCCTGGATATTCACATCCAGCGCCTCCGGAAAAAGCTGGATTGGGCCGATACCATTGAAACGGTCAGGGGAGTGGGCTATCGCCTGAAAGGGGACCCAAAATGAAGCTCTCGGTAAAATTCACCCTCAGCATGATCCTTATGATCACCCTGGTCCTCAGTGTAGGTGGGGTCATCTTCATGGCGGGGGATTTTAACCAGAACTATGATAATATGGTGGAGCTGTCCTACCAGCAGCACAATGCCCAGCTGTCACAGCTTCAGCTCTTTTTGAAAGATATGGAGGCGGATACCCCCGCACAGTTTCACGCTGCCCTCTACCAGTACGGCAACAGCCTGGACCAGTACGGAGGCGGTTCTCTGGCCATTTTTATGGATGGGGCGCTGGCCTACCTGAATCTGGAAAATCAGCCTGATGACTCTGCCCTGGCCCAGCTGGCCCAGGTGGTCCAGGAGGAGCAGGTGTCCGCCCTGAATCTGGAACAGGCAGGAGAGGGCGTATCCCTTTATATCTGCAGCAACCTTCAGTGGGGGGAAAGTGCTGCCCAGCTTATTACAGCCCATGATTTCACCTCTGTATACACAAGGCGGGACAACCAGGTCAGCTGGTTTGCCCGGATTCAGCTGGCGGCCCTGGCAGTGACTGCTCTGGCAGCCGGGGTGGTCAGCGGAGCCCTTACCGCTCCCCTGAAAAAACTCACGGCTACGGCTACAGCCATTGCCATGGGAGATTACAGCGCCCGGACCCAGGTGGAGAGCCAGGATGAAATCGGAAGCCTGAGCCAGAGCTTTGACACCATGGCCCAGGCAGTGGAAAACCAGATTCAGGAACTGAACCTGTCGGTGACCCAGAGGGATGATTTCATTGCGGCTTTTACCCATGAAATCAAAACCCCCATGACCGGCATTATTGGATATGCGGATATCCTCCGGGAATCTCCCCCTGACCCCAAGACCCTCCATACCGCCAGTGAGGCCATCTACCATGATGCCCGGCGGCTGGAACAGCTGAGCCAGAAACTGCTTCTTCTCCTGGGACTGAACCGGGAGGAAGAACTGGAGCTGAGACCGGTCTCCCTGGCCAAAGTGTTCCGGGGCGCCCGGGAGGCGCTGGGCAATCCCTCCCAGGTGGAGTGGCCCAAGGGAACAGAACTTCGGGTCTGGGGAGATGAGATTCTGCTGGTGGACCTGGTGCAGAACCTGGTTCAGAACGGAATTCGCAGCCTGGAGGAGGAAGGCCGGGTGCAGGTCAGTGCAGAACTCCAGGAGGACCTGGTCCTGATTCAGATAACCGATAACGGCTGCGGAATCCCGGAGGACCAGCTGGAACGGATCACCGAGCCGTTCTATATGGTGGATAAATCCCGGGCAAGAAGAATGAACGGCAGCGGAGTGGGCCTTGCCCTCTGCGCCCGAATCGCCCAGCTTCACGGCACCCAGCTTTCCTATCAAAGCCAGGTAGGAGAGGGGACCCAGTGCAGCTTTACCCTGGAGGTGGCCCATGAAGAGGATCAATAAAAAAACATGGGCCCTGGTGGCGGGATGTGTTCTGGTGGTGGCGGCAGCTTTGACCCTGCCGGCTCTTTGGATGATTGGTCAGCAGGACGCTAAAATGGGCAGGGTCACTTATCTGCCCGACTATACCACCATTGTCCTGGGAGAGAAAGCTGCTGAGAATCCGGTGGCACGGAGCCTTTATGAGCATAAACAGACCTACCTTATCCAGGGGGACCAGGCAGACTGGGGAGACCTTGATCCGGAGGCTCTGGCTTTACTGGAAGAAGAAATCAATGAACTGGAAATGGCCTGCCCTACGGTTCAGACAGCCCTGGAAGAACTGCAGCTTGAGGAGTTGATGGTATCACCCGACTACGCCACGGATGCAGGAACGCTGCTGGGGTTTGAACGGCTGGATTTGAACCGGACTGCTATGGAGGGAAATGGAAACGGCTTTTACTCCAGAAAGTACTGGGTGCTGAACATTTCCCGGGACACGGTTACCCAGAAGATTATGGCTCTCTACATGGAATATAACAACAGCGATACTGTCTGGTCGGGAACAGAGTATGGAGTGCAGACAGAACTGTTGGCAGAGATTCTGACCCAGGAGGCGGACAGCATTGAAGGCGCAGTGGCAGCCATGGCCAAGGAGTATATGGCCTATCTGGGGCTGGAAGAAAGTGCCTTCCAGAAAGTGGATTTGACCCGGCCTGCCTGGCAAGAGGAATATGAGATGGATCGAACCTATTACACCCAAGCCTTTTACAGCCCGGATTACCAGGTCTATCTCTATGCCAGCCTGGGATATGGGACAGTGGACAGTATCGGCCTCAATCTGGGAGCTGCAAGCCTGACACCGGAGGAGTTGGAAAAATGTCTTACACCATACGCTTGAAATCCGGGCTGCGCTGGCTCCTGACGGCTGTCCTGGCTTTGATACTGGCGGGGTGCAGCGGAGGACAAACAGGTGCCGTATCTGCCCCTCAGGCGGCGCAGGAAACCTTCCCTGTGCCGGAAACGGTGACGCAACTGACCAGGCTGGAAAATACCCTGGGAGACCAGGAAGGGGTCTATGCGTTTGAGGAACAGGTGAACGGTATGATGGTCCTGACTTACTATGACAAGACCGCCGCAGTCAGCCGTCCTGTCTGCATGCGGGAAGGGTGTGCCCATAATTCCCTGGATTGCCCTGCCTGCTATTCGCCTGCGGAAGCACCCAGGCTCTTTGCCTACAATGGCTGTCTGTATGTTCTGACTCAGGGGATTGGAGGATTCTGCCTTTACCGGCAGGACCTTCAGGGGCAGGAGAGAACAGAGGTAATGAGTCAGGAAGATGTAACACCCTTTTCGGAAACTATAGAGGGAAGCCCGGCGGGAGAATATTTTGACGGACTTTCTCTCTATATCTGTTATCAGTTTTATTCGCCCCGAGATACAGCCGCAATTCTAAAAATCAGTATGAGCAACAATCCCAAGGCCAGCCATAATCTGCTGTACAGCTGGAGGGAAGTTTATCTCCGGCCGGCAGTCCGCATGTTCGGGCCGGTGGTCAATGGAAAGATTCTCCTGAGAGACAGCATGGAAGAACTGCTTCTGCTGGATTTGAACAAGCTGGAAAAGAGTGTGCTGAACGGGACGGAGGAACCCACTGAACTGCTGGAACTGCCCATAGAGGGTGGATGGCTCCATGCAGTCTGGGATGGAAAAGGCTTTTTCGCAGAGTATGATTACGAAAAAAATGCCTGGCAGCTTACCCTGGTGGATATGGAAACCGGCGTGCAGGTATATCATCTGGATACCTCCGGCTATGGTGTGGGACTGGATACTTATCCCATTGAATGTCTGGACATGGCTATCCTTCAGGGGCAGGAAGGTCAGAGCTGGCTGGCAGACTGGGAAACTGGTGAGCTGAAGGAACTCTCCCTGGTACGGTGGCGGGGAAATGTGAAGGAAACCATATTGCCCATAGCCCAATGCGGAGATGAATATCTGGTAAAGGTGCGGGAAGAATTGTATTCTAACTTTCAGATCAACCCTGGCGGGGATATTTCTACCGAGCCGGTTTATCAGGGACAGTATGGCTTTATCTCGGTGGAGGACTACCTGGCAGGTCAGCCCAATTACCGAATCGTTCAAAAAGCCGGATGATAAAAAAGAACCGGGCAGAGGAGCGCCTCTGCCCGGATTTTTGTGCTTTCGTGCTGTTCGAATCCTCTCTCTGTCAGACGCAAAAAAAATCCCACACCGTTTGGTGTGGGATGACAGGGAGAACAAGGTCCCCGGTAGTGTGCGCCCAGTCCCGGCACCCGCACACTAAAGAACAGTCCACCGGACTGTTCTTTTCGGCTGCGCCGAACGTGCTGTTCGAATCCTCTCTCTGTCAAACGCAAAAAAAATCCCACACCGTTTGGTGTGGGATTTTTTTGGCGGACAGAGAGGGATTCGAACCCTCGAACCCTTTATGGGGGTTACACGATTTCCAGTCGTGCGCCTTAGACCAGCTCAGCCATCTGTCCACATTGTTGGGGCGCACCGACAACGTTATTTATTATAGTCGGGAAGAAGATAAAAGTCAATACTTTTACAAAATATTTCTACAAAAAAACGGCCCGGGGCAAATTGCCCCAGGCCGATATCCATTCTATTGGATCAGTTGTGGTGGCGCTCTTCCTCCAGGAAGGCCAGGTTCATCTCAAAGGGACTCTCCACGGCGCCCTTGAAGGGAGCAGTAGTCTTGTACTTGTTCAGCTGAGCCAGAGTCTTGGCAGGATCGGCCAGAGTACCGGCACCGGCAATGCAGCCGCCGGGGCAGGCCATGCCTTCCAGCAGATAGCCGTTATACTTGCCTGCCTTGGCCAGCATGAGCAGCTTCTTGCAGTCGGCCAGACCCTGAGCGCTGGCAACCTTCACCTCACGGTCGGGAGCCAGCTCCTTGATGGCGTTGACCACCGCCTGGGCTACACCGCCGCTGGCAGCAAAGCCACGGCCGTCAGCGCTGGCGTGCTCCAGCTTATCTTCGGAATCTTCCTCCAGCTGGTCAAAGTCAACCTGCTTTGCCTGGAACATACCCATCAGCTCTTCAAAGGTGAGAACGAAGCTCACATCGCTGCGGATGGTCCGGCGCTGGGCTTCCAGTTTCTTGGCGGCGCAGGGGCCCACAAAGCATACCCGAATATCGGGGTCGGCTTTCTTGATCATCCGGGCGGTGAGAACCATGGGAGTCATAGCCATGCTCACGCAATTGGCACGCTCGGGGAAGAGCTTCTTGGCCATAACGCTCCAGGCAGGGCAGCAGCTGGTGGCCATGAAGGGAATTTCGTCGGGAACTTCCTTCAGGAAGTCTTTGGCTTCTTCTACGGTGCAGAGGTCGGCGCCGATGGCTACCTCGACCACATCCTCAAAGCCCAGCTGGAGCATGGCAGCCCGGAACTTGCCGGGGGTCAGGCCGGGGAACTGGTTGATGAAGGCGGGAGCAACGGCGGCATAGATCCGGTCACCCCGCTTGAAGGCCTGAATCAGCTGGAAAATCTGGCTCTTGTCGGAGATGGCTCCGAAGGGGCAGTTTACCAGGCACATGCCGCAGCTGACACACTTGTCGTAGTCGATTTCGGCCCGGCCCAGGCTGTCGCTGTGAATGGCGTTCATGCCGCAGCTGGCGGCGCAGGGACGCTCGGTCTTGATAATGGCGTGGTAGGGGCAGGCGTCTACACAGCGGCCGCACTTGATGCAGAGATCCTGGTCAATGTAGCTCAGGTTGCCGTTCCGGAAGCTGATAGCGTTCTTGGGGCATACTTCCTGGCAGGGATGAGCCAGACAGCCCTGGCACATCTCGGTGACCTTTACGATTTTTTCAGGGCAGCGGTGGCAGGCGAACTTGATCACATTGATCAGCGGGGGCTCATAGTACTTATGGGCGCTGACACAGTTCTCCAGGCCTTCGGTGGTGCTCATCTGATGGTCGATGGGGCGCAGGGGCAGACCCATGGCCAGACGGATTCGTTCGCTTACGATGGCCCGCTCCAGGAAGATGCTCTCCCGGTGGGTGTTGGCCTCTCCGGGAATGATCTTGAAGGGCAGGGTGCGAACCTGCTGCTCGTACTCTTCGATGGTGTTGTACTCGTAGCTCATCCGGGCTACTTCCGCAAATACACTGCGGCGGATGCGATGGACGGTGGTATCAATACCGCGCATTGGATAAACTCCTCTCTATCTCTCCTGTTAAATGGATGGGCGATCCTGTTAAAAGAATAACATATAGTGGCTTTCAGGGCAAGACCTGAATCCTACTTTTTTAGAGAATTTCTGCCCGACAGCGTCCTTCTGCGTACTCTTTCAGGGTGACAGTCACCAGGTCTCCGGATTTGTGACCCGGTGCGCTGACCACTACCGGCAGATACAGGGGAGTATAGCCGGTGAACATGGTTGCAGACAAAGGCGTTTCCAGAAGAACCTGAACGGTCTGACCCTCCATGGCTTTGGCCTGACGGGCCCGTACATCTTCTGCGATTTGTCCCAGGATACGGCTCCGCTCCGATTTGTCCCGCTCGCAGATCTGGCCGGGGAAGTCATAGGCAGGAGTGCCCCGGCGGCGGCTGTAGGGGAATACATGGACTTTCAGGAATCCGATTTCCTCCACAAACCGGCAGGTGGTCTCGAATTCCTGAGGGGTTTCCCCGGGGAAGCCTACGATAATGTCGGTGGTGAAGCTGCAGTTCTCAGGGCCGAAAACCTCCCGGATGCGGTTCACCACCCGGGTGTATTCCTCGGCCGTGTAGACCCGGCGCATACGGCGGAGGGTCTCGGTGCAGCCGCTCTGGAGGCTGAGATGGAACTGGGGACAGAACTTGTCCACCTTGGCCAGACGGAGAATGTCGTCCTCCTTCATCAGGTCGGGTTCCAGGCTGCCCAAACGGATGCGCTGGATGCCTTCCACCCCGGCGGCCTGTTCCACCAGAGTGGTCAGGCTGCTGTCAATGTCTTTGCCGTAGCTGGACAGGTTGATTCCGGTAAGCACCACTTCGGAGTACCCGGCGGCGGCCAGGGCTTCCAGCTCCCGGCGGACCGACTCAAAAGGACGGCTTCGCACAGGGCCTCTGGCCCGGGGGATAACACAGTAGGCGCACTGGCGGTTGCAGCCGTCCTCCACCTTTACAAAGGCCCGGGTGTGCTCCGCAAACCGGGAGACAGGGGACAGCTCCTCGTAGGCTTCCCCACGGGTGTGGTCCTCAATGGCCACGATCCGCTTTCCGGTGCGGAGGAATTCTTCCACATATTCGTATACCTTCCGCCGCTGGGTGTTCCCGGTGACAATGTCCGCCTCGGCAAGCCCCGCTGCCTCCTGAGGAAAGGCCTGGGGATAACAACCGGTAAGAACAGTCACGGCGCCGGGGTGCTCCCGCTTCATCCGCCGCAGCCATTTCCGGCTTTTCTGGTCTCCGTTGGCAGTGACGGTGCAGCTGTTTACTACATAAACATCCGCACCTTCGCCCTCCTCGGCAGGCAGATATCCGTGACGGCAAAAATCCTCCAGCATGGCATTGCTCTCATTCTGGTTCACCTTGCAGCCCAGGGTGTAAAAAGATACTCGCATGACAGTTCTCCCTAAAACTAAAGATTCTTACTCAATTATACCGGGAAAGGAAACCGGGCGCAATGAAAACCGGGAATTTATTCTCCCCGGTGCCGCATATTTCTTATGGAAAGCTATTTCACCAAAATAAGGGAGGAATGACCGCCATGAAAAAAGGAATCTCACTGCTCCTGGCTGTTGTCCTGGCTTTCTGCTTTGCCGCGGCGGGACAGGCAAGAGAGTTTGAGCAGCCCCAGCTCACCCTGCCCTGCCGGGCGGCGGTGCTCATCCACCAGGACACGGGGACGGTACTCTACCAGATGAACGCCGACACTCCCATGCCCATTGCCAGCATCACCAAAGTGATGACCCTGCTTCTCACCATGGAGGCCCTGGACGAGGGCCGGGTGTCCCTGGATGACATTGTCCCGGTGTCGGAGCATTCCTACCAGATGGGAGGAAGCCAGATCTGGCTGGAACCGGGAGAGGAGTTTACACTGGATCAAATGCTGAAAGCCATCTGCGTGTCCAGTGCCAACGATGCCGCTGTGGCTGTGGCGGAATTCATCGGAGGAAGCGAAGAGGTCTTTGTGGAGCAGATGAACCAGAAGGCCGCCCAGCTGGGTATGACCAACACCCACTTTGAAAACGCCTGCGGTCTGGATGAACCGGGCCACCTGTCCACCGCCATGGATGTAGCCATTATGAGCCGGGAAATTCTCACCAACCATCCCCAGATCACCAACTACACCACCATCTGGATGGACAGCCTGCGGGACGGTCAGACTCAGCTCCTCAACACCAACAAACTGCTGAAAAGCTACAACGGCATTACCGGCCTGAAAACCGGCACCACCGGCGGGGCGGGAGTCTGCATCACTGCCAGCGCCAGCCGGGATGGTCTCAATTTGATCGCAGTGGTCCTGGGGTCCTCCACCGGGGATGACCGGTGGACTGCAGCCCGGACTCTGCTGGATTACGGCTTTGCCAATTTCCAAAGTCTGGAAGTGGAGCGCCCCCAGGAAGCTCCGGCTCAGATCCCGGTGGAGGGAGGAGACCGGGAGACCCTGGAATTGTCCTATTCCACCGGCCAGAGGCTGCTGATCAAGAAGGGGGAAGGGGAGAGCCTGGAAATCACTCCGCAGCTTCCCGAAAGCATTTCCGCCCCCATTGAAGAGGGGCAGGAAGTGGGACAATTGAAGGTCTCTATCCAGGGTCAGGAGATGGACAGCATCCCCATTACCGCCGCCCATGAAGTGAAAAAACTGGACCTGTTCATGGCTCTGGAGCGGCTCTGGCAGGCATTCCTCACACCGTAATATTTTCAAGGAATTTTACCTTGACAGAGTGTTGACAAAAGGGTATCATAAAGCTAACCAGAAACAGGAAGATTGGAGATGTGTAAACCGTGGGTGTACATTTCAGTAAAAAATATCTGGGCAATTTTATCTCTGAGCATGAGTATGAGGCCATTATGCCTCAGGTCCAGGCAGCACACGATGCCCTGGTCAACAAGAACGGTCCCGGCAACGATTTTCTTGGCTGGATGGACCTTCCCGTCAACTATGACAAAGAGGAGTTTGCCCGCATCAAGGAAGCTGCAAAGAAGATTCGTGAGGATTCCGATGTTCTGCTGGTAGCAGGTATCGGCGGCAGCTATCTGGGCGCCCGTGCGGTGGTGGAAGCCATCTGCGGCCAGATGCACAACGAGACCCAGGACGGCCTCAAGATCTACTTCTGCGGCAACAGCATCAGTCCCACTTACCTGAATGATATCATCAAGGTCACCAAGGGCAAGCGGTTCTCCATCAATGTTATTTCCAAGTCCGGCACCACTACTGAGACTGCCCTGGCATTCCGGGTACTCCGCCAGCTGCTGGAAGACCAGGTAGGAGCAGAGGAAGCCAACCGCCGGATCTATGCCACTACCGACCGTGCCAAGGGAACCCTGAAGGAACTGGCCGATGCCCAGGGCTGGCCCACCTTTGTGGTGCCTGACGATGTAGGCGGACGGTTCAGTGTTCTCACTGCCGTGGGTCTGCTGCCCATCGCCTGCGCCGGCATTGATATCGATGCTCTCATGCAGGGTGCCGCCGATGCCATGAAGGAGTACAGCGTCTGCGACCTGAACAACCAGGCTTACCAGTATGCCGCTACCCGGAATATCCTGTACCGGAAGGGCAAGAGCGTGGAAATGCTGGGCTGCTTTGAACCCAACTTCACCATGATGAACGAGTGGTATAAGCAGCTGTTCGGCGAGAGCGAAGGCAAGGACAACAAGGGCCTTATGCCCGCTTCCTGTGTTTTCTCCACCGACCTGCATTCCATGGGCCAGTTTATCCAGGAAGGCAGCCGGGTGCTCTTTGAAACCTTTGTGGATATCAAGAAGCCTCAGGAGGACCTGTACATCCAGTCCATTGAGGGGAATTTTGACGGACTGAATTTCCTGGCTGACCAGAATATGAGCGTGGTCAACCGGAAGGCTATGGAGGGAACCATTCTGGCCCATAACGATGGTGGAGTGCCCATTGCTGTGGTAGAAGTGGATGAGCTGGATGCCTACAATCTGGGCTGCCTGATCTACTTCTTCTGGAAGGCATGCGCCATCAGCGGCTACCTGCTGGCAGTTAACCCCTTCAACCAGCCCGGTGTGGAAAGCTATAAAAAGAATATGTTTGCTCTCATGGGCAAGCCCGGTTACGAAGACGCTAAGGCAGCTCTGGAGGCACGCCTGGGCTGATGCCGTCTCAAGACATCGCTTGCGCCGAACGGCGTGAAAATACAAGGAGGTATCTCTTATGATTAAACTGATTGTTGGCTCCAAGGGCTCCGGCAAGACTAAGACAGTCATTGACATGATCAACAATGCCGCCAAGACCAGTAATGGTAATGTGGTTGTGATCGAAAAGTCTATGGCTCTTACCTATAACATCGACCACTCCGCTCGTCTTATTGACCTGAGCGAGTATGACATCAAGGGCGCCGATGCTATGTATGGTTTCATGGCTGGAATCCTGGCCGGCAACTACGATATTACCGACCTGTTCCTGGATGGCGTGCTCAAGTGCGGCCTGACTCTGGATGAGCTGGGCAGCCTGCTGGACAAGGTGAACAGCGTGGCCGGCGACAGCGTTCACGTGGTGGTAACTGTTTCCGCCAACGAGGCTGACCTGCCCGAGAGCGTCAAGAAATATCTGTAATCTTATCCACTGTTTTCAAAAACAGTACAGTGGAGGCCAAAAAAATTGGCTTCCACTGTATTTTTGTGTTGACAAAACCAATGGAAGTGGCTATACTATACTAGCAACCTTTTGAGGTGTACCATGCAATTTGATCTGCGGAAGTTCCTGTACTCCGGCCAAAAGCCCTATTATAACGCATTTCAGGCGGATCTCTCGGGAGAAGATTTCCCGGGATACAGGGTGGAACAGCCGGTAGAGGCAGTGGTAGAAGTCTCCACGGATGGAGATACTTTGGAGCTGTCCCTGAGCGTCAGGGCTGTCATCAGCGGAGAATGTGCCCGCTGTCTGGAGCCGGTGACCCAGGACCTGGATTTTTCCAGAAGCTGGACTTTGCGGAGCAGGGATCTGGAAGACCCTGACATTGAGTTGCCTGTTACCGAGGAAGGTGTGCTGGATCTGCACCAGCTGGTTTTTCAGGAGGTAGTCATGGAGGCTCCCTTCCTGCTTTTGTGTGCAGAGGATTGTCCCGGACTTTGCCCGGTTTGCGGAAAGAAAAAAGTGGCAGGCTGCACCTGTCAATCGGCAGAGGATGCCGCCCCTGCAAACGGGTTGAGTATATTGAAAACGCTGTTACAGTAGATTTTCACCCAAGGAGGTGCTTAAGAGATGGCAGTACCTAAGAGAAAGGTTTCCAAGGCTCGTCGTGACAAGCGGCGTTCCAATGTATGGAAGCTGGAGGCTCCCGCCCTGGTCAAATGTCCCCAGTGCGGTGAGTACAAGCTCCCCCATCATGTGTGTGGCAACTGCGGTTACTACAAGGGTAAGGAAATCGTCAAGAAGGAAGCCTGATTGGCTTCTGACAAAGGGGGGAGGGCATACCTTCCTCC
This sequence comes from uncultured Clostridia bacterium, assembly GCA_944387885.1. Taxonomy (GTDB): domain Bacteria; phylum Bacillota; class Clostridia; order Oscillospirales; family Ruminococcaceae; genus CALXEN01. Next base: position 56,183 of record CALXGR010000007.1, read on the forward strand.
TTTTTTCTGTTTAATGAAGGATTCGGGAAAGGCGGGTGGAACAGATGGCAATGCGTGTCAAGGCAGTGGACCCGGGCAGTCCCGCAGATTTGGCGGGGATTCGTCCGGATATGGTGCTTCTCAGTGCAGACGGCAACCCCCTCAATGACTCGCTGGACTATCAGTATTACACTGCCAGTCCCGCCTTTCAGCTGGAAGTGGAGGAAGAAGGACAGCGCAGAACGCTCTCCATTTCCAAGGACCAGTATACTCCCTTTGGGTGCGACTTCGAGAGCTACCTGGGAGACGAAAAGCACAGCTGCTCGAACCACTGTATTTTCTGCTTTATTGACCAGCTGCCTTCCTGCGCCCGGGAAAACCTTTGGTTCAAGGATGATGATGCCCGGCTCAGCTTTTTGTTTGGCAACTATATCACTTTGACCAATATGAGCCAGGAAGAGGTGGACCGGATCATCCGGATGCGGATCAGTCCTCTGAATATTTCGGTCCATACCACCAATCCGGACCTTCGGATCCGGATGCTGGCCAACAAGCGGGCAGGGGAGGTCCTGAAATACCTGGACCAGTTTGCCCAGGCGGAGATCACCATGAACTTTCAGCTGGTGCTCTGCCGGGGAATCAACGACGGAGAGGAACTCCGCCGTACCCTGGAGGATTTGAAACGGTACTACCCCCATGTGGACAGCATCGCCGCCGTTCCTGCGGGAGTTACCGCCCACCGGAAAGGCCTGTATCCTCTCCAGCCCTATGACCCGGAATCTGCCCGGGCTGCACTGGATATCCTGGAAGAATACGGAAATCAATGCCTGGAAGAACTGGGCACCCGGCTGATTTATCCCGGGGATGAATGGTATCTGCTGGCAGGCAGACCCATCCCGGACTATGACTTCTATGAAGAATTCTCCCAGCTGGAAAACGGAGTGGGAATGTGGCGGCTTTACCGGGAGGAATTCCTGGAAGAGCTGGCCCAGCCCCATGGTCTGGTTCTGCCCCGGAAACTGGACCTGGTCACCGGGACCCTGGCCGCCCCCCTCATTGAGGAGATGGCCCGGGCGGTCCATAAAAGGTACCCCCAGGTCAATATTACAGTCCACCCCATTGAAAACCATTTCTTTGGGGGGAATGTAAATGTGGCCGGACTGGTCTGCGGCGGGGATATTATGGAACAGTGCCGTGGAAAACTGAAATCCCGGCTGCTCTGTGTTCCCGAAGTAATGGTCCGGACCGAGGGGGATATGTTCCTGGATGATACCACCCTGGACCAGCTTTCCCGGGAACTGAAGATCAAGGTCCAGCTCATCCCGGTAAGCGGGGCAGAAAACTGCCTTACCTTGCTGGGAAAGCATATTCATAAAGACAACAACCTTTGAGATAAAGAAAGGAGGACAGGCCCATGTCCAAACCCATTGTGGCAGTGGTGGGACGGCCCAACGTAGGCAAATCCACCCTGTTCAATAAGCTCATCGGGCAGCGGCTTGCCATTGTGGAGGACACCCCCGGCGTAACCCGGGACCGGATCCTCAGCCCCTGCGAATGGTGCGGCCATACCTTCCTGCTGGTGGATACCGGAGGAATCGAGCCCTCCATTGACGACGGCATGATGCAGCATATGCGCCAGCAGGCCCAGATCGCCATTGAAACTGCGGACTGCATTATTATGGTAGGGGAGATCGGCGCCGGCGTTACCCCCACCGACCAGGATGTGGCCAGCCTTCTCATCCGGAGCGGCAAGCCGGTGGTGCTGGCTGTGAACAAATGCGATAAGCTGGGAGAGCCTCCCCTGGAACTGTATGACTTCTACAGCCTGGGAATCGGGGAAATCGTTCCCATTTCCAGCGTTCACGGTCATGGTACCGGTGACCTGCTGGATGCGGTCTGCGCTCACCTTAACTTTGAGGAAGAGACCGACCAGGAGGACGACCGGATCACCGTAGCCGTCATCGGACGCCCCAATGTAGGAAAGTCCAGCCTGGTAAACTATATTCTGGGGGAAAACCGGATGATCGTCGCCAACGAGAGCGGCACCACCCGGGATGCGGTGGACCTGCCGGTAGACAACAAATACGGCAAGTTCGTCTTTACCGACACCGCCGGTCTGCGGAAGCGGGGAAAGGTGGAAAGCGGAATCGAGCGTTTCTCCACCCTCCGGAGCCTGGCCGCTGTGGAGCGGAGCCGGGTGGCTGTTATTATGATCGACGCCACCGAGGGCTTTACCGAGCAGGACAGCAAGGTAGCCGGTTATGCCCACGAACAGGGGAAAGCCTGTATCATTGCGGTAAATAAGTGGGATCTGGTGGAAAAGGACGGCAACACCATGGCCGAATACCGGAAAAAGCTGGAACAGGATTTCAGCTTTATGTCCTACGCCCCCATCATCTTCATCAGCGCCAAGACCGGACAGCGGGTGGATAAGCTGTTTGAAATGATCAAGTCGGTGGATGACCAGAACGCATTCCGGGTCAAGACCGGTGTACTCAACGAACTTCTGGCCCGGGCAACCAGCCGGGTCCAGCCCCCCAGCGACAAGGGCCGCCGCCTGAAGATTTTCTACATGACCCAGAGCGGGACCCGGCCTCCCACGTTTGTCTGCTTTGTAAACCGGAAAGACCTGTTCCATTTCAGCTACCAGCGGTATATTGAAAACCAGATCCGGGAAGCCTTCGGCCTGAAGGGAACACCCATCCGTATGGTAGTCCGGGAACGGGATCACGAGAACACCAAGTAACCTGTTTTAAGGTTCAATAAGAGAGGGAATGAATATGGGAATCATCGGAGGGGCAGACGGCCCCACCCAGATTATGGTTGCGGCGGCGGGAGTGACTCAGGTCTCCGGCGGAATGCTTGCCGGATGCCTGGTTTTGTCGGCACTTGTTGCCTACCTGCTGGGCAGCCTGGAATTTGGAATTATTGTGAGCAAACTCCTTTATGGAGACGATGTCCGCAACCATGGCAGCGGCAACGCAGGAATGACCAATGTGCTGCGGACCTTCGGCAAGAAAGCTGCCGCCCTGGTCCTGGTAGGGGACATGGGAAAGGGAATCGTCAGTGTTGTGCTGGTCCGCACCCTGGCCCAGAGCGTGTTCTACACTGCTTATCCCAACGGAATTGACCTGGGTGCCGTAGCTGCCTTTTTTGCGGTGATCGGCCACCTTTTTCCCCTGTACTTTAAGTTCAAGGGAGGCAAAGGGGTGGCGGTGGCCGCCGGTACTATCCTGGTCACCAACCCCACTGTCTTTCTGGTCCTGGTCCTGATTTTCCTCATCGTGGTAGGAGGGACCCGGGTGGTCAGCCTGGCCAGCATTATAGGAGCAATTTCCTATCCCATCCTCACCTTGCTCTACTGCCTGATCAACGGCCAGAGTGTGGTGGTCAATACTCTGTTTGCCGTCTGTATGGCTGCCCTGGTCATCTTTATGCACCGGTCCAATATCCAGCGGCTCCGGGAAGGCACCGAGTATCGCTTCGGGGAGAAAAAGTAAATCCCTTTCAGCCAGACCAATCCCCTTGTCCGGGAGGCGTCTGGCTTTTTTAAAAAATTCTTAAAACCGGCGTTCAATTCCCGGATTTTAACCAAACGGACACATTTACCCTGTACAATACTCCATTATGACGGTTCCCAGGCCCTTTTAGAGGAAACAGGGGAACCGGAACAGGAGGGACGACGGATTGATTACAGTTGAACATTTGACCAAACGATATAACGGCGGTCAGCTGGCCGTAGACGATATTTCCTTTTCCATCGACAAAGGGGGCGTGTGGGGACTTCTGGGCCCCAACGGCGCCGGAAAGTCTACCTTGATGAACATGATCACCGGGTATCTTTCCGCAACCCAGGGAAAGATTCTGGTGGATGGAGTGGACCTGGTGGAGGAGCCGGGAAAGGCCAAGGCCCTCATGGGCTACCTGCCCGAAATTCCCCCTCTTTACCCTGAAATGGGGGTGGAGGAATACCTGAACTTTGTGGCGGAGTTGAAGGGAATCCGGAAAAAGGCCCAGCGCACCCAGGAAGTGCAGAAAGCCATGGAACAGCTGGACCTGACCGGTATGCGTCACCGGCTTATCCGGAACCTGTCCAAAGGGTACCGCCAGCGTACCGGCCTGGCCGGGGCGCTCCTGGGCAAGCCCCAGATCATTATTCTGGATGAGCCCACCGTAGGCCTGGACCCTGCCCAGATCATTGAAATGCGGGAACTGATCAAGGAGCTTGGAAAGGAACATACCGTCATCCTTTCCAGCCATATCCTGTCCGAGGTGCAGTCCATCTGCGACCAGGTCATGATTATTTCCCAGGGAAAGCTGGTGGCCCAGGGCTCGCCGGACAGCCTGAGCCAGAGCCGGCAGGTCCTGCATATCACTGCCCAGGGAAAGGCAGAGCAGATTGAAAAGCTGCTGAAAAAGATTCAAGGTCTGGAAAAGCTGACTCTGGAACATGCTCATGGGGATGAGGTGACCTTCACCGCTGCCTGTGCCCCCGACCAGGACCTTCGCCGGTCGGTGAGCCTGACCCTGGCCAAGGAAGGCTGCCCGGTGCTGGCATTGACCAGCGAAGCCCCCAGTCTGGAGGAAATTTTCCTCAAGCTGACAGAAAGTCATGTTCCTGAACAGGAGGAGATGGAATGATCGCTGTTTTCAAGCGAGAATGGAAAAGCTATTTTTCCGGTGTCATGGGATATTTCCTGGTAGGATTTATGGCCATGGTCTGCGGGATATATTTTTGGGCCAATAACCTGATCAACGCATCAGCGGATTTCAGCTATACCATTTATTGTACGACCTTTGCCTTTCTCATTTATGTGCCCATTCTGACCATGCGGAGCTTTGCGGAGGAGCGGCGGACCAAAACGGACCAGCTTCTTCTCACCAGCCCGGTGAGCCTGACCTCCATTGTGCTGGGCAAGTTTCTGGCACATCTGGCCATCTTCGGATTGTCGGTGGTGCTTATGGGGCTTATGCCGGTGGTCATGGGGTTCTACGGTTCCATAGACTGGGCACGGATTCTGGGGTCCCTTCTCAGCTATCTGTTTTTGGGCGGAAGCTGTATTGCCATGGGCCTGTGGGTGAGCAGCCAGACCGAGAGCCAGATCATCAGCTGCCTGGCCAGCTTTGGCCTGATGCTGCTGGCCTATCTCATTGCCAGCATCCGGCTTCTTCTGGTCAGCGGCAACCTTATGGCTTACCTGGTATTCCTGGGAGCAGCCCTGATCATCGCCCTCTGTGCCGGTGTCCGGGGAGGAGCTCCCCTTGGAATGGGAGTATTCCTTCTCTGTGTTATTCTGCTGACAGGGGTATACCTGTTCAGCGGTTCCTGGCTGGCGCAAGGGTTCTCCGGGGTAATGGAGGCCATGGACCTGTTCACTCCCTTTGCAGGGTTTGTGTATGGGGTATTTGACCTGACTTCCCTGGTATATTATCTCACCGTTGCAGGATTCTTCCTGTTCCTCACCGGACAGAGCCTGGAAAAGCGCCGGTGGAGCTGAGGAGGAAACCCATGAAAAATAAGATAAAACAGTTATTTACCGTTAAAAGCAAACGGGCCATGAGCAACAGCGCCATGGCGCTGGGACTTTCTGCCGTGGTTCTGGTATTGGTGGTGGCCATAAATCTGCTGGTCCGTGCCATTCCGGTGCGGTACACCCAGTATGATGTAAGCGAGAGCCAGCTTTATACCCTGGGCGGAACCAGCTATGAATTGATTCAGTCCCTGGAACAGCCGGTGGACATTTACTACTTGGCCCAGGAAGGGGCAGAGGACACCAACGTCAAGAACCTGCTGGAACGGTACCAGACCAGCAGCAGTCAGGTCCACTGGGAGACGGTGGACCCGGCCTATAATCCCTCCTTTGCATCGGAATATGGCTACGATGATGCCACCGAGGGCAGCTTGCTGGTGGTCAGCGGTGAGCAGAGCCGGTTGATTCTTCCTACCTCCTTCTACCAGTCCGGTACGGATGAGGCCGGGAACTACACCATCGGCTTTGATGCCGAACAGCAGATCACCAGCGCCATCCGGTATGTCATCAGCACCGATACTCCCAAGGTATACCGCCTTACCGGTCACGGGGAGGCAGAGCTGGACAGCTACGCCCTTCAGACCATCCAGAACCAAAACCTGGAATTGGTGGACCTGAGCCTGGTATCCAGCGGCCAGGTTCCCGAGGATGCCCGTGCCCTGATTCTCAACGCCCCCATGGTGGATTATACCCAGGAGGAAGTAGATGTTCTGCGGGACTATCTGGAACTGGGGGGCAGCCTGGTCCTGGTCACCGACGGCCAGATGTCCACCCCCAACCTGGCCGCCCTTCTGGAAGAATACGGGATCACTCTGGCAGAGGGATATCTGTCGGAGGGCAACTCAGATTACCACATCAGCGGCCTGGATTACTACCTGCTCCCCGACCTGGGCGAGGACGAGATCACCCAGGATATGAACGGCCGGTATGTTCTGATTCCTTACGCCCAGGGTGCCCTGGTCAATGAGGATACAGTGGCCGAGGTCACCCCGCTCCTTATCACCTCTGATAAGGCGGTCCCGGACAGCGATCCCGAAACGGAGGGAACCTTCCTCCTCTCGGCGGTCTCCCGGAACAGCGGGGGAGGAGCCATCCTCTGGGTAGGCGGTTCCGGAATCTGGAACGGCAGTCTGGACAGCGTGGTGTCCGGCGGCAACAGCCAGTTCCTGATAGGGGGACTGAGCGCCCTCTGCGGACAGGCGGACACTCTGGTCATTTCCAGCAAGAGCCTGCAGCTGGAAGGATTGGTTCTTCCTGAGAGCGCTGTCATGCTCTGGGGCTGTGTCTTCACCATCCTTATTCCTCTGGCTCTGATAGGAGTGGGCATTGCCGTTACTTTGAAACGGAGGCGGCAGTAATGGGGGCCAAAAAGAAACTGCTTCTCATATTGGGAGGGGCGGCGGTTCTCCTGGCCGCACTTGCAGCCCTGGTAACCTTCCTGAAACCGGAGGAATCCTCTCAGGAAATTCCGTTTCTCTCCATGGACTCGGTCACCCGGATCACCCTTCAGTGGCCGGAAGAGACTACCACCCTGGAACTGGGGGAGGAATGGACTGACCCGGAGGACCCCAACTATCCCATCCGCCAGTCTATTCTGGAAAATATGGCAACCACTGCCCAGAACATCACCGCCCAGCGGCAGCTGGAGGATGACTCCCAGACAGGGCTGGACACTCCGGCCCTGACGGTTACATTGGAAAATGATGGTGAGAGTGTGACTTTCTCCTTTGGTAACTGCAACTCCCTTACCGGAGACTATTACGCAGCCCTGGGAGGGGAAGTCTATACTCTGAGCGAGGAAGTGTATAACGCCTTTGCCTACACCAAAGAAGGTTTGTATGCACCCCAGGCTCCCATGGAGCTGGAAGAGAACCTTGCCAGCCTGGAGGTTCAATGGGGGGAAAACACCCTGTCCCTGGTCCATGACGGGGAGACCTGGTCTTTTGCAGGAGATTCCCAGACTCAGCCGGACCAGACCAAGGTGGATTCTCTGATTTCCCAGCTGGGATATACCCAGACTTCCATGACCATCACCGACCTGGCACAGGTGGAGCAGGAGCGCACCACTCAGCCTTACGCAACCGTGACGGCTCTGGGCAGCGAGGCGGCCTACTTTGAAGTGAGCGCTCCCGACCAGGAAGGATATGCCTGGCTTTGGGACAGCTCCACCGGATACCTTCACCGGGTGTCCTGGCAGAGTGTTTCCCTTTGGCTGGAAACTGCAACCGCCATTCTGGAAGGCGGAGAATAAAAGAAAAAAGGTCAGACCAAAAACTTCTTTTGGTCTGACCTTTTGATTATTTAAAAAAGAATTGCCCTGCTTTTCAGTTGTTGTACCAGTATTTCCGGTCCAGACTGCGGTACTGGAGGGCCTCACTGATTTGGGCTGCAGTGATCAGCCGGGTCCCTTCCAGGTCAGCAATGGTCCGGGCCACCCGCAGGATTCGGTCATGGGCTCGGGGACTGAGCTGCATCCGGGTAAAGGCGGCCTGAAAGAGCCGGGCGGCTTCCGGTTCCATTTTGCACACCTGGCGCAGCCGGGCGCTGGGAAGCTGGGCATTGCAGGTGATGCCGGTGCCTTTGTATCGCTCCAGCTGGCGCTGACGGGCGGCGATGACCCGCTCCCGAATCCGGGCGCTGGATTCTCCTCCCGTCTCTTGACTCAGTTCGTCGTAATCCACCGGTGCCACCTCCACATGCAGGTCCAGCCGGTCCAGAAGAGGGCCGCTGATGCGCTGCCGGTACCGTTCGATGGCGCTGGGGGTGCAGGTGCAGGGGCGGGTGGGATGTCCGTAGTACCCGCATTTGCAGGGGTTCATGGCAGCCACCAGCATGACCCGGCAGGGGTAGCTGACGGTGGACTGGACCCGGCTGACTGTTACTTTGCCGTCCTCCAAAGGCTGGCGGAGGGCTTCCAGGGCCTCCCGGCGGAACTCGGGCAATTCATCCAGAAAAAGGACTCCGTTGTGGGCAAGGCTGACCTCACCGGGCCGGGGATTGGAACCGCCGCCGGTCAGGCTGGTGCTGCTGGCAGTGTGGTGGGGGCTGCGGAAAGGCCGTGCTCCCATAAGCCCGTGTCCCGAGGGGAGCAGCCCGGCCACCGAATAAATTTTGCTGGTCTCCACGCTTTCCTCCCGGGAAAGGGGAGGCAGAATACCGGGCAGCCGCTGGGCCAGCATGCTTTTGCCGGTGCCGGGAGGCCCAATCATCAGAACATTGTGCCCTCCCGCAGCGGCGATCTCCAAGGCCCGGCGGGCAATGGCCTGGCCATGAACGTCCGCAAAATCCAGGTCAAAGGAAAGTTCCTGGGGCTGGAAGGGAAGATAGGGTACCGGAGTCAGGGGAGCGGCCCCGGTGAGATGGTCCACCACCGCCCGGGCACTGGAACAGGCATACACCTCCACACCCTGGGCCACCGCCGCCTCTGCGGCATTTTCACAGGGAACAAACAGCTGGGTGATTCCGTTTTCCCGGGCAGCCAGAGCCATGGAGAGAATGCCCCGGACCGGGCGCAGACTTCCGTCCAGACTCAGCTCTCCCACAAAAGCCTGGCAGGGCTGGGGCTGTTGAATGGTTCCTCCTGCGGAAAGCAGGGCCAGCAATACCGGAAGATCGTACACCGGCCCGCTTTTCCGCACGTCGGCAGGAGCCAAATTTACCGTGATCCGGCTGGGCGGAAAGGGATAGCCGCTGTTTTTCATGGCGCTGCGTACCCGGTCTGCACTCTCCTTTACGGCGCTGTCCGGCAGCCCCACAATGGAAAACTGGGGCAGTCCTCCCGCAACGTCCGCCTCTGCGGTGACGGGAAAGGCGGCCAGCCCCTGCAATCCAAAGCTGGTGACCTTTGCATACATATATATTCCACCCTCCCATAGGTTTCTCATTCAATTATAAAGTGCGTCAGGTCGTCTGACAAGGGGGAAAACTGGTATACAGACTGAACAAAAAAGAACCCACAAACAAGGGAAAATCACCGAAAAATCATTTGCGAATTGACAACTAAAAGTCGGTGCAGTATGATTAAAAATGTAAATAATGCCCAAAAACCGGGCTCTGCCCAGGGGCAAATATTAAAGAGAGAAAGGTGCATGGATATGTACATGGATGAATACAAGCGCTGGCTGGCCGCTGATCTGGAAGATGCAGACCTGAAGCCTGAGCTCCAGAAAATCGACGGGGACGAGGAAGCCATCAAGGACCGCTTCGCGGTGGCTCTGAAATTCGGCACCGCCGGCCTGCGGGGGGTTCTGGGTGCAGGAACCAACCGGATGAATATTTATGTAGTCCGTCAGGCCACTCAGGGCCTGGCCAACTGGGTCAAGACCCAGGGCGGCAACCAGACCGTAGCCATCAGCTACGACAGCCGCCTGAAGAGTGATGTCTTTGCCAAGACTGCCGCCGGCGTTCTGGCTGCCAACGGAATCAAGGTACGGATTTATGATGCCCTTATGCCGGTTCCCGCCCTCAGCTTTGCCACCCGGTACTATGAGTGCAACGCCGGTATCATGGTCACCGCTTCCCACAACCCTGCCAAGTACAACGGCTACAAGGCCTACGGCCCCGACGGATGCCAGATGACCGACGATGCCGCCGCCATTGTCTATGATGAAATTCAGAAGACCGATGTTCTTACCGGTGCAAAGTATATTTCCTTTGCAGAGGGTGTGGAGCAGGGTCTTATCCGGTTCGTAGGGGATGACTGCAAGCAGGCTCTCTATGATGCCATTGAAGCCCGCCAGGTCCGTCCCGGCCTGTGCAAGACTGCCGGTCTCAAGCTGGTGTACAGCCCCCTGAACGGTTCCGGCCTGGTCCCTGTCACCAAGGTCCTCAACGACATGGGAATCACCGATATTACCATCGTCCCCGAGCAGGAGTACCCCAACGGCTACTTCACCACCTGCAGCTATCCCAACCCCGAGATTTTTGAGGCCCTCAAGCTGGGCCTGGATCTGGCCAAGGAGACCGGTGCCGACCTGATGCTGGCCACCGACCCGGATGCTGACCGTGTGGGCATTGCCATGAAGTGCCCCGACGGAAGCTACGAGCTGGTTTCCGGCAACGAGATGGGCGCCCTGCTGCTGGACTACATCTGCGC